>JAJFKV010000054.1 GCA_021773055.1 Woeseiaceae bacterium
CTTCAGCCATCCGGCACGTTCATCGAACTCACGGATCAGGACCAGCAACTCATAGGTTGCGGCATTGATATGGTTACAGAGGGTGAGGATATTGCGATCGAGATCCTCGATCGGGGCGAGGTCAGTGGCGGGTTTCATGGCGCTTCCTTGTGGGGGAAAGATACCTGTATTATAACCCGTCAGCATGCCGAAAACCGATTACAAAACAGTGGGTTAAGTGCAATTAGACCCGTCGTTCGTTCAGGTTCGTGGCAACAGTCAGAAGTCGGCCACTAGCGGTCGTTCACGGCAGGCTGAAATGCTCTCTGCGTCCGAGCCTTTATGTATCTGATGCAGACGTCACCTAACTCTCTCTCCATCCGAAAGTCGACGAAATACTCGGTCGCAACCTTCAGGACTATTTGATTCTCGTATTCTTTCCTGACATTGATGTACGGCCACGGTATTTGCATCATCTCTGGACATTTCGACTCGGTGTCCCCTTTGTGATTCAACCAAAGGCCTTCCTCATCGCACTCGACATCGAATAGCGCATATTCCCCGCCATCTATTTGCCAAGACCGGCGCTGCCAAGGAAACCAATGCAGACGATGCTCAGACAGATATCCCACATAGATTCGTTGATTTGGGAAAGAGAATCGACTTGGACTGCGATGCGTCTCGAACACATTCGCCAATTGCTTCCAATGCCCTAGAAACCCAGTCGGCTTGAACACAAGGGCCAATGCGATCACCGCGGCGAAGGTCGCTAGTACAATAAGAATCTTTGAGCTGAGCGGGTCGATAGGCCTTTTCCTAGTTCTCCGGAGGCGTGAGATTCTTCATCAACGAACGGCCGCAATCGGTCACAAGCGGAGATTATCGAGCGAACAGCGTGACCGATAGGTTTGCAAAGTAGAGCGGCCGGTGATCCTCCCGCAGGAGGATTATTGGTCGCCTGGAAAATTAAGTTACCGCGGGAACGTAAACTTCAAGTGATTCATGAAGGCTAGTTTGGATTGCTTTCCGTCGAGCTAGTTTTTTTTGCTTGGCGGCACGCTCTTGCTTTGCGGGCTCCAATAGGATGTCTGCGACTGCTTCTGCCTGATCAGGTGAAACCATTATGTATCTCCGTTGCTATATCGGACTGGCTGCCTTGGATCACCAGCAGAAATCCATGTTACCCCGAAATTAGCCGTTTGAGCGGCAGGTTTCCAGGGTCAAGCAGAAGTTCCAACGGCAAGCCCTGACCGAATCTTACAGTTCAGTGGCGCCAGCGAATTCACAGCTCGCAAATAGATCCACTTCGAACGCCGGAACTAACCGACCTCTGTCAACCAACCGTGCGTATCAGGTGCCAGTCCGTACTGGACATCCTGCAACGCTTTGCGGAGCTTTTCGGTGTTCGGTCCGGCATTGCCATCGCGCACCGTGAATTCCTCGCCGTTGTGGACCACTTTGCCAACCGGAGACAGGCAGGCTGCCGTGCCTGACAACGCCGCTTCATACGTCACTATCAACTGCATAAGCTCTGTCACAGTAAACTCTCGCTCGCTGATTTTGTAACCCAGGTCAGCGCCGAGTTTTAATACTGAATCGCGTGTCATGCCGTGCAGGAAAGTACTGTCGAGCTGCTTCGTGATGATTTCATCGTCACTGATTAACATGAAGTTCGAAGCGCCGGTTTCCTGTACATCTCCGTTCGGACAGAACAAGACCTGGTCCGCGCCATACTCCTCTTTGGCTTCAAGCGTAGGGCCCAATGCCGCTGCATAATTGCCACCGGTCTTTGTACTGCCAAGCTGCTCGGTTGAGCGTGCCCGCTGCTCCTCAACGAGCAGCTTCAATGTCGCAGAAGCGCCTGAAAAATAGTCACCTACCGGTGACGCCAGCACGAACAGCATCGCCTCTGTAGACGGTGATGCCGCCGCGCCAATATTCTCGAGCGTACCGATGAGTGTCGGCCGCAAATACAAGGAACTGGGTGGAGCGGGAATATCATCGACATGGTGTGCGACGAGATTTGTCACCATGCTGGCCAGCATGTCCGCATCCGGCACGGGCAAGTGCAACGACGCTGCGCTTTTTTGCATGCGAGCGGCGTGATCGTGCAAACGATAGATTCGCGCCTTGCCGTCGTCCCAGCGGTAGGCCTTGAAGCCCTCAAAACAGGTACTGGCGTAGTGAAAAACATGTGCGGCCGGGTGCAAAGACAGCGGCTTCAATGTCTCTATCGACGGCGCCTGCCAGGCATCATTCTCGTAGCGAGCGATGGCAATGTGATCGCAAAATTCTGTGCCGAACTGGCCCATGGATGTAAAACTCTACTGACGAAAAAGAAGGGCGTAACTTTGCCATTATTTGGCAGTGATTAGCCAGAGCAAATAGCAAGTTTGTGGTATTCCGTATCAGAAGGTTGGTGGCGTACACGCCGAGATCAGTTCACACGGTTCGCTGCCCGTGTTGCGGAACTGATGTGGTTGCTTACTCTTGAAGTAATAGGCGTCACCTCTGCCCAAAATTGCCATTTCATCGCCCACCGTAACCTCAAGGCGTCCGCTGAGAATAATCCCGCATTCCTCACCTTCATGAGAAATAGCGTGCTTACCTGTCCCTGAGCCGGGCTGGTAGCACTCCTGAATGAACTGTATGGCCCGGTTGGACAGGTTGGCGCCGACCTGGCGGAATGAAACACCGCCGTCGGCGATCTCCGTCAATTCCTCGGCTCGAAAGAAGACGCGGTCACGGACTTCAAACTCATTGCCAAAAAACTCGCCGAGGCTGATGGGAATTCCGTCGAGTACCTTTTTCAGCATGCTCACCGTCGGATTGAGCTTGCCAGCCTCAACCTGGGAAATCGTGGCATTCGCGACCCCCGATTGACGGGCCAGTTGTCGCTGCGACAAATTGAGGCTTGTGCGAATGCTCTTCAGGCGTCGCCCTATTTCGTAGTCCACAGTATTTTCCCAGTATTTTGTTTAGCTTAGTAAACATTCTCAAGGCTGCTGGCAATAAAATCAACAACTTATAAATACCCACATAACTAATTGTTTAACATCCGCTTCCAGGCGTAGAATTCTTGCTCTTTGCCGATTTCACCTGGAGCCATACTCATGACCACTGCTGCCAGCAACCTCGACGCCTACTGGATGCCGTTTACTGCGAACCGCGATTTCAAGGCAAACCCGCGCGTGATTAGCGGTGCGTCCGGCCATTACTACACCACGGATGACGGTGTGAAGTTGTACGATACTTTCTCGGGTCTGTGGACGTCGGGTATCGGCCATTGCCACCCGAAGATCGTCGAGGCTGTACAACAACAGGTCGCCAAACTCGACTACTGCATGTCCTTCCAGGTGACGAACAATAAGGCTATCGAGCTGGCTGACCGAGTTACCAAGATGGCACCCGACGGGATCGACCATTGCTTTTTTACTAACTCCGGATCGGAGTCCGTAGATACAGCGCTGAAAATAGCGCTCGGATATCACCGCGCGCGCGGAGAAGGCAATCGAAGTCGCCTGATCGGCCGTGAAAAAGGCTATCACGGGGTCAATTTCGGTGGCATGTCCGTGGGTGGTATCGTTCCCAATCGCAAAATATTCAGTACAGCTTTGCTACCTGGCGTTGACCATCTTCGCCATACGCTCGATATTGAGCGCAATGCGTTTTCGCGTGGTCTGCCCAAGCACGGTGCAGAGCTCGCCGAAGATCTCGAACGACTTTGTGCACTGCATGATGGCAGTAACATCGCCGCAGTTATTGTAGAGCCAGTCGCAGGATCTGCTGGCGTCATTCCACCACCTCCCGGCTATCTGCAGCGCCTGCGTGAAATCTGCGACCAACATGGCATCCTGCTGATCTTTGACGAAGTTATCGCAGCATTCGGGCGCCTCGGAACACCGTTTGGTGCTCACCGCTTCGGTGTAACGCCCGACATCATTACGACCGCCAAGGGACTCACCAACGGGGTGATTCCGATGGGTGCCGTGCTGGTTCGTGACACGGTTTACGATGCCTTCATGCAGGGCCCGCCGAACATGGTCGAGATCTTCCATGGCTACACTTATTCTGGTCACCCGGTCGCCGCCGCAGCCGGTCTGGCTTCGATGGATGTCTACGAGGAGGAAGGCATCTTCGAACAGTCGGCCGCCCTTGAGCAACAGTTTGAAGACCTGCTGCATTCGTTCGCCGACCAAAAGCACGTCATCGACGTACGCAACTTCGGACTCATGGGCGCCATTGAAATGGCGCCTCGTGACGGAGCACCCGGGGCCCGCGGTGGTGAAGCACACAAGAAATGTTTCTGGGATGAGAAGCTTGTTATCCGCAACGGTATGGATATCCTGCAATTCTCACCCTTCCTGAACTCAAAGCCAGACGAAATGGAGCAGTCATTTGCCGCCGTCCGTCGCGTGCTCGACTCGATCGAGTAAGCAATCTCTGGAGATACACCATGAACGCTAGCAAAACCCTCGGGCATTTCATCAACAACTCTGATGTGGCCGACAACAATCGCCCGCAGCCTGTCTCCAATCCGGCTACTGGTCAGGTCACCAGGCAGGTGGCCATGGCATCAAAAGAAACCGTGGAGAGTGCTATCGCCGCCGCACAAGCCGCATTCCCTGCCTGGCGTAATACGCCGCCGGCAAAACGTGCACGCATCATGTTCAAGTTCAAACAACTGCTTGAGGAACATGCTGAAGAGATCTCCGCAGCCATTACAGACGAGCATGGCAAGGTGCTTGATGACGCGATGGGCGAATTTGGTCGTGGCGTTGAAGTTGTTGACTACGCCTGTGGCATTCCGGAACTGCTCAAGGGCGAGTTTTCGAAAAACGTCGGGCCAGGTATCGATAGTTGGTCTGATTTCCAGCCACTTGGGGTTGTCGCTGGTATCACACCCTTTAATTTTCCGTCGATGGTGCCGATGTGGATGTATCCCATGGCGATCGCCTGCGGCAATACATTCGTTCTGAAACCATCTGAAAAAGACCCGACCGCACCGATGATTGCGGCGCGTTTGCTCAAGGAAGCAGGATTGCCAGATGGCGTCTTCAATCTCGTCAACGGCGACAAAGAGGCCGTCGACACCTTGCTCAACGATGATCGCGTGCAGGCCGTCAGTTTTGTGGGCTCTACGCCCATCGCGGAATACATTTACAGCACGGGCACCAGCAACGGCAAACGCGTGCAGGCACTGGGTGGAGCGAAGAATCACGCCATTGTTATGCCCGATGCCGACATCGACAATGCCGTAAACGCGCTCATCGGCGCCGCTTTCGGCTCTTGTGGCGAGCGCTGCATGGCGATCTCCGTTGCGATTTGTGTGGGCGATGAAGTGGCGGATTCGGTTGTCAGCAAGCTGCAAACAGAAATCGCAGGACTCAAGGTTGGCTCTGGCACCGATGTTTCCAACCATATGGGTCCGCTGGTCACCAAGGTGCACTATGACAAGGTACGCGGCTATGTCGACCTCGGCGTAGAAGAAGGCGCCGATCTCGTCGCAGATGGCCGTGACCTGGTTGTTGCAGGACATGAAGATGGCTTCTTCCTCGGCCCCTGCCTGTTCGATAACGTCACGGCCGACATGCGTATCTATCAGGAGGAAATTTTCGGTCCGGTTTTGTGTGTTGTTCGCGCCGAGTCAGAAGAACAGGCTATGCAGCTCATCAACGATCATGAATACGGCAACGGTACCTGCATATTTACTCGCGACGGTGAAGCAGCGCGTTATTTCGCCGACAATATCCAGGTCGGTATGGTCGGGATAAATGTACCTCTGCCTGTGCCGGTGTCTTACCACAGTTTCGGTGGCTGGAAGCGCTCACTGTTTGGCGACTTGTTCGCTTACGGCCCGGACAGCGTGCGGTTTTACACCCGGCGCAAGACCATAACGCAGCGCTGGCCGTCAGGTGGCGTTCGCGAGAAGGCTCAATTCTCGTTCCCGGGTCGCCAATAAGGGCCGATTCGAGGTTACAATCGCTGTCCCATCAAATTTGGAGACAGCAATGAAGAAACTGGCCCTGCTTTCAATGCTTGCGGCGCCCCTGGCGTTTGCGCAGGACTGGATGCCGACCGCGTTTGACCATACAGAGGTTTCTCCCGGCATCTATCTGTTGACGGGCGCTGACAGCGAGTTGCCTGTTGGCGCTACCAGTTTGCTGGTGGGCGATGAGTACGTTGTGCTTATTGACGATAGCTTCGCACCGCTCGGCCCCGCACTGCTTGAAAAAATTGAGGAATTGGCCGGTCGCCCAGCCGATTTCATCATCAATACTCATGCCCATGGTGATCACACGGGCTCCAATCAGTTCCAGGCCGAGAACGGCGCGATAATAGTCGCTCACGACAATCTCCGCAGCCGTATGGAAAATGACCCCGAGCAGAACACCGGCCCGGGCGCGTTACCGATTATTACGTTTTCCGATCAGATGACCTTTCACATCAACGGCATCGAGGCCTATGTATTTCATATCGAAACTGCCCACACCGACGGCGACGCAGCGATATTGTTTCGCGAAGCCAATGTCATTGTGGCCGGCGACCTGTTGTTCCGCGGAATGTTTCCGTTCATCGACTACGATAGCGGCGGCAGCGTAAGCGGCTACAAAGCTGGAATGCAACAACTGATTGATATGTCCAACGACGACACCGAATTCATGCCTGGTCATGGTCCGGTCGCTTCACGGGCCGATGTGCAACAGGATCTGGATATGTTGATCGATGCCGAGAAGCGTGTGAAAGCGCTGCTGAACAAGGGCATGAGTGAAGAAGATATTGTCGCCGCAAACCCGCTGGCCGATTATCACGATGATTACAACTGGGGTTTCATTACAACTGAACGCATGACGCGCACTCTCATCCGTTCACTGACTACGGACTAGAAAGAAATGGATAACGCAAAAACTGCAGCATTCGTCGGTGACATGTGGGACTCCGAGATCATTCCGCAAATCTCCGAGTACATTAAGATTCCGAATAAGTCACCACATTTCGACCCGGACTGGGAGCAACACGGCCACATGGACAAGGCAGTCGTCATGCTTGAGGCCTGGTGCGAAACGCAAGCCATCAAGAACATGACGATTGAGGTAATGCGCATTGAAGGTCGCACGCCGCTGTTGTTCATCGATATTCCAGGCGACTCAGATGACGTTGTGTTGCTTTATGGTCATTACGACAAGCAACCCGAATTCAGCGGTTGGGATGACGACCTCGATCCATGGACGCCTGTCATCAAGGACGGCAAACTCTATGGCCGCGGTGGCGCTGACGATGGCTATGCAACCTTCGGTTCACTGACTGCGATCCGCGCACTTCAGGAACAAGGCATTCCGCACGCACATTGCGTCGTGCTGGTCGAGGGCTGTGAAGAAAGCGGCAGTTTTGATCTGCCGTATTACATCGATTTGCTCGAAGACCGGATCGGCTCACCCGATCTGGTGGTGTGCCTGGACGCGGAATGCGGTAATTACGACCAGCTTTGGTGCACGACATCATTGCGCGGCAATTTGACCGGCACACTGCGTGTCGATGTGCTGACTGAAGGTGTGCATTCGGGTACAGCGAGCGGCGTGGTTCCGTCAAGCTTTCGAACCGCCCGGCAATTACTGAGCCGCATCGAAGACGAAAGCAATGGTCAACTTCGCGTCGAAGCATTGCAGGCCGACATTCCAGAACAACGAATGCAGCAGGCGAAATTCGCAGCAGAAACGCTGCAGGAACTGACTTACGAGAAATTCCCGTGGGCCGTTGAGAATCCCTCACCCGGCGAATCGCATACCGAGCTACTGCTGAACAATACCTGGCGACCGACCTTGTCAGTTACCGGTGCAGAGGGCCTGCCCTCGATGATTGATGCTGGCAATGTGCAGCTCCCGTATGTGAAACTGAAACTGTCGTTCCGATTGCCGCCAACCTGTGATGCGAACGATGCAGCTAACGCCGTTAAGTCGGTACTTGAAGCCGACAAGCCCCCACTCGCGAAAGTGGCCTTCGACGTCGAATCCACGATGGCAGGATGGAATGCACCGGAAGTTGCCAATTGGCTTGAAGCATCCATGCATAAAGCGTCTGAAGCCTTCTTCGGCAAACCTTCCATGTACATGGGAACAGGTGGAACCATTCCGTTCATGGGAATGCTCGGCGAACGATTCCCAGAGGCTCAGTTCCTGATAACGGGGTTGTTAGGCCCCAAGTCAAATGCTCACGGACCGAACGAATTTCTGCATATAGAGACCGGCAAACGTCTGACGAGTTGCGTCGCTCAGGTTCTGGAAGACCACTACAATCGCTAAGCGAATTCAGGACCTGCTGTAGGTCAACGCAGTAATTTGTTCGGAAATCAGTCCGATCAGAAAGACGATAACGGCGGCACTAAATAGCAACATGCTCATATTTGTAAAGCGTCCCGCTGTTAGATAAGTGTAGGCGTAATAACTAACGCCAGTGACGAAGAACAGTCCGCTGGTTGGCAGGAATATCTTAAGTGGCGAATACAATGTCGCGATCTTGAAGATAATGATAAGAAATCGAACGCCATCGCGTATCGGTCGTATGTGGCTTTTGCCCACACGTGCAGCTGCAGTGATCGGCTCAAAAGTGATGGAATAGCCGCTACGCAGAAACGCCATGGTGATGGTCGTCGGATATGAAAATCCATTTGGCAGCAAGTACAGGAACTGCCTGAATTTTTCGGCACGCGCCACACGAAAACCGGAAGTCAGATCCAGGATCTTGCGGCCACTCATGATTGATGCAATGCCGTTGTAGAGGCCGTTGGCGAACAAGCGGCCAACGCTCGCGTGCGACCCCGTATCCCTGGCACCGATCGCCATTTCGAAACCCTTATTGAGCTGTTCAATCAAGGGCGCAAATTCAGCCGCATCGTGCTGGCCATCACCATCCATGAACGCGATGATGTCTCCGCTCGCCGCCCGCACACCCGATTTAACTGCGGCGCCGTTGCCGAGACTCTCCGGGTGGCTGATAACCGTTGCGCCAGCATCTGCAGCGACTGCAGCCGTATCGTCGCTGGACCCATCGTTCACGACAATTATTTCTGCATCCGCGTAATGCTCGCGTGCTTTGGATACGACAGTGCCAATGGCACCGCCCTCATTTTTGGCGGGGATTACGATCGATAAAGACGTCATTGTTGTTCCGCTTACTGGCCGATGATGGCGCTTAAGATGCGAACATTATCATGATACCGGCGGCAACCGCGGAACCAATAACTCCGGCGACATTAGGGCCCATAGCATGCATCAACAGAATATTTTGCGGGTTCGCTTCGAGGCCGACTTTATTCGCCACTCTTGCAGCCATCGGCACTGCCGATACACCAGCCGCACCGATCAAAGGATTGATGGGCGTGCTCGAAATCCTGTTAAGGACTTTGCCCATGAGCAAACCGCTGGCCGTTCCGATTGCAAACGCAACTATGCCCAGCAACAAAATGCTCAGAGTTCTCCAATCGAGAAACTGTTCCGCGCTAAGCTTCGAACCGACTGCCAGCCCGAGGAAAATGGTCACAATATTGATGAGTGCATTTTGTGTCGTATCGGATAGCCTGTCGACAACTCCACACTCACGCATGAGATTACCGAAGCACAACATACCCAGCAATGGTGCTGCCGAAGGCAGCAACAGCGCAACCAGCAGTAACAACAGCAACGGAAAGATGATGCGCTCGGCTTTCGAAACCTCTCGCAATTGCACCATTTCAATCTTGCGCTCAGATTCAGTCGTCAAGAGTCTCATGATCGGCGGCTGGATCAACGGCACCAGCGCCATATACGAGTACGCGGCTACGGCGATCGCCCCAAGCAAGTTCGGCGCGAGTTTTCCGGCGACATAGATCGCCGTTGGCCCGTCCGCACCACCAATGATGCCTATTGCCGCTGCTTCACGAAGCGAGAAGTCCATCAGACCCAATTCCGTCAGGCCCAGTGCGCCAAGCAGGGTCGCGAAGATACCGAACTGCGCCGCAGCGCCAAGAAACAAGGTCTTCGGGTTCGCGAGCAAGGGACCGAAATCCGTCAGCGCACCGACACCCATGAAGATAATAAGCGGGAAAGCGCCGGTTTCGATACCGACTTCGTAGGCAAGATGCAGCAAACCGTTGCCAGTCGCGATTTCAACGCCGGGTATGTTGCTAAGCAATCCACCAAAACCGATCGTAACCAGCAACAGCGGTTCGAATTTCTTGACGATGCCGAGATATAACAACAGCAGACACACCGCGAGCATCGCGATTTGCCCTCCTGTTATCTGGTAGATACCAGACTCAAGCCAGATTTGTCTGATGAGATCCATGCTTAGCCGATCGCGACCATCGCATCACCGACCGCAACGGCATCGCCTTCATTGACGAACACATCGGTCACCGTGCCGGATTTCGGTGCACTAATCACCGTCTCCATCTTCATGGCCTCAACAACCAGCAGTGGGTCATTCTTTTCCACAACAGCGCCCTTTGATACATGCACCTTGAATATGTTGCCTGCGAGAACGGCATTCACAGCCTCGCCAGCGGCCGCCGGCTGCGCCACTACCGCAGGTGCTGCCGCAACTGCGGCGAGTTGCCCACTTTCCGCGACTTCGACTTCGTAGGCCTTGCCATTGACTCGAACGGAGTAAACGCTAGCTCCACCCGTCGCAGCCGCTACTGGTGCAGCGGCGACTTCAGCACCCTCGCCTGGCGCCGGTTCAAATGCTGCCGGGTTGTCGCGATTTTCAAGAAATTTCATGCCAATTTGCGGAAACAACGCATACGTCAGGACGTCGTCGACCACATCGTCCGCGAGTTTGATGTTCTTCTCTTTCGCGATGCGTTGCAGCTCAACCGTCTGCTGCTCCAGCTCCGGATCAAGCAGGTCTGCCGGACGGCAAGTCACGGGCGCCGCGCCGTCCAAGACCTGCGCCTGCAGTTCTGCATTGACCGGCAACGGTGTCTCACCGTATTCACCTTTCAATACGCCGGAGGTCTCCTTCGTGATCGTCTTGTATCGCGATCCCGACAAAATATTGATCACGGCCTGGGTGCCAACAATCTGCGACGTCGGTGTTACCAGAGGCAACATGCCGAGATCCGCACGAACCCGTGGAATTTCCTCCAGAACATCGTCAATTTTATCGCTCGCGTTTTGCTCGCGCAGCTGGCCCTCAAGGTTCGTCAGCATACCACCGGGAACTTGCGCGATAAGAATTCGTGAATCGACGCCACGGAGCGAACCTTCAAATTTCGCATATTTCTTGCGAACCTCACGGAAATACGCCGCGATTTCTTCGATGAGGCCAATGTCGAGGCCCGTATCTCTGTCCGTACCCTCAAGCATTGCGACGAGCGATTCCGTCGGCGAATGCCCGTAGGTCATGCTCATGGACGAAACCGCGGTATCGATATTGTCGATACCAGCTTCAATCGACTTGATATAGGTCGCCGTTGATAGTCCGGTTGTCGCATGGCATTGCATGTGGATTGGGATATCGACGGACGCCTTCAGCCGACTGACCAGTTCAAAAGCAACATACGGTCGCAGCAAGCCTGCCATATCCTTGATACATATTGAGTGTGCGCCCATGTCCTCCAGGCGCTTGCCCATGTCGACCCACAAATCGACCGTGTGCACGTGGCTAACTGTGTAGGAGATTGTGCCTTGCGCATGTTTATCGACTGCTAGTGTCGCTTTGATGGCCATCTCAAGATTTCTGAGGTCGTTGAGTGCATCGAAAATACGAAATACGTCAACGCCATTGACGGCGCAACGCTCAACAAACTTTTCGACAAGGTCGTCTGCGTAATGACGATAGCCGAGAATATTCTGGCCACGAAACAACATTTGCTGCGGCGTATTTGGCATCGCCGCCTTCAGAAGACGTATGCGCTCCCAGGGATCTTCTCCCAGGTAACGAATACACGAATCGAAGGTCGCACCACCCCACGACTCCATGGACCAAAATCCAACCTGATCCAGCTTGCCGGCGATCGGCAGCATATCGTCAATTCGCATTCGAGTTGCAAGCAAGCTCTGGTGTGCATCGCGCAGCACAAGCTCGGTAATTCCGAGTGGTTTCTTAGCAGTCATTCGATCTATCTCGTCGCCTTGTTTCTGTGTTGTGAAATTGCCGCCGTAATAGCCGCAAGTTCTTCTTCGCTGACATCCTCACCGTCCACCGTCGGCCCAAGTCTCGTCGCAATAGCAGACATAAGCGACATACCAACGACCAGAATGGTCAGGAACGCAAAGACCGTCCCCATACCAACCAGCATGAGCGTAATTCCCTGATCTAAAAGAGACGTTTCCAATGAAACCTCTAAGGCCCTGATGACAACGGCCGATTATACTGATTCCGGGCGATAGGCAAAGCAATACGCATTTCGCACGTGCGAATATCCCGGATGTTTGGCAGACTCAGTATATGAATCGTCACTTCTTCAGCCTGTCATTAATAGTTCTGTTCTGCCTTCTCAGCGCCTGCGCAACAGAGGCCAGAGTTGAGGTGGTCACGGCAGGCAGCTCAAGTGAATGCGTCGTGCTGCTACATGGCCTGAACCGAAGCTGGCGAGCCATGCGCCCAATGGCCGAGGCTCTGCAGGCAGCAGGGTTTACGACGGCCAATGTCGATTACCCGTCTCAGGGCGGATCGATCGAAGACATCGCGCCGCTGGCCGTCGGAGAAGGACTCACCAAATGTCGCGAAACCGGCGCGACGCAAATTCACTTCGTGACACACTCTATAGGGGGAATACTGCTTCGCTACCAGAATAAGTACGCAGACATTCCCGATCTTGGTCGCGTTGTCATGCTCGGACCACCGAATCAGGGCAGTGAAATTATCGACAAGACTCGCGACTGGCCGGGCTTCGAAATGTTGAGTGGCGATGCGGGAGCGCAACTGGGAACGGACGCCGACAGCATGCCGTCAAAGTTAGGGCCAGTCGATTTCGAGCTGGGTGTAATAGCCGGAACCGGCACTATCAACGTATTTACATCAGCCATGCTGCCAAACCCGGACGACGGCAAGGTCTCTGTGGCCAGTACTCGCATCGGCGGGATGGACGATTTCCTGGTCGTCGGCAATTCACACCGCTACATCACACGCAGCAGGGTCGTATTTCGGAATACGGAGTCTTTCCTCAGAAATGGCAAGTTCCTTGCCGAAGACAAGATTTCGATGACAGATCAGTAAGTCCTTGCGCCTGCTTACTTACAAAGTTCGTCCATCTTTGTTTTCGTCTCGCCCATTGTCGCTTTGGCTTCCTTTTCAGACAAGTACTCACGCTCGCCGTCATCGTTGGTGCGGTAGAGACGTGGTGCATTTTCGTAGGAGTCGTAGATTTCGGTTGCACGCTTGCAGTAATACGCTTCTGCTTCTTCGCGCTCGATTCGCTGCGCGGGGGTTTCCCCCGGGAACTCGCCATCGTCGGAATCCGACGCCACGTTTTCCTCCTCTTCCAATTGTCCCTTCGATACCCAAATTAGCTGGACCGCTACGGCGTCTTCATGATCGGGCCTATCACTGTAGAAAATCTTGCCTTCCTCGACCCACGTGAAGATGGCAGTGCTTGTATCAACGAAGTGCGTTTTGCCGTCGGCATCGACCCACTTCCAGATATCAGCCATAGCCGAGCCGCAGCAAAAAACTGACAACAACAAAAATATTCTGAGATATGACATTAGCGCTCCTGTAGACCGCCATTATGGTCGCTGAGCCCCGAAAAACCCTTGACTGCTGTCACATATTTTCAACGCTACAGCACACTTACTTCGCGTCAAGCCGTGCCTCTAACTCTTTGATTTTACTTTGTTGTTCCTGCACGACGCGCGTTAGAACGGCAACAATATCCATCGTACTCAGTGCATCACGATCCGCGACCGCGACAAGGTCCGGCACATCTTCCGCAATGAACCCGACGTAGTCCTCATCGATCTCGTTGCGGTAATTGAATACCACGGGCTGCAGTGACATCAACGCGGACGTTGCGGCATCCGCTGGCAATGACACGATATTCTCCTTCTTGTCCCGTGAACTGCTGTTCGTCCAAACGCCCCCGGCCGTGACATGTGCACCGCTCGCCAATTCCAATGGGTGATCAGGACGTGACACCGCGATACCAACGTTGCCGTCTCTGTCGATCGTAATTCGGTCCTGCGACCCTGCCCCAATGGTGAGCGTGCTGGCGCGATTGTGCATGATGTAGCCAGTGTCCCCGGTTGACTGGGTGATCATCAGGCCGGCAACACTACTGTTTTGTTCGTGAATTTGAATGCTGCCATTCACTTCCAGGCGTTGTTTCGGTGACGTCGTTCCAATACCGACCTGATTTCCATCATCGTAGATCTGCGAGTTGCCGCCTTCCGTCTCGTCGCGAAATTTGACCAGGAAATTCCGAGTACCTTTCAATTCGCTAAGCGAGTCCTCAACCTGTTTGCCTGGCACTTCAGGAGTCTCCTCAGGTACTGCCTCAGTGGTGACCTCTTCTGTTTCTGGCTGCACCACTTCTTCTGCAATTTCTTCTAAGACTTCTTCTGCGGCTTCTTCTACGATTTCTTCTACGACGTCTTCTGCGACAACGTCGGCAATCGAATCCGCAGACTCTGTGACCTCATCAAGCGGGGCTTCGACCACTGCCTCTGCAACTACCGAGTCGACGACTTGGTCTGGAACCTCTTCTACCGCGACCTCATCCGTGACGACCCGCGTCCAGTCGGAGCTGATGTATCCGGTTGCATCACCTTCCAGTTCGACCTCATGCCAACCATCGATCGAACGAACCAACTCAGTCGAGGAGCCCTGATCAAGTCGGCCGACGATCTCCGACGACGCATCCGGCGACAATCGAATGTTGACATTATCTTCCACCTTATCGATAGGGACGACCCTGTCGGCCAAGCAGCCCAAAGGCAGAATCAGAACTAATATTGCTGTCCATTTATTCATGATCGTCTCCCAGGTTCTTTGCAGCATCGGCGAGTGCGGCAAATGCAGCGCGTTGTAGTCGCCAGTCCTCCGGGTTACTCGCGTCATCACGGACACTATGCAGTGCGATTACGAGGTTGTTCGCAGGATCAATATGTATTTGTTGGCCAAATATTCCACTAGCGGCGAAGGTCTGGCCGCCGCGAAGCCACCAGAAATAACCGTATCTTTCGTAGCCTTTTGAAGGCGATGTCGAATCTGCCATCCAGCCCTCAGGTAAGACCTCTGTACCGTCGGCCAACACACCGCCATTCATCGCGAACAATCCAATCCTCGCGTAATCGCGCAGCGTCGCGTTAATGCAGCAGCCGCCGAACTCTCCGCCACCCGCCTCGGTCAACGCCCAGTACGCGTCGTGCTCCATGCCGAACGGTTTCCAGATTCTCTCAGCCAGATAAGTCGACAGATTATTGCCAACTGCCGAGCGCACAACATCGCCAACAAGATTGGATTCTGCCGTGTTGTAGTTGAATACTTCACCCGGCTCCGCGGCACGTTTCTTGTCACGCAAATATTCGTAGGCATCAAGCGTTGCCCACGACATCGTGTTGACGTCGGATTCCGGATCAGCATAGTCTTCGTCCCACGTAACTCCCGAGGCCATTTGCAACACATTTCGAATGCTGGATTGATCGTAGGAGGAGTTTTTTAGCCGCGGCACATAGTCTGTAATCATCTCGTCGATATTCTCGATGTAACCATCCTTGACAGCAGCACCAACCAACATCGATGTAACCGATTTCGAAACGGAATAGGATATCCATCGCGATTCTTCAGTATTACCGAGCTCATAACGCTCATAAACGATAGCACCGTCTTTAACAACAATGAGTCCAACGACTTTCTGACTCTCGACATACTCGTTTACCGTTGTTACCGCCGCGTCGATCGAAAACTCGACACCGCCGAGATCAATCTCGTTTTTGGGCAACAGGTGGGGAGTGTCGCTGGCGGGAATTAGTCGAGTCGGGCCGATCTTTTCCATGTTGCGAAAGCCGGCAAGTTTCTGCTCGTAGCTCCAGAAGAGCTGTTCATCGATGTCGCCAAAATTCGCGGCGTCAGTATTGCTGGAATCAGCAAATGCAGGTTTGACCGTTACGTCGGTCGGACAGACTGCGATCAGGAGCAGTGCTGCGACTGCTGAAAGGTGTCTATTCATTAGCTTCCCTCTGCAACGTCCTTTCTATGTAGCCGTTGGTTAGTGGGTGATAGGCGCCGCGTGCTTTCGCGAACATCGACCTCGCCAACCCGGCATCCTGACCATTGGCGGCCAGCGCACCATAAACAGGTGCTACCAGCCGGGTCCGGCCGTAGCGGTTCAGATGCTGTTCCAGCTTCGCATAGGCCGGTTCATAGCGGCGTACCGCAACCTGTATGAACCAGGTGCGGGCGACCTCTGCGTTATTCGTGTCGCTGAGCTGCAAGCCCTCGTCCAGTGCCAACAGCTTATCCTCTGGCAAATTTACCGGCAGGCTGTTTATGAAATGGATCAGCGCTTGTGGGCTCCAGGTCGCCACTGGCATATCCTCCAGTGATGCCTCGCCGATCGCCCATGCCGCGGCCATCTCGGCAGCACCATTCAATGTTGTCGATGTCGGAATCGGGGCATCGTCTGGCAGACCTGGCTGATACATCCACGCCTCGACCTGCTGCAGCGATATTACATTTGGACTTCCGCTCAGCAGGTGCTCATCGAGGTAATCGACAAAGACTTCGGTAGTGATGGTTTGAAAAGCGAAGTCATCGAAATAACCGAGCAGGAATTCATCGAATCGCTCCCGGCCGAAACTGTTTTCAAGGTGCTGTAGAAACAACTGCCCTTTGTGATAGTGAATCGTTCCTTGCACATCGTCTGCATCACCAGACTCAAGGCGTGGTGCCAGACCCTGTCGTTCTAATGGGACGGTTTCGAAGTTGCCCAGCAACTCCTCATAACCCAGCACCCGCTCTTCATCAACACGATCCTTGTCGTATATGATTTCCATTAATCGAGACTCAAGATAACTCGTCATGCCTTCGTTCAACCAGCCGTCACGCCAGGTCGCATTGGTCACAAGGTTGCCGGACCACGAGTGTGCGAGTTCGTGCGCAACCACCGAAACGAGACTGCGATCACCCGCCAGCAGGCTGGGCGTCAGGAATGACAAGCGCGGATTCTCCATACCACCGAATGGAAAGCTAGGTGGTAATACCAGCAGGTCGTAGCGTCCCCATTGGTAGGGACCGAACTGCTCCTCTGCTACTTCCAGCATGTCCTGCGTATTCGCGAACTCAAACACCGACGCGTCGAGTAATTCAGGTTCTGTGTAAACGCCTGTGTCCTCGCCCAACGGTGCGAAATAGAGATTGCCGACGGCGATAGCGAGCAGATAGGCCGGGATTGGCTGCGGCATGTCGAATTCGTATTCACCGCTTCGGGGCGTCAGCGGATCATTATTAGCACTCATCACCGCAAGCAGTTCGTCCGGCGTATGTATACGCGCTTCGTAGGTAATGCGGACCGCTGGCGTATCCTGCAAAGGAATCCAGCTACGCGCATGAATCGACTGCGACTGTGAGAACATCATCGGGTGCTTGCCGCCCGCGGTCAGCTCCGGCGGGAGCCATTGCAGTGCGGAGGCCTGCGGGCTGGTTACATAACCGATGCGAACTTCAACTGCGGTTTCACCGACAATCTGGCCAGGTACCGTGATAACTAATGGTGTTCCTTTGACCGCGTCGGTTTCGCCCATCTCATATATTGCTGCTTCCACTGTGCCGTTCGCGCTAAGAAACACGACGTTTTCAATGACAATGTCACGAGTATCGAGAACGATCTTGCTGGCGGAGGTATCGAGCACATTCATGTGCAGCATTACGCTGCCAGTCAGCGTTTGACTATCGAAATCAACGTCCAGATCCAGCGCAAGATGCTGTGTTACGAATTCATCACTGTTCGCGTACGAAAAGTAGTCGTGAGCCGGATCGTAGGTGTCTTTCTCTGCGCAGGAAATCAACAGGACCGAGAAAACGACTAACCACAAATTGCGTAACATTGAGAAACTCCTGATGGGTGTGCGAGTATTGTCGACCCGAAACTTGAGCAAAAATATGCGCGCTCTGACTTGCAAGGCCTGGGGTCCGGTTACGGATCTCGTAATAGAAGAATGGGATGATCCCGTACCCGACGACGAAGAAGTTCTTATCGACGTAAAGGCAGCAGGCATTAACTTCCCCGATATTCTCATAATTGCAGGCAAGTATCAGGACAAGATTCCACCACCGTTTATCCCTGGAAACGAAGCCAGTGGTATCGTGAGTGCGGTCGGTTCGAAGGTAACCCGGTTTGCAGTCGGCGATAAAGCGATCGTCGCACCACGTGGCGGCGCATTCGCCGAAAAATGCAAAGTTCACCGGAATGCCGCATTGCCGGTACCTGACAAACTCAGTTTCGAACAGGCTGCTGGCTTTGCCGTCACTTACGGCACTAGCTATCACGCACTCAAGCAAAGCGCCGCACTTCAGGCAGGAGAAACACTGCTCGTGCTGGGGGCTGCAGGCGGCGTTGGCATTACGGCCGTTCAGATTGCCAAGGCAATGGGCGCTCGCGTTATCGCCGCCGCCAGCTCCGATGAGAAACTCGAGTTCGCACGTGCCGCCGGTGCCGACGAACTTATCAATTATTCCACACAGCCGCTCAAAGAAAGGGTTAAGGAGTTGACCGGCGGTGGCGCTGACGTCGTTTACGATCCGGTGGGTGGCGAGCACGCGCAACAGGCGCTGCGTGCATTGGCCTGGCACGGCCGCTATCTGGTCGTTGGATTTGCCTCGGGCGATATTCCCTCATTTCCGGCCAATATCGCACTACTGAAAGAAGCCAAAATCGTCGGCGTCTGGTGGGGAACCTGGGCGGCGAAAAATCCGGCTCTGCAAATCCAGAATATGAGCGAAATTTCCGCTTTAGTCGCCACCGGCAAGCTGCAGCCCACCGTCACCGAACTATTTCCCATCGAGGATTTCGAAAAGGCATTCCAGCTCATTATTGAACGCCGTGCGCTGGGAAAAGTCGTCCTGAGCTTGGGCTGATAAGGGCACTTAATTCTATGCGCAAGTCGCTTCGCTATTCCCTGTTGCTGATAACTCTGCTGGCCTCGTACGTCGTTCTCGCCCATCCGGAGGACGACTTCTGCGCGCCCGGCGATGACAGCATGGACCCGGCGCTCTGTGCTGCCCTCGCAGAACTCAACAGCGCGGAAGGCAAGTTACAGCAAACCGATATGCCATCCGTACGCGACGAGTTCGGCAATGAGCGCAGTATCGGCTCCACGGCCGCGCTTTATATAACGATTGGCGTTCGACACATCTTGCCCGACGGGCTTGATCACATACTGTTTGTACTGGCGATATTCCTGGCGTCTGTCCGGTTTCGCGCTCTCATCATTCAGGTGTCAGCATTTACTGTCGCACACACCATGACGCTGGCCCTGGCGGCCAGCGGTGTCATCACGCCATCCCCTGCCGTCGTGGAGCCATTGATCGCTCTCACGATCGGATTTGTGGCCGTGGAGAACCTGTTTTTCAAAGAAATGACCAAATGGCGTCCTGCCGTCGTGTTCGGCTTTGGGCTGGTGCATGGTATGGGATTTGCCGGCTTTTTCGGTGACCTTGGACTGCCGTCCGGTCAGTTCTGGAGTGCATTGATCAGTTTCAACGTGGGTGTTGAAATCGGGCAGTTGGCCGTGATCGTGGCGGCGGCCATTCTGGGCTTTGGGCTACGCCGCGCCCTGCATGACCCGACCGGTGCCCGGCAGTACAGACAATTCGTCGTACTGCCGAGCTCGGCTTTAATCGGATTCGTCGGTTTTTGGTGGGCAATCGTCCGGTTTATTCCGTAACCTCAAATCCGCGCCCTTCCAGCAAAGGCTCAATGCTCGGATCCTGACCACGGAAGTTACGATACAGCTCATCCGCTTCGAGCAAGCCACCTGACTCATATACCCACTTCTTCAGACGCGCTGCTGTCGCCGGGTCGAAAATATTCTCTGCCTGCTTGAAGGCGGCAAAACCATCAGCGTCAAGAATTTCTGACCACAGGTACGCGTAATAACCAGCAGAATAGCCGCCGGCGAAAATGTGACTGAAGTATTGCGAACGGTAGCGTGGCTCGATCTCATCGATCAGCCCATAACCACGCAGGACTTCCTGCTCAAATGCACGTGCATCCGTAAGCTTGGCTGCCTCTTCCGAGCTCAGCATGTGCCAGCGTAAATCGAGCAACGAGGCAGCGATGTATTCCGTCGTGCCGAAGCCATTGTTGAAGTTTCCTGCTGCAAGCATGCGCTCGACGAGTTCCTGCGGAATAACTTCACCGGTTTGATAATGAGTAGCAAACAGTGCCAGCATTTCCGGCTCCGCTGCCCAGTGCTCCAATATCTGCGCCGGGAACTCCGTGTAGTCACGTGGTCCGTCGACACCCGAGAAGGTTGGGTAATCGATTTGTGTCATCAGTCCGTGCAGCGCATGTCCGAACTCATGAAAAAGTGTCGCCACTTCGGAAAAACGCATCAGTGTCGGGTCGCCTTCTGGCGGCGTCGACAGGTTCAGATTATTCGTGATGAGCGGCCGAATGACCTCGCCATCTATGTTCGATGAGGAACGGTAGGCACTCATCCATGCACCACCACGCTTTGAATCACGGGCATACATGTCGGACATGAACAGCCCCAGGTGATTGCCATTTTCATCCTTAACGTCGTACGAGTTTACGACTTTGTTCCAGCCATTCACATCAACCAGCTCGAATGTGACACCGAACAATCGATTTGCCATCTCGTAGGCGCCCGCTCGAACAGCTTCCAGTTCGAAATACGGCTTCAGTTCATTTTCGTCAATATCGTAGCGCGCTTTACGAACCTTCTCTGCGTAATGCCACCAATCATGACCGGCCATGGTGAATTCATCACCGACCATCGCCTGCATATCGGCAAGCTCTTCCTTGGCTCGCGCAAGTCCGGGACGCCAGACTCTTAGCAGGAAGTCCTCGGCACCGGCAGGCGTCTTCGCCATGCGCTGTTCCAGCTGGTAGTGCGCATGTGATTCGTAACCCATCAGCTCCGCACGTTTGGCGCGTAATTGAGCCACCTGGATAGCCAGTGGGCCATTGTCGATATCGCCGGAGGATGCACGCAGGCGGTAGCCGTTGAACAACTGCTCGCGCAGTTCGCGAACTTCAGACTGCACCATGAATGTCTCGTACGCCGAACGATTTAGACCGATAACCCAGGCACCGGCCTCGTCATCCCAAACGGATGCTTTGAAATCGTCGCTCAGACCGGCGGACTGGGCCTCATCGGTAATTTCCAGTTTGAAGCCTTTGGTCGCCGCAAGCAGATTGAGACCGAACTTGGTCGTCAGGCCTGCAATCTCAGCATTAATATCGGTGATCTGGTCTTTAACGTCTTGCGGGAATGCCGCGCCGGAACGGATAAAGCCCCGGTGAGTCAGTTCCAGCAGTCTCGCCTGCTGCTCATTCAGATCGAGCTCGTCTTTCTGTGCGTAGACAGATTGAACGCGCTCAAACAAATCGAGATTCAAATTGATCGCATCAAATTCCCGCGACAACATCGGTGAAATCTCGGTTTGCAGAGCCTGCAACGTATCATTTAATTCCGTGCCGGTAATATTGAAAAAGGTGTTCGCGACATCATTGATCAGCTTGCCGGCTTTCTCCATCGCAAGAATCGTGTTGTCGAACGTTGGCGCGTCCGGGTTCTCAACGATCGCCGCAATTTCGGCACGCATTTCCAGAATGCCTTTCTTCACCGCAGGCATGTAATGCTCATCCTCAATATCGGCAAAAGGTGGAACACCGTAGGGCGTATCCCATTCAGCCATGAAAGGATTGCCCGCCAATTCGGCCTCGCTTACGGCGATTTCATCTGCCGCATCGCTCGCTGCGGGCTGTTCTGAGCTATCTTTGCCGCTGCAACCGGCAAGAACAAAGCCGGATAAACACAATATTGCTAAACTACTGAATTTCATGATGTTTCTAATCCCATGTGTGATTTGCTTTCAATTGTATCTAATTCGCGAGGCATTTGCCTCGGCGGCGGATAAGTGGCGTAATTGGAGCTCTCGGGATCCGACAAGTTCCCGGTATTAATCCCTGATTCATCGTTCGGTTTGCGCGTATGTTTATGCGTGGCAATATCGGTATAAAGAATCCTCCAGACACGGAACATAAAAATGTCACAAGAATCCGTTCGACCTATCAATCCTGCCCCGGAAGAATTCGCTGGAACGTCTGGCTTCCGCTCCGCCAAACGCCTGTTTCACGCAACACGGCCGCAGTTTTTTCCGGCCTCCGCGCTCCCTGTCATCGCTGGTACGAGCTGGGGGGCCTTCGTCGCAGGCACAGTGGACATTTATGTGTTCGTTCTTGCGCTGGTCGCCACCGTTTGCGTACAGGCCGCCAGTAATGTTCTAAACGACGTCGGCGACGAGACAATCGGCACTGATCGACTAAACGAGGAACGAATTTATCCCTACACCGGCGGGTCCCGGTTCATTCAGATGGGCATTCTCAGCCAGTCGCGGATGACACGCCTTGGCATGGGCCTGATAGCGACGGCAATGCTGCTGGGTCTGGCGCTCACCATTCAAAAAGGTCCGGCCATATTGCTGTTCGGCCTCGCTGGAATCGTACTCGGCGTCCTCTATTCTCTCGGCCCGATAAAACTAAGTTCATTGGGAATCGGTGAAACCGCCGTAGCGGTAGCTTTCGGTGTCCTGCCAGTAACCGGTGCTGCATGGCTGCAAGGCGCCCCGATCGACACCGCGCTAGTGCTTTTCTCGCTTCCGATCAGTGCCTGGGTTGGCGCTATTTTGCTAATCAATGAAGTACCGGACATCGAGGCCGATGGCAGCACTGGCAAGAACACGCTACCCGTGCGGCTGGGCTTGCCGGGTACCTCGCAACTCTATTTCGTCCTGCACGTTGCCGCAGCAATCGTCATTGTCTATATGACACTGCAGCAGATATTGCCGCTACTCGCGCCGCTGGTTCCACTCGGACTCCTGGTACTGGCGTGGCGGGCTGCAAATGCCATTCGCGGTGGTATTCAGGACCGAAAAACGATGACTCAGGCGATTGAGTCAACCTTGGGAATTCACACAATAGGTTGCATCTGGCTGGCCGGATGTATGGTGTTTAAAATTGCTTTTTAAGATAAAGAAAGGTCTTGATATCCCGATCTCGGGGTCTCCTGAACAAGAGATTTCAAGCGCCAGAGAGGTATCTTCTGTCGCGTTGATGGGGCCCGATACTGTTGACCTGAAACCAGGGATGCTGGTCGCTGTTGGCGACCATGTGAAGCTCGGACAAGCGCTATTTAGCGACAAACAGAACCCGGGCGTGCAATTCACCTCGCCGGGAGCCGGCAAAGTCGCGGCTATCAATCGCGGTGAGCGTCGTGTGCTGCAGTCCGTCGTTATCGATCTCGAGGGCGATGACGAAGAGCAATTTGCGGCCTACGAGTCGAATGAATTGCAGAACATCAGCCGCCAGGCCGTACGAGACAACTTATTGGCATCCGGCCTGTGGACCGCGTTTCGTACCCGCCCATTCAGCAAGATTCCACGGCCTGACGATGTACCCGCAGCGATTTTCGTGACGGCGATCGACACAAACCCGCTTGCCGCGAACCCTGATGTCGTCATACGGCGTGACAGCGAGACATTTCAGCAGGGCCTTTGCATCCTCGCGGCGCTAACGGACGGCACGGTTCATATCTGTACGGCAGCGGAAAGTTCGATCACTTGTCCGGACTCAGGTGATTTTCAACACAGCCAGTTCGCCGGACCGCATCCGGCCGGGCTCGCTGGCACGCATATTCATTTGCTTTGTCCTGTCGATGAAAAGCAGGTCGCATGGCACATCGGCTACCAGGACGTCATTGCTGTCGGCAAATTGTTTGCCACAGGTCTATTGTCGGTCGATCGTATCATCGCGCTCAGTGGGCCCTCTGTATTGAAACCACGCTTGCTAACCACCCGCCTGGGCGCGAATACCACGGAACTGGTTGACGGCGAGCTTGCCGACTCCGACGTTCGCGTCGTTTCCGGCTCGGTTCTAAATGGTCATCGCGCAGCGGGATGGGCAGTCTGGTTAGGACGTTACGACAATCAGATTACCGTTTTAAAGGAGGGCAGCCCACGTGAATTCCTGTCATTCATGCGTCCGGGTATCGGCAAGTTTTCGTTCACCCGCGGCTTCTTCGGCAATCTGTTCGGCTCCGCTAGCTACGACTTGACGACCACACAAAATGGCAGCCCACGAGCCATGGTTTCGATCGGTAGTTTTGAACAAGTCATGCCTCTCGACATCCTGCCAACTCCACTGCTTAAAGCGTTACTTGTTCGTGACACAGACTCCGCTCGCGATCTGGGCTGCCTGGAACTCGACGAAGAGGATCTCGCGCTTTGCTCATTCGTTTGTAACGGCAAGTACGACTACGGACGGCACTTACGCAAGAGTCTCCACGAAATCGAGGTGAACGGCTGATGAAACGATTGCGTTCATTTTTGGATCGGATTGAGCCGCTGTTTGTACCGGGCGGACGTTTCGTCAGGTTTCATGCACTCTTTGAAATGGTCGACACGTTATTCTACTCACCGCCGGATGTCGCACGCGGGTCTTTGCATATTCGTGATGCACTCGACCTGAAACGCGTCATGATTCTGGTGGTGTTTGCGGTGACACCGGCTGCGATCGTCGGCATGTGGAATACCGGCTTCCAGGCGAACACCGCCCTGCTTGTGATGGGCCTGGACGGTATTGAAGGCTGGCGTGGCATGATCCTACCGTTGCTTGGTGCCGGTTACGACCCACAAAATTTTTACGACTGTTTCGCCCATGGACTCCTGTACTTCTTACCTATTTACGCCGTGACGATGGCCGCTGGAGGGCTCTGGGAAGTCGTGTTTGCCGGCGTCAGAAATCACGAAATCAACGAGGGCTTTTTTGTTACCTCGATGTTGTACACCCTGGTTCTGCCGGCTACTACGCCACTTTGGCAGGTCGCGATTGGTATCAGTTTCGGTGTCGTAATTGGTAAAGAAGTCTTTGGTGGTACCGGTAAGAACTTCCTGAATCCAGCACTGGTGGGGCGAGCTTTTCTTTATTTCGCCTACCCGGCACAGATATCGGGTGACGCTGTCTGGACGGCGGTTGATGGCTTTAGCGGGGCGACCGCACTCGGTATCAGCGCTACAGAAGGCATGACAGGATTGATGGCCAGCGGCCTGACCTGGTCACAGGCATTTCTTGGCCAGATGCAGGGATCGATCGGCGAAACATCGACTCTCGCCTGCTTGTTAGGTGCCGCATTCCTGATCTTTACCCGCATCGCGTCATGGCGAATTATGGTCGCCTCTTTTGCCGGGCTCATCATTCCGGCACTGCTCTTCACTGGCGACAGCGCGAACCCGATGATGTCCATGCCCTGGCACTGGCACATCGTGTTGGGCGGATTCGCGTTTGGCGCGATCTTCATGACGACCGACCCGGTCAGCGCAGCGCAAACGAATACCGGCAAGTGGGTGTTCGGACTGCTTATCGGCTTCATGACCTGGCTGATTCGAGTTATCAATCCAGCATTTCCGGAAGGCATCATGCTGGCCATCTTATTCGCAAATATTTTTGCGCCAGTGATTGATCACTTTGTCATTCAAGCGAATGTCCGACGGAGGCGAAATCGACATGCCTGACAAAAAGACATTTGACCGCGATAGCATCTCCAACACGCTGTTTATTTCAATAGGCCTCAGCCTGATTTGCTCGATTTTCGTTGCGAGCGCTGCTGTTGTTCTGAAGCCCGTACAACTCAAGAATGCCGAAGAATATCGACAGCGGATTATTCTGGAGGTGGCCGGACTGATGCGAGCTGATGCTGACATTGCCGAGCTGTTCGCGTCAATTGAGGCGAGCAACGTCGAAATCGCCAGTGGTGAAAGCATTGAAATTTACGTCGAGAAAGACGGCGGAACCGTGCAGCAAATTATCTTACCCATCAGCGGCCCTGGCTTGTGGTCAACCATGCGTGGCTATCTCGCGGTCGCACCGGATGGCAATACCGTTAAGGGAATTCGGTTTTTCGAACACGCCGAAACTCCCGGGCTGGGCGACCAGATCGACAAGGAAGATTGGCGTTCCTTGTGGGTGGGCAAGCATATTTATGGCGAGAGCAACTCACCACGCATCGAAGTCGTGCGTGGTTTCGTTCTGCAGGACGGTTCCAATCCAAACGCCGCACATCAGATCGATGGGCTATCCGGAGCGACCCTCACCGGCAACGGTGTCACCAAGCTCGTCCAGCACTGGATGGGACCTGAAGGATTCGGCCCGTATCTGGAGACAATTAGATGAGCGAAGTACGCAAAATCATTATTGATCCGTTGGTTGATAATAATCCCGTAACGCTACAAATGCTTGGCATCTGTTCGGCGCTGGCTGTAACAACATCATTGCTGCCCGCCTTGTTGATGTGCGTCGCACTGACGAGCGTTATCGCCTTGTCGTCCGCAACAATCAGCCTCATTCGAAACCGAATTCCGAATAACATCCGCATCATCGTGCATATGACGATTATCGCGTCGCTGGTCATTCTGACCGATCAGTTGTTGCGCGCTTATGCATTCGAAACCAGCAAGCAGTTGTCGGTATTTGTCGGGCTGATCATTACAAACTGCATCGTTCTCGGACGAGCCGAAGCATTCGCGATGAAGAACACAGTTGGACTGAGCTTTCTCGATGGCCTCGGTAATGGACTCGGCTATAGCCTGATTCTAATCACCGTCGCAATAGTTCGGGAATTGTTCGGCGCCGGCACGCTACTCGGATACCCGATTCTTGAGCTCGTGCAGGACGGTGGCTGGTACCAGGCTAATGGCCTGATGCTGCTGCCGCCCAGCGCATTTTTCATTATTGGCGGCCTAATCTGGGTGATTCGGAGTTGGCGCAAGCAGCAGGTTGAACACGCCGACTACCAGATTCATGAAGTACATCGAACGGACGTTTACTAATGGAAGCCTACGTCAGTCTATTTATCAAAGCGGTATTTGTCGAAAACCTGGCACTCGCATTCTTCCTGGGCATGTGCACGTTTCTGGCCATTTCAAAACGTGTCGAAACGGCGATCAGCCTCGGCCTCGCCGTAATCGCCGTGCAGACGATTACCGTTCCCGTCAATTATCTTATCTACAACTTCATCCTGGCGGACGGTGCGCTCGCGTGGGCCGGTTTACCGGAAGTCGACCTGAGTTTCCTGGGTCTGGTCAGCTACATCGGTGTCATCGCAGCTCTCGTACAAATTCTTGAAATGATACTAGACCGCTATGTGCCCAAGTTGTACAACGCGCTGGGAATTTTCCTGCCCTTGATAACGGTCAACTGCGCGATCCTCGGTGGCACGCTGTTCATGGTTGAGCGGCACTATGACTTCGGCGAAAGCGTCGTTTATGGCATCGGCAGCGGTACTGGCTGGGCCATCGCGTTAATTGCGCTGGCTGGCATCCGGGAAAAACTGAAGTACAGCGATGTTCCGGACGGTCTGCAGGGCCTTGGTATCACGTTTATTATCGTTGGCCTGATGTCACTGGGCTTCATGGGCTTCTCGGGAGTTCAGTTGTGAGTATCGATAGCGCTGTATTACTCGAAGTCCTGCTCGGCGTTGGGCTGTTCACTACGATCATTCTGCTGCTGGTCTTCGTCATCCTGGTCGCCCGGTCAAAGCTGGTCACCAGTGGCTCGGTCACCGTCATGGTCAACGACGAAATGAATCTGAAGATTCCGGTCGGCGGCAAGCTCATGCAGGGTCTCGCGGATGCGGACCTGTTTGTACCCTCTGCCTGCGGCGGCGGTGGTACTTGCGGCCAATGTCGCGTTCGCGTGATATCGGGCGGCGGCGCTATCCTGCCCACCGAAACTTCCATACTGAATAAGCGCGAAGCGGCGGAGCATTACCGCTTATCGTGCCAGGTCTCGGTCAAACAAGACATGGAAGTTCAGGTGCCGGATGAGGTATTCGGTGTCAAACGCTACGACTGCACGGTCAAATCGAATCGCAATGTCGCCAGTTTTATCAAAGAGCTGGTAGTGGCTCTGCCGGATGGCGAAGAGCTCGACTTCAGAGCGGGTGGTTATATACAAATTGAGTGCCCCCCACACGATCTGAAATTTACCGAATTCGATATCGACGAGAAATTTCGTGACGAATGGGATCGCTTTAACGTGTGGCAATACGAGTCACACGTGAAAAATACTGAAATGCGCGCTTACTCTATGGCGAGCTTTCCGCTCGAGAAAGACGTCATCAAACTCAATGTCAGAATCGCGACACCCCCGCCTGGGGCCGATGCTTCCATACCGCCCGGCATAATGTCCTCGTTTATCTTTAACCTGAAACCTGATGACAAGGTCGTCGTATCCGGTCCGTATGGCGAATTCTTTGCGAAGGAAACCGACAACGAAATGGTCTTCATCGGCGGTGGTGCCGGAATGGCTCCTATGCGCGCACACATTTTTGATCAACTGAAGCGTCGTCACAGCAAGCGAAAAATGTCATTTTGGTACGGCGCGCGCAGTCTCAAAGAGGTCTTCTACGACGACGAGTTTGACCAGCTCGCTGCTGACAACGAGAACTTCAAGTGGAACCTGGCGTTATCTGAACCGCAGCCCGAGGATAACTGGGACGGCTATGTAGGATTTATTCACAAAGTATTGCTCGACGAATACCTTGCCGAGCATTCTGCACCCGAAGACTGTGAATACTATCTTTGCGGACCGCCGATGATGAATGGCGCCGTGATCAAGATGCTCGATAGTCTCGGTGTACAAGATGAAAATATTCTGCTTGATGATTTCGGTGGATGAATGTGCAAGTCCGCCTCATCCTGTTCCTGTCATTATTCCTGGTGGTCGCTTGTGAGAGCGAGAACAAGCTCAACGCGTATGCCCTCAACGGCAATACGATGGGAACGACGTTCAATATTACGCTCGTAACACCACCCACTGATACCAATCTAAAGATTCTGCACACCGCGATTCTCGAAAAGCTCGAACACGTCGAAAATATCGCATCGACCTACCGGCCCAAGTCAGAGCTCTCCGAGTTTAACGCCAACCCGTCAACGGACTGGATAACGGTAACGCCTGAATTTTGCCAAATGGTGGCCGATGCACTCGCGGTCAGCGCCACCACCAGTGGCGCTTTTGACATCACTGTCGGACCGCTCGTTAATCTCTGGGGGTTCGGGCCAGCGACTCAGGAGGATGGCCTGCCGTCGAACGATGAAGTCGCCGCCGCAAGAGCCAATGTTGGTTACCAACTGCTAGCCAGTAACTGTGATCAGGATAAGCTGCAAAAAACGTCCGCAGGGATTTATGTCGATCTGTCCGGTTGGGCGAAGGGTTATGCCGTCGACGAAGTCGCCGCGCTACTCGATAACGCTGAAATTGAGAACTACCTGGTCGAGATCGGCGGCGAATTACGTGCCCGTGGTCACAATAGCGAATCCAGAAAATTCGCGATAGCAATAGAAAAGCCGTTGCAGAACAACGAGATGCAGCACACCATGGTACGCCTCTCAGACGTCGCGGTTGCAACCTCGGGCGACTATCGAAATTTTTACGAACACGACGGCCAGCGCTATTCACATACCATCGACCCAAGAACGGGTCATCCGGTTACGCACAATTTAACCGGTGTAACCGTCGTAACCGCATCAACGGCGTATGCTGATGCAATGGCGACGGCATTACTGGTACTGGGACCAGAAGATGGCCATGCACTGGCAGAACAACTTGACCTTGCCAGCTATTTTCTGGTCCGGACTGAACACGGCGTTGAAGAATTATCAACTTCGCAATTTGCACAATTGAGGCAACAATGAATACGGTTATCTTGACAACAACACTGAGTTTCATCGTCATCATGCTCGTTATTGCCGGAATGAGCGTCGGCGTCATGAACGGTCGACGTGCGATCAGCGGCAGTTGCGGCGGCCTCAATGGCGGAAAATGTGAGCTTTGCAGCGGCAAAGGCGACTGTAAAGACAAGGATCGTGAGGAGAAAAGCAATGACTAGCAAATCCTGCGTAGTTAAAGACTACATGGCCAAGACCCTGGTGACATTCAAGCCCGACACCGACGTACTCGATGCCGTGCACGTACTTGTGAATAATCGAATCGCCGGTGCCCCGGTTGTGGACGACGCGGGAAACCTTATCGGCATGTTGTCGGAACTCGATTGCATGAAGGTCGCATTACAAGCCGGTTACCACGACCATTTCGGCGGTCCGGTCTCTGACTTCATGAGCGATGGCGTTAAGACCGTTGATGGCGAAATGAACATCATCGACCTCGCACAGGAATTTGCAGAAACATCATTCCGCCGCTTTCCCGTCATGAGGAACAATCGACTTATCGGGCAGATTAGTCGGCGCGACGTTTTGCGCGCGCTGGAATTCTTAGCCAAAGATTAGTCGTTCGCGATCTTTGTCCCCAACGTGCGCCGGCGAAGGTAGGCGTAGACATCAAGCAGCGGTAGCTCTTTCGGACACACGTCGGCACAGGCCATCATGCCGACACAGCCGAACACGCCCTGATCTCCGGCGACAACCTCGAACCATTCCGCGTCGGTTCGTGCGTCCCGCGGGTCCATCATAAAGCGCGCGACGCGGTTCAAGCCCGCTCCTGCGAGAAAATCCGGGTTGACGTTTGCCACACCGCAGGAGGCGACGCAGCAGCCGCATTCGATACAGCGGTCACCTTCATAGATCGCGGCCGCGATATCGTCACTCATACGCTGTTCTTCGCCGTCTGGGTCGAATGGCAGCTGCTCGTGTATCCACGCCTCCGTTCGTTCGGCCATTTCGCGGAACCAGGTTCCGGTATCAACAGACAAATCACCGATGAGTTTGAAGGCAGGCAGCGGGTGTAAGCGGATTTCCTCCGGCAGGTCAGCCGTCAATGTTCGACATCCCAGCGCCGGGCGACCATTGACCAACATTCCGCAAGACCCGCAGATCGCTGAACGACAGGCAAAATCAAACTGCAGACTGGCGTCCAGGGTTTCCCGTATTTCACTGAGCGCCATGTACAACGTCATGTACGGTCTTTCGTCAATCTCGAACGATTCGATGTGCGGTTTTGACTCCGGATCCTCGGGGTTGTACCGGAAGATCTCAAATTTCAGACGACGGGGATTGTTCTTATCGGTCATGTCGCTCCTCCAGAGTAGCGACGCAGTTTGCTGCCGATCGCTTCGGTGCTATCCAGGCGCCCTTCTGCAGACTGACTGTCCAGCACCCCATCGTTATATTCCTCAACTGATGCCTCCATCTCGATGCGCTCGTCGCTTCCATAGCCACGGTGGCCTGGTGGCAAGTCAATTAGCCCGACCCTTTCGTAACTCAGGGTTGGTTCACCGGCATCCTGTTGCCATCGCGCCAATGTTCGACTGAGCCAGTCCTGATCATTGCGTAGCGGGTAATCGATGCGGAAATGCGCACCGCGACTCTCGGTCCGCGCAAGCGCTCCCATCGCAACTGTTAGCGCGAGGCGCAACATGCCCGGAAGACGCAAGGCAAATGCGAGCTCCGGATTCGCTCCCGGTCCTTTTTGTATTAGTACCGCATCGTCGCATTCGGAAATGAGTGCCTTCAGCTCATCTACAGCTGACGAAAGATCCGCACCGTTTCGAAAAATACCGACTTTACCGATCATGATTTCGCCAAGAGCGTCCCGAATCTCATAAACGCTTCGACTGCTACCTTCGCGGCTTAGCAAGCTCTGTGTGCGCTTCTCTTCTGCATTCAGTGCCTCGAAGGCTGGCCCCGTATTGGCCTGCAATGTCGCGCCAGCGGCGTACTCAGCAACTCTCGCCCCAACCACACGACCCGCCACAAGCGTCTCAGCAAGGCTGTTCCCGCCCAGTCGATTGAAGCCATGCATGTCCCAGCAAGCGGCTTCACCCACTGCGTACAAACCGGCCATGCCATAGGCTTCACCATCTTTGTTGACGCGAACACCGCCCATTGAATAGTGCTGTGTTGGTCGAACCGGAATAAGATCGTGTGCGGGATTGATGCCAGCGAAATCGCGACAAATGTCGAACACCTCCAACAGTTTGGTTGTCAGGTGTTCTTCACCGAGGTGTCGAATATCGAGCCACAGGTGACGACCGTTCGGCGAATCCACGCCATTGCCATCCTGAATACACTGCATCATGTGTCGTGACACAACATCCCGGCTCGCAAGTTCCTGCTTTTCAGGCTCGGCTTCGACCATAAAACGGTGCAGGTTCTTGTCAAGCAAATAGCCGCCATCACCACGACAGCCTTCCGTGATCAGTATGCCGCTCGGCGACAATGCTGTGGGATGAAACTGTACCGCCTCCATGTTGCCGAGTGGCACGATACCGGTACCAAGCGCGAGTGCCGCACCCGTTCCGTAATTGATCGTTGCGTTGGTGGTATAACCGCCGTAGATGCGTCCGTAACCACCTGTCGCGATCACAGTTGCTTTGGCCATTACAGCGAAATACGTGCCGGTTCGGAGGCATCGTGCAACGACGCCGTGGCAACGCGCGCCATCGTGTATGAGTGATACAGCTTCGGCGCGATCGCGCACAGTGATACCTAAGCGCACGACCTCACTATCGACCGCATACAATGCCGCGTGTCCGGTACCCGCAGCGGCATAACAAGCTCGCCATTTTGCGGTGCCGCCAAAATCACGATGCGTTATGAGGCCGTCGTTCTCGAGAGGTTCTTCGATATCGACGGACTCGCCTTTAATGAAGTACTTATTCGTTCCACCGCGCACCCGTGACCAGGGAACACCGAAGTGTGCGAGCTCCCGAACGGCGACAGGCGCCTCTTCGGCGAAGATGTTCGCAACCTCCTGGTCGGCGCCCCAGTCGGATCCGCGTACGGTATCCATAAAGTGCACTTGCGGGCTGTCGCCTTCGGCCTTGACGCAATTACCCAGCGCCGCCTGCATGCCGCCTTGAGCTGCACAACTGTGGCTTCGTCTCGGAGGTACGAGCGACAAAATCATGGCTTCCTGACCAGCTGCCGCTGCTTCCATCGCGCAGCGTTCGCCAGCAAGTCCGCCGCCAATAACCAGAACGTCTGTTGTTATCACCTGAGATGTCATGGCGACACCTCACTGAACAGAAACTCAAGGGGCGGTGGAACCAGGCCCGCCAGGACCAATAAAGTTAACCCACCCACTCCAAGTATCAGCCAGAAAATGACCTGCTCTATCAGGTGCAAATAGTGACGATGCGGCAGGAAATCCGAACCCCATTTCACCGCCAGGCGATACAAACCGACACTGGCGTGAAATTCAACACAAAGTAACAGCACCGCATACGGCAACCACAAACCTGCGGCTACGCGCGCCATGCTGGTCGTCGACTCGATGCCCGGATGCTCACCAAATAGCGGCGTAAAGACATCGACACCCAGCAGGATGAGATGGAAGCTGCCAATGACGAGAATCACCATGCCGGTTCGCACTTGCCAGATCCAGAGCATCGACTCGAGATGCGGCACGAACGGTGAGTTATCGCGGCGAGATGCTACTTTCTCACGACCCGACTGCTTGAGTCCCTTGGCCAGTTCGATCATGCGGCGACGTTCCCGCAACTGCGCCGGGATTTTTCGCGATGCGAAAATCGCATGCACAATAAGGATCGCGAAAATGGCGACAACAGTTGGCTGTGCGATGTAGTAATCCTCAAGCATCGTCGCCATCCAGTTGAAGCCGCGTTCGCCAGTCAGTATTGAGCCAACCAAAACGATGTGGCCCCACATGAACAACGCCAACACCAGGCCGGTACCGCCGCTGACAAGCTCATAGAAAATCTGGCGGCGCGCCTTGGCGGTGGAATCAACAACGTCCGCACTAGCAGCTGTAGTCTTCATATCATTCAGGGTTCAGGGTGTACATGATTTCCGGATCCTCTTCTTCTTCCGCCAGCAAAACATGGCAGGTGTCGCATTCGGAAGTTATTTTTTCCCGTTCAGGCGTTCTCATTCTCTTGTTGTGACAACGAAAACAACCGGGAGATTGCTCGTGACCAATGTGGTTGGGATAGGTGTTCCACCAAACCTGCATTTGCGGAAACACATTGACGGAGTAGATATCACCCAGAGCATCTGCCGCCGTCGAAATTGCCGCAGACTTTTCGCTCGCGATCTCCGGATAATTGTCGGAATAGTACTGCGTCAGCCCGTCCGTTATGGCTACTCGTGCTGCCTCATGCGAGTCGTACTCGGCATCGATGACACGCAAACTTTCGCGTTTCACGAACGGCAACGTTTGGTCTATCACGCCAGTGCTCATCGCCTTGTCTATCTCGTTACCCGGCGGCTGGTAGATATGACTCGGCCGGTTGTGGCAGTCAACACAGTCCATTGTTCGCCAGACACCGCCCTCTTCCGGCGCCTTCCTGTCGCTGTACTCCGTAATTACGCCATCACTGTTGGTCATTTCGACCTGGTAAATCTCCTCACGGGATTCGTTGGAGCGGTAGCGAATGGAGACATCCGGGTCAACATGCCAGTGAATTCCTGTCGAGCCAACGCCCTCGGAACCACCAACGCGCAACAATAAGGCTGTCGTTAATTCGGTGTTGACCTCGTCATCTTCGTAGTGCTTGCGCACCGATAGCTTGTCGCCCACAAATTTCGTCGGCCAGTGACATTGCTCACAGGTGTCTCGTGCGGGGCGCAGATCATGCAGGGGCGTCAAGATGGGACGCGGATAGATATCCAGTGCCACAGCAATCAATTGCCAGGCGCCATCCAGTTTCGATTTCACGAACCAGTCCGCACCCGGACCAATATGACATTCGGCGCATTTGACGCGCGAATGTGGCGATCGCTGGTGTGCAGTGTGCTCGGGTTCCATGACCGCGTGGCATGCCATGCCGCAAAATTCGACAGACTCCATTACCTCAACGCCCTTGTAGGTTGCGGCGCTCAGTATGATGACATTGAACATTGTTGCCACCAGAAAAATCAGCAGCCAGTGGCGAGTCTTGGGAACATTGAGATCGAAAACGGGCATCAGCGGGACGCTATCACCACCGGCCATTTTGCTCCTCTTGCGGCGCCACAAGACTGCGCCGATCGGTATCAGGGTCAATCCGACTACGAAAATCATCGGCAAGATCAGGAAGGTCAGAATGCCGAGATACGGGCCGCCCTCAAAACCGAATCGTTCGATCATGAAGAGGCTCAGCATCAACACGAGCGTCGCGACTGCGAGTGCCGTACCGATCAGGCTGATCGTGCTACGTGTGATAGATACAACAAAGTTCTTAACCATGATGGTCCTTAGAGTGTCGTCGTTTTTTCAGGTGGATTGCAGGTACTAATGACCTAGCAGGGCTAAGATTATCCCAATTGCCAGTGTGACGCCGATAAGTAAAAATACCGTGCCCCATATGTAGGCATGCCGAAGCTCCGCGGGCGTCGGGGCATCCACCAGGTAGTTATTGAGCTCGTCCTCGTCCAGCATCCGTTGATACTCGAGAGGCCGTTCCACTTGGAACTGTTGCAGCGGCATTTTGCCGAGAAACACAACCGGGTCCATCGGAAAACTCTCGGGACGCAGGTGCGTATGGAAAAAATGGAATATGAAGATAAATCCGGTCGCCAGCAATGCCTCATCGCTATGAATGACGTAGGCAGCATTCAGCGCCCAGCCCGGCAGGATGGTCGTGAACAAACCCGGTAGCCAGAGCATTAACCCTGACAGACCGATGATCATCACACCCCAGAAAACGGCCAGATAGTCGAATTTCTCGAAATAGGTCCATCGGTCGCCCGGAGGTCGCTCACCGAGATACAGGAAGTAGCGAACATTGGCAGCAAAATCTCGCAGATCTTTGGGCTGTGGGACCATTGAGTTGGGCCCCCACAGCAGTCCTTTCTCTTTGTCCATAACCCCGCGCACGAACAAGTGGCCAAGGTGAATCACCATATATCCGAACGTGCCGATTGCGGCGAAGCGGTGAATAAATCTCGCTGAGTCGATTCCACCGAGCAAATTGATCAACAACTGCGCCCAGGGTGCCGCATGAAACTTCAGCGGTAACCCGGTCATTGCAAGCAACAGAAAAGTCAGGATAACGGCAACGTGCATGCGGCTATTCAGCTTCGTGAAACGCCTTACATATTGACCGCTGCTGTCGAATTTCTCGCTGAACTCGCCGCGTAAGGTGCCCACCAGGGAACGTTGCAGCCAAAGGATATCGTGCAATCCGAAAAACGCGAATACACCGATCAGGAGCGTTGTCATGAAAACCCACACGATGTACACCACGTAGTTGTCGTCTGGATTCGTCGGATCGTTGTGTGGGTCGAAGCTGACGAATGACTGAGTCACATCGCTGTGGCACTTGCCGCAAGTCGCAACAAGGTTCGCGGGGTTGACGCTGGAAGATGGGTCCTCAGCCGGCAGGTTGTTGTGCGGTGTATGGCAGTCGGCACACGTCGCGCCGCTGACAAAGCCGAGGTCGTTCGCTTTGCCGTGAAACCCGTCGCGGAAGGTTGTCAGGTATTCGCCGTGGCAACCGCCACAGGTATCCGCCGATGCCAGTCGGCTGGCTGCCGTGGTGGGATCGGCAACCTCATGGGTTGCATGGCAGTCGATGCAGACGGGGCCCTCTTCTCCCGCTTGCCAATGCTGACCATGCGTGCTCTGATTCTTCCATTTCTCCAACAACAACAGATGGCAACTGCCGCACATCTCAGGTGAGTTTTCATGCGCCGCCGGCGCCTTGTTACTGGAAATCGAGAGTATGCGGTGGTCACCATGACAATCACTGCAACTGGGCGCGTCTATCAAACCTGACAGCAATAGCGCCTTGCCATGTTCGCTGGTCAAATAACCTTCGATCAGCGACGCGGGAGTGTCGTGGCATGCACCACATTGCTTGATCTGATTGACCGGCGACATCGCCGACGCGAGGTTGTCGGCCACCTGTATTTCGTGCGGCTCACCATGACAATCAATGCATGAGACGCCGTCATCGTGAACGCTGCGGCCCAGACCACGGAGGATCTTGCCGTGGCACTCAGCGCAGCTATTTTCGCTGGTCAATGGCTCGAGGTCGCTACCCTCATGCTCTCTCGTAACGTTGGTGTGGCACTCCTGGCAAACAAGGTCCGGGTGTGCCGTCGAATGAGTGACAACATCTTCATGACACTCTGCGCAATCGATCTCTTGTGCCAGGGTGGGTGATGCAAAAATCGGCAGCAAAAGCAGCCAAAAAGAGCGCCAAAGAAGACCTGAGACGCGTGCAACCGTATTCATTTTTTCTTACTCGTATAGAGGTCCAACGTCTGCGTAGACCTTGTAATCCCCAATCAATCCGCCTTCCCACTCGAAAACGTTTATAAACGGCAATCGTATTTCCGAGCCGTCATGCCGCGTGTAGGTAACTTCACCTTCGCTAATCATCACGTCGTCTTCGGTGAGCGTCCTGGTCAGGGCGTGACGAAGACCAGCAATCGTGTCGAAGAAGCCGCCCACAGCGGCACGGACAGCCACCCGTCCATGCACCGCAGGTGCCGAGCCAAAACGGAACGATGCCTCGTCGGTCAGAAAGCCGAGGAACCGCTCCGTATCTTTGGCATCAACCGCCGCGAACAATTCGTCAAGCCGAGCGTGCCTGGCATCAACTGTTGTCATTGCTGACTGGCGTAGAAATGTACCAGTGCAGTAACATCGTCGGCGCTCAAGGCAGCCAGTTTCTCTTTCATTTTCTTATCCTGATCCCGGGCGCCAGACAGATAGTCGGCAAATGAGTTCTCAAGATAGGTTATCCACTGACCCGACAAAATTGACGCTTCATCATCGACGTTGGAACCGCCTTCCGAATGACACTTGTCACATTGCTGCTTATGAATCGCAGCTCCGGCTTCGGCCAATGCTGCGTCGAAGTCCTGCACTGCTGCTACAAACGTAAGCTCGGAATAGGCATCCCCGAGGGCCTCAATATCGTCGTCACTCAGGTCAGCGGTAATGGCGCACATGGTCGTCGCTGCGCGGCTTGTATCGCCCTGCCGATACTTGCTTTCGGCACAGGGTCGCTCTTCGCCACGATACATGAACAACGCGTCGGCAAGGCCGAATGCATCAATGCCCGCAATTGTTGGTATCTCGCCCCATTGGCTAACGCCATTGTCGCCGTGACAATCGTTACAGCCATCCATCTGTGCTGCGATATCCGCTGCACTTGCCGATGTGAAAGCAAAGAACGCCGCCAATGGCAACAAAATTCTAAATCCGCTCATCTTCATCTCCTAAATGAATTAACCTACTTCTGATAGGTGCCCTATTTTCGACCTGCCCGCAGACAACGAAAATAGGTACTTGTCGCGATAAGACTGCCTAGCGGGTATGCGCTACCTTATTCAGTCTGGCACTACCCTCCGCAATCGCAAGTAACTGGTCCCAATCCCGAATCTCTATCCTTCCGCGCGGCGCGTAGACAGCCCCCGAACGTTTCATGTTGGCCATCAGGCGACATACGGTTTCTTCGCTCAGGCCCAGGAAACTAGCCATATCCATTCGCGAAAAGGGCATCGAGAAATTACAGTTACCATGCTCCGACTTGGGCGTCATTAGCAGTATAAATGATGCTATCTTCGCGGCGGCACATTTATGACCCACCACTTGCATCAGCGCCCTGCTATGCGCAAGTTGTGCGTTCATAGCGACTATCAGGCACATGGCCAGATCAGGCTTGTCATAAATATGATCAAGCAAAGCTCGATGATGGATTCTGCACGCACCGACTGGTGTGGCCGCAATACCCGTATAGGCATATCGATTGTCGCTAAGTGACTGCAAACCCAGCAGCAGAGTACCCGGACTGCTCAGTCCTACGATCTGCTCACGACCATCTGCCGAATGCGAGCAAATCTTGACCATTCCGGATGTCAGTGCATAGAGGCTCAGACTCGACTCGCCCTCAACAAAAAGTACCTCGCCCGTTTTGAAGGTCACATTCTGTGCCGCATCAGCAACTAGGCAATTGATGTCCGCTGCCCGGCGCTGGCTATTCTCGGACCAGAAACCGGAGAAAGGACACTCATTGCTGTTGCAGGACATATGCTGATTACGACTCTGTACGGATTCCGCCTGACGGCCTTGTGATTATCGTCTGGATTTCTTGCTCAGTCGATGGCGACATATCCAATGACGATATCGGTTATTACCTAGCTGGAAATGACAATTATCAGTCTCGCGACAAACCACCAACGCCTCGAGTTAAGTACGTAATAACCGTCGAAAAAGACCGGCCAGATACGCGCAATCCACCGCGTGTTCTTTGCTCGAAACTGACATTTGTCAGTGTCGCCGCCGGATACGAGTTTTACGCTATGACAAGTGCCGAAAATACGTCTCGATCAAATTGGTAGCGCATTCTCGGCTTCAGGCGCAGCAATAATTATCAAGGAGTAGGGTCATGAGCCGCTTAGACGGATTCTCACGATGGGCATTGTCCATCCTCGCAGTTTGTTCAATCGCATTTGCACTTGGGGGATGCGAAGGAAGTGACGGCTCAGCTGGCGCTACCGGCGCCGCCGGACCTGCCGGCCCACCAGGAACAGCAGCACCACCCCCGACGATTCCGGATACGGTATCCGCGGCCATTGAGGCAGCCGATGTTGAATCCTGTGCTACCTGTCACGGTGGCGAAGGCGACGATCACTTCGCCAAATACGCCAAATTCACGGATGCCAGTACTTTCACATTGACGATTGACAGCGTCGTGACTGCTGCTGACGGCGTGGGTGGCTTCGATTTAACGATGGGTTTCAGCATTTCGCATAACGGCGCACCGTTAATCGATGCAGCTGGATTGGCACCATCGGTAGACATGATTGGTTTCTACGTTGTTCAGTATGACAGCGGCACCGGAGAATTTGCTAACTCCGGCGGTTACTTCCCGTCCCTGGCCGCAAGTTCGGCGACCAGCAACGGCAACGGCACTTATACACTGGCACAAAACCTCGCTTATGACGTGAATGCGTTCGGCGGTGGTGCAGTCGTTGGCAAGATTGGTATGGGCGAACTCGATATTGAGGACAAACAAGCTGGCAAGCGCATCAAGATGTACGCGGACCTGTCGACTGACGCTTTCATAGTTGGCGATATCAACACGTTCGAATCTGTCGCCAACGTCGAAGCTTGCGAAGCCTGCCACGGCGCTCCTTACCGGAAACACGGCAACTATGACGCCGCGATCGCCGGTGCACCGGACTTCTTGTATTGCAAGGCCTGCCATACCGATGACAGGAGTGGTGGTCATGAAGACTGGCAGTACATGGTCGACGATCCGCTTGGCTGGGCGAACGGCGTAGCGGCAACGGGTGACTATGCGTACCAGGCCGTGCTTATGAACGACGTGCACATGTCGCATGCGATGGAATTCCCGTATCCGCAGTCCATGGCGAACTGCAATACTTGCCACGAAGGCAAACTAGCGCAAGTCACGGACGATGCCTTATTCACAGCAGACACGTGCCAAAGCTGCCACGTGCTGCAAGGTATCGAAGCATGGCCAGAGGATGCCGGCGCTACCTTGGAAGGACAGTATGCGCAAGAACATCGTCCGCCGCCGCTCGAGTTCCTGTGGACGAGAGCTGGCGTCGAAGGGTTCCACAATATTGGCCAGGACTGCACCGCTTGCCACGATGCGGTAGTCGGAGTGGGTCCGACGTTTGCCGAATATCACAATGGCTATGACGATCATATCTACGACGCCGCTGGCCAGAAATATTCTGATGTGAACTCGGTATCAGTCGATACTGTCACACGGGCCGGCGATTTGCTGACGGTCGGTTTCACGGCGACAAATCCGGCAATCAGTCCTACGCTTGCAATCTCCTTCTACGGATGGGATACGAAGCACTACATCGTCCCGGCCCACGAGCGAGATGCCAACGGCATTGATTGTCCGCATTCATCGCGTCCTGGCTGCAACATCGAGTGGTCACCTGGCAGCACGAAGCCGTTCTTCACGGAAGACTCAGCAAGCGTAGCCGGCGACTGGTTAGTGACGTTTGACATGTCGCTATTCCAGGCTGTCAAGACCGATCCGATTCCGCAGTTGATCACGGACGGCGCCGTCAAGTATGCAGAAATCACGATCTTGCCGAGGTTGGTTGTCGGTACCGCTGATGTTGTACTTGAAGCAGTCAGCACATCCTACGATCTTGGCGGAAGTCTGATAGTTGAAGACTACTTCCAAGGTGCCAACGCATCCGTTGACATCGAGAAGTGCAATGCCTGTCACGACACTCTGGGTAGCACCTTCCATGCCGGCCGCGGCAGGGGTGGCGACAGCATGCAGACCTGCAAGGTTTGTCATGCAACGACGTTCCCTGGCAGTCACCTTGAGATGGCATCACGCTCGATCGATAGCTACGTGCACGCGATCCATACGTTCCAGCCGTTCGACGAGGACGATGTTGCGGCGGATGACGATCCGGTCTTTAACGCACGCAACGCTCAGCACAAGAGCCACGTGTTCCCGTACTTCACGGCATTAGCGTGTGAAGGCTGTCACCTGCCTGGCACCTACAATGTGCCCGATCAGTCCAAGTCCATGTCTGGCGTTCTGGCCGCATCTTGGAACATCGCAGACAGGAACATCGGTGCGGTACCTGAATATGTTACCGGGCCGGCCTCCAGGGCTTGCGGCGCTTGCCACCGGGCTAACATGATTATTGAAGATCGGGCTGGAGATGTTGCCTCCTTCAATGCGCATACCGACGCATTTGGTACGCTTGAAGAAAACGATGACGAGGATTTGGTCCTTTTCGGCATCATCGACAAGATAATGAGCATGTTCCAATAAGCTAATAAGAAAGATAGCAACGACCGGCCGGGAGAGAAATCTCCCGGCCTTTTTGTTGCTGCTACTACAATATTGGGCGATTCAAGGTACAAAATTATTCAGCGAACAGAATAGGTACAATTACGAGCCTGAGAACGGGGATCGACTATACCGATCAGCACCCCGTATCCACTAGTATCCAAGATAAGAAAGAGTAAAAACTAACGGGAAGATATATCCACGCCGTTAATTAACAAGGTGACAGATCATGGCAAGCCTCAAGAATACCTTCACTCGAATCGCGACTCTCATGTTACTCGGTCTGGCTCTCGCTGCTTGCAGCGGTGGCGACGACGGCAGCGCTGGAACGGCCGGCGCAACAGGACCGGCAGGACCCCCGGGACCACCGGGACCATCGACCGGTAGCGGAATTCCGATTGGCTCAACCACCAATATCAATATCGCCGTGTCCACCGTCGCTATCTCGGCGGGCGGTGGCGCGCCGGTCGTTAGTCTGACTCTGACGAACGATCTGGAGCAAGGTCTCAAAGACCTGCCCGCTGGTGATATTCGCTTTGCGCTGGCGCAACTTTCACCCGGTGTGGATGGTGGTTCGAGCGCGTGGCAATCCTATGTTACGCGTAGCAGTGCTGGCATCGCAGACGCACAAGCAGATGCCGAAAGAGGTTCCGCTGGTTCTTTCGTCGATAATGGCGACGGTACCTATCAGTACACGTTCGCGAACGACCTGACGGCCTATCCCGCCGGACCCGTCTTTGACGGCACCAAGACACACCGTCTTGGCATCGAAATCCGAGGGCAGGCGCCAATTTCCTCGAATGGCATCATCGATTTCGTACCCGTCGGTGGCGCACCGTTGTTTGAGCGCAAGATTGTTGACAACGATACCTGTAACGCCTGCCATGACCGACTCGAATTTCACGGTGGCCCGAGAACAGATGTCGAGTATTGCGTAACCTGCCACAACCCCAGTTCGATTGATGGCGATACGGGCAATACCGTGGACATGAAGCGCTTGATTCACAATATTCACTCATCTCGAGCCGACTATCAGATCGTTGGCTTTCGTGGTGCCGTGCACGACTGGACCGATCTGGTCTGGACGCAGGACATTCGGAATTGCACGACCTGCCACGAAGAAGATGATCTCGATACACCACAGGCGAGCAACTGGCGCCTGGTTCAGAATCGGGCAGCTTGCGGCACGTGCCATTACAACGACGGTGATGACGCGAATGGCGAACATGACTACATGATCGAAAATGGCGAGCATCCGCTTGGGCTCGTTTTGACCGACGATACCCAATGCGTCACTTGCCATGGCCCTGCCGCAACCGTTGCCAACGGCGACGTCCAGGTCGCGAAAGCCCATGAGATTTCGACACAGGTCGCAAGCCAGCGTTTCCAATACAATATTGTTAGCGTCAGCAACATGACTGTTGGCATGACACCAACGGTCGAAATTTCTGTCACCAACCCACTGGATGGAACGTCCTACGACCTTCTCAATGATGTCGAGTTCACGACCTGCGCCGGTGGCGCCAGCCGTCTTGCTGTTGGCATCGCCTGGGATACGGCGGACTATACCAATACCGGCAGCGGTGCAGGACCTGCGCAACCGATATCGTTGAATCCACTGGCCTGCTTCGGCAACCCTGGTGCGACTCCTGTTGCGGGTAGCCCTGGAGTCTTCAGCGTAACGGCTGGAACGGCAATTCCAGCAGGCGCGATCGGTACTGCCGCTGTCACCATCGATGGACATCCGGCCGTCGATATCGGTGGTGTTGTGAATCGGATTCCGGTGACCAATGTTGTTGAGTACTTCGGTATAGATGGTGCCACAGCTGTTGCCCGGCGCGAGGTTGTTGATATCGCGAATTGCGACAACTGCCATAAGGAATTGTCACTGCACGGCAACAACCGTACTGACAACCCACAAGTCTGCGTCACCTGCCACAACCCGAATGCGACGGACGTGAACAGGCGCAATGCTCCTTGCACCGACACACTCGGTACGGATGACACGCCAATTGACTTCAAGTTCATGATTCATGCCATTCACGCGTCTGGCGGAATCGGTGCACCGTACAATGTCTGCGGCTTCGGCAACTCGGCGCACACGTTTGACTTCCACACGCCCGGAGACGTTGCGAACTGCGAAGGCTGTCACAGTCAGGGCACGTACTTCCCGGTTGATCCAAATGTTGTACTCGGTACCACTGTGGATTCCGGCGCTGACCCATCGACACCAATCGACGACACGGTAATATCGCCGAATACAGCCGTCTGCTCCGCATGCCACGTCAGTTCACTTGCTGCCGAGCACATGGTGCAAAATGGTGGTGACTTTAGCGCGACGAAGGCGGCGGACAGTACTTTGATATCATCCGGCGTCGAGACCTGCGGACTTTGCCACGGTGAAGGGCGCACGGCAGATGTGGAAGTCATGCATAAAGTACGCGACTTTCCGTTGAACTAGACAAAGGACAGGTTGCCACCATGAGACTCATCACACTGGTCATCGCCGTGGCGATGCTAATGATCCTGACCGCCAGCCCCGCTGCCGGTCAGGATCCCAACTACAGTCGCGAGGGTGCCGATAGCTGTCTCTCCTGTCATGAGGAAGAGTTGGTTCTCGCCTTGTTCAAAGGCTCTCATGCGAACCCCAACGACCCAAATGGGCCATTCGGCCACGGTCAGCTGCAATGCGAATCCTGCCATGGACCGTCGGGAAAGCACGCCGCACGCGTACGGCGCGGTCAGGAACGCCCTGCTCCCAACGCCATCTTTGGTTCCGACTCCGTAACGCCCGTAGACGATCAGAACGGCCTCTGTCTGAATTGCCATACATCGGATACTGGCTTCGGCTGGCATGGCAACGACCATGACAGCAACGAAATCGCATGCGCGGACTGCCACACGAGCCATGCAGCCCAGGACCCGGTGTTGATAACCTCAACACAAGCGGAAGTTTGCTTCGATTGCCACCAGCAACAACGAACTCAATCGCTGAAGCCCTATGCGCATCCGATACGCCAGGGAAAAATGGATTGCAGCGGCTGCCACAGCACACATGGTGCGACCAGTGACCTGCAGTTTGCCCAGCAGACGCTGAACGATACCTGCTTCGATTGCCATGCCGAGAAACGCGGACCTTATCTTTGGGAGCACGCGCCGGTCGCTGAAGACTGCAGCAATTGTCACGACCCACACGGCTCCAACCATCCAGGCATGCTGTCCATGCGCGGCCCGATGTTGTGCCAAAGCTGTCATTCGCAGTCTGGTCACCCAAGTGTACCGGCCGACGGCGATGGCTTAGCGAGCGGGACACCTTCGCAATTCATGCTTGGCCAAAACTGTCTGAATTGCCACACACAATCACATGGATCTAATCATCCATCCGGATCGAGGTTAATGCGATGAGCCGGAATAATAGAGAACTACGCGCTGCGATCGCTGCGGCATTGATTTTGCCTGCCGCAGCGCTAGCGCAAGTTGATACCAGCGACTGGAAGTGCGAGTACTGCCCGTTTGAAGATGGCTATCGCGCCGAGGTTGATGCCGGCGTCGGCTACGTCAGCGACGATGCTGCTCGATTCGGCAACGGCACCGGCCAGGATGCGAACGAGGCATATGTCGGTCTCGGTGGCAGCGGTCGTTATCGCAATGGTGGCACTGAATTATCCTGGTACGCAGAGGATCTCGGCGAAGAATCTCGCGTGTTGAATATCACAGGTGGTCGTCCCGGCAAATTTGAGCTCGGTCTCGAATACAGAGAACTGCCGTACAGGCTGTTTGATACGACCAGCACCATCTTCACGCCATCCACCGCGAACGTGTTAACACTTCCTGCGGGCTGGGTCACTGCCGGCACAACCGGCGGTTTTTCAGCGCTGGGCACATCACTGGTTCCGGTCGACATCGAGAAGGATAGACAGGTCCTCGAATTCGGCGCGAAATATTTACCGACCCGGAAGATCAAGTTATACGCCAATTACAGTCGCCAACAACGCGACGGCACTAGCATGATGACCGGATCACGATTTACGCAAAGCACTTATCTGCCGCGTCCGGTTGATGACTACACCGACCAGGTTAATGCCGGCGCGCGATTCTCTGTCGGCGAGGTAAATCTCGGGCTCGCCTATTTCGGTTCGTTTTACCGCAATGACGTAGATTCACTAACCTGGGACAACCCATTTACGAGCGCACCAGGCGCAGAACAAGGGCGACTGGCCCTGGAACCTGACAACGACTTCCAGCAATTGTCGCTGACAGGCGTTTATCGCGCGGCAACACTGAATACCGTCGTTGCATTTTCCACGGCCGTCGGCCGCGGTGAACAGGACGCTGTTTTCCTGCCGTTCACTATCAATTCTACGTTGCCGACATTTGCTCCGCCGAGGCCGTCACTGGATGGGCAGGTCGATACCAGCAATTACGCACTGACAATTACGTCACGCCCGTACAAACGCGCCAATATAAAGTTTGCCTATCGCTATGATGAGCGTGACAACCAAACACCTGTTTCAATGTGGTCGCGTGTTATCACGGATACCTTTTCAAACGGCGGCGCCGAAGCCAATGTTCCGTATTCCTTTGAGCGCGCAAAACTAAACCTGAGCGGAACTTTGAAACTCCTGGATACGGTCAAGGTTTCAGCCGGTTACGATCGCACCGAGCTCGACCGCGATTTTCAGGAGGTTGCCAGTCAGACAGAAGACAGCGGCTGGGGTAAGGTTCGCTGGCGACCGACGAGTTATATCGAAGCTTCCTTCCGCGGTGGCGCAGCAACACGCGAAATCGGTGCATACGATACCGCCGTAGCCGTCAGCCTTGGTCAGAATCCGCTATTGCGTAAGTACAATCTTGCACACCGCTATCGTGAGTTTGCGGAATTCAACTTCTCGGCATCCATGCCGGAGCAACCAGTATCTGTCGGCATAAGCTATCTGTTTGCTGATGACAGCTATTCGAAATCGGAGCTCGGCATCACCGACAGCGAAGAGAACCGTCTTAGCGTGGATTTCAACTGGGCAGTATCCAACAACGCGTCGCTCTACCTTAACGCGGGCTCCGAATCCATTGACGCTATACAGCTAGGCAGTGAGACGCTACTGGGACCCGTTTGGCAAGCAAGCCACGATGATACATTTAGTCACTACGGCGTTGGCTTCGCCATCAAAGGTTTGAATGAAAAAATCGACCTCACGCTGGATTACACACGCAGCGATGGCGAAACCGAGATACTGTTTACAGGCCAGAGTGTGTCGAGCATTCCCTTGCCCGACATTGAGTCGACCATGGACTCACTGCGCCTCACTATGAATTACGAGATGTCGGAACGCATGGATTTGAATTTTGGTCTGCGATACGAGCGTTTCGAGACTTCAGACTGGGCGCTCGATGGAGTACAGCCTGACACCATGCCCGTGATCCTGACGATGGGCGCTGACGCGTACGATTACGACGTATGGGTTGTCGGTATTGGTGTCCGCTATCGCATCGGAAAGTAGCTAAAGACGCACGACTAAGCGGTAGCGGGTTTGCCATCGCGGCTAAGTAATTTTGCGACCAGGATTAAGGCGCTACCGACCAATGCGAATGCCACGAACAAAGTGACAGGCCGCCCGTTCGGGAAGTCCTCAAGGAACAACTTGAACCCTACAAGCACCAGAACCGGATAGACCAGCCAGCGTGCTTCTGGCCAACGCTTGTAGCGACTGGAAAGCGCCAGGCTAACAGATGACGCGGCCAGCACCGCCGTCCGCAGCGCCGCGAGCTTCGCCAGGTCGACGTTCTGGTCACCCGCATTAGCCAGTACCGGTGCCATGAGCACTACCAGCAGACCGCCCACCTCCCAGACTGAAAGTGCCAGAACGATTAGTTGTGGCAGTCCGGCGAGCACACCCCAGCGTTCGGAACGTTGCGCCACAGGGATAAACAAACAGCTAACGGTTGTCAGGGCGATGATGACATGCCACGGCAGCAGAGCCGGCCACACGTCGCCAACGCCTCCCGCGAATGCCTGCAAACCGGTCGTCAGAATGCCGGAGGCGACGCCTGCAGCCAGCAACAGAAAAGTACATTGCAGACTCAGGGCCACCCTGCCATAGCGACCGCTAAACCATGCCATGGCCAGAGCCATCAGCGACCAGGCCGCGGCGGCCTTGCCAGGCGACATCAGCAGCGCGCTACCAGCGACTACAAGAACCAGTCCCATTGTGGAATAGAAAAAGAAATTGCGACCGCGAACAGCTCGCGTCTTTGGCGTAAATGCCATCGTATAAGCGCAGACGCTGAGAATAAGGCTCAGAAAACCCGCCGCGGACGATATATCGGTCCCAACATGTGATGCGATAAGCGCTGTCAGGAATGATATGCCGATCATCGTTATTCCCTGAGCCGCCTCAAAAATCCCGACGTCCTGGCCGCGAATATGCGTCCGGATGGCAAAACTACCGAGATATGCGACCAGCAACATCGCCGCCATCATGAAAGGAGTGAGTGCTTGCACGGACCACCGGTCGCTAAGGCTAAGCATCGCCAATACCAGCACACCTGCATTTGCGCCGAATGCTCCGAGCCACTGTACGCAGATCCACTTGCGTTGGTAGACCGCCCACAGTGAACCTAGTCCGAGCAATACCAGGAATACCGCAGTCTCAACTGCACTGTGCGACGTGTTTAAGACTACGAAAGCTGCAGCGATGCTTCCGGCTGTTACCACCCAGCAAAGACTTCGTAGATTTCTTGCAATGGCAACCCAAACAGATAACGCGCAAAATATCGTCAGGGCGACAACACCCTGTCGGCCCGTAAGCAAATCGAACCGGGTGGTGGCTTCAACGAATAACGGCAGCGCCAGGAATACCGACGAGGCGCCATAAAACAATGCGTTCAGCCGCGCGTCCTGATTTCGTCCTGTTCGATACGCCATGTACAACCAGAAAAACGCGTAAATCGTACCCAGCAGGATACCCACTGCCGTCGGTACGATTTGTTCATCGGTGATCGCGCGCAACAGAAACGCACCGCCGAAAATAAGCAGGACCTTGCCGATGTGGGTAGGGACGTTCGAGAGGACGGCTGTGTTGCGCGCTGCAACATCTTCGTCAGTGCCCTCAACCGCTACACCCGGCCGTGTGCCTTCGAGGACACGGAGCCGTTGCTCGATTGCGGCAAGGCGCACATCCAGATCAGCAATACTGTCTTCCATGGCCTAGCTACCTTCCGTGTCCCTCCGCAGCGAAGGTACAAATTTGTTGATGATCCAGAACAAGAAAAATGGCGTTGCGATAACCGTCAGCGCACCGAACACGCCTTCTTTAAATGTCTCAAAACTATGCGGAATCACCGGTATCTCGTAATGCATGTAACCGGAGAACGACAATGAGAACGCCTGGCCACCGATAACGACATTCCAGCGCATCATGAACACACCGAACAGAACCAGCAAAAGGGCTATGACAGTACGAAACAGAGTTCGCCGCGGCAGAATCAGAAGCACAAACGGAACCAGGTTGCCCAGTCCGTACTGCAGCACAAAAATATTCAGAAAGTCCTTGCCATACATTACTGACCGCAGAATATCCCAGGACTTCATGGCCGTGTAGCCACGGAATATGAGGTCAAGCATCTCCAGGCTAATCGCTGCAACCAGGAAACCCAGCAGGTATTTGGCCGCCTTGTTGATGACCTCTTCTTCCGCTCCCTTAATTTGGCCGGCCTCCAAAGCACCACCACCACGTCGTCGACGAAATGCCTTCCATTCCATGATGACAATGTACGTAAACATGCAAAGAGCGATGCCCGATACAACGGCAGACATGATGAAGATCACCGGCATCAACGGTGACATCCATAAGGCGTTGGCCTTGACCGAGCCGAAAATAAACCCGGCATAACCGTGTAAGAAACACGCAACCGGTATGCCGATGGCTGCGAGCACTGTGGCCGCTTTTTTGTCCACTTTGATGGCGCCATCGCTGACGTCGTAGGCGCCAATCGTCAGGACTCGATAAACCGTCCGCTTCATTGCGTTCGATAATCCGGCCATCTCCTTCAGCGCATGAACCTGCTCAACAAAATATTTCCGATAAACAAACCATATTTCGCTGAGGACGATCAGCGCATAGGTTGTGAATACGATACCAAAGGCCGCGATTGCTGACGTGAAATGGGGTGTAAGCAGAGGTTCCATCGCCCTCGTTGGTTGCTGCAAGTGCAACAACAATGGCAGCGCCGCAACAGGCAACAATGCCAGCGAAAAGACCAGTGAAAACTGGGCAATTTCCTTGAGGTCCTTTTGCCCAAACACGTGGTACAGGGATGACAGTACGAACGCGCCAGCCACCAGACCTGTCATGTAGGGATACATGACGATCTGAATGCTCCAATAGATGAATTCGTTGGGATAAACGAATAGTTCTTTTACGGTCCACTCAATTCCGTGAACAACAGGTTCATCTAGCATCAGATCACCTCACTTCCGCGTCGAGGCCGAGGTAAAAGACATGTGGCTTGGTGCCGTACTCGTCTTTCAGCACTGAAACTCGTTCGGTTCTGATAATTTTCGCGACCGGATCGTCCGGGTCTTTCAGGTTCGCAATTCGCCGAGCCCCGAACGAGCAGTTCTCGACACAAGCCGGATCCATGCCCTTGCTGATGCGGTGGTAACAGAAGTTACATTTGTCGGCGACCTTCTTCTCAGGATGAAAGAAACGCACCCCGTACGGACAAGCCATAATGCAATAGCCACAGCCTATGCACCACTCCCTGTCGATCAGAACAACGCCGTCGCTGGTCTGATAGGTCGCACCGACCGGACACACCTGAACACAGGCCGGGTTATCACACTGATTGCATAGTTTGGGGACGAAGAATGCCTTGGCGATATCTTCTGGCTCGACTTCTTCATCACGTATCTTGTCGCTGATAAATCCGTCGCGTCCACCCATGGGTGAATCGATGTGAGTCTCACCATCATTCGTCACGACGTATCGTTCGACCCACGTGCGTGTAACCGCTGCGTCGTAAGGAATTTCATTCTCGTTCTTGCAGGCCTTTACGCACAGCCCGCAACCAACACATTTCGTAGTGTCTACCAGGAAAGCCCAACGAACTTTGGCCTCATCAAGTGCCGCTGCTGCGTCCGCCTGGCTTATCAACGTAAATGCGCTCAACGGCAGGGAGGACACCAGCGAACCGCCGACGGTATTCTTAAGGAAGTCTCTCCGAGAACAAGTCATTCCGATTCCTCCTCTTCCACATCCTCTTTGGGATCGTGCGGGTCATGGCACTTTATGCACTCGTAGCGACGTTTGTGCCTTCTGTCTTCGATGCTTAATAACTCGCCTCGAGCGCTGTTGGGATATTCGAGATACGCATGACACCGCAGGCAAAGTTCTCTGCTCTTGTTGAGCGGCAGATACTCCACATCATCCGGGTGATTTACGGACGGGCCGTGACAGTTTTCGCATTCAACCGGCTCATGCGTTGAAGAATTGAGCTTCGTAACATTATCTTCATGACATTCAACACAGGATTCCCTACCCCGATACTTAACCGGAAAGTCCTTCCATTCCTGAATGTTGCTCAAACGGTGATAACCGTAAGTAAAGTTACGACCGTGAACTCCGAAGTCATCGGGCACGATAACTTGTCGAGCAATGAGGATCGAACCGACCAAGCCGATCGCTACCCATAACGGGCGCAGTACGTGCCACTTCATTACCGCCTCCCCCAAAAGTTCCTGTGGAACAAATTAGGTCTGTGAATTATCCATACACGGCGGTTGCACTTATTTGTTACTTGAGCGCGGCTTGCAGTTTTCTTTTCCCGCCAGCTTTATGAATACTTGGCAGGGTCTGTCAGTTCAATACGTAGAACCCGTAGCACGGCGGAGGATTATTAGTCGGTCGAACTGGCAGGCGGGTATTTTTCAAACCACGCCAGAATGTGATCGATCTTGGTAATCAATTGACTCGGTCGTCCGGCAATATTATGTGGTGCACCGGGCACCTCGACCAGCGCAGTATCAATGCCGCGAATCTTCAGCGCGTTGTAGAGTTGCTTGGCCTCTGAGATTGGTGTGCGCATGTCTGCCGTTCCCACCATCACCAACGTAGGTGTTTGTACTTTGCCGACGAGCGATATGGGCGAGAATTTTAAGTAGCCCTGCATGTTTTCCCAAGGCTGACCGGGATAACGATAATTCGCGTATCCGTAGTAGTTGTCCGCCGTCAGTGTTTTGCTCATCCAGTTTAGTATCGGCTTGATCACCGCCGCCGCGCGAAAGCGATCAGTCTTGCCAATAGTCCACGCCGTCATGATTCCTCCCGCACTGCCGCCAGTAACATAAAGCTGTGCTTCGTGCGCCAGTCCGGACTCGACGAGCGCATCAACGCCGTCCATCACATCCTGATAGTCATCACCTGGATAGTTGTTGTAGAGCAGATCACCGAATGCCTCGCCGTAGCCGGTGCTGCCGCGTGGATTGGGATAGAACACGATATAGCCCGCGGCGGCATACAACTGAATTTCAGGTGAAAATCGGGCGCCGTAATTTGATATGGGACCGCCATGATTTTCTACCAGCAAGGGATAGACTTTGGACGAGTCGTATCCTGGCGGCTTCACGATCCACCCCTGCAGGTCGCGTTCATCAACTGACGATTGGTACCAGATCTCCTCCACTTTCCCGAGGTCTCGCCATTGCAGTAAATCTTCGTTGATAGCGGTAATGACAGATGCCCCTGATTTTCGGGCTTCTACAATGGCCAGCTCGGCTGGTCGGTACGGAGTAACATGGGTATAGGCGATCCGGCCGGACGGCGAGACCGTAAACGAGCCGCCTCCATAGGGCCGGCCGATAGTCGTACCGCCAAGACTCGTGGCGACGACACGTGATTTGCCGGCTAGCGTTGTGAATCCGATCCTGGTATCGCCGTGGTCATCGTACTGGAAATAGATACCATCACTTCGCTTGTTCCAGACGAGCCCGGAGATACTGCGGTCCAGATCTTGAAGTAACTCACGCTTGCCCGATCCATCTGCATTCATGATGTGTAGCTTTGTGAGCTGATAGGTTCTGACTTTATCGTCGAAGCCCAGGTAAGCGATCTTGTTCCCGTCGGGAGAAACCGCAGGAGCATCGTCAGGGCCATCCCTGTCGGTCAGTGCTACGACGTTGCCGCTGTTAATTCCGACTTCATAAATCTCCGAGTTGATGTACTCGTGTTCCCAATCTGCGTTTCGGTTGCCCGAAAAAATGAGCGACTGGCCGTCTGCCGACCATTCTGGCGAACCCCGGTGATGGAACAGTCCGGATGTGATTTTTCGGGGTGAGCCACCGATGGAGGGCACAACAAAATAGTGGTTGTAACCTGTCTCGATATAGCCTGCCCCATCTCGCTCATACTTGAGGCGCGTTGTTACGCGTGGTTCGTCCGCCCATTCGGCGCCCTTCGGTTTGCGCGGTGGAGAAACCAGCACCGGCGGAGATTCCGGGACCAACATCGAAAAAGCGATGTGCTCACCGCTCGGCGACCAGTTGAGTCCCTTCGGAGAGCGGTCGAGTTGAGATAATCGCGCCGTTTTTCCATTGGCCAGCCAATAGACGTAAATTTCCGAGCCATTATCGCTCTTGCTTGTAAATGCAATTCGAGTGCCGTCAGGCGACCATGTGGCGCCGGATTCAGCAACATCACGTCCCGTCAACGGTACGTTTCCGGAGCCGTCTGCATTCACAATCCAAAGGCGACTCGTAGCAGCATCGGCCATCACATCCATGCTGTTTCGGCTGTACACAACTCTCCGCCCATCGGGCGAGATTTGAGGATTCGATACCCACTCAAGCTCGAACACATCCATTCTGTCGAAGGGGGTCCGACTAGCCGCCTGCGATACCCCGCAAACAACGAGAAAAAGTACGGAAAAAAGGACTCGAGTCATCATGCGGGCCTGTTTCAATCGTCGTGGGCCGAACAGTCTACCTGCCGAAACGATGGACGTCCTGTGTTCTGATATAGTCGCTCGATTCCATTATTAAGCGGGGCACCCATGAGTCAGGCCAAGTCAGGCGATAACGTCAAGATCCACTACACAGGCACACTGCCGGACGACACAGAATTTGACAGTTCGGTGGGCCGTGAACCACTTGAGTTCACTCTGGGCAGCGGCCAGGTCATTGCCGGGTTCGATAACGCTGTTGACGGCATGACGGCTGGCGAGAGCAAAACGGTCACGATTCCGGCAGGCGAGGCTTACGGTGAACATCACGAGCAGCTTGTCCAACAGGTAGCAAAGGATTCTTTGCCCGAAGATATGAAGCCGGAAATTGGTATGCAGCTGCAAAGCCAAAGTCCCGACGGGGAAATAATGAACCTCGTTGTTACGGCGATAAAAGACGATTCAATCACGGTCGATGCCAATCACCCCTTAGCGGGTCAGGCGCTCACATTCGCCATAGAACTTGTCGAGATCGCGTGACCAGGAATGACTGAAACTACCGAAAGCCAGGACGACCCGGCCAGCCCGGACTACGCCCAAATCTTTGCCGACCTGACGGCAACATTCGAGAGTGGCAAGACGAGGGATCTCGCTTGGCGGCGCAAGCAACTGCAGGCAGTCGAGAGCATGATGAGCGAGCGTGAACAGGAAATTTTCGACGCGCTGCACTCGGACCTCGGCAAGTCTGCGATGGAATCGTTCACGACAGAGACCGGGTATGTAAGTAGTGACGCGGCGTACAACCGCAAGAAATTGAATCGCTGGACGCGCAAGCAACGTGTTCGGACACCCATTATCGGGCAACCTGGCAAAAGCTGGGTGCAAGCCGAACCACTTGGCATCGTACTGGTTATCGGGGCCTGGAACTATCCGCTGCAACTGACACTCGCAGGAATGTCCGCAGCGATCGCTGCTGGTAATTGCGTCGTTCTCAAACCATCGGAACTCGCGCCCGCTACCTCAGCACTGATCGCAAGACTGGTACCGGAATATCTGGACCCTGATTGCATCAAAGTGATTGAGGGAGACGTACCGGAGACAACTGCCCTGCTGAAACAGCCGTTCGACCATATTCTCTACACCGGCGGTGGCAAGGTCGCTCGAATCATCATGGCTGCGGCTGCAAAACACCTCACACCAGTAACGCTGGAGTTGGGCGGGAAATCCCCCTGCGTAGTTCTTCCGGACGCAAATCTCGAAGCAACAGCAAGGCGCATTGTGTGGGGGAAATATACGAACGCCGGGCAAACCTGCATCGCGCCGGACTATGTTCTGGCAGACGCTGATACGGAGGCTTTGCTCGTACCGTTGCTGGAAAAGAATATCCGTGAAATGTTTGGCGATAATCCGCAGCAATCGGACTCCTACGGCCGCATTGTTAATGATCGGCATTTCGCAAGGGTTAGCGGTTTGATTGAGTCAGGCCATGTCGCTATCGGTGGACAGACCGATGCGGCAGACAAATATATTGCTCCGACAGTGTTAACGGATATCGAAAACGACAGCGCCATCATGAGAGAAGAAATTTTCGGTCCGGTGCTACCGATTATTCGAGCGGAAAACCTGGAAGAAGCCATCGCTGCTATTCGTGGCAGCGACAAACCGCTTGCTGCTTACATTTTCACAAACAACAGCCGCGACGAAAGAAAATTTCTTGAACAAGTCAGCTCGGGAAGCGCCTGCGTCAACGATGTCATGATGTTCATGGCTGTGCACGAGCTGCCCTTTGGCGGCGTCGGGCCAAGCGGCATGGGCGCCTATAGCGGCCGTGCAGGGTTTGAGACCTTCAGCCACATGAAGTCAGTCATCAAACGCGGCTGGTGGCCCGACCTGGCCGTACGATATGCACCGTTTACAGAAAAGAAGTTCAAGTTCCTCCGGAAAGTTCGATAACAACAACACAAAGGGGTATGCGCATGACTCTCAGTGGCCGAATAACAGCGACTCTGATTTTGCTTGGGCTTGGCATTCCCGCCCTGGCCGACACCACACTGATTCACGCGGGCGAATTGCTCACGGTGCCAGGCAACTCGCCGTCTTCCAGACAAACTGTCGTTATCGCAGACGATCAAATCGTCAGAGTCGTAAACGGCTACGAGAACGCCGCTGACTACGATGGCGCAGTCACTGTAATCGACCTCCGTGACAAGTTCGTCCTTCCTGGACTAATGGATATGCACGTACATCTTCAAGGTGAGCTCGGCCCAAAGAATGACAGCGATGCGTTGAAAATGTCGGACCAGTTAATGCAGATGCGTAGCATCTACTTCGCGATGAACACTCTGCGGGCAGGCTTTACGACGGTTCGCGACGTGGGCTCATCGTCGCAGGAAATGTACGCCATGCGCGATGCGATTGAGAATGGCTGGATTGACGGGCCACGGATTATCGCTGCAGGGGGCGTTGGAATTACAGGTGGGCACGCGGACATCAGCGGTGTCAGCCCGGACTTAATGGAAATGTTTACGTCCCCTAATGTCTGCGACGGCCCATACGATTGTCGTCGTGCCGCCAGAAATGTCATCAAGTACGGAGCGGACCTGATCAAGATCACATCAACCGGTGGTGTTATGACCGATCGGGCGACGGGTACCGGGCAGCAGATGGAAATGGACGAACTCAAGGAAGTGGTCCTTGCCGCTGCACGCATGGGGCGCAAAGTAGCATCGCACGCTCACCACGAAGATGGCATCGTCGCTGCGCTTGAGGCTGGTGTAGCAAGTATCGAGCATGGCTCTTACACCGGACCGCGCGCGATCAAACTGTTCAAGGAAACCGGTGCATATCTTGTGCCGACATTGCTGGCTGGCAAGACTGTTGCGACGCTTGCTGTTGAAGCGGACTTTATGAGCGACACCGTCAAAGCGAAAGCAATACGCGTCGGCAATGATATGGCGGGCTCATTCGAGAAGGCCCACAAGGCCGGTGTAAATATCGCCTATGGCACCGACAGCGGAATATCTCCGCATGGCACGAATGCAGAAGAAGCGGTGCTCATGGTCGAGGCCGGCATGTCCGAAATGGACGTCATTGTATCGGCAACAATCAATGCGGCCGACCTCATCGACATGAGCGACTCCATCGGCACGATAGAAGCAGGCAAGTTCGCTGACATTATTGCTGTAGATGCATCGCCGCTTGAAAACATCGATGAGCTGCTCGATGTCGATTTCGTCATGAAAAGTGGCAAGGTCTACAAAGACTGATTCGCGACGAGCATCACGTGGCAAAAATGACACCAAGCACCTTGCGCATCGGTTATCGCTACCGGCCGGGCAGGCTTGCAGAATCCTATGACGCAGTCGTGATCGGATCTGGCATGGGTGGGCTCACTACAGCCGCAATGCTGAGCGACCTCGGCTGGAAAGTCTGTGTTCTGGAACAGCACTACACAGCGGGTGGCTATACACATTCCTACGAACGCAATGGTTATGAATGGGATGTCGGTGTGCATTACATCGGCGATGTCGGCACCAGCACGCGTACCCGCAAGATGTTTGACTACCTGTCTGATGGCAAGCTCGATTGGGCACCAATGGATAACGAGTACGATCGTTTCTATATCGGCGACAAGGTATTTAACGCCAAGGCCGGCAGGCGGGAATTTCGTGACAACCTGCTTCGGCAATTTCCGGACGAGGAACAGGCGATCGACGAATATCTGGCTTTGCTAAAGAGCGCCGGAAACGCGATGTCATCGTTTGGCATGTCTCGCGCTCTGGGGTCTTGGCAGCAGAAGCTTATGTCGCCGTACCTGAAGTGGAAAACGCCGGACCTCTTGTTCCGCCTGACCTACGACGTCCTCGCCGAACTGACTGACGATCAAGACTTGATCGCTGTCATATGCGGTCAATGGGGCGACATGGGTCTGCCGCCCAAACAGTCGACCTTTCTTGTGCATGCGATGATCGCGCGCCATTACATGTACGGTGGTTATTACCCGGTTGGTGGTTCATGGCGGATCGCCGATTCCATTATTCCCAAAATCCAGGCCGCGGGCGGTGAAGTTTTTACCTATGCGCGAGTTAAGAATGTTGTTGTTGAGAACGGCAAGGTTACCGGCGTGGCCATGCAGGACGGGCGTGTCATCCAGTGTCCGTGCGTGGTTTCATCAGCAGGCGTCGCCAATACATTCCAGAAGCTCCTGCCCACGGAAGTTGCTGCAAAAGCAGGGTATGAAAGCAAACTGGAAACCGTTGATCCGAGCTCGGCTCATTTAGGTGTGTACATTGGTCTCAAGAGCAGCGCCGAGGAACTGGGCCTGCCGAAAACGAATTTCTGGATTTATCCCAACAACGACTTTGATGCTGCCGTTCAGCGGTTTAACGAAGATAGCGAACAGCCCTTTCCTGTCGTCTATATTTCCTTTCCCTCAGCAAAGGACCCGGACTACGCCAAGCGTCATCCCGGGACAGCAACTATCGAAATAGTGGCGCCCGCCCCTTACAAGTGGTTCGAGAAATGGCAGGACGAAACCTGGGGTAAACGCGGCGAAGATTACGATGCTTTCAAGCAAAAACTCGGCGAACGCCTGATGACTTACCTTTACGACAAGCTGCCTGAGTTACGTGGCAAGGTTGATTACTACGAGGTTTCAACACCGCTATCGACCAACTGGTTCGGCGGCTATCAACGCGGTGAACTGTACGGCTTGTCGCACACGCCCGATCGCATGCAACAGAAATGGTTGCGCCCCAAGACGTCAATTCCAGGCCTGTGGCTCACCGGCCAGGACATACTGACCGCCGGAGTTACCGGCGCAATGATGGCCGGCATGCTGACGACTACGAGTATAGTAGGCATGCGAAAAATCGCGCCCTTGATGAAGCGTATCTACTCGTAGCGAATCGTGATCGCCTACTAGAACTGATCTTCGGCAAGCGCCATCACTGCATTGGCGCCCGCGGTCGCCGCATGCTGTAGTCCAGCGGCTCGAGGCAGAATATGTTGAGCATAAAAGCGAGCGGTGATCAGTTTCGCATCGCCAAAAGCCGGATCATCCGACGCCGCGCCGTTTGTGATCGCCAGCGCCGCACGTGCCATTTGCCAGCCACCAACAACAACGCCTGTCAGCATCAGCATATTGACCGAAGCGGCGCCTGCAGTATTCGGATCGAGGGGGCCTTGCTCTAGTAACCAGGATGTTCCCGCTTGCAGGTGCTCGACGCCCTTTGCCAGTTCGACTCTAATCTCGGCGAGACGCTCGTCCCCTGCCAACTCGGCATCCAGTGCAGTCATTTCGACGATTAACTCTCCGATGGCCTTGCCCTCGTCAGCCATAATTTTGCGACCGACGAAATCCAGTGCCTGAATTCCCGTTGTACCTTCGTATATTGGCAAGATACGAGCATCCCGCATGTATTGGGCGGCTCCCGTCTCTTCGACGAAGCCCATGCCGCCCTGGACTTGAACACCCAGTGAAGTCAACTCCTGCGCTATTTCTGTCGGCCAGGCTTTGATAACCGGCGTCAAAAGAGCAACCCGCCTTCCAGCGGCTGCCTGCTCCGACTCATCTTCGGCATGATAGGCCGTGTCCTGCTCACCCGCGGTGTAATACACAGCGGCTCGCATTGCCTCAATCTGTGACTTCATGACCAGCAGCATTCGACGCACGTCCGGGTGATGAATGATGGTTGCGCTGCCTTTGACGCCCGGCGCTTTGCCCTGCTTGCGATCCAGAGCGTAAGCAAGAGCAAGCTGGTAGGCACGCTCGCAAATCGCGACGCCCTGCAAACCGACGCCGATGCGGGCGTGATTCATCATCGTGAACATGCCAGCAAGACCCTTGTTTTCCTCACCCACCAAATACCCAACAGCACCAGCACTATCACCAAACGCCATCACACAGGTCGGGCTCGCATGAATGCCCAGTTTGTGTTCTATGCCGGGCACATATACATCGTTGCGTTCTCCGATGCTGCCATCGTCCTTGAGCAAGAACTTCGGCACCAGAAAGAGCGAAATACCACGCACACCTGGTGGGGCGTCCGGCAAGCGCGCCAGGACCAGATGAATAATGTTTTCACTGAAATCCTGATCCCCCCAGGTGATAAATATTTTTGAGCCCGTTATACGATAGTGATCCTGTTCCGGAACTGCCTTGGTTGTTACAACAGCGAGGTCGGACCCGGCCTGTGCTTCGGTCAGATTCATGGTGCCGGTCCAGGAACCACTGGTCATTTTCGGCAGGTAGGTGTTACGAATCTCTTCCGACGCATGGGCTTCAATCGCAGTTATCGCCCCGCTCGTCAGCATCGGGCAAAGCGTAAAGGACAGGCAAGCCGCGTGCCACGTTTCTGCAGCAGCCGCAGACGCGATCAGGGGCATACCCATGCCCTCGTACTGCGTAGAGACATCCAGACTCTGCCAGCCGTTTTCTACGAATTGTCCATAGGCTGCTGCAAAACCCGGTGCGGCGACTACGCTATCATCGACATGCTTACAGCCATTTTGATCACCTGAAATATTGATTGGGCTCAGTACCTCTGCCGCGAACTTACCCGCCTCTTCCACAACCTGATCGACAACATCGGTGTCGAAATCAGCGAAGTTCCCGAATTGCAGAACTCGCTTCAGGCCGGAGAGCTCGTGGATACTGAAAAGCATGTCTTTGAGCGGCGGCGTATAGTCGGTCATCGGAGTCTCATCGGAGCAATACAAAGGCAGCAGGAATTGTACTGTGTCTCCATAGTTGGCGGCGTACCCGAAATAAGGTAGAACTACCATGCGCCGGCAGTTTGTTGCCCGTTCGAACAAGAATAAGAAAGCTTAGGAATCCTCCATGAACCTCGGAACGCTGGATCTAACCGTCGTCGCGATTTATGCGGTCGTACTACTGGTACTGGCCCAGTGGGTGTCGAGCGAGCGTGCCGGTCACGAGAAGAATTCGAGTGACTATTTCCTTGCTGGTCGTGCGCTGCCGTGGTGGGCCATCGGCGCCTCATTGATCGCCGCCAACATCTCTGCGGAACAGATTATTGGTATGTCTGGCTCTGCCTGGGTAATGGGGATCGCGATTGGCGCCTATGAGTGGATGGCGGCGCTGACACTGATCATTGTTGGCAAGTGGCTGCTGCCTGTTTTCCTGAAACACGGAATCTACACGATGCCGCAGTTTCTAGAGCAGCGTTACGATTATCGCGTCCGAAATGTAATGGCCATTTTCTGGCTTGGCATATACGTTTTTGTGAATCTGACTTCAATCCTCTGGCTGGGAGCACTGGCCGTCAATACTGTGACGGGATTGCCTTTGACCTGGGGTCTGCTCGGACTCGGAACCTTTGCCAGCGCCTACTCTCTTTATGGCGGCCTGAAAGCAGTTGCTCTGACCGACATCATTCAGGTAATCCTGTTGGTTCTTGGCGGTATCCTCATTGCGATCATTGCGCTCGATGAAGTATCAGGTGGCCAGGGATTTATCGCGGGCATGCAAATCTTGATTGCGAAGACACCCGAGCGTTTTGACCTTATTTTCACGAAAGATTCGCCGCACTACGTAAGCCTGCCAGGGATTTCAGTACTGGTTGGCGGCATGTGGATCATGAACCTGTCCTACTGGGGCTTTAATCAGTACATTATCCAGCGAGCGCTCGCCGCCAAGAGCACTCAGGAAGCGCAAAAAGGTATCATGTTCGCCGCGTTTATGAAGATGCTCATGCCGTTGATCATTGTCTTGCCGGGTGTCGCCGCTGCCATACTGGCGCCTGATCTGATCTCCCCCGATCGAGCCTATCCGACCGTCATGAATCTGCTCCCGGCCGGTATCCTGGGTCTTGTGTTTGCAGCATTGATCGCCGCTATCGTTTCGTCTCTTGCGTCTATGATGAATTCGATATCGACGATTTTCACGATGGACTTGTACCGACATATCGGTAGCGGAGAGAAGTCGGAAACGCAGCTCGTCACTGTTGGCCGGACAGTAAGTGCTGGCGCTATCGTCATCGCCATGATTGTTGCGAAGCCACTCCTCGGTAATTTCAAAGAGGCATTTCAGTATATCCAGGAGTTCACCGGATTTTTTACACCAGGCGTGTGTGCTCTGTTCTTGTTGGGCTTCTTCTGGCCCAGAACGACAGCCAACGGTGCGCTGGCAACGGCGATAGGTTCTGCCGTGTTCTCATTCGTGTTCTATAAATGGTGGCCGGAGCTGCCATTTATCGATCGTGTCGGAATTGTGTTCCTGCTCTGCACAGCAACCGGTATGATTATCTCGCAACTACAGGGTGCAGAAGAGCACCCCGAAGCTATAGATTTCAAAGAAGTCGATACATCGACGACGAGAGGATTCAACCTATCTGCCGTTGTCATTATCATAATGCTCGTCACCCTGTACGCCACCTGGTGGTAATCCTCTAATTCAAGGGACTGTTTATGGCCACGTCTGACACTGACAACGAATCCTCAACGATTAAGGACGTCAAACAACTTGGAATCTGGGCTGCGCTCGGTAGCCTCAGTTATGTTTTCTGGATCTGCGGCGGAATGGAGATGGTCGAACGACTGGCCTATTACGGCGTCCGCCAGGTATCGAGCCTCTACGCAACTGATTCCGTGTCCAATGGTGGATTGGGACTGGTCGGCACAGAAATCGGTACGATCTTCGCCGTATGGGCACTAATGCAGTCTTTCGTGCCAGTGCTGACAGGCGGCATATCGGATCGAGTTGGGTACAAAGAAACAATCTTCGCCTCAACGATCATCAAGATACTCGGCTACCTGATCATGGCCTGGTTCGCCACCTACTGGGGCTTCATGGCCGGCGCGATGGTGCTTGCTTTTGGTACTGGAATTTTCAAACCCGGTATTCAGGCGACGATCGTGAAATCGACGAACCGAGAGAATAGTTCGATGGCCTGGGGCGTGTTTTATCAAACCGTCAACATCGGCGGCTTTCTCGGGCCGCTGCTGGCAGCACAACTGCGGCAACTCGACTGGGCCTACGTCTTTTATGCCTGTGCAGCAATCATCTCCCTGAATTTCTTGTTACTTCTGACCTACAAGGAGCAGGACAAAGAGGCTCGCCTCGAGCACCGCCGCAAAGTTGCTGCAGGCGAACTCAAAGAGCAGAGTCTGTGGCGGGACAGCCTCAAAGAGCTGGGGCGACCGGTCATGATCTGGTACATGGTGTTGTTCTCCGGTTTCTGGTTCATGCTGATGGCCTTCTGGGATGTTGGCCCACTATATTTCCGCGATTGGGTCGACACGACAGTCATGGTGCAGCACATGTTTGGTGAAGATGGCACGTCGAATCCGTTCTGGATTTTCATTTTTGGTATGACCCAGGATGGCCAGAGCATTCTTCCCGAGGGCCTTATCAACCTGAACGCCATGCTTATTATGTTTGTGTGTTTCATTATCGCGGGCTGGAGTGCGCTGATGAAGGCAACCAACTCCATGGCATTGGGTACGTTCCTGGCTGCAGCAACATTATTGTTATTTGGCGGCTTTAATTACGTCTGGATAATGGTCCTTGCGATCGTTTGCTTCTCCATTGGCGAAATGCTTTCGAGCCCGAAGTGTTCGGAGTACCTCGGCAATATCGCTCCCCCGCAAAAGAAAGCGATGTATCTTGGCTTCAGCCAATTGCCGCTTGGCATCGGCTGGGTCGTCGAGGGCTACTACGGCCAGGTCTTGTATTCCGAGCTCGGCGCAAAAGATACTGTAGCGCGGCAATCACTGCTCGATGGCGGCATGTCGCAGTCGGATGTAAATGCAGTGCCTATTGGCGAGGCTTTCCAGAAACTGGTTGAAGTTACCGGGCAAACGGCTGATGTGCTGACAGCACAACTGTACGCCGCCAACAACGTTGGCGCGGCGTGGTACATCATGGCTTCGGTCGGTATCGTTGCCGCTGCGGGCATGTACGTCTATGGCCGCTGGACCTATCAGCTCAAAGACTGAGCCAAGCGACCATTTACAATAAGAAAAATTGGAGACAAACATGAATACAACTTTTCGTTTCGTCATCGTCCTGTCCGTGTTTCTCGCCTTCACCGCACACATTCAGCCGGTTTTCGCGTCTGACCAGAAAGCTGTTTTAGTGACGGGAGCAAGTACCGGAATCGGCCGCGAGATTGCGGAAACCCTCGCCCGCGATGGTTACTTTGTTTACGCCGGGGCCCGCAAGCAAAAAGATCTCGATGCGCTCAACGCGATCGATAACATGCAGGCGGTACGCCTTGATGTAACAGTTCAGGCGGAAATTGATGCGGCTGTCGAAACTGTCAAGGAAGGCGGTAAAGGCTTGCATGGCCTGATCAACAACGCCGGCATCTACATTGGTGGGCCATTAATCGAGGTCGATGTCGACGAAGTGCAGTGGTTGATGGACGTTAACGTCTACGGTGTCATTCGCGTTACACAGGCGTTTGCGCCGATGATTATTGAATCGAAAGGTCGCATTACAACCGTTGGATCGATCGCCGGGATTTTGTCCGGCCGATTCTCGGGTCCATACAGCATGAGCAAGCACGCTATTGAGGCATACACCGATTCGCTGGCTACGGAAATGGCTAAGTTCGAGGTACATGTCAGCGTGATAGAACCAGGTAACTACGATTCCGCTATTGCAGATACAGCTCTTGCCAGGATGTCTGACGATGGCTATTTCGACGACGGTTCCTACTACGCTGAAGAAATGAAAGAGTGGTTTAGTCGTCCGTGGGATCGCAGTCAATACAAGGGCCCTGAAGAAGTCGCCGAAGCGGCGGTAGACGCAATGTTCGGCCACTCACCGGTACGTCGATACATGGTCGTCCCCAGCGAGGAAGAAGCAGGCTGGACGATCGACAAAGCGATCGAAGAACTGGTCCAACTTAACGAGTGGCAGGCGTACTCTTACACGCGCGAGCAACTGATCGAGAAACTTGACGCCGCACTGGCGCCGGCAGCAGCGAACGATGGCGACTAGCAGCGCAATGTCGACAGTCTTAGGACTACTTCTCGCGATAATATTTGTATGCACACCAGGTCTCGTCTTGTCGGGCGAATTGACGACCGCCGAGGTAATGGCGGCCGTCAGTCCGTCGGACTGGCGCTCGCCCGAGCCTGGCAACCTGATCTACATGCAATTGCCGCAAGGCGTGGTCGTTATGGAACTTGCACCGGGATTTGCGCCGAAAAACGTAGCGAACCTTAAGACCCTGGTGCGAGAAAGATACTTTGACGGCCTGGCGATTATCCGCTCACAGGATAATTACGTAGTGCAGTGGGGCGACCCTGCGGAAGACGAAGAGAAAGCCCGGTCCATTGGTTCAGCCTCGGCAACCGCAGCAGCGGAGTTTTTTCTTGCAGCCGATGAAACAGAAATTTCTGCCATCGACAGTCGGGATGCGTACGCCGACATAGTTGGGTTTGCAGACGGCTTTCCCGCCGGCAGTGACGGCGAGCGTAGCTGGCTAACCCATTGCTACGGCATGGTCGGTGTGGCTCGTGGTAGCGAACTCGACAGTGGCAACGGCTCCAGCTTGTACGTCATAACAGGACATGCACCGCGCCATCTTGACCGCAACATCACGCTTGCCGGGCGAGTAATTTCCGGGATAGAACAGCTGACAACATTAGCACGCGGCACTGGACCTCTCGGCTTCTACGAAACCGCCGCGGAGCAAACTCCCATCGTCAGCCTGCGGATGGGCGACGACGTCGCCGCGGAAGATCAATGGGATATCGAAATCTTGCGGACGGATACGGCTGCGTTTGCCGACTACGTCAAATCACGTACTTTTCGTCATGAAGAATGGTTCGTCGATCCGACCGGCCGGATCGACATCTGCAATATCAACCCGCCAGTACGAGTAGCCAAATAATACAATCCTGCTATTCGCTGCCCCATTTGGTCTCAACGTGTACGCCGAACGTCTTCAAGAAAGCGCTTGGCAGTATGCCGCCTGCGGAAACAATAACGGCGTCATTGACGATCGTCTGCAGTTCATCACCAACTAGGATTTCCACTGCCCCGTCCTGAATCGACTTGACGTTGGAGCTGAACAGGACATTGAGACGACCTTTGGCCTGCATTTCTTCGACGAGCTGACGATTCTTGGGTTTGGCCCGGGAAAATGCTGCGGATCGATAAGACAGTGAAACCGTCGTACCCTGTTCCGCTGCAATGCTGGTCGCGGCCTCCAGCGCACTGTCGCCCCCACCCACTACAAGAACATGTTGATTGATGTGCTGCGCAGGATCAATGACGCGGTAAACCACCTTGGCCATCTCCTCACCGGGTACGTCGAGTTTTCGCGGCGTACCGCGTCGGCCGATACTCAATAGTACCGTTCGTGTGTCGTAGGTGCTTTTGCTGGTCGTGACTGTAAATCCACCGTGGGGTGCCGCCACAATCGCGTCGACTCTTTCGTTGTAACTTATCTGGATACCCGTTTTTTTCTCAACATCTCGCCAGTATTCTATGAGTGTTTCCTTCTGAACTTCAGTGAAGCGCATTTTTCCGACGATGGGCAGAATCGCGGGCTGCGTCATGACAAGTTTGCGGCGTGGAAAATGCGCGACCGTGCCGCCCAGTTCTTCTTGTTCAACCGTCACATGGCGAAGCTTCGCCTCGGTTGCCGCAAGCGTCGCGGCAAAGCCGGCAGGTCCTGCGCCGATGATGACCACATCAATCTTGTTTCGGTGTGAATCCTTTACGAGCTTGGTAATGGAAACCATCGCCTGACGCCCCTGTTCAACGGCGTTTCGAATCAACCCCATGCCGCCCAATTCACCCGCGATAAATATGCCGGGCACATTCGTCTGAAAATCCGGATTAACGAGCGGTATATCCACACCTCGTTTGGCCGTGCCAAATACCAGGGTAATCGCGTTGACAGGACAAACCGTTTTACAAGCACCATGCCCGATGCAGTTTGTTGGTCCAACCAGGTGGGCCTTTTTGCGAATCATTCCGAGAACCTGATGAGCGTGTTGCTCGGGGCAGGCAGCAACGCAATTCGTGCAACCTATGCATATTCGGTGGTCGATCTCGGGATGCAACGTCGGTGGTTCCGTCAGACCGTCTTCGATCGCAGTACGCAACGAGTGCAGACCCGTCCTTTCCTTGTGTGAGTGCCGTTTAATGTACCAGGCGAGAATCGCCACGATAGGGACGGCGTAAAGCAGGATTCGAATTAAATTGGCCAATATTTGATTCCGTTTCGACGCGAACGAGCGTTGTCTTTTTCACATAATTCCGAAAAACCGATCATCAACAATAGCAGGATGATTAATACGAATGTGTGGCTCGTCACACGTTTTCGAATCGTCCGCCCTTATACCATCAGCAAAGTACTGGAAAGCGCGAAAAAGTTGTCTGTGATTTGCGACAGAATTTTGGAAAAAACTTAGTGAAATCAGGAACCTTTGACCGACATCTTTCGTGTAATGAGTTAATGTATTGCGCCGCGCAGACGCGCCGACAAATATTGGGGTAAAAACTGGAATGTCCGGAATATTTTGGATAGCAACAATCGTTATGGCCGTCGTTGCATTTGGCTTCGTCGCTATGCCGTTGCTCAAGAATGATCGTAAGCTGACTATGCTCATCGTAGCAGTCGCGGTGCCGTTGTTGGCTGCCGGACTGTACATGCAGCTTGGAACCCCTGGCGCGAATGACGTAAGCCACCAGTCAGTTCCGGCGCAGCGACCCGCTGGCACCGCGGCCGCTGCTGACGCCAGCGCTTCACAGGTAGGTTCGGTTTCGAGCATGGTAGAGGGTCTGGCCGGCCGGCTGCGCGAAAATCCAGATGATGCTGGTAGCTGGTTGTTGCTCGCCAAGTCTTACAAACATCTCAACCGTACTGCCGATGCTTTAGCGGCGTACGAGAAGGCCGCGGCACTCGGCCAATACGACGCGGAACTTGCCGAGCTTGCTGGTGGCGTGGTCACAGCGCCGGCAGCCGGCGCGCAAATATTTGGCAACATAAAGCTGTCTCCGGAAGTCGAGGACATTGTTCTACCGACGGATACCGTTTTCATATTCGCCAAAGCGATAAATGGACCAGCCGCACCAATAGCTGTGCTACAGCGTGCCGCGTCAGAACTTCCGATCGATTTTCTGTTGAACGACAGTCAGTCGATGGTCGATGGCGTAAGACTCTCAGATTTCGATGAAGTAGTCGTCACGGCCAGGGTTACACGTGGCGGAGATGCAACGATTGCTTTGCAGGGTCTGGAAGCCAAGTCAGAAACGATACAGCTTGCCGAGAATCGGCATCTGAATCTAACGATAGAATAACAAGGTCAGACAATCATGTTAGAAACCACCGTGCTGGATACTTCAACCGCACCGAAAGCAAGACGCAAGAAGTCGCCACTCGCTCGGAAATCGCGTGACGCCTTGTACGGCTATTCGTTTCTGGTGGCCGCAGTCATTGCGGGCTGGCTGCTGAGTGAACAAAGACTGGTCGACCCCAAAGAGGGTCTGGGCTATTGGCTGGGCATTGTCGGTGGCAGCCTGATGCTGCTGTTGCTTTTTTACCCCGCAGGCAAGAAGTCATCAATCTTGCGACGGCTGGGACTCGTCAAGCACTGGTTCCGTATCCACATGATTTTCGGGCTCGTAGGACCTCTTCTGGTTTTGTACCACTGCAATTTCAGCGTCAACGCTATTAACAGCACAGTCGCGCTGTACAGCATGATAGCGGTTGCGGTCAGCGGCCTCATCGGAAGATACTTCTATACGCGCATTCACCGCGGCCTGTACGGTAAGCGAGCAAATATAGAAGAGCTGCGAGGGGAAATTACGGATGCGATGGAAAACAGCCGTGGGCTGGCGGCAATCTTGCCGCAATTTATTAGCTATTTACACGCCGTTTCATCGCAACTTATCGGCGAGGAATACACTCGCTCAATCAGCATGCGCCATTGCTTGTCCTGGACATTCAAGTATTACATTGTCCGGATCCGTCTACATTTATTGATTGGCAAAGAACTTAAGGAACGTAGTGAGAGCTCGAAGGCGCTGTTTAAGAATTCTGCGACTCTTCGCAAGACCGCAAACAGTTATGCCGCACAGCAGATAGGGCTGATGCGACAAGTTGCTCAGCTTGCACTCTACGAACGTCTGTTTTCACTCTGGCATGTCTTTCACATGCCATTATTTCTCCTTCTGGTTGTTTCCGCGCTCGTGCATGTACTTGCAGTACACATGTATTAAGCAGGGCCACCCGGCGAATGCATTTACAAAGCACCCTTTCTTTCGGACTAGTGATGACGATTGCGCTCTTTACATCACGGATCACAGCAGCTCAGGATATTGAGACGCTGGTAATGCCCGGCGAAGTCATCGCCGGGCATCTCGAATTAGAGAGCGAATGTTCCTCGTGCCATAAATTGTTCGACAAAGAGGGACAGCGGCAGCTTTGCATGGACTGTCATGAAGACATCGGGAGCGACGTTGAACAACAACGTGGCTATCACGGACTTCGTGCTGAGGCCCAAACCGATCAATGTTCTTCATGTCACACAGACCACGAAGGCCGGGACGCGACGATTGTGATCCTCGATACGGACACTTTTGATCATCGCTTTACGGACTTCCCTCTCGCGGACTCCCACACAGAGGCGCAATGCGAAGATTGTCATGCAGCAGATTCGGTATACCGTGAAACAGCCGCCGAATGTGTCGATTGCCACTCTGAGGATCAGCCCCACCAGGAAGTTATGGGTACTGAGTGCGGTACATGCCATCAGCCAACCGAATGGCTGGAGGCAATATTTGACCATGAAACGACCGAGTTTCCTTTGCTCGGCAAACACCGCGACGCGGTATGCCTTGATTGCCACGAGGATCGGACGTTTCCGAAGCCCCCAACTACCTGCTTCGGCTGCCATGAGTCTGACGATCAGCACGAGGGTCGTAATGGGGAAGAATGTAAGACCTGCCATAACCCCACCGACTGGACGGACACGAGTTTTGATCATCGTCGCGACACGGACTTTGACCTGCTAGGCAAGCATGCGCTGTTGGAGTGCAAAGACTGCCACTCTGAGGATCCGTACGCTGACAAGCTGGAACCGGTATGTATTACCTGCCATCTCGAAGATGATAATCACGATGCGCATAACGGTGAGGAATGCGGAACTTGTCACAACAATTCAGACTGGACAGAGTCAACATTTGTTCATGACTTGCAAACCGACTACGCCCTAAACGGTGCGCACAAAGAGGTCGTCTGCAACGAATGTCACATAGAACCGATTTTTGAAGTTGCGCTGAACACCACCTGCGATTCATGTCACCTGGACGACGACGCTCACGAAAAATCGCTTGGCACACAGTGTGAGAACTGCCATACCGAAGTTAGCTGGCAGGATCCTGTCTTTTTTGATCACGAGCTAACCACTTTCCCCTTGCTCGGCAAGCACAGCGAGCAGGAGTGTGAAGGTTGTCATACGAATCAGGCCTTTGGTGATACTGCGTCCGACTGCGTTGACTGCCATAACGAGGAGAACCCGCATCGCGGCAATTTTGACCGGGCATGCGGCGAGTGCCACAACCCGGTCGCCTGGGACAAGTGGACATTCGATCATGACCTGCAAACTGATTTCCCGTTGGCTGGTGCCCACGAAACAGTTACTTGCGACGATTGTCATCGCAGTGCTCTGGAAAAAATCAAAGCAATCGACGGCAGTTGTCGTACGTGCCACCGCACACATGACATCCACGACGGCGAGTTCGGAGCAAACTGTGGCCGTTGCCATACTGCAAACTCATTTACAGAAGTGAGATCTATCCAGTGACGACTATTATTCGAAGAATAACGTACGGCGGATTGATCCTGGTCGCGACTGGCCTGTTCAGTTTGCTCGCGCTTGAAGACAGTCACGCACAGACAACATTTGATCACTTCAGTACCGGCTTCATACTCGATGGTGCGCATACCAATGTGACTTGCGAGGACTGTCACGTAGGCGGCACCTTCGGCCCGACCAATTTTGCCTGTTCCAGTTGTCACTCTGAAAGCAGTCTCGTACGGGCATCCTCGAAAACACCGACGCATGTCTTGACCAATGGGGAATGCGACGACTGCCATATCACCTCGAGCTGGTCGGCTGTGGCGTTTATGGATCACACCTCAATCACCGGCAGCTGCATAAGCTGTCATGACGGCGTTCAGGCCACCGGCAAGACTCTGACGCATGTCACTTCCGGTGACCAATGCGATGACTGCCACAGCACAATCGCCTGGCTACCTGCTGTATTTGATCATTTGGGCGTTGTTGGTAATTGCGTCTCTTGTCACGACGGTATTGCGGCAACCGGCAAGAGCCCGATTCATGTACAAACGACGAACGTTTGTGAGGACTGCCATAGCACTGTCACTTTTCAACCGGTTACCACAGTTGACCATACTCAGGTTCTGGGTGTTTGCGGTTCATGCCACGATGGTGTTACAGCAGCCGGCAAGCATGCCACTCACATCAGCAGCGGTAATAACTGCGACGATTGTCACTCGACCGTTGGCTGGCTACCGGCCAATTTCGATCACCTGAACATCACGGGCAATTGCGCTAGCTGTCACAATGGTGTGGAAGCCACGGGCAAGAGTCCAACCCATATATCGACATCTGATGTTTGCGAGGACTGCCATACGTCAAATGTATGGGCGCCGACATTTACTGTCGACCATACGCAGGTGCTCGGGTCCTGCGGCTCCTGTCATGACGGCGTCACGGCAATAGGCAAACACCCAACACACTTAACAAGCGGTGATAATTGTGACGACTGTCACTCCACCGTCGGCTGGTTACCCGCGAACTTCAATCACGCGAATATTACGGACAGCTGCATCAACTGCCACAACGGCACCGATGCGACTGGCAAGAATCTTACCCACATCCAAACCAGCAATGTCTGCGAAGATTGCCATAACTCCAACGTGTGGGCGCCTGTTAACACCGTTGACCACATTCAGGTCATCGGCACCTGTGGCTCGTGCCACGACGGTGTCACTGCGACCGGCAAGAATCCGACCCATATAACTAGTGGTGATACCTGCGATGACTGCCATTCAACGGTGGGCTGGCTGCCGGCGAACTTCGACCACTTGAATATCACGGGCAACTGTATTGACTGCCATAACGACATTGATGCCATTGGCAAGAACCTGACCCACATTCAAACCAGCGACGTTTGCGAGGATTGCCACAACACCAATATTTTCGCACCGGTCTTTACCGTGGACCATCTGCAGGTCATTGGCACCTGTAACTCCTGCCATGATGGCGTCATAGCCACGGGCAAACATCCGACCCACATAACGAGCAGCAACACCTGCGACGACTGCCATTCAACCGTCGCCTGGCGACCAGCGAATTTCGATCACCTGGGTATTGTCGATAATTGCTCAAGCTGCCATAACGGTGTCGAATCCATCGGCAAGAGCCCCACACACATTCAGACGACCAACGTTTGTGAGGACTGCCACAATACGAATGTTTTCACGCCCGCCGACACCGTGGACCATACTCAGGTTCTCGGTACTTGTGGCTCATGCCACAACGGTACGACGGCGACCGGCAAGCATCCGACACATATTACGACCGGCAACAATTGTGATGACTGCCATTCAACAACCGGTTGGCTACCTGCAAATTTCGACCATGTCGGCATTGTCGGAAATTGTGCAAGCTGCCATAACGGTGTCGAAGCGACCGGCAAGAATCTTACCCATATCCTAACGACGGATGTCTGCGAGGATTGCCACAATCCCAATGTCTGGATACCGACCTTTACAGTTGACCACACGCAAGTGATCGGGACTTGCGGCTCCTGCCATGACGGTGTTATTGCAACGGGCAAACATCCAACGCATATCACCAGCGGTAACAACTGCAATGACTGCCACGCCACAACGGGTTGGCTGCCGGCAAACTTTGATCACATCAACATCACGGGCAACTGCGCAAGCTGCCACAACGGCACGGACGCGACGGGCAAGGGAGTCAACCACATTCAGACCAGCGTTGTTTGCGAAGACTGCCATACGCCAAATACCTGGATTCCGACCTTTGCGGTCGATCACACTCAGGTCATCGGTACCTGCGGCTCGTGCCATGATGGCGTCACAGCGATCGGCAAACATCCGACTCACATCTCCAGTGGCCCCAACTGCGATGATTGCCATACGACGGTCGCATGGCTGCCAGCGAATTTTGACCACGCAACAATCGTCAACAACTGCATTAGCTGTCACAACGGAACAGACGCGACTGGCAAGGGACCATTGCATCCACAAACGACTAACGTCTGCGAGGATTGCCACAGCACCAATGTATGGGCGCCTGTTATTACCGTTGACCACACCCAGGTTCTGGGCTCCTGTGCGTCATGTCACAACGGTACGACGGCGACCGGCATGAACCCCGGCCACTTCAATACGTCGCAGGATTGTGGTTTATGCCACAGCCCCGCCGCATGGACACCAACTGACTACCGCCACACCGGACTGACATACGAGCCTCTTGATCATCGCGGCAATTTTCAGTGTACCGACTGCCATCAATCAAATACTGAGGTGGTTATCTGGTCATCACCGGGCTACCAACCCACCTGTGCTGGTTGCCACGCTCGAGACTACAAGGCAGATAAGGATGACCACAATGGTATACAACAAGATCAAAACTGCGCCAGTTCTGGATGTCACCGTATCACCGACAGGGAATGGTAATTGCGAGCCCTGTTAAGAAAAGTCGTCTGCTTTATCGTACTAAGCCCACTCGTCTTGCTGACATCGCCGGCGTCGGCCAGTCCCGGATTCATCGGTAGTTCCAGGGTATCCATAGACCAGTCCGGCACTGACTCGCTTGCCAGCATTGAAATTCGATTCAACTGTAAGGCGCAATATCTGCGGCATGACCCTCAGGGCAGCAGTGATCGCGTACGAATTTTTCTGGAGCCAACCAGCATTTGCAACGGCGTCTCCCCACTCGTCGCGGAGACCCGTAGTCGATTACGCCCTTTCAACGCTGATGGCGCTCATTTGGTTGAGCTGGAATACGATGGCAACAACGCAGCCGGCCCGGTACTAACCCTGAGCTTCAGCGAGCCAGTCGCATTTGATGTCGAAATGTCAGGAATCTCATTCGATGTAGTCGTGAATGTGCGAGAAACCGCATTGGAGGCCATGCCCGCAGTGGCTGTGGCAACGGTCCCCGCCGTTCCGCATAGACAAGTCGCGAGACCAAAACCGAGCACGCCAGATTACATTATTAATCTCAAGTCTTTGCGCCGCATACCGACGATTGCAGATGCACCCAATCTGCAGCTTGCGAGCAATCAGCGCCTCTTTTATTCGCGAGCCGACGTCGATGGCACAACCTGGTACCGACTGCAGCTCGGAAACTTCGACTCACCGGCCAGCGCGAAAAACGTTCTCGGCGGGCTTTCGAAGAACTTTCCAGGTGCCTGGATTGATGAGCTTGATCCGAACCAGAACGTAACAGACCTGAGCGTGGCTGTTCGCGAACTCTCGACACCACAAAGCATGCCAGCAGAAGTCAGCGTCGCGACGTCGAAAATTGACACACTGATGGAAGACGCGCGTCGTTCAATGATAGCCGGCGACACTTCGCGGGCTATCCAGATCTACACCAAAGTCTTGCAGTTACCCGAGAGTCCTCGCCACCCTGAAGCGCAGGAATATCTTGCATTGGCACGCGAGAAAAAGGGGCAAATGGCGCATGCGAAGGCCGAGTACCAACGCTACTTGTCCCTGTATCCTGATAGTGAAGGTGCCGCCCGAGTGAATCAGCGCCTGGCGGCTCTGCTAGCGAGCAACGGAACCGCCGGTGCCGGCGCAGCAGGTGCGCAGGCGGGACGGCAGGTCGCGAAGCGTAGCGACTGGAGACTTCAGACCTACTTCTCGCAATACTATCGACGTGATGTAAACCAGCCGGATGACCGTGACGAGATTGTCAGCCAGTCCGCGCTGTACTCGGATGTGAATTTTGACGCGAGACGCCGCGGTGAACGCTTTGACTTCAGTAGCCGATTGTCGGCCGGCTATCGCAACGACTTCCTCGATACTGGCAGCAGTTCCGGGAACTCAACGCGAATTTCATATGCCTACGCGGATCTCGCTGATGCCGTCACCGGACTGCGCGGCCGAATCGGACGCCAGTCGCGAAACACCGGGGGCGTGCTCGGTCGATTCGATGGTATCAACCTGGGCTACCAGCTTAACGAAAAGATATTGATAAATACTGTAATCGGAAAACCCGCCTATTCAGCGACAGATGGCGTCGACTCGTCGCGATCCTTTTACGGTGCCAGCGTTAATTATGGCCCGATACTGGAGAATCTGGATCTCGGTCTGTTTTACATCCAGCAAGATATTGAGAACGTAACCGATCGACAGGCTGTTGGCGGTGAGTTTCGATATTTTGGGGCCAAGCAAAGTCTCTGGGGCATGGTCGACTACGACCTCCACTTCGGTGAACTCGCAAGCGCTTTCCTGCAAGCTAGCTGGCGTTTCGATTCGCGTCTTTCGATTCACGCACTACTGAATCAGCGCGGTAGCCCGTTCCTTAGCACCGGCAACGCGATAATTGGCCAGCCTGTGAGTACCTTTGCCGAGCTTGCGAACATCTTTAGTGCGGACGAACTTAGCCAACTCGGTAAGGACCGATCCGCGGCGTCAACGAACTATTCCGTCGGCATGTCCTATCCTATTACCCCGAAATTGCAGATCAGCTCGGACATCGGTCAATCAACTATAGACGCGACTCCGGCATCTGGTGGAGTATTGGCGACACCCGGCTCGACGTATTCGTACTTCTCCGGTAGCCTGCTCGCAAGCAGCCTGTTGAAAGAGGGCGATGTTTCAATACTCGGCTTGCGATACTCCGACTCCGACACGGCGCAGGTGGTTTCCGTAACAATCGACAGTCGCTACCCGTTTGGCCGGACATGGCGTGTCAACGCCAGGCTCCGGGTTGACCGCCGTCAGATAACGTCGAATGGAAGCGAACAGTGGATGTATACGCCGGCGCTTCGTATTCAGTATCGCCGCAGCCAGAAATTCCGTCTCGAGCTTGAGGCTGGTAAGCTATTCTCGCGTCAGGACTCGATCAGCACCAGTCAGGATAGGGAATCCTATTTCATCAACCTCGGTTATCAGGCGTTCTTCTGAAATGACGCGAGTCATCATAATTGTGATTACCTTGCTGCTGTCGGCATGTTCAGGACGTGAAGTGCACACCTTGAACAAACTTGATGCAGTGACGGGCGTGACAATAACCTACAGCGAATCGCCGATGATTTTCTATCGGGACGACTCGGGTAAAGCGGCACACGCCCGCAACTTCGTGCACCTCGCACCGCTCGAGGTCAATCGCATGGGCGAGTTTCGATATTACTTGTGGCTTGGAATCTGGAATACCTTGCAGGACCCGGGCCCAGGGCAAGCGCGCGACGGCTTTGAATCTATTGTGGTTTTTGCCGATGGCGAGCCCATGGCTCTGGACCTGTCCGGCTGGACAGCAACTGCGATCGGCGCCACCGAACCCGTCTATGTCAAGCCCGTCGCATCCGCCGCAGATGCCTATTACGAAGTGACGATTGATCACCTGCGTGTGATCGCCGAAGCCACGGACCTCCGCATTCAATCAACAGGCTCGAGACAACAGTCTTTCGAACCTTGGGACAATCAGACATCGGCCAGAGCAAGCCTGAACGAATTTCTCGGCAAGTCCGTCTACTAGGGTGAAACCCTACCCTCAACCAGAGTTACCCTGATTATATTCGGGTTCATGATGCGGTAATCTTCACTGCGTGATGTTGCGATCAAAATACCGACAACTGGCAATAATCTGCCTGCTCGCGAGCTTCGCGCTTCGTGCACTCGCACCGCTGGGCTACATGCCGTCGGTGGTCGGAAGCGGGCTGCTTTTCGAATTGTGCCCGGAGCAATTGCCGCCCGGCTTCGTGTTAAGCAACACGTCTTCGCATCATGACCACCATAATCACCCGTCCTCTGATAACTCTGCGCCTGCAGACAGTGCCGATCAATGCCAGGTCGGACATCTGCTTTTTTCTGCGATCGCGATCGACGCGGCAGCGATTGATGAACTGACAAGTACTCCAATGTCGGAATTCATTCCGACGACTGATACGACACCTGCGCGCACTGCTGCAACGGTTTACCGGTCGCGCGCCCCACCCGCCTGAGCAACAGCACAAAATAGCGACGCAAGCGTTGCGTCAAAATCTGTTACTCAGGAGTACAAAATGAACTTCCAATACGGAGCAGCTCTGTTGCTGCTCGCCGCCTGTCCAACTTTAGCCCAAGAGGCCGAAGAGGCGAACAAACCAATTGATGAAATCGTTGTCGCAGGCCACTCTGTTACCAGCAACGCCGTGAAAGTTGCGGTCGACCGAGAGTTACTGCTCGACACCGCATTGACACTCAAGAGTCTGCCCGGCGCAGACGTAAATCAAAACGGACTAGTCACGGGAATCGCCCAGTATCGAGGTATGTATGGTGATCGCATCGCGGTCACGATTGATAGCCACGCCATTGTATCTGGCGGTCCGAATGCAATGGATACCCCACTTTCATACGTTTCACCCATGATCACGGAGTCGATCGTGGTCGAGCGGGGCATAGCGAGTGTATCGTCTGCGCCCGAGTCTATCGGTGGGCACCTCAGCGCCAAACTTGCTCGCGGGCAATTTGGTGATGATGAATTCGGGATTTCCGGGTTTCTGGGAACCCGCTATTCAAGTAACGGTAATCTCAACACATCTGCCGGCCGGTTGACGCTTTCAAATACCTCACATCGAATCTCGCTTCTGTCGGAAATTGACAACGGCGAGAATATTTCGACACCCGCTGGAGATATCCGCCCTTCTGCTGTCGAGCGCAATCGTTACGACGCAAGCTATGCTTTTGCCCATCGCGAGAGTCATGTCGTGCTGTTCGCGGGCCAACTTGATACCAGCGACTCGGGCACTCCAGCGTTACCGATGGATATTCGCAACATCGACACCTCTCTCGCGGGCAGCCACTTTATGTATGCGCTGGCGCCAGGGCTCAGCATCGAGGGCCGCATAGCCTTTAATGATGTCGAACATGTCATGGACAACTTCGGATTGCGTTTGGCGCCCCCGGCAGCGATGCAACGGCAAAACCTTGCAACGGGAAAAGGACACTCGTTCAACCTGGCGGGGAAACTGGATTTCGACAGATCATCGTTGCGCCTCGGAGTCGATGGCATTTTCGCCGAGCACGATTCAACGATCACCAACCCGAACAACGCAATGTTCCTTATCTCGAACTTCTCGAACGTACAACGAGACCTTCTCGGTGCATTCGCAGAATGGAGCATCGACTACGATGCATCGGGTCTGGAACTCGGCGTCAGCGCCAAGCAGGTAGACGCATACGCCGGTGCAGTTACGATGACTGGTGTTATGGGTTCCGCTGCAGCGGTGCTGCAGAACACTTTCAATGCGGCGAACAAGAATCTTGATTTTGAAGATTTCGATGCTGTAGCCAAGTATCACTATCGCTCCAGCGATAGCCTGGAATGGCGTTTCGAAGCCGCCAGAAAGTCCCGGGCACCGTCTTATCAGGAGCTGTTCTTATGGCTGCCTATGCAGTCCACCGGTGGCCTTGCAGACGGTAGGTCCTACGTTGGCGACTTAGGTCTTGAGTCCGAAAAATCGAATGAGCTCAATATCGGTGCATTCCTGACAACCGATAGCTTCAGCATTTCGCCGCAGATCTTTTTCAAGAGGGTGGATGGATACATTCAGGGTGTCGTCACGACAAATGCGGCCGCCAATATGATGTCGATGATGATGACCGGCAAGCCCGCTTTGCAATTCTCCAATACGGACGCCGATATTTGGGGTGTTGACGTCGCATGGGACTACCGTTTATCCGATCAGATATCAGTCGATGGAGTCGCCAGCTACGCCCGCGGCAAACGTAGCGATGTGGTCGATAATCTGTACCGGCTGGCGCCACCGAACGGTAGCATCGGCCTCACCTACACAGGTGACTCCTGGTCGCTCGGCACACGTCTTACGGCATACGCAAAACAAGACAAACTATCTGCCGTCAACGACGAGCAGGCAACGTCAGCCTATGAGATTGTGAGTATGAATTTCGTCTGGAATCCTACAGAGTCGATGCGTGTCGAGGCACAGATCGATAACGTGTTCAATTCATATTATCAGGACCATCTCACGGGCATCAATCGTGCGGGCGGCTCCGATATAGCGGCAGGAACCCGGCTGCCAGGTGCCGAACGGTCGATCAACGCTGGCTTGATCTACAGTTTTTGAGCTATTGGGGAGGAGCCGGATAGCGAGCTCCTCCCCTATTTTGTGAAATTAACACTGTGAAATTCTTTCTGTAAAATTTGATTGCTTCCTAACGTAGACTGAAGTCCAGTCGCAATCACTAAGGGAAGCTCGAAATGCCACAGCAACTTAAGCAGAACTCGCCGGATGCCGTTACGCTACTTGATGACCTGATACCGTTAAAAGATGCCAGCCATACGGACGTAGTCGAGTATTCCGTCGACGTTCCTTTGCGCTTCGCTGAATGCCATGCACTGCTACGGGATGGCCGAAAAGTCGGTCTCCAGGAACCCAGAAGGTTCGTCGGCTGGTCAAGCCATGATCCGAGTCGAACATTACTGTTTCGAGTGAACGGAGCGCACCTTGAGCTTGACGTCAAGGACGAGCTGGCAGGCCACGCCCCCGGCAAAATTCACAACATCACTCTTGAAGCGATGGCACTGCGTTGTGCTGACACGATGAGAAAATTCATCGGTATTGATGGTGGCCTGCTACTGCTACCGACCACCTGAATCAGGACGCATGTCTTAGCAGCTCTGCTCTCTCGTCGAGGGTTAGTGCATTGTATACAGCTTCATAACGTCCGCTCGTGAGACGATACCTTCGACGTGATTGTCCGCATTGGTGATCACCAATCGCTTGATTCGGTTCTTGCCCATGAGTTCCAGTGCCTGCCGTAGAGTGCTGTCAGCACTGATGCAAATCGGGTCTTTCGTCATGATGTCGTCCACGATCGTCCCCATCTTTTTGCGACTACGCCGTTTGCGAATGATCGTCTCGAAGAGATCCTGAATCGCAGACCCGCCGCGCACATCCAAAGCGGACAGAAAATCCGCTTCCGACAAAATTCCGACCAGCTTGTCGTCGACGTCCAGAACCGGTAAGCCGCTGACCTTAGCGTTGGTCATGAGTTTTGCGGCTTCAGTCAACGCAGAGCCCTGATGGACCGTCTTTACGTCGCGTTGCATGATATCTGCCACTTTGTGGTGTTCTGCGATTCGAATTTGCGGCGCAGTCTCCAGCTTTTTACCAAGAAGGTTCATGTGTGACGGCAACAACGGAACGTTCGGCAGATGTCCTGGCAGCAACATGTTCCAGTAGACCCACTTGAAGGCAATCTTGCCCATATGATTCATGTGCGTTTCCTCCATTAGCGAAAACGGGCCTACGTACGGCAGTGGGAACGAACCCTCGAGCGGTTCCATGTCGTAGTTAAAATCGATGAGCAGTGCCTTTTGGTGGCCGGACTCAATAAAGCAGTTCGCATGACCGTCGAAACTCGGCTTTGACAGTTTCCCGTCAATTTCACGCAACACGTTCTCAACCACGGTTTCAGCCTGGAAATGTGCGACAGAGCCGGCTTTGGACGTACCAACATTGGTATTGTCACCGAGGAAGAAGATGTGATCTGCCTTGCGACTTTTTAGCGTGCGCGGGTCAGTATGGCCATAACCCGAGCCATCACCGAGCCCGGAATCGTCAAGCAGTTCCGGGCCAAGATTCGGCGGGATTGCACAGAGCAGATCGTAGTCCAGTGACTGCCCTTCAAATGAATGAATGGCTTTATTGTCACCATCGACTCGCTCCAGCGTAAAAGTTGGAACAACATTGATTTTCTTGTCAGCGGCGATCTTCGAGAGAATCCTGTTGGCGTTTGGCTTGGTAAACGCGCCGCTATATGGTGTAACCAGGGTGATGTCAATTTGGTCGCGGATGCCCTTCTGCTTAAAATAGAAGTCCGCGAGAAAAGCAAATTCCAGTGGCGCGACCGGGCATTTTATCGGCATCTCTGCGATATCAATGACGAGGCGACCCTCACGCATTTCTTCCAGCGCCTGCTGCAATCGCATCGCGCCAGCCATATCGTAAAATGTGTGGACGCCGTTGCCCATGAACTCCTGCATACCCTCAATTTCTTCGGGTGCGATACGGCATCCCAGCGTGGAAATCAGCCAATCGTAGCGATAGCTTCCCGCGTCGGTTTCGACTGATTTGCTCGCTGTATCGATAAGCTTAATATCCGCAGTAACGAAGCGGACATTTCTGGGCAAGGGTGATTCAATACCCTTGCAAATATCCTCGCCGGATTCGTAACCGTAGAGGCGAAAAGGGATAAACAACAAACCGGGCTGATAGACGTGCGTTGTCGCACGGTCAATGATGGTTATGCGCCATTCTTTCATGTCGAGCTTGCTGCTCAGCATGTTCGAGGCGACGGCGCCACCTGTACCGGCACCCAGAATTAAGAGTTCTTTCATGACATACCCCAGTAATTTCCAGCTAAGTAAATGCTACGCCGGAGCGGTCCGCTGTCGATATACGTGATCCGAGAGCCTGCCACGTATTTGTACGTATCAGCGGATCAGCCCCGAGTGCCAAGCCTGTTAGAATTTAGTAGTCCCTTAGTTCACGTCGCAAAATCTTGCCAACCGTCGACTTGGGCAATTCATCGATGAATTCAATGTGACGGGGTACTTTGTAGCCCGTCAGACAGTCTTTACAGTGCGCCCGAACCGCCTCTTCGGTTAATGATTCGTCTGACTTTACAACGAATACTTTGGCCGCTTCGCCGGTCTTCTCGTGTGGCACGCCGATACAGGCACACTCGAGCACACCGTCCATTGCGGCGATCTCGGCTTCAATCTCGTTTGGGAAAACGTTGAACCCCGACACGATAATCATGTCTTTCTTGCGATCGACGATACGGAAAAATCCGGTTTCGTCCATCACAGCGATATCGCCGGTGCAAAAATAGCCATCATCAGTCATGACTTCGGCGGTCGCTTCCTCATTGCGCCAATAGCCCTTCATGACCTGCGGCCCCTTCGCGCATAGTTCGCCGCGCTCTCCTGGTAGCACCTCTTTCCCCTGATCGTTTCGCAATGAAATATCGGTCGATGGAGCCGGTATTCCGATAGCCCCTTTGAAGTCACCCGATCCGAACGGGTTTATGGTTAGTATCGGCGATGTCTCTGAGAGACCGTAGCCTTCCTTGATGTGTTTACCAGTGACTTCCTTCCATTTGTCGGATACCGCTTTTTGCACAGCCGCCCCGCCGCCGACGCTGAAACCAAGTGAGGAGAAATCGAGATCAGCAAAACCCGGGGTATGCAGGAGCCCGTTATAGAGCGTGTTTACACCGGTAAAGACAGTAACTTTCCACTTCGACCACTCCGCGACAAATGCTGGCATATCCCGTGGGTTCGTGATCATGACGTTAGTGCCGCCGAACTTGAAGTAAGACAGCGTATTCACCATCAACGCGAATATGTGGTACATCGGAATTGCCGTGACGACGACATCCTCGCCCAACCTGATGAAATCGCCAGCACAGCTCTCGAACTGCATGATGTTCGCGACCAGGTTTCGATGAGTAAGCATTGCTCCTTTCGACAGCCCGGTTGTGCCACCGGTGTACTGAAGATAGATCAGGTCGTCGCCATTCAGATCGACTTTTGAAAACTCCATGTCGCTACCAGCCGATATCGCGTCCAGGAACGCGACCGGATCCTTGATACCCGGGTTTGTCGGTGGCGATGGCAAACCGAGATCAATCAAATCATCGAGGCTAGCGACAATAATGTTTCTGATTCCAGTCTCACCAACCACTTCTGCCAGCGTTTCTGTGGACCCTGAAAAAACAACGATCGTTTCCACATCAGCATCATTGAGCTGGTGTTGAAGCTCACGCGGTGTGTACATCGGGTTAACGTTAACCTGTACTCCCCCGGCCCTTAATATGCCAAGCATCGCGACAGGAAACGCCATCATGTTCGGAGCCATCAATGCGACTCGATCGCCTTTAACGATACCCAGATTATTTTGTAAGTAAGCTGCAAAATCACGAGACAGCGAAAGCACCTCCGAATAAGTTTTCGTTCCGCCGAAATTGCTAAATGCAACGTTGTCGCTGAAACGTTCGCCCGCCTCCATCAGCATATCGACTACATTGCTGTACGCATCCGCATCAATTTCATGCGGCACCCAGGGGTCGTACTGATCAAACCACGGCTTACTCATTCTTTAGTCCCCTCTTCTTCAACCTTGTCAAATTTCTTACCCAACCAAATTCCTGTGGCTCCCCACGCCGCCGCGATGCCTGCTCCGACGGCGGCAACAGCGCCAAGTCCCATGCCCACACCGTCGGTAAGTAATGCGAACAAATCACTGCTTATCGCATCACCACCCCGATACACCACTATGTCAACCACAGGTTTGGCTTTGAACCTCTCTTCTTTCGATACGTTTGTGTACAACATTTCCCGCGCTGGGCGGGTCAATCCGTAATTGCCGCCCCGGCGGAACACCTGCAAAGCGAGCAACACGGTCAGAATGGGTGCAAACGCCAGAATCAGCAACGCGCCCGCCATCAGAATCGGCATCAGAGCCAGCGCCAACGGCATACCAAGGCGCGTGACAATGCGGCCGGTAAGAAAGGCTGCAAGGCCAAACGTCAGTAGATTTACAATCCAATCGATGCCGCCAAGAATCTGGGTGCGTTCACCCCGTGTAAAATCCGCCAGTAAGTTCTTTTGCTCAAAGTACACGAACGTACTGATAAAAACGTATAACAGGATAAAGGCACCAATCGCAAGCAGGTAGCGGTTACTAATAAAGGCCTGGAACCCCTTCCACCAATAGCCACCTAACACGGTATTAGTCGTGTCAGCGCTCACCTCTTCATTGCCTAGCTCGGTTCTCTTCAACCTGTAAAGGTAGAACACCAGCGGAATTACTGCGACCAGACCCAACGAAGCCGCGAGCATCAGGTTTTCCCCTGCTACAACGCCGCCCAGGAGCGTCGGGACAGCGGGTCCAACCATGGCACCGCCACTCATGCCAAGCATAATGACGCCGAACAGGCGTTTTGACTGCTGCTTACTGAACGTATCAGCCATACAGGTCCAGAATGCCGTTACATGGAACAAGGAAAATACGCTCACCCAGAGATAGAACGCTTTGTCGACCAGCTCCCGGTCTGCAAGAAATGAAATACCGAAGTAGAACAATACGAATGATATCGCGAAGAAAGCGTACAAGGCGGGCACTACATTTCGTAGCTTTGTTCTTGAAACGGCAAATCCCCAAACCGCTACCAACGCAGCGCTGACGAAGAAGTTGAGATTCCAGAGAAAGCTGACTTCCGAGTCCGTCCAGTCGCTCGCCATCGCGTCGCGCACCGGTCGAAGAATGTAGTACGAAGCCATCAGGACAAAAACGAACAGCGAAGAGACGAAGGTTGCTTTCAGTTCATTTGCTTCGATTCCTGACAGCAACCGAGCCATCTTTGCTAAGATTCCGTTCCGCTTGTTTTTCATAGGCATTTTCCTCAATTGCCAGACGCTCCGACTGTTTTTAGGATACCTTATTAATAGGGCAAATCATGCCCGCACGGGGGTTCACTCGATGAACGCGAAAGCTTCAGACGAAGATCACGTTCTTACCAAGCGTGGTGAGCGACGAGTCTTCATATTTATTACTGTTTTCCTGTTTCCCGCCCTGTCGATAGGACTGGTTGGGGGCTACGGTCTGCTAATTTGGCTCTTTCAGCTGATTTTCGGGCCGCCAAGCGCCTGATTTGACGTGACTCACCCTGTCGACAACCGCCGGCGAAATCTGCTCCGTGGCTTGCCCGCGATGACCGCGAGTCCGGTCCGTCCGCCGGGAGCGATCTTTGAACCGGAATTCACAAACGGTTGCACCGCCTGTGACCTCTGCGCAAACGCCTGTCCGGAAAGCATCATCATTAGTGGCTCCGGTGGCTTTCCGGAGATCGATTTTCGACGAGGTGAATGTACTTTTTGCGCTGCGTGCATAGACGCCTGTCCGGAGCCGGTCCTCCGTAGTGACATCCAGCCGCCGTGGCAACTACGCCTGGGAGTACGGGATCGGTGTCTCGCGCAACGCCAGGTAATTTGTCAGTCCTGCGCCGATATCTGCAACCAGCAAGCGATTAGCTTTCCACCGCGACTCGAAAAAGTGGCAACACCCCAAATCGACTCTGAGAACTGCAATGGCTGCGGCGCCTGCATCTCGGCATGCCCGGAGAATGCCCTGGTTCTGGAAACAGCACAGACCGTCACGCTCACTGCAGGAGTCGCCTTACATGGCTGAAAACGAATATCACGTATCCAGCTTTGTTGTGCGGGTCAAACCTCAGCACGGGCCATCGGTATCCTCGGTAATCCGGTCAATCGCAGGCCTTGAGGTTCACGCCGAAGAAGACGGCAAACTGATAGTTACCGCGGAAGCCATCAATGTGCGTGAGCTGGCAAATCTATCAACAAATTTGCAGGAAACAGACAAGGTGCTGTCGGTAGCACCTATTTATCACGAGTTTTCAAGTGACGAGGAGTCCGTGGCTCCTGTGCCACGCGATGAGCAAACGTTAACCGGAGTGTAACTCCAATGAGTATTTTCCTATGAGTATTAGCAGAAGACAATTCATGAAAGCCAACGCGGTTGCTGCCGCGGCCAGTGTCGCAGGTGTATCGATTCCGGCCTCTGCCAGCAACGTCATCACCGGCTCAGATATGACTCGGCTTGAATGGAACAAGGCTCCTTGCCGGTTCTGTGGTACAGGCTGCTCCATCAATGTCGCAACACTGGATGGCAAGGTCGTGGCGACACACGGTGATGCGAAATCACCGGTCAACAGGGGCATTAGCTGCGTTAAGGGCTACTTCCTGTCCAAGATCATGTATGGCGAAGACCGACTGACGACGCCGCTGCTCAGGATGACCGATGGCAAATACGACAAAGAGGGTGATTTCACGCCGATAAGCTGGGATCAGGCCTTCGACATTATGGCCGAGAAATACAAAGCGGCACTACAGGCCAAAGGTCCAACTTCGGTGGGCATGTTTGGCTCCGGCCAGTGGACTGTTATGGAGGGATACGCGGCCGTCAAACTGATGAAGGCCGGCTTCCGCTCGAACAATATTGAGCCGAACGCACGTCACTGCATGGCCTCGGCTGTTGGCGGCTTTATGCGCACATTTGGTATCGATGAGCCTATGGGCTGTTACGACGATATTGAGGCGACGGATGCGTTTGTACTGTGGGGCTCCAACATGGCGGAGATGCACCCCATACTCTGGACGCGAGTGACAGATCGCCGCCTGAGTGCACCGCATGTCAATGTTTCAGTGTTGTCTACCTACCAGCATCGATGCTTTGATCTTGCCGACTCAGGCCTGATCTTTACGCCGCAAACCGATCTCGCGATTCTCAACTACATTGCGAACACCATCATCAAGACGAATCGTGTCAATCACGACTTCGTCAACAAGCACACGAACTTCCGTCGCGGTGATGCTGATATCGGATACGGACTCAGAGATGAGCATCCACTGCAGCAAGCTGCGGCCAACCCCAACAGCGGTGGCTCAAAACCGATGACCTTCGACGAGTTTGCCGAATTCGTCAGTGATTACGACGAAGATTCCGTTTCGAAGCTATCCGGCGTTTCGGTAGAAAAACTGCGAGCCTTGGCCGAGCTGTATGCCGACCCCGACAAGAAAGTAGTTTCATTCTGGACGATGGGTGTCAATCAGCACACGCGCGGTGTCTGGTGCAATAACCTGATCTACAACATTCACCTGCTGACCGGAAAAATATCAACGCCCGGCAACAGCCCGTTCAGCCTGACCGGACAACCGTCGGCCTGTGGCACCGCTCGTGAAGTCGGCACCTTCGCTCATCGCTTGCCCGCCGACATGGTCGTTGCGAACGAAAAGCACCGGGATTTCGCGGAAAAAATCTGGAACCTGCCGAAAGGCACCATTGTCGGAAAGCCGGGTTTCCACGCGGTTTTGCAAAACAGGAAACTCAAGGATGGCGATCTAAACGTCTATTGGGTGCAGTGCAACAATAATATGCAGGCAGCTGCGAACATCAACGAAGAGGTCTATCCAGCCTATCGCAATCCGGAAAACTTCATTATCGTTTCAGACCCCTACCCCACGGTGACGGCCCAGGCGGCTGACCTGGTCCTGCCAACGGCAATGTGGGTTGAGAAAGAAGGCGTGTACGGCAATGCCGAACGCAGAACCCAGAGCTGGTATCAGATGATCGAGGCGCCGGGCGAGGCGCGCTCCGACATGTGGCAGGTTGTCGAACTATCGAAACGCTTCACGACCGATGAAGTCTGGCCACAGGAGCTTCTGGACGCGAAGCCGGAACACAGAGGTAAAACACTCTACGAGGTGCTGTTTGCGAATGGATCCGTCGATAAATTCCCGCTATCTGAGATCAGTCCAAAACATCTGAATCAGGAGTCCAACGATTTTGGGTATTACATCCAGAAAGGTCTGTTTGAAGAATATGCCAGCTTCGGCCGTGGCAAAGCACATGACCTGGCGCCGTACGATGTCTACCACGCAACACGCGGACTGCGCTGGCCGGTTGTCAACGGTAAGGAAACTTTGTGGCGCTTCAAAGAGGGCTCTGACCCCTATGCCAAACCCGGTAGCGGCTGGGATTTCTATGGCAAGCCTGATGGTAAGGCGATTATATTTGCGCTGCCTTACGAACCGGCCGCCGAAAGTCCGGACGAAGAATTCGATCTGTGGTTAAGCACCGGGCGTGTGCTGGAACATTGGCACTCTGGTTCAATGACCCGCCGCGTTCCCGAACTACATAGCGCGATGCCAAATGCCGTGGTTTACATGCATCCGGACGATGCAGCGGTCCGCAAGATGCGGCGCGGCGATGCGGTGAAAATAGTCTCCCGACGTGGAGAGGTAATTACGCGGGTCGAGACTCGTGGGCGCAACAAGCCACCGAAGGGCCTCATCTTCATGGCGTGGTTTGATGCCTCCCGCCTCATCAATAAAGTTACGCTCGATGCAACTGATCCGCTGTCGAAGCAAACCGATTACAAGAAATGTGCAGTCAAGGTCGTCAAGGCTTAGAAGGAACACCCATGAATCGTCTCAAATGGACAATAGTAAGCTTCGCTGTGCTGGCCGCGTTTTCCCTGACATATGTCGCCGCGGAGGAACTCGCCACACTCCGGAACGGTATTGCGATCGATGAGGAAATTGCCCCGACGGCCATTCCCAAAGTCATCGATGCCGATATTCGTGCGCAGCGCAGTTACCCCATGCAACCTCCAACCATTCCGCATGATACCCGTGGCTATGAGCTCAATCTGAGGGTCAACAAGTGCATGTCCTGCCATGCAAGGACACGAACCGAGGAGAGCCAGGCACCAATGATCAGCGTCACGCACTTCATGGACAGAGAAGGAAACTTCCTCGCAGAAGTTTCCCCGCGACGTTATTTTTGTAGCCAGTGCCACGTTAATCAAACCACAGCACGCCCAATGATTGAAAACACCTTCGAGGATATGGACGAATTACTCGAAAAACGCTCAGCAGACCAACAGGAAGACTGACGTGCTGCAATATTTTCGAAAGATCTGGCGCGATATCGGCCAGCCGAGCTTGCACTACAGTATCGGTGCACTCACCTTGGGCGGGTTTATCGCGGGCATCGTTTTTTGGGGTGGCTTAAATACTACTCTTGAGGCCACGAACAGCGAAGAATTCTGCATCAGTTGCCACGAAATGCAGGAAAACGTTTATCAGGAGTTACGGGAAACGATTCACTTCTCAAATCGATCAGGTGTTCGTGCGACTTGCCCGGACTGCCACGTGCCACACGAATGGACCGATAAGATCAGCCGGAAGATGCAGGCAACCAAAGAAATCTGGGGGAAAATCTTCCAGACCATCAGCACACGTGAGAAATTCCTGGCAAAACGTCGCGAGTTAGCCGAACACGAGTGGGCGCGACTGACCGCCAATGACTCACTGGAGTGTCGAAACTGCCATGACTACGATTATATGGACTTCACGGCACAGAGCCTGCGTGCCTCGGAGCAGCATTCGACATCACTGGCCGACGGAGAAAAAACCTGTATTGACTGCCATAAGGGCATCGCGCATCAATTGCCCGATATGGAGGGTGTGGAGGGCTACTGACGGCTACGAGTTATCACGCACTGGGGTGCGGATAAGTATCATCATCGTCTTCGCAATTGCGATGATGACCCGGCTCGAGGCAAGTGAAGTCTTTCTCCACCAGTATCTCGAGCACGCCTTCGCCTGGCAGCTTTTGCTCTGTGTATAAGGTCACAAGGTCAGTATCAGCCCACTCCGGGATTATTTCCCGGGGCATGCCAATAGCGATCCGGCCGTTCTCGAAGCTCGCCACCATGTCTTCATTGTCTGAAAGCTCAAGGCTATAGCTGAAAACCGAAGCGGGGAAATCGGTTTTCTCAACAAGCTTTTCGCCCGCCGCAAGGCTGTCAACTTCGCCGCGCTTTAGTCGCAAGCGAATGGAGTTTCCACGAATTCTGAGTTTCATCTGTGCGCCTCAATGAGCAAGTGCTGCAGTCTTGTCCAAAAGTCAGACTACGCCTAGACGCGGATAATACCTAGGTGTTTTCTGATTCACACTAATGATTTCCAGATTACGCGGCGAGGGCTACGCCATTGCCTCTCTCAACGTATTCCGCGTTGCCGTCGAGCAGCGATTGCAGCAGTGGCTCGAATTGGCGTTTCATCAGTGGCGCCATGAGTCTGCCAATGATGCCGAACTTCGGCACAAAGTCTGCGGTAAAGCGCACCCGGGAACGCTGCTTTGATATTTCTTCGATTTCGATACTGGCGGTCATGGATTTCAGCGGCAATGATCCGTCGTAGACATCAATCTTCATGGACTTGCCCGGCTTGTAGTCGATAACCTCTTCGCGAACCCAGTTCTTACCATCGGCCATATCGCACTGGCGCTGCGTACCAACGCGAGTTGGTGCATCACTGCGGCTCAACAATCGTGATGCTTTCAGTGCCGGGTTGTATTTGTAGATGTTGCCGAAGTCGTCCCAGCTCTTCCATACGTCTTCGACGCTCGCATTTACGCGTTTGCTAACAATAACTTTACTCAATTTGATTCTCCGTGATTATCTATGGGTTGGCTTTCTTCAATAGAAATTCGGTCAGCATAAAAAGCGATTAAGCCCCTCACATCAACAACTTCGTTATAGGTATCCGGGTAGGTCCATGCGACGTCCGCACCCGCCACATCGTCGGCCAGGCGAAAATACCGGGCGCGTCCCTTAAAAGGACAGCTCGTGTCGGATTCCGTCGGCATCAGATGTTCGCCACGAACATCCTCGGCGGGGAAATAAATGACCTCCCCATATCCTGTTTCCGTAACAATCAGGGCGTGATCGGACTCTGCCAAGGTCTTTTTGCCGTCAGAAACTCGCCAGCTCGAGGCCGACTTGTGGATCTGTATGTGGTGATCCGGGTGACGCCTGAATCCCGGCGCCGGTCCTCGTATCGCTGTCATGGTCTTGCCTTGTCTACTTGACGAGCAACAACGATACGTGGATTATTGTGGCACCACTAGAGCATTTTTGGAGACATGTTGGTGCAAAATTCGACCATGCGCTGGGGCGACCTTCGCTTATTTCTTGAGCTCGTACGCAAGGGCTCCGCCCGCGCGGCAGCAGCGACAATGGATATGAGCCATTCCACGGTTGTCAGACGTGTTGAACGGCTTGAAGCGAGCCTGGGTGTGCGTCTTTTCGACCGCGACTACACTGGGTACCGGCCGACCTCGGCCGGAGAAACACTAATGAGTTCGGCGCTCCGGGCCGAGGAAGCGATCCTGACAGCGGACCGCCAACTGCACGGCCAGGACGCCCTGCTCAAGGGCAGTATTCACGTTACGACATCCGATATCCTCGCGAATTATTTCCTGACGACGGAACTGACACGATTCGGCGAGCTCTATCCTGAAATCGAATTTCAGATTTCCGTTTCTTACGATGTGTTTGACCTTACACGCCGGGAAGCAGATGTTGCGCTGCGTTTTCTTGGCGGCGACCGCAATCCGCCGGAAGACCTGGTAGGTCGAAAGTTGCTCAGGGCATCCAGTTGCTACTACGCGACCAGGCAGTATCTGGAAACCCATGACTTGTCTGCAAAAAACACGACAGCCCGATGGATTGGTTGGGACGACGATGAACCCTACCCGTGGTGGGTGAAGGACTCGCAATTTTCGAACGTCCCGGCACACGGTCATTTCAACAACGCCATGCTGCAGGCCTTCGCAGTTCAGTCCGAGCTCGGCATCGCGTCCCTGCCCTGCTTCGTTGGCGACAAGATTCCGGGCGTTATTCGAATTCCTGGCTGCGAACCCTTTCCGAATTACGATGTCTGGATGCTATCGCACCCGGACTTGCGAGATGCCGCCCGGCATCGAGCCTTCCGAAAATTTCTGGCAGAGTCATTTGAGACCCGCAAGAGCGAATTCCTGGGTGTTTAGTCCTGGCTAAGCTACGCGACCTCAAATAGCGAAGCTGCGCCCTGACCGCCACCGATACACATCGTGCAAACGACGTACCTGGCTCCGCGTCGCTTGCCCTCGATCAAAGCGTGGCCAACCATGCGTGCGCCGGACATACCGTAAGGGTGACCAATCGAAATTGCACCGCCGTTAACGTTGAGTTTTTCACCGGGGATGCCGAGCTGGTCGCGGCAATAAAGAACCTGTACGGCAAACGCCTCATTCAACTCCCACAGATCGATATCGTCCATAGTCAGGCCATTGCGTTGCAATAATTTCGGCACAGCGAAAACCGGGCCGATACCCATTTCATCGGGCTCGCAACCTGCCACCGCGGTGCCTCGATATATGCCCAGTGGCGCCAGACCTCGTTTCTCAGCCAGGCTGGCCTCCATTACAACACAAGCCGATGCACCATCGGATAACTGGCTCGCGTTGCCTGCGGTAATGAATCCGTTTTCTCGAACCGGATTCAGTGACGACAAGCCTTCCAGGTTCGTTCCCGGACGATTCCCCTCATCCTTTTCAAGCACGACCTCTTCAAAGCTGATTTCCTTCGTCTCTTTATTCATGACGCCTTTGGTAGCTGTCATAGGCACGATTTCGTCGTCGAACTTGCCGGCCTCCTGGCCGGCTGCCGTTCGTTGCTGACTTTGCAGCGCGTATTCATCCTGCGCTTCACGACTTACGTCGTAACGATTGGCGACGACCTCAGCAGTATCGATCATTGGCATGTAAACGTGCTCGTGGACGGCAAGCAGACGCGGATCCTTCGCGCGGAACATGTTCATATGTTCGTTCTGCACCAGGCTGACAGATTCAAGCCCGCCACCGACCATGATATCCACGCCATCGGAAATAATTGTCTTGGCGGCAAGAGCGATAGCCATCATTCCGGAAGAGCACTGGCGATCGACTGTCATTGCAGCCGTAGTAACCGGCATCCCCGCTGCCAGCGCGATCTGACGAGCGATATTGGCACCTTGCGAGCCCTGTGGCAGCGCACAGCCCATCATCACATCATCAACCTCCTGAGGATCAAGACCTGCACGCTCCACAGCATGCTTGACCGCATGGCCGCCGAGCGTCGGCGCCTCGGTATTATTGAATGCACCACGATAGGCCTTGCCGATCGGCGTGCGCGCTGTCGATACGATTACTGCTTCTCTCATAAAATTATCTCTGTTTATCTGATTAGCTTAGGTCGAGACCAAGTTTTCTGGCGGCCTGACCGGCGAATTTGGTCGGTTGATCAAAGCCGCTTTGCAGCTCTCTCATACCCTCATTGTCGTCAATAGCGCTCCAGGCCGCAGCGATACCTTCGGCGGATATGTCATCCGGCGCCAAACTCACGCCTTCAGTTTCGAGGCCCTTAAAGACCGCGAAGCTGCCACCACCGGCACACAACACTTTGCGACTCGGCGCCTCCGGTCCACTTAGGAAAACGACACCCGGGCTTACCACTTCCGCCGCCATCAGCTTAAACACCGGCTCTGGAAACAAACCCTCGGTCATCGCTGTTCCTGCCGTCGGCGCAAGACAATTGCTGCGGATATTGTATTTGGCACCCTCAAGATGCAGCGTGTTCATCAATCCGACCATCGCCATTTTGGCGGCGCCATAGTTGGCCTGTCCGAAATTGCCGTAAAGACCTGAACTTGAGGTCGTGAAAACAATGCGGCCATAACTTTGCTCGCGCATGATTTCCCACACGGCCTTGGTACAATTTGCCGAACCCATCAGATGTACGTCGACAACAAGACGAAATTCGTCGATCGACATCTTGAGGAACGTCTTGTCGCGAAGTATGCCTGCGTTGTTGATCAAGATATCGACGCGGCCCCACTTGTCCATGGCGGAACTGACCATCTCCTGAACCCGACCGAAGTCCGCGACATTCGCGCCGTTTGCGATCGCCTCGCCTCCGGCAACCACAATTTCACTAACGACTTTATCGGCATGTTCAGACTGACCGCTGGCATTACCCAAATCATTTACGACAACTTTCGCACCGCGCTCCGCGAGCGCCAGCGCGTGACAACGCCCCAGGCCCTGACCACCACCGGTCACAATTGCGACCTGACCATCCAGTCTGATATTCATTTTATTCCTTAACTCTTCAGCAACTTAGTTAGCAACCACCCACATCGACAAGATCTCGGCGATCAATGCCGGCGTATCTTCTCCCTCAATTTCAATCGTTACGTCAAATTTCAGCAACCAGTGTCCCGGCTTTTTCTCCGTCACTTCCAATACTTTTTGTTTTGACCGTATGCGCTTGCCAACTCTCACCGGCATCAGGTAGCGAATTTTGTCCGATCCGTAGTTGATAGCCATCAGCAGATTTTCCGGTAGAACGGCATCTTGGGCGTTCAGATACGACAGCAGGGACAGGGACAGAAATCCGTGAGCAATCGGCCCACCAAACGGTGATTGCTTGGCTTTCTCGGGGTCAACGTGAATAAACTGGTGGTCGTTCGTTGCGTCGGCAAACTGGTTGACGCGCTCCTGGGTTATTTCCAGCCATCGCGAAGGCTCCAGAACCTCTCCGACCAGCCTTTGAATATCATCCGCCTTGATACTTCTCGCCATAGTCCGGGTCCATAGCTTCACGATCAGCAAGCATGCCGATTATGACATCTGTTTTCATACCGCTATAGCGGTAGGCGGCGAGTACCACCCTATGACGCTGAACTCAGATCCAGAAGGTAATTTTTTACCCGGTCACGGACAGCATCTTCCTGGGTTTCCCAGTCCTGCAATGCCGCCTGAATTCGAGGATCGGCAACAAACTCCGCGAACTGGGCCTGTGAATAACGGGCGCGCCAGTTCTGGTCCGTCAGTACGGGTAGAGCAAACACTTCTGCCAATGCCAGTTCGACAGCTTCATCCACTTTGTCCTGAAAAACCATCACGGCAACCTGCGCGCCGGGATTTTCCAACACATCAAAGCCATAAGATGCTGCTATTTCCTGAATTCTGGCAACACGCCGCAGTAATTCGTCGTGTGGCAGAACCGTATACCAGGCATCAAACGTTACCCGTTGCGCGGTTAGAAACCTGATTGGAACAGCTGCAGCGTCGATGTCGAGCATTCCTGCTGCCTGTTGCTCCAGGTAGGCGCTCTCGGCGTCCACCGTGCCGGTCCGTGCGGCGACTCTCATCAAGTACTGAACCGCGCCGCCGAAGGCAAATTGACGATCCTCGATGCCACTTTCGATCGCCCTTCGGGCGGCGGCCATCCCGGCAACTTCATCGCCTGAACTGATGGCGCGCAATAGACCAATGCGGTAAGCGACTGCGCTGGTTGGAGCTATTGCGTTGACCCGGCTGCGGAAATCGTCGGCTTCTTCGATGAGTCCCAGTTGGTAAAGAAACGCCGCGATCAGACCCGGAATTTCGTGATCGGCTGAGTCAACCTCCATTGCCTTGAGGCTTTGCTGCAGGTAGTCAACACCATCACCAAGCTTTAATGCGACGGTTGCGAGTCGCAAGTAGGCGTTAGGTTGTTGTGGCTCCAGATCGAGCGACTTCTGCAATGAAGTACGCGCCTCTTCAAATCGATCGAGGTGCATGTACAGTGATCCTACCTCGTAATGAATACGCGCGTTGTAGGGGTCGAGCGCCAATGCTTCCAACTGTAATTGCAGGGCTCTGTCCAACTGTTGTGACCCCTCAAGAACCCTGCTAAGAAGAACTCGAGCCTGATATTCGTGCGGATTCTCTGCTACTAGGACTTCCAGTTCCTGGACAGCATCGGAGATCGCGGCCGATCCGGCTTCAATCGTGCTGGGCACAGCGTGAATAAAGGCTTGTATTGCACGGGCGCCGACGTTTTCGGGACTTACCAAAAGGACCTGCCCTGTAATTGCTAACGCCGCGCCGAATGCGTCATCTTGATCCATCAAACCTGTTTCAAGCTGATGCAGGTAGTTGCTTGCCAGCTCCGTCTTGGCGTCCAGAAAATCCGGGTCAATAGTCAACGCGCCCTTTAACAGCTTCTCGGCAGCCGCAAGACCGACGTAGGAGAATGTTACGCGCTGCTTCAATGCCTGCAAATAAAGGTCATAGGCATCCGGGTTGCCAGTGCTGATGCCGGCGACGGCCGTCTCCCCTCCCGTCCCCAGCAACGACGCCGACAAGGCACTGCCGACCTTTAGCGCGATTTCGTCCTGAATACCAAATATGTCATCACTATCACTGTCAAAATTCTCGGACCAGACGTGATATCCATCGGAGGCGCGTATCAGCTGAGCAGTGATGCGAACCCGATTACCGGATTTCTGCACGCTTCCTTCGAGGATATGAGCAACCTGCAATGCTTCCGCAATATCGCGGATATCCATGTTCTTTCCCTTGAACGCAAAACTCGATGTTCGCGCCGCTACCTTCAAGCCGGGGATTTGCACCAGCATATGCAATAGCGTTTCGGTCAATCCATCGGAAAAATACTCGTTATCTTCATCCCTCGACATATTGACGAATGGCAAGACCGCAACGGATTCCGCGCTAATAGTCGCCACAGCCGTATCGGAATACTCGGGTGACCGACTGGCACTGAAAAAGGCGATAAATACGGTGGCAAGAACAACACCTACAATCGTAATGTAATCCAGACCGCTGGCCGCAACGAGCTGTTTGGTGTCGCCCCGGTCCATGCCCCCCTCTTTCTTAATCCCCTCCGGAGTCAGCTCGTAGATCCACGACAGAACGACGGTCGGAACGAAACCAAATGCAAAACAAAGGATTACCATCTTCGCCGCCCAACCTGGCGCACCAAGGGTCGGCAGGATGGTCGTCAATACTTCGGTCAATAACCAGCCCACGACCAGATACGTGGCGGCGACACGAACGACTTTTCGACGGGTGAGTTCAGTGACCAGGGACATACTTAGGACACGCCAGTAACAGGGTTAATCAGATTACACCAATTTTGGTGCCGCATTATTGCCAATACTTCAGTAACTTGGATGCATGAGACGCCGGAATGGTTGTCTTATTGCGGTGTTTTTTGCAGTTCACAAACGGCCCGGCCAAAGGCCTCGACCTCATCCCAGTTGGTAAAATCGACGTTCGAATCAAGCGCGGTGGGGCCTTTGGTCATCCACATGATAAAGCGGATCATGGTCCTGTCCCAGAACCTGTATTTCGAATAGTTGATCTTGCCACCGAAAATTCCGATGACGGTCGGCTGCCAGGCTATGTTTCTAAAGAATTTCCTGACGTAGGGATTAGTGTCTGGTTGCTTCTTTTCCTGTTTCCGTGCCACAGCATTGACCGAGAAAAACGCGCCATGCTTCGACTCGATCGCCGCAATATTATCTTTGATGAACCGAGTTACCTCTGGTCGGTGTTTACCGTAGCGAATGCTGGCCCCTATGACGACCTGGTCGAAGGGCCCCAGGTCGATCCTGGCAGCTGGCGTCAGTTCAAGTAATGTCGCAGAAAACCCGGCCTCCTCGACGACTTTTGCCAGTCGCTCACAGATCTCGATCGTATGCCCATCGACTGTGGAATAAATGAAACCAATTTTCGGCATTCTTGTGACCATCTTCAGGACCCGTCGAAGGGTGAACATTACGCTAGTAAAGACTACGAAACTAGGTGATATCCAGCATTCCCGGGCCGCCCAAAGAGTCGTAATTTAGCATTAAGGATTTCTCGCTTTAAAGGAACTATTTCGTGACCACGCAGCAGCCATCTGACCTGCATCTGGGTGTTAAAATTCTCCACGATCCTGTACGCAACAAAGGCACCGCATTTACCGATGCGGAACGGCAAGCTCTGAAATTAACCGGCCTGCTGCCGCCTCGCATCCACAGCATGGCCGAACAGGAACTCAGGGTACTTGGCAACGTTCGGGCAAAACCGACCGATCTTGAGCGCTATCTCTATTTGATTGCTCTGCAGGATCGCAACGAGACTCTTTTCTACCGTGTCGTTATGAACAACATCGAAGAGATGATGCCAATCCTGTATACGCCGACCGTCGGTAAAGCCTGCCAGGAATTTCAGCATATTTACCGCAAACCACGTGGCTTCTATGTCTCGCTGAACGACCGCGGCAACGTGCGAGAGATGCTGCAAAACTGGCCGCACAAGGACGCGCGGATAATTGTCGTTACTGACGGCGGACGTATTTTGGGTCTTGGTGACCTGGGTGCGGACGGTATGGGTATACCCATTGGCAAGCTGTCACTCTATACGGCCTGCGCGGGCATCCACCCAACTCAATGCTTGCCTGTGATGCTGGATGTCGGGACCGACAATGAGCGCCTGTTGAATGACCCCTTGTATAACGGCATCGAGCAACGCAGGGAGCGAGGGGCCGCATACGATGAGTTGGTTGAAGAATTCATTTCGGCTGCCAGCGAAGTATTTCCGGGCGTCTTAATCCAGCTCGAAGATTTTGGTAACTCCAACGCTTTTCGATTCCTGAAGCACTATCGCGATCGCACCTGTCTCTTTAACGACGACATACAAGGCACGGGAGCCGTCGCAGTAGCGGGAGTCATCGCCGCGCTTCGAATTACCGGTGGCAAATTATCTGATCAGAAACTGTTATTCCTCGGCGCCGGCGAAGCCGGAATCGGAATTGCTGATGTCTTTGTCGCGGCGTTGGTGGAACAAGGCTTGTCTGCGGAGCAGGCACGGGAACGTTGCTGGTTTGTGGACAGCACCGGGATGGTCGTGAAAAGTCGCGAAAACCTCGCTGTACACAAACTGCCCTTTGCTCATGACCACGAAGGCTGTGACGATTTTCTCAGTGCAGTAAAAATGCTAAGACCGACCGCTATTCTCGGTCTTTCTGGCCAGCCGAACACATTTACCGAAGATGTTATCAAGGCCATGGCGGACATCAATGAACGCCCCATCATCTTCGCATTATCGAATCCCACTTCGATGGCCGAATGCACAGCCGAACAAGCCTACACATTAAGTGACGGCCGAGCGGTTTTCGCGAGCGGCAGCCCGTTTGATCCGGTGACGATCGCCAATCAGACGTTCGTGCCCGGACAGGGCAACAATGCGTATATATTCCCGGGAGTTGGATTGGGCGTCATCGCCAGTCAATCTCGCACTGTAACCGATGAGATGTTCCTCGCAGCAGCACACTCGCTGGCCAACCAGGTGTCAGATTCAGACATCGAGCGCGGCCGAATTTATCCATCACTGGCGCGAATTCGGGAAGTATCGGCATTAATTGCCAGAGACGTCGCTAAAATCGCCTATGACAATAAGCTGACCGACAAAGAGGAGCCGGAGGACATCCTCGCCGACGTGCGCGAGCACATGTACAAGCCCGTGTACCCGCACTACGCGTAACCGGCGCCGCAACCGTCCTTATTCAGGCATGCGACCAATTGTCGGGGTCCGCGGAGTCCCCCGGCGACAGTCCAATAACGTCCCCCGCGGTGCTGACGCCGAGGCCTAGTACTGTCCGGTTGGCGTAAGCAAAGTAGGCGGCTACCTGGTTGATTTCCAAAATCTCACCGTCGTTCAAGCCGGCTCGTCGCAGCGATGTGATGTCATCCTCTGTTAGCGCATCAGCCGCAAGCGTAAGATTGCCTGCATACTGGATGCCGGCCAGTTCAGCGCCTTGAAAGGCGTCCTCAGGTCGGCGATTTTCCAACGCATCCCGGATCGCATCAGCCCGTGTTGCGTCACCCAGCAAACGGGTCAACCCTGTGAAATGGTGCTCAACGCAATAGTTGCATTTATTCAGCGAACTCACATAAATGCCGATCGCCTCGAGGTAGGCCTTCGATAGTTGATTACGCGGATGATGCAGGACATTTTTGTAGAGCGTCATGTGTCCCTGCATCGTATGTGGACGCAAACTGTGTGCCAGCATGACGTTGTCGACGTTGTCATCCGGTCCCTTGATGCGGTCGTACAACTTTCGCAGCTCGTTCCCCGAGTCGTCGTAAGAAACGGTTTCTATCCAGGTCATTCTCAGCTCCTCTGGCTATGGACATCATGCACGAGTATGAGACAAACTTTCTAACATCATGGAACATCGATCATCTTCGCCCGTTATCCACGCATGTGTCCTGGCAGCAGGGATGTCCCGGCGCTTTGGCCAAACGAAGCTGGTGCAATATCTGCAGGGCAAGCCTCTGCTACAGCATGTGCTCGTCGCTGCTCGAGCTGCCTGCAGGGGTAAGGTGACCTTGGTGGTTGGGCACGATGCAGCGGCTGTGATCGCAGCATCTGGCAATTTGAGCAACAGCTGTATAGTGAATCATGATTACGAACTAGGCATCGGTACGAGCATATCGGCTGGTGTTCGCGCCTGTCGCGACAGTGCCGACGCCATACTTATCGTGCTTGCTGACCAGCCACTTGTCACTGAGGCTCACCTAAGTAAGCTCATCGACACATGGACCGGCGCTGCCGGCGAAATCGTTGCATCGTCGATGGGCGAAGTCGTCGGTCCACCGATTCTTTTCCCGACGAACGCCTTTGATGCGCTTTGTGACCTGAGCGGTGACACGGGGGCGAAATCCGTACTGTCGAGTGGCGAGTTTGCCGTGACCTTTGTGGAGTTCCCGCCGGCGCTCAAGGATGTCGATACGCCGGAAGACCTGCAAGACCTCAATCAGGATTGATGGTCAGAGGAGAAATACGCCTGCAGTTCCGCGGCAATTTCCAGCGCGATAGCGGCCGGACCTCGACCACCGATCTGCCTGCCAACCGGACCCCGCAGTCGCCCTTGCAGCTTGTCTGCGGCATCACCGATCTCAAGCAGCAACCTGTCTCTGCGATGAGGAGGCCCAAGTAATCCGATGAATTTGACTGGCACATCGGCCAGGGCTGTCAGGTATGCCCGGTCGGCTGCGAGATTGTGGCTCATCACAATAACGGCATCGAACCTGGGCCAATCGAAATACGCGACAACGTCATCGACCGGAACGCATTCGACCTGCGCTGCCGGGCTATTCCCTAAACGGCCGATGGCAGCGGGGCGATGGTCCGACACGGCGACCTCCCAGCCCAGCGCGACCGCGAAGGTGATCAATGGCTCAGCATCCTGCCCTGCCCCGAGAATCAGTAACCGTAGTGGCGCATGTATTCGTGCTACACCGATATGTGATTCTGCATCGGCAAGCGCCATATCGGCATGCGGATCACGTTCTAGAGCAGTAACGACACTCGCGAATGGCTCATACCCGGTGTCGGCATTGAGAGGCTGAATCAATATCCTCAGCGCACCTTCGCATCCCACGCCCAGGCCAAACACATCGTCGTCAGCCCTCAAATCGTACGTGACGATCTCGGCACGGCAACTCGCGATCACTTTCTTTGAACGATCTCTGAGATCACCCTCGAGACAACCACCGGACAACATTCCCTGAAAATCACCGTCGTCGTTGACCAGCATTTGACTGCCGGCTTTGCTGTAGGTCGATCCCTCGGTACTCAGCACCGTAATCAACGCGAGGGCTTGCCCGGAAGAAGCATGACCCCGATAGAACGTGCACAGTTGGTAGGGTAGTCTTTCGATTGCCATAGCGACCTAGTTTACCCAGTAACAGCCTCCAGGATATAGCGTCGAACAATCGTATGCGCTTCATTCAGCGCCGCATCACTGCCGTCATAACCGTGTGAATTGATCGCAATAACGAGATCCATTGAGGGCACAGCGATTATCCATTGGCCACCAAATCCCCACGCGACATAGGTATCAACCATCGTGCCCGCCATATCGTAGTGGCCACGCCACCACTGGTAGCCATAGCCTTCAAGCTGCCAGTCCCAGTCAGCGGGGTTGTCCCAGGTGATTTCTGTTCGCGGGACCAGCGATTCGATGATCCACGCCTCACTAATTACGCGCTCACCGTTCCAGATTCCGCCGTTCAAAAGCAACTGACCGAACTTGGCCATATCCCGCGATCGAACGTAGAATCCGGCACCCCCATTTGGCAGGCCAGTCGGCGTCGTTAATAACTTTATGTCAGTTATCCCCAGTGGAGCCATGAGTTCACTACCGGCGAAATCGATGAGAGACAGCGGTGCCGAATTCTCAACCGCTTGCCCCAATGAAATCGTCGCGGCCGTATTGTAGGCAAATTGGGTGCCGGGGTCCGCGACGATCGGTAAATCCAGAACGGCTTTGCTGTAGTCCACTTCCTCTTCGTAGAAGCGAATCAACTGATTGTCCGGTGATGAGTACGGTGGGTTCCACTCATTCCAATCCAGTCCCAACTGCATGGTCAGCACATGCTGCAAAGTAATGTCATTCTTGCGTTCGTCCCAATTTGCGTAGTCCGGGTATGGAAAGAGGCTCAGATAGGGAGTGTTGACGTCCGCAATATAGCCCTCATCCACGGCAATACCGACGATCAGCGAAGTTATACTTTTCGTCGCCGAAAATTGAGCGTGTACAGTGATGTCCGCATTACCGACCCGCCCGTCCTCCGCGTCCGTTTCGGTTCGAATCGTCTCATCGAATACGAGCTCACCACTTCTGGCAATAGCGATAGAGTCGATATTGGGAAACATGCCCGCCTGGACGTCGGTCATCATGGACTCCAGCGTCGCTACCGACAGTCCATGACTGGCCGCGCTGGCCACCGTCCAGCTGTCGGCCATATTCGCGGGGATCTTATAAGCAAATCCCACTGGCGGTGGCGGCGGTGGTTCAACCGGCGGTAGTGCACCCCCACCGCCGCTACCACCACAGCCTTGTACAAGCAAAGTGGCCAAAATCCCGAATCTGATCTTATGCTGCATTGATCCATCTCCATTTATCAGTAAAGTTGAAGCTCTGGCGGTGCAGAGCGGCTACCTGAATTGACCGGCAACATATCGAAAATGCTCCCGCGAAAACTGGACATTGGGACGAATTGCAGCGGGGCGGGACGAACGAGCAAAGGGATGACCACTAAATGATGCACAACAGCCAGAGCAGTGAGACGACCTGGAGGATTCTCGAGACAGTCTTCTTCCTGGTGCTTGTCACGGCGCTTTGGACGCTAGACACCCTGACGAAATTTAACCTGCGGGAAACCCAGGGCGGCGGCGGTAGCGACTTTCAGATCATCAACCACCAGGTAACCAGCGCCATTGCGGTGCTGCTGCTGATTCCTGTTTTCGCCCGCTTGTCTTCACGGCTTTTGTGGCAACGCGAGACGATTGTGTTGACGATTGCCGGACATTTGCTTGGCAGCGGACTGTTCGCATTTCTGCACTATTTCTTCATGGTCGGAATGCGCGCTGTAATTTACCCACTCTATGGCCAGGTTTATCTGTTCTCGGACTTATGGGTTCAGAATCTGATCGTCGAGTACCAGAAAGACCTCAAGATCTACATCGCACTTATTGGTATCGTCAGCGCCTATCGCTACTATCGTCAACAGGAGGCAGACAAGGTCAGCACCAGGCCTGATCGTCTTATCGTGCAGACCGGTACCGGTGAAACTGTGATTCTCCAGAATGATATTGAATACCTGGAAGCTGCAAGAAACTACGTCGTTGTCGGCGCCAGCAAAAAGGAATATCTCGTTCGGGACACACTGGCCAGACTGGAAGAAGTACTCGCGTCTGAGCAATTAGTCCGTACACATCGCAGCTATCTCGTCAATCTCGACTACGTGCAGGAAATGCGCACGACGGGAAATGGTGGCCAGGAAATACGCATGCAGAGCGGCAAGCGCGTGCCGTTGAGTCGCGGCTATCGTGATGCTTTCAGAGCCCGCCTTACTTCCTGATCATCCAGACACGCTCGCGTTCCACGCAGCCAGGACTTCTTGTTCTTTAGCCGCAGAAAATCCTGCCCGCAGGTTAGCGCGCCGATCATCCGGCAGCTGCCCAAACCAATGGAGGGTATCTCGTACCGTATCATCGACAGGTCGAATACGAAGTCCTGCCGCAAGTGCTTTTTCCGCCGACCAGGTCAATGACCCAGACAGGGTTGATTCCGAATCCGCCCACATCGGCAACTCTTGCCATGGCCGCAACTGGTGCTTCGCCAGAAAGTCGGCCGGTACCCAGTTTAAGGTCGTACCTTTGTCAGCGACCCGCTGACACGACTCCAGAAACTCACCCATGGGCATGGGCTGGCGAACAAGGTTGTAACTAAAGGTTGACTCTTCCTCGATGCAACGAACCATGAACATCCCGAGGTCTCGAACATCTATGAACTGGGTTTGATCCGTGGGTTTGCCGGGCGCGAGCATCTCCCCGCCGCGATCGGCACGCGCGACCCAATAGGTAAAGCGGTCAGTGTTGTCTCGGGGACCGACGATCAAACCCGGTCGAATTTGTGTTACGCGTTCCGGCATCGCGTCTTCGGCGGCAAGTTCACAATAGCCCTTGAGCGCGCAGTAATGCGTGCCTACGTCTTCGGTAGCAGGATCTGCAAGGGTCGCTCGCGGTTGTTCTTCAGTACGAAGTTCGGGCCCCGCCATCCAGTCGTCGTATTGACAAATAGTCGAGACAAACAAGTATTGGCCCACGTTGTCTGCCAACAGCTGGCTTGATGCTGCGACGATTCTGGGAACATAGCCCGACGTATCTATGACAGCATCCCATTTTCGGTTACCCAGCCCTGATAAGCCCTGATCGATATTGGGATCACGATTGCCAACAATTGTTTCCAGCTCGGGAAACAGGTTCTTATTAGTCTTGCCTCGATTGAAAAGCGTTACTTCATGTCCCCTTTCAAGCGCATAACGCACCGTGTGCGGGCCCAAAAATCCCGTGCCACCCAGGAACAGTATCTTAAGACTTTTTGTGGCAGGGTCAGTGGCCGCGCTGGAGAAACCCGAATACGCACCAAGACCGGCAATAGCGGCAGATGCGCCGATAAAGCGACGTCTGTTCATCGTCATAATGTCTCACCTTGATAAAATCGTCGTAGTTAACGGCGCCCGCACTTGATTTCCAGAGACGCGAAATCGTAAATGTACGCCGCAGCCTCAGCGGCTGCTTTGCCAGTATTGCCGTTGGCGGCATCCGGATTGGACCGCATCCATTCACCGGACCTCGGCGCACCTGCCACTTCGTAAGTGGGGCGCACAGTCCAGCGGTATGTCTTGCACTTTTCGAGCTCAAGTTCGACTGTGTGCTGAAGCGCGGCGACCTTCTTCGCGGAATATACGAGCTGGTGCATATCGTATATTTCTAAGTCGTAAGTTGTATCGGCCACATTGACCGTCTTGGCCCAGGACGCCTGTTGATCACCCTCTTCCAGCACCAGGCTCCAGGCCAGCGTAGGCATTGCTGAACGAGTCACACCTTGCCAATCATTTTTCTTGACTCGGCTTACGGTGTCGGTCTCTTTCGGCAGCAGCGTTTGCTGCACTTCAACTCGTTCAAAGAGCTCAGCGACGATTTCTCGCCCGACGTAGTGACGCGCGTAATTCGCATAGTCTCGCCACGCGGCCTTCTCATTCGCTGTCCAGTTAGTAAGCTTATCCGAGTCCTGGTAGTGGACCTGATTTTCGTAAAGATGTTGACCATCTGACAGGCGGCGCAAAGTCGCTGTCGCGGTAAATGTTATCGTCGCCACCTTGCCATCAACTTCGATGGATGAGTCTGTGAAGCTGACATACAGGATGGCATCCGTGTCCGCGGGAATCGGCGTCGTCAATGCGAAGACTTTCGGCTTGAGTCCGGGCACATCACGAAGTCGCCAAAATACATCTGTCGCAAGCGCATCATTGGATAATGGCGACTCCGTTGACGCGGCAAGGTCTTCCGTCAACGCGTCACGAAAGTCCTGAATCTGGCGTTTGATCGATCCCGATAAACCGCCAAAAATCATCCCTGGAACCGTCAGGATTGGAATTGGAAAACTGATGGGAATGCCACCAATATCCTTCCTGAAAACTCCGATCTCCCCGCCTTTGTCGATTCCGTCGATAAGACCATCGGTTTCTTTCCTGTAACTACCTGTAACTGCACGGGATGACGGGCTGGCACCAGGTAGCACTACTATCTTGCTGACGGCCTGGCGGTATTCCTCGGCCATAAGTTTGTCTGATTGCTGGACTATCACAGCCTGTCGATTGGGATCGGCCGCAATAGCAAAGACCGGCACGGCCATCACAAATATAAGCGTACATCTTATGATTGGATTCATACGGCCCCTCAGGCTGGATTCGTTCGACGTTCGGCATTCCATGTAACGGCACCACCCACATATCCGAATAGACCCGTAAACACCGCCGCCGTTCCGGCGGCTTTTCTTGGTGCGAGATCCAGATTTGGATGGCCGACCGGGTTTTTCCAGTAAATGACCACGCAAATCAGCGTTAGTAACAGATACCCTATCGAAATTAGCTCGATTAGTTGAATATAGTAGCCAAATATCGAGCGTCATAATTGATATTTTGACGTTTACAACGCAGATACCGGTGTACAACGAAGGCGCAGCGCTGAGTCCCTTGCAAACATGGTTCGATAAAAGGGCGATTGAGTGACATGATAATGGCCAATCTGAAATTGGAATCGGTATGAAAGGCATCATTCTGGCGGGCGGATCCGGCATCCGGCTACACCCGATGACACAGGTTATTTCAAAGCAGCTTCTGCCAGTCTACGACAAGCCCATGATTTACTACCCGCTTTCGATTCTGATGCTCGCGGGTATTACCGATATTCTGGTAATTTCAACCCCGCAAGATACACCCCGGTTTGAGTCCCTGTTGGGAGACGGATCACGACTGGGAATTTCGTTGTCCTACGAGGTCCAGGCATCACCGGACGGACTTGCTCAGGCCTTTATCATTGCCGAGGCATTTCTCGCGGGCGAAAGCTGCGCAATGATTCTTGGCGACAATATCTTCTACGGAACCGATCTGGAGTCGAAGCTCATCAGAGCCGGCGAAAGAAAAAATGGCGCGACAGTATTCGCTTACGCCGTCAGCAACCCCGAACGCTATGGCGTTGTGGTTCTGGACGATGACGAGCAGCCTTTGAGTCTGGAGGAAAAGCCGTCGAATCCAGCTTCTCGACATGCTGTAACCGGCCTCTATTTCTACGATGCCGACGTAGTTGATATGGCGAAGTCGCTCAAACCATCGTCGCGTGGTGAGCTCGAGATTACCGATATCAACAAGTTATATCTTGAACGCGATGGCCTGAATGTGGAGATTCTCGGTCGCGGTATGGCCTGGTTTGATACGGGCACGCAAAATTCTCTCCTGGCCGCATCCAACTTCGTGGAAACCATTGAATCCAGGCAGGGTTATAAAGTCTGCTGTCCTGAAGAAATTGCGTTCTATAAAGGATATATTTCAACTGAACAGCTAAGAGAACTAGCGACACCTATTGCCGCCGGCGACTATGGCGCATATCTTCTTGATTTGTTGAAGAACGCCTAGAATACAACCTGAAATAAAGCAGAGTGAATCCATGACCGATCAGTTTATCGTTTTCGGAGCGCCGGACATTCGACAAGACGAGGTGGATGACGTTGTCGAAAGCCTGAACTCTGGATGGCTGGGAACCGGGCCGAAAGTTCATAAGTTCGAAAGCGACTTTGCAATTTATAAAGGCGTCAATGAGAACCACGTCGCAGCTCTGAACTCCTGTACGGCCGCCCTGCACGTGAGTCTGGTCGCCGCTGGCGTCGGTCCCGGTGACGAAGTACTCACCACGGCGATGACTTTTTGCGCCACCGCTAACGCCATTATTCACGCGGGTGCCGAACCTGTTCCTATCGATATTGACTCCAGGACACTAAATATTGACCCGGCCAGCATCGAGCGCCGAATTACCGATAAAACGAAGGCGATCGTTCCCGTGCATTTTGCAGGACGCCCGTGCGCAATGGACGAGCTGCTCGCGATTGCCAAGAAACATGACCTCCTCGTTATCGAAGATTGTGCCCACGCCATCGAGTCCGAATGGCACGGACAAAAGACAGGGACTTTCGGCGATTTCGGCTGCTTCAGTTTTTACGTCACAAAAAACGTAGCCACTGGAGAAGGCGGCATGGTGATCGCCAAGTCTCACGAAGCGCTAGAGCGGATCAAAGTACTTTCATTACACGGTATGACAAAAGACGCCTGGAGTCGTTTTAGCGATGACGGCTACAAGCACTACCGGGTGGTTGAGGCTGGCTTCAAGTACAACATGATGGACTTGCAGGCGGCTATTGGAATTCACCAGCTTGAAAGAGTCGAGTCTTCCTGGGTTCGACGCAAAGAAATTTGGGACCGGTACCAGGAGGCCTTTCAGGACTTGCCTTTCGGTACGCCGGCCGAACCCGATGCTGACACGCGCCATGCGTACCACCTGTATACGGTCGCCATCAACAAGGATGCTTGTGGTATTACCCGCGATGACATGCTCTCACTGATGCAACAGGCGAACATAGGCGTCGGTGTTCATTACCTGAGCCTTGCCGAGCACCCGTTCTATCAGGAGCAGTTCGGGTGGCGAAGCGAGGATTATCCGGTCGCAGCGAAATACGGCAGCGAAACGATCAGCCTCCCGTTGTCACCAAAGGTGACGGACTCGGAAGTCGACTATATTATCGAGACTGTATCTCGCCTGATCCGGTCTTAGTATTCGTTTATCCATCAAGAGCGCTAGCGAAAAATACGATAAAGCGGGCCACACGACAACGTGTAGGTGTTTAGTCGCCGGGTCGTTGCGCATCCAATCCTGTTTCTTGCAGAAAGCGATCGACAATTTTCGGGAGATCGAAGTCTGATCGCGCGAGCGCAATTCCCTCGCTGTGAGAATCAGGGCTCCCGGCGAGTCCGGCCGCGATTGCCTGCGCGAATGCATCTGAGCTGATGTCCTGAGCGACTACGCCAAAATTATACTTCTGATGCAATTGCGGCAAATCGCCCACCGGCGTTGCGATGAGCGGTGTCCCAACCTGCATCGCGTCAGAGAAAATCACCGGGATGCTTTCTATCCTGGACGGCAGTAACAGGTAGTCTGCCCATCCGATTAGTTCGGCGGCATCTTGTTTGTCCAGATAGCCACCGACCACCATTGGCCGGCCCTGTGCCTCAAGAAATGCCACCGCCCGCCTTACTGACAACTCTTGAGGTCCACCGCCAAATATCCTCACTTCAGAAATCCTGCTCCACGACTCGTCATCCAGTTGCGACAGTGCATCTAACAGTAAATCCGTTCCCTTATTGGGATGCCAGCGACCAAGGAATGCGAGTTTGTACGGCGCGTCGGTTACCAGTCGCTTGCCCTGAACTACTGGCAGGCGCCGGGTACTGGGTAGAAAGCGGCAATCGGCACCGGATAAGGAGGTCACCTCATTACCCAACTCGACACCATCGGCGAATCGTCTGGCCGCATTTGTCGCTACGTTCTTGAAGACGCTCTTCACAACGGGAATACGAGCGAGCGTCCATACGTCACTGCCCAATGCCCAGACGCTGTAACTAAAGCCATAAAGCCTGGCTGCACGCTGCGCCCAGTAGCCTGATGGCAGCACCCAGAGTGCAAGGAGATGATCGGGTTTGTCCTCAGCTGCAAGGCGTTCAACGGCATTAAGACCGGCCTTCATAGTCGCAATCAGGGCCCCCCAGTGCCCCGGGTTCGCGGGCTTTAGCAGTGACAACGGCAACCGGGGTACAGCGAATCGACGTATGCACACGGTGCCTGTTTCTGAAACCTCATCTTCAGTGCCAGCGGCTACGACAGTTACTCGCACACGCCGAGATAGTTCCTCGGCAAAGTCCGCAACGAAACTGCCTGCCGCCTCCGTTCCCGGCCTGCCGTCCGGATAGGACGTCGTTACGAGTGCAATATGGTGCATTCAGGTTTTGGTCCAGCGGTGAAAGTCCAAAGGCGCATCAGCAAATACATCAGGTCGAGTGCCAGACAGAGCTGCCAAGTATAGCGAACAAGCAATGGCTAATCTTTAACTACCGCTCGCTTCTCAACGGTTCTATCAAGGGGAAGAAAATACTCGGTCAATTTCACGCATGATTTCAGGCGTAAATTTGTCCACGAAGTCCAGCGCTTTCATATTCTCGTGCACTTGTGAAACGCGACTGGCACCAGTCATGACGGTACTCACGTGTGGGTTTTGCAGACACCAGGCTATGGAGAACTGAGCGAGAGTCGCACCCATCTCTGCTGCAACAGGTGCCAGCGCCGCTACCTTTGCCAGGCGGCTCTCATCGGTGAGCTGCTCCCTTAGCCAGCCATAACCCTCGAGCGCACCGCGGCTGTCATCTGGAATGCCATTGTTGTATTTGCCCGTCAACAAGCCTGATGCCAGCGGACTCCACGTAGTTGAGCCAATGCGGTGATCTTCATAAACGGCTCTGTAGTCTGCTTCGAACCGGTGTCGCTGCAACAGGTTGTAGACCGGTTGTTCGACAACCGGTTTGTGCAAGTGATGTCTTTCTGCAATATCGATCGCCTCGACGATGTCTTCAGCTTCCCATTCCGAGGTGCCCCAGTACAGCGCTTTGCCGCGCTCAACAATATTGTGCATCGCCCAGACCGTTTCTTCGATGGGTGTTGTTGGATCCGCGCGGTGGCAAAACAGCAAATCGACGTAGTCAGTGTCGAGTCGCCGTAACGAGCCATCAATCGCCTCAAGCAGATATTTGCGGTTCAACGTGTTTTGCTCGTTTGGACCTTCCTGCAGACCCCAAAACAACTTGGTTGAGATCAGGTAGCTGCCACGGCGCCAGCCCAGTTTCTTCAACGCAGCGCCCATGACCTCTTCCGATTTTCCGGCCGCATAGGTTTCGGCATTATCGAAGAAGTTCACGCCAGCATCGTAGGCGGCAGACATCATTTCCACCGTCGACTCGATCCCGGCCTGAGTGTGGAAAGTTACCCACGATCCGAACGACAATTCGCTGACCTGAATTCCTGCTTTTCCCAGATGACGGTATTTCATGAGGATGTCCTCGCGGCTTCAACACTCGCGTAAGTCGACACGCAAAATGGCACGCAATAGGTTAATAAGATCTTCCAGTGCATTAATGGCACAAGCTCGCCAGCTATCAGCACATCACCATAATTAATCGCCGTCAACACTGTGCCGACGATCACACCGATCTTGAGCCCTCTTGCGAGAATATCCTTTCGACGCGCCAACCTGAACCATTCAAGCATTATCGTGCCTCTCCGCATACACCATGTACTGGCTGCTGGTAATCGCAAGAGTATAGCCACACTGTGGCGCGTGTAGTTCGATTTTGAGACTCATATCCTTGTTTGGCCCGGACATTCCCTCAGAATTGGCCACTGCATAAGACCAGAACAGCATGAGGTGGATTTATGAAGAGTTGGGCCATTTATATAGTCGCCGCGTTGGGTTTCGTTATTTACGGGGCGGTAACGGACGTTGATCGAGACAGTTCCGGCGCGATCGTCGGTGAAGGTAGCGTTGACGCGTTCCAGGTCCGGATTGGCGACTGTTTCAATGACGCCAATGTTGGCGGTGACGACGGTGAATATGAAGTCAGTGATGTGCCCGGCGTGCCGTGTTCTGACCCTCACGACAACGAAGCATTCGCAGTATTTGACCTTACGGTTGCCAGCTACCCCGAGGGTGACGCCATGGGCGAGCTTGCGTTCGGGTCATGCCTCGAACGCTTCGAATCGTTTGTTGGCCGGGATTACGAAACGTCGACGCTGGACATCAACATAATGTATCCGTCACTTGAGAGTTGGCAACAAGACGATCGCGAAGTCGTTTGTGCCGTATTCGACGTCGATGCCAATCAGCTGATGGGTAGCGCAGCGGGTCGCGGATTGTAAGACGCGATCCTATTGCACGTCGATTACGATTTTGCCACGCACGTGCCCTTCTTCTGAATAGCGAATCGCGTCCGCAACCTCGCTAAGCGCATAACGGCGGTCAATGACCGGCGTTATCTCGCCGGATTCCATAAGCTCACTAAGCGTCGTCAGATCATCTTTGCGAAGCCTGGCCAGAATCATGACGATTTCCTGCTCTACGAATGGTGAGATCAAGAGCGCTTTGATGGGTGCCATCATCGGTCCGAGCCAATCGCCCTTCGGCCCGCCGACAATGACGAGCCGCCCTCTTGAGGTTAGCGCTCGCCGGTTCGCCAGTATCGGGTGATTGCCGACCATGTCGATGATGAGGTCGTATTGTTTTCCACTCTCCGTGTAGTTTTCCTTGCCGTAGTCGATGACGTAATCGGCACCAATTGACCGGACCATCTCCGAATTCCGTGCGCTGCAAACTCCGGTCACTTCCGCACCCAGAGACTTGGCGATTTGCACCGCGAATGTACCAACACCACCCGATGCGCCGTTAATCAGCACTTTCTGACCAGCTTGCAGTTTGCCGTAGTCACGCAAGGCCTGCAGCGCAGTAATTCCGGCTATCGGTACGGATGCTGCCTGCCCGAAACTCATATTGGCTGGCTTCATCGCCAGGCCCCGATCCTCTCGAATCGTTATGTACTCCGCGTACGCTCCGTTGCCGCCGCCAAAGACTTCATCTCCCGGCTTGAATCCATTGACGTTCTTACCGACTGCTTCGACAGTCCCTGCGAAATCCACACCCATGCTGCTATCATCGGGCGCGCCGATACCGGACCCCAGGCGCATGATATACGGTGAGCCTCGCATGTAATGCCAGTCAAGAGGATTAACGGATGCGGCTCGAATTTTGACCAGCACCTCATCGTCTGCCGGTGTTGGCTTTGCGACCGCGACAAACTCAAGAAGATCGGGCGACCCGTAACAACGACTTACAATCGCCTGCATGAGTGCGGCGTCATCCGTGACCGATGGCTGCGACCCGCAGTCCGATGTGTAGCTGAGAGTAACAGCCAGTACTACGATAGTAAGTGCGAGAAACCCGACGATGCTGCTGGCAATTTTGTAGCGTAATTTCACTGGCCACCTTCTCTTCAATCGACAGGAGTGGCCATTCGTTAGGCATTGCCCCTACTGCATTATTATGAACACTATTATCATGAACCCCAGGCGTCTACGGCTTCCTGATCAACGACCAGGGCAGCACGGCGCCGGACTTCCCCGGGTGACAGCAATCCACGCTTTAATGCTGACTTGAACCATTCTGAAAAATGGCCGCCATCATTCGCGAAACCGTCTTCTTTCATCGCATGGTACACGGCGGCAGCGAACATGTGCATGCCACCGTCAGATTTACGCCATCGCTGACCCGGTTCTTCGGAAAACCCAAGACGTTCTGACACAATCTGATCCAGCGCCTGCGTTGAATCCTCGTCAATAACGCCCATGAATGAATTGTAACCAAATCGTGGGTCGTGATTCTCGACGATAGACGTCATCCACAGATCATCCCGGAGCTTGTTGAGCAACTCCTTCAAATCCTCGTCTTTTCCATCAAAAGGCGAGTGAAATATTTCATGGGCGGCGACCTGCAATTGAATGTGGCCTGGCCAGCCGTAGTAGGCGACGAATCTTTGTCCGAGAATCTTGATGCCATAGGGCTTCGCGAAATTCACGATCAAGATTTCGATTCTTTTATCAAGCTCCCGGCCAAGCAACCTTTCCTGCTCCGGAATAACATCGAAACCATCAACGGCCAGGCGATTGACCTCTACAGCCTTCGCGATATTTTGTCGATGCTCATCTTCGTACCACTCCGTAAATCCGGCATCGCGCAGTGCGACCAGTGCCGTATGCAATGTCGGCATCATTTGCACAGCACCTTCGAATTCCTGAGCATCCCAATGGGACGATTGCTCATGCCCTGGCTGCAGTCGGCCAACGGGGTCCGCTGCAGACATGATGACGTCGTCAAGCGTCGAAACCGGGCCCGCCGAGAAAAAATAAGCCAGGACCGGGCCGGTAAGCCTGCCCATTTCACCGCGCAACATTGAATCGATCTGATCCATCGCAGCCAGCCCTTCCGGCGATACCGTCTTTCTTACTCTCTCGATAGAATCTCCGTAGATGTCCGCTTGCATAACATCACCGGACGCCGCTCCGATTAAGAGCAACGCATCAATACCCTCGGCCGAAGCTATATGCCAATCCGTATGAATCGCCGGCAAATTCCCATCCTGCTTTTGTGCCGGAGTAGAGCCGCAAGCTGTAAGCCAGACCAGAAAAAGCATACCAATGAATATACTTCGCACCATGATGTCACCTTTTAACCGTGCATTAGAAAGTGCAATTCCAATGGATATTGAGCTCAGGGTCTTGAACGGAATTGACTAATTAGCTGTCATGAGCCCCGGCGTGAGGCCAGTCGCGCTTTTGAGAAGTCGGGTCAGATGCGGTTGATCACTAAATCCGGTGTCGGCTGCGACGCTGGCTGGCTTTGCGCCAGACTTCAACAATAGAATCGCGCTCTGTAACCGCATTTCCCGGCGCAGCGCTCCCGGGCTTTGGCCGAACCAGCGTTTGCATGACCGAATCGCGTGTTCAGTACTGACGCCGCATTGTCCCGCTATGTCAGCAATTCCTGCGCTTGAGTTTGTGGCCAACATTGTGACCAGGGTAACGAGCCATGGCGCGGGGGCAATCGGGTTAACCGCCTCGGCCTCTTCCATCGCCGCGTAGGAAGCTTCAACGGGACAACGCCGGGCGATGCGGGCAATTGCTTCAGCATCGGTGACCTTCATGGAACACAAGCCATCTGAATACGGTACCGGCAGATTCAAAACAACGGCCCCGGACTTGCCGAACTCATCCGCATGCTGATGCCAGGGAGGATGTATCGTCAAAACGCCGGGCACACACGAAAATCGCCCTTCTACGCTTATCTCGTCGTAATCACCGTCGAGCACCAGCGCCGCATAAGCCTCGTTGTGACGATGCGAGGGCAGGCATTCCTCGGCTGAATGCGATGTTTCATATGCCATTGACATAGGTGCACGTATCTCGTCGTTATTACCAGATCGTTAGATGCCTGCCGCGCCCGGATGGTTGTAATGCCTGCTGTTCAATTAGCGGAATTGGTAGCGATTTTCGCCCGCCCCATTTTGCGACATCCTGTAATTTCTCTGTCATCATGTGGGTCTGGATGCTTGTGAATTACAAATACACCCATAACCTGGGAACGGACGCCGCGTAGATGCTTAATCGCCTGTTTCATGAACTACAGCACCGGCGCGTATTTCGTACCGTGGCGGGCTATGCGGTTATTGCCTGGATTGCGGTAGAGGCGGCTGATGTTATTTTTCCGGCACTGGGTGTTCCTGAGTCCATACTTACCGGCTTGATAGTAGCCGCACTCGCCGGATTTCCGATCGTCGCGATCCTGGCGTGGGTTTTCGACCTGTCGTCTGAAGGTGTAGTCATAGGGTCGGCACCGACAGAGACGAACCTGAGTCTTAGCCGTTTGTCGCAGGCCTCAAGCTGGCTTCTCGTTCTGGTACTCGGCCTCGCAGTCGGCTACCTGTCGATTCGGCTTTATTCACAACCCGATTTCGGAACGACCCTGGCTCGCGGCAAATCAGTTGCGGTATTGCCCTTCAGAAACATTGCCGCTGATGACGAACCAGACAGCCTCTATTTCAGCGACGGCGTAGCGGAAGAAATTCTCAGCGGGCTTGCAAGCGTCGAAGGGCTGCGTGTAGCAGCGAGGACATCTTCCTTCGCCTATCGGGACGATGTCGACGTAATCGAAGTCGGTGAGATTCTGAACGTTTCTACCGTGCTCGAAGGCAGCGTTCGAATGGATCAGCAGTCCGGTCGAGTTCGCATAGCAGCTCGGCTAATCGAAACTGAGCAAGGCAGCCAGCTCTGGTCAGATACTTTTGATTACGAACTCGAGAACATTTTCACGGTGCAGGAAGAAATCGCCTTATCGATCGTGCATGCGATGAAGCTGGAATTTTCTGCACGCGAAACGAACCTGGTGCAGCCGGGGACCGCAAGTATTGCCGCCTATCGCGCCTATTTGGAAGGACGTCATCTTCTACAACAAGGATCTGTAACCGCGATAGATCGTGCAATTGATAATTTTGACCGTGCAATTGAGCTAGACCCGGAGTACGCGCAGGCATACGCAGGGCTTGCCGATGCCTGGATCGGAAAGAGGAAAATCGGCAATTTATCGTTGCTGACTGCGACACAGCGATCTCACGATGCAATAACGAGCGCATTAAGGCTCAACAGCAACCTCGCCGAAGCACAAACTTCTCTCGGCTTGTGTGTACTGGGCGCCGGTCAGTTGCGTACCGCCGCGTCGCAATTTGCGAAAGCGATCGAACTGGACCCGGATAATTCCAATGCCTACTTGCAGCGCGCCAATCTGTTGCGAGACCAGGGGTATCTCGAAGACGCGATGAGGACCTATACGCAGGCGCTCGCCCTGGACCCTCTCAATTTAAACATCCTGGCGAACCAGGCAGTTTTGATAGCGCTGCAAGGCCGTTTTGAACGTGCATTCGAGCAACTCGATCCGTTGATGGCTGCCAATCCTCAACAAATTGCTGTCGTGCTGGCTATGTCAGAGGTCGCTGCGCTGGCGGGGGATCCCGATCAATCTCTGCAACTTGCCCTGCAAGCGCAATCCCTGGCACTCGACAACCCAATCACACTCATACGAATAATGGATGCACATATACAACTTGGCCATCTCGACGACGCCGCAACAAGTCTCAACCGGGCGCTCGCGATCGCACCGGAAAATGAGGCCGTTACACAGGCATCGCTACGGTATCTGTTTGTCACAGGTCAACAAGCTGAATTACAACAACTGACGAACGAGCGTGCGCTACTGGTCATCAATACTGCAGGATTGATCGAATCGAGAATGCGACTGGAACGCCTCGTGTGGGGTGCTCTCGGTCGTTTCGCTGTCGGTGATTCTGCGGGCGCCGCCGAGTGGCTCGAAAGTGCGATGCCGAAAGACTCAACACTCGATCCAAATCCACAGTCCATCCACTATCTCGCGCTGCTGGCGAGGTCGCGTGTGCTTACCGGCACCGACGACACAGAGGTAGCGGCCGCAGTTGCGAGGGGCAAAGCGATTGCGGTCAGGCTGCAATCACAGGGCTGGGCTACCGGCGACGTCGATTATGCGCTGGCGTCATTAGCAGCTGCCAATGGCGAACTGCCGGCGGCGCTGCAATACCTTAGTGACGCGCTGGATGGTGGCTGGAGAGGCATTTCGTTTGCCAATCAAAATCCTGCATTGGAAATACTGCACGATACGCCTGAATACCAGGCACTGATTCTTAAAGCGGGCACAAGCTAGTCAGATTTGAAGCGAACTCTGAACTCCGCCCCGGGATCTGCGTTAATCATGTCCACGCTACCATTCATCGCTAAAGTGAGTTGATGAACGATCGCCAGTCCGATGCCCGTACCGACCGTTTCGCGTGTGAGCTCAGATTCGGAACGATAGAAAAGCTGGAATATTTTTTTCATTTGGTCTTTGGCAACTCCAGGACCGTAGTCCCGAACCGAAAATGAAATCAGGTCATCGCTGGAGATTTTACTGGTGACTTTTATGGTCTTGTTTTCCGCGTTTCTGGAAAACTTGATGGCGTTATCCACGAGGTTGATGATTATCTGGACGAAGCAATCTTCGTCTATGCTGACTGTCTTTTCATCTGCCTCATCCGATCTGTCGAACTGTAGCTCGAATCCAGCGCGCTCGATCTGGCTCGATATTTTGAACTCAGTATTGTCCATCAGGTCGACGACCTTTATCGGCTTGATATCGAACTGCGGGTTGTTTCTTGTGATTCTTGCCAGCTGCAATACGTTGGTTATAAGCCTGGACAAGCGCTCCGACTCATCATGGATAAATTCGTAGTAGCTCTGCCGCTTATCTTCCTCTGCCCAGCCCTCTTTCAACATCTCGCCATACATTCGGATAGAAGTGAGCGGCGACTTCAGCTCATGACTTACGGCAGACACAAAGTCCTGCTGTTGCCGAGCCAGATTCAACTGGCTCAGACTCATCCGGTACAGGCTGAAAAACCCGCCAACAAAAACGATGCCCAGGACGAGTGTTACCCATGCAAGCACGCTGGCGCCTGGACCCGGTGGCAAGTGGTCTATGCTGAAGATCAACTCCAGACGATCGATTGGTGCGGACAAGCGATTGCGGTAGAGCAGCTCACCGCCAAGGTCCGCTGCGACGCTCGGGTAACTTACAACGCCACGACCAAGCGACGTGTGAATAACATCATCCTGGTAGGCGATAATCAGGTTTGACATGCCCGCCAGGGCCGTATCCCTGAAACGCGCGGAGATTACTTGCTCGGTGAACATCTCCTGATCGATTAACAAACCTTGAATGTAGCGTTCACCGTCTCGCCACACCTTGCGGAACAACACGAAATGACCGCTGTCGAGAAGGCTGAACTCGAACGGGTCGATCTCAATTTCGAAAGTGCTGATTCGAAGGTCTGACCGGCCGGCGAAATTGGCAAGCAACTCACTTTCGGCAGGACGAACAGGTTCCGGCAAGGCGTTTTGTTCTTTGCGTTTGCTACGGCCCGGAGATGAGGCAGCAACAAAACTCCCGCGTTGCTCATCGGAGTCGTCACGCTCCGCTTCCTCACTTTTCTTTTGCAGTTCAGCGTCGAGCTTTAGGTCACTGACCTTGCCGATACTATTGAGGCGTTGCGCTGCCGGTAACGATTCGCCCTCCGCACGAGTCAGCTGCAGCGTATCTGCCGCCTCATATTCGCTGATTGAGTCCTTCCTGGGTTGATTCAGTTGGTCGAAAATGCCCTGGCTATAACCCTCGTTCGCGGAAGTAATATCTTCAGCCAGCACGGTCTTCGACTCGGTGGGCGATGCAAGCACTCTTCGGCGCAAACCGCTTGATTGCCGCAACTGCACCAATTGGTTGTCGGCCAATACTGTCTGAATTTCCTGGGCAAGTTGCAGGCGGTCGCGATGCTCGTCGTCGCCAATACCCAGGGCGTTCGCATCGGAACCTTCCGTCGGCAAGAGCGGCGTGCTGAAGGTACCGTCAGATTCCACCTGGAAGTAACCCAGAACACCGGGTAGATCCTCGGAGACGGGATAATTGGACAGCGGTGATCGTTGCACGAACTTGGCACTCGGATCACCGGATACGACGAGGAAGGTAAAGTCCGCAAACGATCGCGCGTCGGCCGTATTGATCATTGCATTGAGGCTGTCATCGATGCGACTGGTGAGCTGCTCGGCAACGCTTCGATATTGATGAAATGCCTCCCACTTAAGCTGGCTGTAGGCTTGCCCGATAAGGACCGCCGTCGGCACGGCGAGAGCCAAAAAAAAGACCAGCAGGAGATTTCGCAATCGATTCTTGTCGAGGCTTTTGGTCAGGCTACCTGGCAACATCGCCTAGCGCTCCGTAACCAGTCGGTATCCGGCGCCGCGGACGGTGATGAGCTTTGCTGGCTGTTTGATATCGACCTCGATTTTGCGCCGTAATTTCGCGATATGAATGTCAACTGTCCTCGTCTCGATATCGAGCCCCCTCGCGTAACCCCAGACTTTCGATAGGAGTTCCTCTCGTGAAACGGGCCGCTCGGAGTTTTGCGCAAGATAGCACAGCACTTCAATTTCCCGTTTGGTGAACGCGACTTCATCATCACCCTTTCGTCCTGAGAGATTCTCTGTATCGATTTCCAGATCACCGATACTCAGGGTTCTGGCCTGTTCCTGACCGACACGAGAACGACGCAACACGGCCTCTACTCTCAGGACCAGCTGCTGTATTGAAAATGGTTTGGGAACGTAGTCGTCGGCCCCGAGCTTAAGCCCGTGGATAATCTCTTCGTCAGAGGTCTTCGCCGTCAGCATGATGATGGGCTGGTTGCGATCCACGGCACGAATCCGGTCGCAAATCTCGTAGCCATCCATTCCGGGCAGCATGATGTCCAGCAGAATAAGATCGAACTTGCCCGTCAGCGCTTTTTCGAGACCCAGAGGCCCCGTCGCAGCACTATCGATTTCGTAGCCGTGAAAGACGAACACATCGATAAGACCAGTTCGAATGGGCTCTTCATCCTCCACAACCAGTATGCGTATCTGTCTATTCATCAGCTACTTAGACTACCACTCCGGCGAAAATCGAACCGAGATTCCGTGTAACGTTTTTGTAAATTCCCGGGCATGGATTTTACCAATCCATGTCTTATTAATCGCGCCATAGCTGCCTATTATTTGTGCATCGAACGTATCGACCAGCAATTTCAGGAGACAACACCATGGCACTAATTAATCGCATCTCGCGACTTATCAAGGCGGACTTTCACGCCGTCCTCGACCAGATAGAAGAGCCCGAGCAATCACTGAAGCAGGCTATTCGCGACATGGAGGACAACCTCGCCACTACCGAACAACACATCGCCCTGCACCTGCACGACCAGGCCGCATTGTCCGTTCGCAAAGAGGAGCTGGAGAACTCGATCAGCGAAATCGAAAACCAGCTCGATCTGTGTTTCGAATCGAAGAAAGACGGCCTCGCAAAGGGCCTCATTCGGAAAAAGCTCGAAGCAGAACGCCTGTTGCAGCGACTCAATGCAAGACACCTGGCCAATCAGAAAACTCTCGATGAGCAGCAAGCAATGATTGATGAAAATCAGGCGACGCTTGAAAGCCTGCGACAGAAAGCCGAGCTTTTTGCGCAACGCACACCATCGCATGGAGATGGCAACTCAAAGTTCGACGATATCGCCTGGATGGCGAGAGAAATGACGGTCAGTGACGATGAGGTCGAGATCGCCTATCTCCGTGAAATGAACACGAGGCAAGCGTCATGAAACGGCCTACATTTCTTCACGGTGTTTTTGTTGCCGCAATACTTGGGTTTTTTGCCAGTGTTGTCGTCGCCACGCTGACACCCTTTGTCGGTCTGGGCGCTGTTATTCGCCTCGTGATTCCGGCATTGGGGCTGGCTTACTTACTGTATCTGTTTAGTCGCAGCAACGAACGACTGGGGCGAGTGACCGCATTAACCGCATGGGGCGCGCTGGCTGCCCTCGTGTGGTGGACCGCGCCATCACTGCCTCTGTACCTCCTTGTTCACGTTGCCGCTGTCTGGCTGATCCGCTCGCTCTATTTCTACTCGGGTGTGTTACCGGCGCTTTTGGACCTCGGTGTGAGCACATTGAGTGTTTCCGCCACCGTCTGGGCAATCAGCCGTTCGGGCAGCGTATTTCTTGCCACCTGGTGTTTCTTTCTGGTGCAGGCCCTGTTTGTGGCTATCCCGCCGACTGTAAAAGGCAAACAGAAATCGCAGCCAATAAGAGCCATTGAGAATGAAGGCTTTGAGCAAGCAAGACGTCAGGCCGATCAGGCGCTGCGGCAGTTATTTACGCAATAAATTTTCTTTGAATTCAGAAAGAGGAATCAAATCATGAAAAGCAAACTAATGGGCATCGCCCTTTTCGGACTTACCCTGGCTGCGATCCTGTACTACCCACAGCTTTCGGCCAAGATCACCCCAATCGACGACCCCGTCCAGATTAGCAGCAACGACAGTCCCAAAGTCGACGTTGTCTTTGTTCTGGACACTACCGGTAGTATGGGTGGCCTTATCCAGGCAGCGAAGGAGAAAATCTGGTCGATCGCGACAACCATGGCGTCGGCGCAGCAGACACCGGAGATACGCATCGGACTGGTGGGCTATCGTGACCGGGGAGATGCGTACGTAACCAAAGTGGTCGATCTGTCCGGCGATCTCGATTCCGTATACGCGGCATTGATGGACTTCGATGCAGACGGTGGAGGCGACACGCCCGAGAGCGTGAATGAAGCGCTCTACGACGCAGTACACAAGATGTCATGGAGTGAGCAAGAGCAGGCTTATCAGGTGATATTCCTGGTCGGTGACGCGCCGCCGCACATGGACTACAACGAAGTTCGCTACCCGGCGATTGTCGCGTCCGCTGCTGAGAAAGGCATTCTCGTCAACACAATCCAGTGTGGCGACATATCAACGGCCGTTGCGCCCTGGACTCAAATTGCGAGTCTCGGCCACGGCAATTTCTTCCAGGTAGAACAAGCTGGCAGCGCTGTTGCCTATGCCTCGCCTTATGACGAAGAGATCGCCGACCTGTCGGCAAAACTGGACGATACACGGCTCTACTACGGCAACGTGGAAGAGAAAGAAAAAATGCGCGGCAAAGTCGCGGCTACTGACAAGCTGGAAGAAGGAGCATCGCTTGCCTCGCGCGCACGGCGTGGCGTGTTCAACGCATCAGCCGGTGGACGAGCGAACCTGCTTGGAGAAAACGAGCTTGTTGCCGCGGTTGCCAGTGGTAGTGTTGACCTCAATAAAATCGAGAAAGACGCTCTGCCTGAATCGCTCAAGCCGATGGCACCGGCCGAGCAAGGGGTCTACCTGGCCAAGCTGGCCGGAGAAAGGGCTGATCTGCAGCGGCAGATTCAGGAATTGTCGGAAGACCGTGACGGTTACATCGCCAAGAAGGTCGATGCGGCTGGTGGCTTGAAAGATTCATTGGATCAAAAGCTCTATGACACGGTCAAAGAACAGGCCAGTGAGGCTGGACTCGAGTACGAAAACGGTCCTGCCTACTAGGAGAATGCCGTAGATTAAGGGCCAGACCGCCTTTGGCGCGGTCTGGCCCTTGTTCATTTCTGGAAATAACTATCGCTATGCCCGGGTCTAGTTAACGAGACTGTGGAGACAACGATGAAAATAGTGCCAACCAGCCTCGCCTGGCTCTCACTTTTGTTAGTGACCGGCGCCAGTGCGAGCGAAAGCATCAACTGGAATCACTGGGAACTAGAGGCATTTGATGAAGCCAGGACTAAGAACAAGATGGTCCTGGTCAATGTCGGCATGGAGGGGTGTGCCGCTTGCGGCCGGATGGAGTCGCAAACCTATGCCCACGGCGATGTCATCGATCTCATCGACGAGCATTTTGTTGCTATAGAGGTCGATGCGGAGGCGCGCCCGGACATCGGTGAGCGCTACTCGGACTGGGCCTGGCCCGCGACCATCTTTCTTGCACCTGACGGTACACAGGTACTTGCCGTGCGCGGCAACAGGCTCCCGCGAAATTTCATTCCGATTCTCAATGATTTAATCGCGAAGCACGAGGCCAACGAGCTTGAGCCGGACCCACGTTCACCTTATTCAGCGGCGCCCAAACCAGCGACGACTGAACTGACCCGAATTCGCGATAATCTGCGCAATCGGCTGGATCGCTCACTAAATCGAAAATACGGTGGCTGGGCCAGAAGTGGTATTGGTGGTGAAACCAGTGGTTCGCGCCTGCGCCACCTGTATCTCCGGGCGCACTTGTATGACGACACTGAACTACACGATTTGGCGTTGAAGAGTTCGGCCGGCTTTCTCATCACGATAGACCCGGTATGGGGTGGCAGCTATAGCGCCGCCTTCCCGGAAGACATGGACGTACCCGGGAAGTTTTCGGCACTTCGGGCGATACCCGAGAAAAGAATCCGCGTACAAGCCAACGCCATTACCGCATTTGCACTGGGTTACCAGCACACAAATGATGACATGTATCTCCGCGGTATCGAAGAGATCGACCGTTTCCTGAAAAACTGGATGATGGCAGCGAATGGTACTTTTTATACCAACCAGAAAAGCGAACCTCCCAACCTGCCTCGAGGAATGAGCGGCGACGATTACTGGCTCCTGGCGAGTGACCACGCAAGACGTGAATATGGCACACCTCCGGTTGATCACGCTGTCTATACCGATCGCAATGGCGAAGTTATCGCCGCATACGTTCTTGCATATGAAGCGACCGGCAATAACGACTATCTTGCGACCGCAACAAAAGCCGCTAATTCGATTCTGAAAAACCACCTGCACGAGGATGGCTGGGTAATTCAAGCGCTGGCTAATGCGGAGGCTGACAAAGACGTCCGTATGCGTACCCTGGTCACCGACAAGAGACCCTTCCTGAGTCCACAGGCCTGGTTCGGCACTGCATTGTTGTCACTTTACCGGGCTACTGGTGAGGACAAATGGCTGGAAGCCGCAGATGAAATTGGCAAAGCAACGCTTGAGGCATTGCAGGACGAAGAATTGGGTGGGTTTTACGCCACAACTACGGACGCCACCGCGGTGATTATCGCGCCTCGAAAACCGCTCGAAGCGAATGGCACCGCCGCCAGTTTCTACTACGATCTTTCGATCTACACCAAAGACGACAGCTACAAGTCGGTTGCCGCCCGCACAATCCGGGCAGTCGGTGCGCCCGAACACATTCGCAATGAAGGCAAGATTACGGGCGAGTTTGCAATTGCATTGGAAAAGGTAACGACCGCCTATGTCGAGTTCTCCATCGTCGGTGATACAGATCACCCGAATGCAGCCGCATTATTCACGGCTGGACGCAATGTATTCGAGCCTCGAAAGTTGCTTCACTACGAGGCGCCGGGGCGGTACCCGGAGCGCGGCAAACCTGCCATGTACATCTGCAACCCGGATATGTGCTCATTGCCTATAGAAGATCCGGAGCAGGTCGCCGCTCGCGCAGCCGATTTTCACGGACCGGCGACCACAGTCATGAGCAATTAATAGTAAGAAAATAAACGGGGGACGAACATGAAACGCAAATTTGGTCTGCTGGCTCTTGTAGCTCTCGGCGTATTGTCATTCCAGGTGGGTAACGCACAGGAACCCAACAAGTACTCCAACCTGCAGGTGCTGGATGCCGATACCACCCGCGACGAGCTCGGTGACGCGATGTTGCAAAATCTGTTCGGTCTCGGATTGCCACGCCGGCAGCGCGAGGGTTGTCTTTTTTGCCACGTCGGTGACATGGATCTCCCGGTGAGCGAATGGGATTTTCCGTCTGACGATAAGAAAACCAAACTCAAAGCGCGGGTCATGATGCAAATGGTGGCCGATATCAACGCCGATTACCTCGCCCGGCTTGACGATCGTATGGACCCGGATTTTCGCGTGACTTGTGAAACCTGTCATGCAGGACGAACCGACCCCCGTCCACTGGATACAATTCTGATAAAAGAATATTCCGCGAATGGCATCAGTGGTGCTATCGACAAGTACGAAGAGCTCCGGGCACGTTACTTCGGTGCTGGCGCTTACGATTTTCGTCCGTATGTCTTGACCAAGATCGCGAGAACAATTGCCGCCACCGGCGCATGGAACGATGCACTGGTGATCGAGACAAAGAATGAGGAAGTCCATCCAGATAATCGGTCCGCGGCGCGCGCGCGTCTCACGATGCAGGTTGCGAGGAAAATGTACGAGGACTCTGTGCTATCCGCACTCGCCTACTACGACGAGATACGGCAAGACGAGGCGCCTGGTGTTGCAGGCTATTCGATACTCGACAACCTGGGTTGGACCATCCACAGAGAGGAGCGCGTCGATGACGCGCTGCTGATCTTCAGGAAGAACCTGGAGTTGTTCCCGTCCGAATACGTTGCCAATGAAAGTCTGGGAGACGCATTGTGGTTTTCCGATGACAAGGCAGCCGGTATCGCAGTGTTTGAAGCCTGGGTTCAGGCAAACCCTGAGAATGACATGGGGCGTCGTCGGCTACTTAACATGCAAGAAGAGTTCAGCAAGACCGAGTAGCCCATGTCATCGGGTTCAGGTGGATTATAATCTACGCCGCTTGCGGTACGTCACCAGCGAAGAGCAGCGGGTCCAGTTCGCCAGCGGCATCAAGCGCCGCGATGTCGTCATAGCCGCCAATGTGCTCGCCGTCGATGAAGATCTGCGGCACGCTTGTGCGACCTGATCGCTCGCGCATCTGCAGCTCGAGCTCATCGGCATTGTTCGTCAGATCAATCGCCTTGAAGTCGACGCCTTTGCTTGACAGTAACGCCAGCGCACGTTTGCTGTAGGGGCACCAGTCCTTGAAATAGATCTCTGTATTTACCATGACATTTCCTCCATGTCGTATTTAGCATGGAAACGATAATGCACTCAGAAGCCTATTCTTTCTATAGCTATTACCGGCTATTTTTGGTATTAATCGTCTATCATGGATGTACTAAGTGACATATTGAAAGGCCTGCGAGCCACGGGCAGCGTCTATTTTTGCGACTTTCTGCTACCGCCATGGGACCTGCCGTACGAAGACGAGGACCGGGCCATGTTCCACCTGCTGCGCCGCGGACGCTGTAAGCTCGACATCGACGGTAAAATAGAGCATCTCGAACCAGGTGACTTCGTGTTCATTGCGCCTGGTGTCGATCACAAGCTGTTTTCCGATGACGGCGATGACCCGCAGACGTTGTTGCTGTGCGGCTACTGTCAGTTCGATTCCCTTGAAAACGATGTGTTGCTACGTGCTCTGCCTCAATTTGTGCTTTTGCAAAACGATGAAATGAAACAATGGTCCTGGCTTACCCGGACACTCGAGCACCTGAGTGCCGAGTACATGTCAGATGCTCCAGGTAGCGATCTGACCGTAAACAAGCTCACCGAAGTCTTGCTCGTGCAATTACTGCGAGCCGATTTCGGTCGCAGCACGCAAACAGGCCTCGTCGCCGCCTTGCACGACAAACGCCTCGCGAAGGCACTGCTCGCGATACATGCACACCCCGGCCACGACTGGACGATAGAAAGTGCCGCAGCAGAAGCCTCGATGTCGCGTTCTGGATTCGCACGTTTATTCAAGGGGATGCTTGGAGCAAGTTTTTTTGATTA
>JAJFKV010000055.1 GCA_021773055.1 Woeseiaceae bacterium
AGACCACTGCCGATAAGACCGGCGCCGAGGGTCAGCACATTGGCATCGTTGTGCTCGCGGCTGTTCTTCGCACTCGATAAATCGTAGGCCAGCGCCGCCCGCACACCCGGCACCTTGTTCGCGACCATGCAGGAGCCGATCCCGGCACCATCGATCATGATGCCTACGTCCGCCCTACCTTCCGATACCGCCTCCGCGACAGCACGGGCGAAGACGGGATAGTCCACTGCTGCTCGGGATGAAGTACCGACGTCCTCGACCTCGTGCCCGGCCAGGCGCAACCGAACTACCAGCCTGGACTTCAGCTCGAAACCGCCGTGGTCGGCACCAAGTGCGATGATCTTCGAGCGGGCATTCACGACCAGACCGCCGAATCGTCGCGCCGCCTGGAACGCGACCCAACACCGGGTTCGCCCGTTGCCGCGTCCAGGACCTTCTGTAACTTCATTACATGAAGTCGGAGGCGCTCAAGGCCGAGTTCAGTGAGGCTAAACTCGGTCACCGTACGTCGGCCCCTCATGACTTTGTTGATGTCGATGTAACCCACGCCGGCCAGTTTGCGAGTCTGCACATGCAGGTTGCCATCGGACAGGCTGGTTGCTGCTTTCATCTCGGTGAACGAGATAGGTTCGCCCGGCACGAGCGTGGCGAGGATGCCTAGGCGACAGGGGGCACTGATCATTTCGTCGAAGTGAATATTCACGGGTTAGTTTACTTTATTTCACGAAGTATCACGCCTGGAGCGGCCCTGTGTCAAGCGTTATTCAGTGCCAGGAAGGAAGTTACTTTGTTTTAAAAAGCTAAAGAAACGCCAAGGAACGAATAGACTTCATATTATGAAGCAGCAGAGCATCGTGATTTGCTCATCCTTGGTCGGGTATACGCAGCCGGCCACCACGCGCCTAACTCCCTGCGACCGCTGTTTCCAGTCCAACAAGAATCATCTCATCGAACGTTGTTGCACGCTCATCCGTAGTCAGCGCCGCGCCGGTAACAAGATCATCACTGACCGTGCAAATCGCCAGCGCCTCGGCATTGTTTTGTGCCGCTATAGGGAATATTCCGGCAGCCTCCATCTCCAGGCCATAAATATTGTACTGCGCCATCGTCTCGAACATGCCGGGATCCGGCGTATAAAAAAGATCGGCTGAGAAAATATTGCCCACGTGATACCGCACCTCGGCAGCCTTCGCGGCCGTCACTGCTTTCTGCACCAGGTCGAAGCTCGCCAGCGCCGCATAATCGTAGCCGCCAAAACGCATGCGATTGCAGTTGGAGTCGGTGGATGCACCCATAGCAATAATAACGTCGCGCAATTTCACGTCGGGGTGCGATGTGCCGCAACTGCCAACACGGATAACTCGCTTGACGTCGTATTCGGTGATGAGCTCCGTGCAGTAAATGGATACGGAAGGAATCCCCATGCCGTGCGACATCACGGAAACAGCCTGTCCCTTGTATTCACCCGTGAAACCCCACATGTTGCGCACATCGGTGACGCGGCGAACTTTGTCCAGATAGGTATTGGAAATATACTCTGCCCGCAATGGGTCGCCAGGCATCAGCACCGTTGGTGCGAAATCGCCGGGTGCTGCATTCATGTGTTTGGTAGCCATATCGTTATTCTTTTAGCATTTAATTCACGTTATTGTCCTCCAATGAGCCAGAAATCGAAACCATTGCTTCAATGGGCCGTCCCATTGTTGTTAATCGCCGCTTGCTCGGCCGCCGAATCACCGCCTGTGTCCTTCGAAGTCGTCGGCCGTCTGGAAGACAGCAAGATCCGCGAAGCCAGCGGGCTTGCGCGCTCACAGCGACAGGCCGGTCTGCTATGGATCATCAATGACAATGGCGCGAAAGAACTTGTACATGCCATTGACCATTCGGGTGCTCGCCTGGGCGAGTTTGACCTTAAGAAATCCCGCAACAAGGACTGGGAGGACCTCGCTTCGTTTCGTCTTGATGAGCAGCCCTATTTAATGGTTGCGGATATTGGCGACAACGAGGCGAAACACGAACGGCGCACATTGTATTTTGTCGCCGAACCCGCTGCGAAGAAGAAGAACGCCGTAAAGCTCGATTGGAAGGTCCGTTATGTATATCCGGACGGTCCTCGCGACTCGGAGGCTGCTGCGGTTGATATCGAGAATCGGCGGGCGTTGGTTCTTTCCAAGCGCGACCTGCCACCTCGACTGTACTCGGTGCCCTTGCAAACAGACGACTCGGAAACGCTGACTGCCACCTGGCTGGGCACGGTTAACAGCCTGTATCAGCCGACCCGGCAGGAAATAGCAATTGCGCCCAGGATCAAGGACTGGTTCTGGCAGACCGTCGGGATGGATATCTCCGCGGATAAGCTCGCCGCCGTAATCCTGACTTATCGCGCTGTGTATTATTATCAAAGAGAACCGGGCCAGAGCTGGCTCGAGGCTCTGAACTCGAAGCCCGTCCGAGTCAGCCTTGGCAATTTCAAGAATGCCGAAGCCGTAGCGTTCGGTGACGATAAACGCACCGTTTTTGTAACGGGAGAAAACAAGAACCCGCGCTTGTTACGAATCGACCTGTCTGGAGAAACCACGCCATGATGCACCGCTATCCGATTTTCGCCCTGGGCATTCTCCTAATCGCTACCAGCGCTTGCGCACCGGCGGAATCTCCGCGCTCTACGGCAGTAACTGTCATGACGTTCAATGTGCAGAACTTATTCGACAATATTGACGACCCTGATAAAGACGATAAGGCCTATCTGCCGCTCGCAGCGAAGCAAAACGAAGAGCACATTGCGGCGTGCAATGAAATCGAGGTCGACAGCTGGCGTGACGAATGCCTGAATCTCGACTGGAGCGACGCGGCGCTCGATCACAAGCTGAGCGTACTGGCGCAAACCATACGGCAGGTTAATGGCGGTGCCGGTGCCGATATCATCACAATGCAGGAGGTCGAGAATGCATCGATTCTTGATCGCTTGCGGACGGAGAATCTCGCGGACCTCGGTTATGGGCCTGCGATCCTGATAGAGGGTACTGATGCCCGTGGAATCGACATAGCGATCCTGTCCAAACTGCCGCTCGCCAGCGCACCGCGTTTGCAGCCACTGGAGTTGCCCGATTTTCCGGATCGCCAGGGCGATACTCGAGGTGTACTGCAAGCGACGTTTAATTTGCCGGATGGCTCGTTGATGACCGCCTTCAGCGTGCACTTCCCGGCGCCCTTTCATCCAACGGCAATGCGCGTAGCAGCGTACGAACACCTTGCAGCACTGCTTGCAGCACTGCCCGACGATCAGCACGCCTTCGCGGCCGGCGATTTCAATACGACCAGTACCGAAGATGCGCGCGAGGGCCTTCTGGATAGTTATGCACGCCCGCATTGGACCTTGGCCCATGATGTGGGTTGCAAGGACTGCAGCGGCAGTTATTTTTATGGGCGGGACGCGAGCTGGTCATTTCTCGATATGATCTTCGTCTCATCGGGCCGTGGCGCAAAAACAACAGCACAGATTCGCGGGGAATCGGTCAAGATCGCCAACCACTACCCGCCCCAGACAAGCGAAAACGGCACGCCTGAGCGGTTTCGAAGCGAAAAAGGCAGCGGTGTATCGGATCACTGGCCGATGGTCGCGACAATCGAATTAACTGAAAAACAATAGCTTGTAAGGGTTTCATAACATAATTTCTCGCCCGCGTTTCCTGGTGGCGTCGAGCCCATCACGTTCTTGTTCAATTTCGGTCTCAAGCCCTTATTGCGTAAGTGTTTTTGCTGCGTTAGATTTAGCAAATCAAGCTAAGACTGATGCCCCGGTTTCACGTTATTAAATGACGTGCTCCGGCGGAATTTAAGGGTTTTGTGCGAAATATTTATGTCACGTTCGTGATCTGGACTTTCGCGTCTTTTCAAAATGGGGATTCAAAATGATTAACAAACCTCGATTTACAGGATCGGTGCTAGCGGCATTGACGGCCATTATGATGCTGGCCATTCCTGTTGCAGGAAACGCACAAGAAACGACGTCGTCGATTCGCGGTAAGGTTCTGGACGACAGCGGCAATATTATGTCCGGTGCGTCTGTCGTCGTACAAGATATGCGCAGCGGCGTGGATCGTTCATACACGACCAACGGCTCTGGCATTTTTCTGGCGACTCGACTTTTGCCAGGCGGACCGTACCGCGTAACCGTTAACAATACGGATTCAGCGCAGGTTGCTTCGATCAGTGTTGGCGATATTTACAACCTGACCGTGAACATGACCGGCGGCACAATCGAAGAGATTGTTGCTATCGGACAAAGAGGCAGTCTGGTTGAGGTCGCAGCGGGCCCATCTGCAACGTTTAATATCGCGGACCTCCAGAATTCAGTCAGCTTCTCCCGCGATATCGCTGATGTATATGGTATCGATCCTCGCTTGAATATTGATGTCGACGAAGACGGAATTGGCATCAACTGTGGTGGTAAACACCCCCGCTTCAACGCGACAACACTGGACGGCGTTAGTCAGGCAGATCGCTTTGGCCTTAACGAGAACGGTTATGCCACTGCTGTCGGTATGCCCTTCCCCTTCGATGCCGTTGAGCAAGTTGCTATCGAACTCGCACCGTTTGACGTTACGTACGGCGGCTTCTCCGCTTGCATCATTAATGCCGTAACCAAATCCGGTACCAATGAATGGAAAGGCAAGGCCTTTTACGAGTTTTCGAATCAGGGTCTGCGTGGTGACACGGTTGCGGACGATACGACGGATTACTCGCGACCTTCGTACGACAAGACGACTTTTGGTTTCGACATAGGTGGTCCGATCATCAAAGACAAGCTGTTTGTTTTTGCTGCTTACGAAGAATTTGAAGTGCCTCGTTTCCTTGCCAAAGGTTATGCAGGATCGGGCAACGGCGAAGAACGCGACTGGTTAAGCCAGGCTGACTACGACCGTATCCAAAACATCGCGCAAACCGTTTACAACTACGATACCGGCGGCCAGCCGGGCGACGGCGTCCAGGAAGGTGAGAAATACATGGTTCGCCTGGACTGGAATATCAATGACTTCCACAACGCGGCCTTTATCTACAACTACTTCGATGGTTTCCAGGCTCGTGATTCGGACGGCGATGACGACGAATTCGAATTCGCCAACCACTACTACACCAAAGGTGCAGAGTCTGAAACGTTCACACTGAAGCTTTCGTCACAATGGAATGATGCTTTCTCAACAGAGCTCTTCTGGAGCACCAGTGAAATGAACGACTCACAGGTGACCGTTGGGCCGAAAGATTTTGCCGATAATCAAATCAGCATCGGCGGACGTGACGGTACGGTTTACCTTGGCGCGGATGATTCGCGTCAGGCTAACAAGCTCGGAACCACGGTTGACTACCTGAAACTGGCTGGCAATTACCTGATTGGTGATCATGTCATCACAGCAGGCTACGACAGAGAGGAACTCGAGATCTTCAATATCTTCGTACAGCACTCAGCCGGTGGCGAGTACGATTATTTTGATGATTCACAGGGTAACGATCCAGCTTGCGCTGCACTGACCGCTCAGGAGCGATTTGACGACGTCCTCGCGCTCGGTTGCGAAATGTCTGGAATAGACAGGTTCGAACTGGGTCGCCCAAGCCGTATTTACTACGGCAGTGGTGGTGGAACGAACGTCTCGACGGATGCTGCTGCAGTCTTTACCAACACCCTTAACAGCTTCTACATTCAGGATGAGATCTTCTTCGATAATATGGATCTCACGCTCGTTGCCGGCCTGCGTTACGAATGGTTCGAAAGCAGCGATGCGCCGAAATTCAACCAGACCTTTGCAGACGCAAACGGCGGCCTGAGAAACGATTCTGGCCTCGACGGTCTCGATCTGCTTATGCCTCGCCTGGGCTTTACCTGGGGTGTACGTGATGATCTGACCCTGCGTGGTGGCATCGGCTTGTACTCCGGTGGCAATCCAAACGTCTGGATCTCAAACGCCTGGAGCAATGATGGACTGAGCAACGCACAGTTCCGTCAGAACAACTTCGGCGGCGGCTTTACCGTTCTTCCGGGCATGGCTGACTCAACACCACTGAGCGGCGCCGGACGCCCCGGCTTTGACGTGCCACAGTCGCTGGTCGACTCGGTGCTTGCGGTTTCAGCCGCGGATGCCAACGACTCGTTCCTTGCGTTAATCGATCCTGATTACGAGCAACCCAGCGAGTGGAAATTCGCTCTGGGTGGTACCTGGGATATGCCATGGGGTGACGTGACTATGGACTTCGATTACCTGCACACGAAAGGCAACGATCCGGCTTTCTATGTTGACCTGTCACAAACCATTATTGGTACGACAACAGCCGGTAGTCCAATCTACGACTTCACCAACGGGTCTGATAACCATATGCTGACAAACGGGTCGGGCTCACCAACGTCCGACATGTTGTCGTTTGTGCTGAAAAAGGAATTTGATTTTGGCCTGACAGCGCAATTTGGTTACGCCTGGACTGAGGGCGAGGACATTGCTCCGATGACATCGTCAACCGCCTTTTCGAACTTCGATAACGTTGCACTTCAGGATATCAACAATCCCGGTGTTGCCAACTCGAACTGGGTTGTACCGCAACGCCTGACCCTGAGCCTTTTCTACAACCACACGTTCTTCGGCGACAGCGAGACACGTATTGCATTGCAGGGCTTCGCTCACGAAGGCCAGCCGCAAAGCTATGTCATGAACGGCGGCGATCTTGAAGGTGATGGTTTCTTCGGGCGTCACTTGTTATACGTTCCATCCGGTCCAGCTGATCCGAATGTCGTATTTGACCCTGGTTTCGATCAAGCTGCTTTCTTCGCTTTCGTTGCAGCCAATGGTCTGGCTCCAGGATTCACGGAGCGTAATGACATCAACACGGCCTGGAGCACAGTTTGGAACCTGAGCATTCGTCAGGATATTCCGCTGGGCGAGAATATGCGTGGCAACCTTTACTTCAAGGTTAAGAACCTGGGTAACCTGCTCAATGACGACTGGGGTAAGACGACTGATGCTCAGTTCTTCTCACCGGAAGTTGTTGACACTGATGTTAATGGTGCAGGACAGTTTGTCTTCACCGATTTCAGTGATCGCTCCCTGGAACGTGTCTACATTGGCCCAAGCCTTTGGGAGATTCGTTTTGGTCTTGATATCAACTTCGGTCAATAAGAAAACGTAGCATTTCAGCTAGACAAGAAGGGCGGCCCTTTTTTAGAAAAGGGGCCGCCCTTTTTTTTGTGTGTCCTACATCGGAAAGCAGGGTTCCTTGCCCTCACGTAACTCGTGGTAACGCCGATTGCTGTTATCGATTGGCTCACCGATCTTCTCGCCACGTGATTGCGCGTCCAGAATCGCATCAAGTACGAGATAGATGAGCTCGGATGCTGGGCGAGATGCTGGCCTGTCCTTTGGTATCTTGTAGCCGTCGCCGCCGCCAAACAGGAAATCCGGTACGACGAGGCTGTACTCCTCGTCATTTACGATCTCTGCCCAACTGAGGTCAGCCGGCACCTGCAAACTAACGATACGGTCTCCCTCGTTGCGGCTGCGATCAACGCAAACACGAAACCCCGAAACTTGCGGGAAGTAACCCTTGCTGGGGCCGAATCCGCGGTAGCCCGCTTCCATGATTTGCCTGAATTCCTTACCACTTACCGTTGTATGGCGAAGAAACGAACTGAAGCCGAAGGTCCGCCCTATGTCTTCAAAATGAATATCGCCCTGAACAAAGTCATCGATTCGCAAGGTGCCGCCGTTAATAAAAGCAAGGTCTGCCGCCGGCTTGCCAAAAGCACCTCGCATTTGATCGGCGATAAATGTTCCCCAGGTACTCTCTTCGTTACGGACCGTGACTTCACGCGCATCAAGCGGAAACGCGGCCGTTCCAATCGTCGCCTCGATAAACGGATACGTTTCCAGCAAACGATCACGCCATTTCGCTGCCAGCACATCATATTCAGGATCGCGCATTACCTGCCCATCAAGTGGCAGCTCTTTCGGAGTGATATAAGGTGCACCTTCCGCATCGAAGGACAGGTCGATAGTCCATATCACGCGCGCGTTCGATGCTCCCTTCAATACCGCCGCGGACTGCTCGGTAAACGGACTGAGCTCCGGTTCGTGCTCGTGGCCGCCAACGATAAACACAAACTTCGGATGCCTGGCTCGCAGTTTCGCCAGTTCCCTGTCCTGCCACATATGCAAATGCGTGACTCCGATGATCGCATCGACACCAGCACGCTCAAACTCGATAATCGCTTTCTCGGCTATCCCGGCATAGTCTTTTTGCATCGACAGATAAGCGCGCTTGTTACCACCATCGTCCGGATGTATGGATAACGAGAAAATGCCGATGGTCTTGCCATTGCTTTCGAAGGAAAACGCCGTCTTCAACGCGCTGTCGACATCGGTTTCACCCGTAGCAAACTCATAATTATCACCAAGCCAGTCGAACTGCGATGACCTTACAGCGCTTATAAGCGAATCAGCTGTCCGCGGATCGAATTCATGATTACCGGCCACTGCATACAGGGGAGCCAACGCATCCATGAAATTGAACGCATCCACCATTTGCTCGCCGCGCCAAAGGCTGCTCTCGAGCGACGGATACAGAAAATCACCGCCGTGCAGAATGCGAACGTCTTTACCCTCCGCCTGTAACTCTCTAATCACTGTGACGACGCGGCTGAAGCCACCTGCCTTGCCGTCTTCAACATCTCCGACACGGTAGGTGTCATTGAGGTGCACAAAAGTAATTCCGGAGGATTCCGAAACAGGCATCCCGGAGGTCGCGCAAGCGGCCAGCAGTGTACAAATCAGAAGCGATGATATTCTTTTCATAGTTTGGTCCCTGAATATTGGCCAACATGCTAACCTGAAAGGCTGCTTGGTGGCATCAGGAGAAACCATGACCTTGTTTAGAACATCAATTATCGTCGCGTCCCTGCTCACGTTGATGGCTTGTGAGTCGCGTTCCGTCGAGTCACAAGCCGAGCCTCAATTAGCGAGTCTCTGGGCTGCCCACGCCGCCGAGTATCAGGCGGTCACAATGCAAATTTACGCGCAAGCCACACGTGATCTGCCAAGACTTATTGCCGATGAATCATGGAGTGCGCTGCCAAGTCGCGAAGGTAGTGCTGAAAAACCGCTGGCGGTCATTCTTGATGTCGACGAGACAGTTCTCAGTGGCGTTGATATGGAGTTGACGCTTTTGCCGTTTACTCACCTAAGGCAATACGAGTGGAGCATCAGTCACAAGGCAGTTCCGATTCGCGGTGTAGCCGAATTTGTCAAAGCAGCCAGAGAACAAGGTGTCGATGCCTTTTTTGTCACCAATCGACCCTGTGAACTACTGGAAGGTAACTCCGACACCTGCCCGCAGGAAAAGTCCACGATCGATGATATTTTTGAAGTCGGCATTGAGACAGATGCCGATCATGTCATGTTGGTTGGAGAGAGACCCGAGTGGAACAGGGAAAAATTGTCCCGGCGTGAATTCGTCGCTGAGTCACATCGTGTCATTATGTTGTTCGGCGACGACTACGGGGATTTCGTTGCCTGTTCGCGTGCGGAACCTCGCGCACCGTGCACGAACCCGGCTACGAGGGCCAGTCGCGCCGAGGCGCTAGATGCCTACGAAAATTACTGGGGTAACGGCTGGTATATCCTGCCAAATCCCATGTACGGATCATGGACTTCTGTCGAGTAAAAGGCGTATGCTATAAATTACGGAAATTGCTGTAACGCATTGAAAACAAACGAATCTGCGGGGAACAAACATGGCTAAAGTTAAGTGCGGCTTAATTCAGATGGCGCTCAAGGGCGACGGTTCGATGGAGCCCGACGAAATTCGGGATCGCATGATCGAAGCACACATTCCGTACATCGAAGATGCCGGGAAACAGGGCGTCCAGATCCTTTGCTTCCAGGAAGTTTTTACGCAACCTTATTTCTGCCCGAGCCAGGACCGAAAATGGTATGCCGCCGCTGAAAAAATTCCTGATGGCTACACCACCAAGCTGATGCAGGAGTATGCGAAAAAGTACAACATGGTCATCGTTGTTCCTATCTACGAGGAACACATGACCGGTGTTTACTACAACACGGCAGCGGTCATTGACGCGGATGGCAAGTACCTCGGCAAATATCGCAAAACGCATATTCCCCAGGTTGATCCCGGCTTTTATGAGAAGTTTTTCTTCAAACCCGGTGACACCGGATGGCCGGTCTTTGAAACTGCCTACCTCAAGCTCGGTGTCTACATTTGCTACGACCGTCATTTCCCCGAAGGCTGGCGCGCACTGGCCCTCAACGGGGCCGACTACATTGTGAACCCGTCCGCAACGGTTGCTGGCTTGAGCAAGTATCTCTGGGAGCTTGAGCAACCCGCATCAGCGGCCGCTAACGGTGTCTTCATCGGCGCTATTAATCGTATCGGCAAGGAAGAGCCCTGGGCATCGACGATGAACATGGGCGAGTTCTACGGTTCCAGCTACATCGTGAACCCGCGCGGTGCCATCGAAGCTCAGGCGAGCTACGGCGACGACGAGTTGCTCGTGCATGAGATCGACCTCGATATGGTCCGTGACGTCCGTGATACCTGGCAGTTTTTCCGCGATCGCCGCCCTGAGACATACGGCCCACTGACCGGCGAATAAGGGGAATCAGATGTCTGAGTCCCTGGCGATCAGCAAGCTGCGTACTGTCGGTGAACACATTGAGCTCGACGTTGGCGATGACATAGCGAATAGTCCTCGTTATAACGAGGATATTGCGCCGACGAAGGCGTCGCAACGCACCTGGTCACGCTGGAATGTGGCGTCGCTTTGGGTCGGTATGGCGATTTGCGTGCCGACTTATACGCTGGGCGGCGTTCTAACCGCTTACTTTGGCTTGTCGGTGTCTGAAGCTCTGTGGACGATTTTCGTTGCGAATATCGTCGTACTGATTCCGCTCACACTAAATGCGTTTCCGGGCACACGCTACGGCATACCCTGCCCTGTCGTCTTGCGAGCATCGTTCGGCATCATCGGCTCGAACGTACCCTCATTGATTCGCGCCATCGTTGCCTGCGGCTGGTTTGGTGTACAGACACTGTTTGGCGGTATCGCGATTCACCTGATGCTGGCCGCATTATTTGATGGCTGGGCGGCACTCGGCGGTACTGGTGAGGTACTCGGGTTCTTCATTTTCTGGGCTCTCAATATTACGGTGGTCATCCGTGGCTCCGAGTCGATTAAACACCTGGAAACGCTGGCTGCACCATTGCTGCTGATCGTTGCGATCGGCCTGGTCGTGTGGGCATTGCCAAAAGTATCCATGAGCGAGGTTCTGGCGGTTCCGGCGAATCGACCGGAGGGCGCGCCACTCATTGGCTACTTCATGGCGGGACTGACGGCGATGGTCGGTTTCTGGGCCACCCTGTCACTCAATATTCCTGATTTCAGTCGCTATGCGAGATCGCAGCGCAGCCAGATCATTGGTCAAATTATTGGCCTGCCGTTGACGATGTTTTTATTCTCGGGTCTGGGTGTCGTACTGACAGCCGCCTCTTTCAGCCTGGTCGGCGAGACCGTTTCTGATCCCATCAATCTCATCGGTCATATCGATAGCCCCGGCTGGGTCATCGTCGCTATGCTCATGATCATACTGGCAACGATCTCGACCAACACGGCGGCGAATATCGTTTCTCCGACGAACAGTTTTCAGAACATCGCCCCCCGTTTCATCAGCGAAAACCGCGGCGTGCTGATCACCGGCTTAATCGGCATCTTGTTGATGAGTTGGGAACTAATGAAGAAACTTGGTTGGATCGAATCCGATGTCAGCGTCGAAAGTCTGTATTCGAATTGGCTGCTTGGTTATTCCAGCCTGCTCGGGCCCATTGCCGGAATCATGATCGTTGACTATTTCCTGATCAAGAATCAGGAGTACGACTTACTCGCCCTGTACCAGGACAACGCCGGTTATCCCGCATGGAATTTCGCCGGCATGGCCGCATTGTTGATTCCGGTCGGGCTGACCGTACTGTCTATAAAAATCGAACTTCTAAGCTGGTTTTACACCTATGGATGGTTTACGGGATCGATCCTCGGCGGTCTAATTTATTACTTCATCGCACGCGGTGAAGTCAGGAGCACAACATGAGCACCCTCATCAAAGGCGGCACAGTCGTCAACGCTGAGCAATCTTTCCAGGCAGATGTAATTTGTGACGGCGGCTTGATCAAAGCGATTGGCCCGGACCTGGAAGCACCGGCCGGGGCCACGGTTGTCGATGCCGGTGGACAATACGTCATGCCGGGCGGTATAGACCCACACACACATATGCAATTGCCTTTTATGGGAACTGTCGCCAGCGAGGACTTCGAATCCGGAACGTCAGCCGGTCTCGCCGGTGGCACCACGATGATCATCGACTTCGTGATACCCGGTCCACAGCAAAACCTCATGGAAGCCTATAAGCAGTGGCGCGAGTGGGCAGAGAAGTCCGTATCCGACTACTCCTTTCACGTCGCGATCACGTGGTGGGATGACAGCGTCCACGACGACATGGGAACGCTGGTACGTGACCATGGCGTGAATAGCTTCAAACATTTTATGGCCTACAAAGGCGCCATTATGGCGGACGACGAGATTCTCGTTAACAGCTTCGCACGCTCGCTTGAGCTGGGCGCGATACCGACCGTCCACGCGGAAAACGGTGAGCTTGTTTTTCGGCTGCAGAAAGAGCTGTTCGAAAAGGGCATCACCGGACCCGAGGGCCACCCGCTCTCACGCCCACCTGAATGTGAAGGTGAGGCGGCCAATCGCGCCATTCGTATCGCGGAAGTGCTTAAAGTGCCGCTTTACGTCGTGCATAACTCCTGCCGTCAATCGCTGGAGGCGATCACGCGCGCACGCAATGAGGGCCAGCGGGTCTTCGGCGAGGTGCTAGCCGGTCACTTACTGGTCGATGACTCGATTTATCGTCACAAGGATTTCGATACTGCGGCGGCCCATGTTATGAGCCCACCGTTTCGATCCAGCGAACACCAGGATGCCCTCTGGAAAGGCTTGCAGTCAGGAAACCTGCAAACAACGGCAACGGATCACTGCTGTTTCTGTGCGGACCAGAAAGCAGCGGGGAAAGACGATTTCCGGCTGATTCCGAATGGTACGGGTGGTGTTGAAAACCGCATGGAAGTGCTTTGGCATCATGGTGTGAACACCGGCAAACTGACGATGAACGAATTTGTGAAAGTCACGTCAACCAACGCGGCGCAAATCTTCAATGTCTATCCACGCAAAGGCAGTATCTCGGTTGGCGCGGACGCGGATATTGTCGTGTGGGACCCGGAGGCTACCAAGACCATTTCCAGCAAGACCGACCACCAGAACGTCGACTACAATATTTTCGAAGGCATGCAGATAAAAGGCTGCCCGTCACACACTATCTCGCAAGGCAACGTTGTCTATGCGAATGGCGAGTTACGCGTTGAGCGTGGCGCCGGGCGATACATCGACCGACCACCGTTTGCGCCCTATTACGACGCGCTTCAGAAACAAGCTCGGCACGCCGAACCCGTAGCAGTAAAGCGGTGACGCCATGAGCATTTCTGACGACGACCTTATCGATGCCGCGAAGCATGCTCGCGAGAATGCCTATTGCCATTATTCCGGCTACAGCGTCGGTGCCGCCATTATCGACGACCAGGGACGTATGCACGTTGGTTGCAATATAGAGAATGCGGCCTACCCGCTTGGCAACTGCGCAGAGGCCGCAGCCATCGCTGCGATGGTCCTGCAGGGTGGCAAACGTATTGACCGAATCGCCGTTGCAGGTGGCTCGGTCGACGTAACACCCTGTACGCCCTGCGGTGGTTGCCGTCAGCGTATTCAGGAATTCGCTGACGAGAATACCGTCATCATCACCATGGATGACAGCCGGGACTGGCAGCAGTATTCGATCGCGGAGTTGCTGCCGGCTGGGTTTCACCTGGACTAGCAGGAGCGCGCCTACGGCAGGGGAAATCTCGCGAGGCGTTCGGTTAGCAGCTCATAGAACCCATCGGCATCAACGTCGTATGCCCAGTTGACGTCTTTTGGCCGTTTAGTCACGTGCCAAAAATCCACAGCCGTATGACCCATCGTCAGCTCGGACTCCGTTTCCACCGACACATTGCAAAGCTTGGTCTTGAACAGGTCTGGCTGCAGTAGATAGGCAACAGTGCAGGGGTCGTGCAGCGGCGTGCCCTGCGACGAGTACTTCTCCGTATCGTAGCGATGAAAGAAACTTAGCATTCCGACGGTCGCGTCGGCGACAGGGTTATTGAGTTTGCCGATGCGAGCAACTCGTTCTTCTGTCGAAAGAACTTTATGCGTAACATCGAGGCCCATTAGCGTAATCGGCCGGCCGCAATTGAGGACCGTGTCAGCTGCATGCGGGTCAACGAGTATATTGAACTCCGCTGACGGCGTGCGATTGCCGCCCTCGCGCATCGCGCCACCCATGATGACGATCTCTTCGATATGCGAAAGGATCTCGGGATTTCGCTTTATCGCCGTAGCGATATTCGTCAATGGCCCCATTGGCACCAGGGTGACGGCGTCTCTCGAGAGCAGCGTGTCGATGATGAAATCGACGGCGTGTTTTTCCTGCAATGGCGTCTGCGGCTCGAACACGTCGATGCCATTGATGCCGGTTTCACCGTGAATATATTCGGCACTGATCGCGGGACGAATCATCGGCTTCGCACAGCCGGCGAATACGGGAACGTCAGACTCAGCAACATCGCACATCATGCGTGCATTTCGTTCTGTCAGCGGCAACGGCACATTGCCTGCGACGGCTGTAATGCCAAGTAACTGAAGTTCGTCAGGCGATGCCATCGCCAGAAACAGGGCAACGGCATCATCCTGCCCCGGATCGCAGTCGATGATTATCGGGCGTGCTGCCATCTCGTCAGAACGTCAGTATGAGCCCGGCTAACGCAGCACTCATGAGATTGGACAGTGAGCCCGCGAGTACAGCCTTCATGCCGAACTGACCGATCAGCTCTCGTTTCTCAGGCACGAGAACGCCGAGCCCGCCCAGCAGAATCGCGATCGACGAGAGGTTAGCGAAGCCACATAACATGAACGTCGAGATCGCATATGTACGCGGACTCATTCCTGCCAGATAGTCATTCAAGTGCGAGAAGGCCACGAATTCATTAAGAATTATCTTCTCGCCGAACAGCGCACCTGCCGCCTGCGCTTCTGCCCAGGGCACGCTCAACAGGTACATCAGTGGTTGGAAAATCTTGCCCAGAATAAACTGCAGCGTAATTCCTTCAATTCCGAATAGACCAAACAGCCCACCTACGAGACCATTAAACATCGCGATCAATGCAACGAACGCGACCAACATAGCGCCGATGTTGGCGGCCAGACGCAAGCCGTCCGTAGTTCCCGATGCTGCTGCAAGAATGACGTTCTTGTGGTGGCTCGGTTCCATCACGAGTTTCTCGTGCGCGCCCGACGCGACAACCTGATCGTCCGGCATTATGATTTTCGCCATGAGCAGACCACCGGGTGCTGCCATAAAAGCAGCGGCAAGCAGGTATTTGAGGTCTGCACCCATGAGCACGTAGCCAGCAAGTACTGTTCCTGCAATCGATGCGAGACCGGAACACATGACGGCGAACATTTGCGGTTCCGTCAGATTTTTCAGGTAAGGCTTGATGGCCAACGGCGCTTCAGTCTGACCAACAAAAATGTTGGCCGCCGCGTTCATCGATTCAACCGCTCCGGTACCGATGATCTTGTGCAAAGCTCCGCCAACCAGTTTGACGATCCACTCCATGATACGAAGGTGATACATCACCGACATCAGTGCTGAAAAGAAGATGATGATCGGCAATATGTTCACCGCAAAGCTGAAGCCGATCTTATCGACGTCGGCCAGTGGCCCGAAGACCATATCGATGCCGGCTCGGGAATAACCGATGATTGCCAGCACACCCGTGCTGAGTGAATCGATCGCCCCCCTGCCCGCATCGAAGTACAGCACGAATATGGCAATCGCAGCCTGCAATCCAAACGCTGCGCCAACAACGCGCAGGTTGATGCCCTTTCGATTGCTGGAAAAGATGTATGCGATGCCAAGAATCACTGCAATTCCGGCCAGGCCGATCGGGTTCTGCATGGTGTATCCCCTGGAGTGTTATTGTTATTTGCGGCGACCTCAAGCATACCGCAAACAAGCACCTTGCTGTGATAATCGGTGCTTTGTGACACGTCAGGAACTGACGAGGAGATTACTCATCCGTGATTTACAACATTATCTCGCCCGTATTAATTATGCCGGCTCCCTCGAGCCAAGCTTCGCAACACTGGCCGCGTTACAGCGAGCGCATGTTTGTTCTGTGCCGTTCGAGAACCTGGATGTACAACTAGGTCGCCCTCTGTCAACCAGGGTTGACGAGGCGTATGAAAAAATCGTTGTGAACCTGCGCGGCGGCTGGTGCTACGAGCAAAACGGACTATTTGGGTGGGCCCTCTCGGAGATCGGCTTTGATGTTCGCCGGATCGCCGCCAGCGTAATGCGCGAAACCAATGGAGCAGAGTCAGAGGCAAGCCACCTCTGTCTGTTAGTCCGCTCTCCTGAATCGAGTACGAAGTATCTGGCCGATGTCGGCTTCGGCGGAAGCATGATCACGCCGATAGCACTGGAGTCGGCTCAACATGACCAGCCACCATTCAAAATCGGACTGGACAAACTGGATGATGGCTATTGGCGTTTTTGGGAAAATCCGGGTGATGGAAAATTCACTTTTGATTTTCGGGATGAGCCTGCACGCGAGTCATCGCTCGCGAGAAAATGCGAAAATCTGCAGAACGATCCTGCATCGAGTTTCGTTTTGAATCTGGCCGCCCAACTGCGCGCTCGCGATCAGCATTTTGTATTGCGTGGGCGAGTATTCACTGTGGCCAGACCAGGCACCACAGATTCGAAAACGCTGGACTCACCCGAGGAGTTGGTTTCTGTGCTCACGAACGAATTTCATTTGGACGTTCATGAAATCGCCGGTCTGTGGCCCAGGATCACCGCGCGACATGAGGAATTGTTTGGTGCCAATTCCGGTGCTTAGCTAAAATTCGGTATACGCCTATTCATCCCTCGATGGTCGGTCGGTTATGGTTGCTCACTGATGCGAACGAAGGTCAGATACGGCATGAAAAACCGGCGATCGGATTATTGGTTTTTGCAGATTCCGGGATGGCTTCTACTGGCCTACCTGGTGTATGCGCAGGCGATACCTGCGTTCGACTATGAACTTGGCGTCCGCATGGGAACACAAGAGTCTGCAGAACAAATTACCGAGGTGGGGGCCGCATTCTGGTACGGCTTTGCATTTGCCGATCTTGTTGTTTACGTTCCCCTGCTCGCGATCGGCTTGATCGGTCATTGGCGCCGTCGCCCGTGGGGCCGAAGTGTTTTTGCTGCGGCACTTGGCATCACTGTGTACTGGCCCGTGGTCGTCCTTGTGGCCGCCGTCGATGCGCGAGATGCGTCAGGCTGGGTTATCGACGAAACGCCATTTTGGATTGTCCTGCCAACAATCGCCGCGTGGGCGCTTTGGGGTTTGTCACGTATTGCGCGTGCGGAAAGACCGACAAAGGAATCCGAATCTTAACCTGTTAGAATTTCGGCAATAGTGGGCCTATCCGCAGGGGCAGAATTACCGAGTTTGCAAGCGCTGAGAATATTCTTTGCGGCTCTGTCCGCGTCGTCCTCGCAAGCCGCGTGAACCACCGCAATTGGGCGTTCGCTATTTACAGCAGTTCCGATTGACGCGATATTTGAGAAGCCGACCGCGAGATCAAGTTGCTCACCGACCTTGCGTCGCCCACCGCCCAGTTCGATGATGGCATTGCCGACTGCACGAGCATTCACTGCCGTCACGACGCCCTCAGCGTGTACGGCACGCACTACCGGTGCCGTCGCCAAATGCTGCTCGTAGTTCTCGACGAAGTCCGCCGGGCCGCCCAGCGCGGCCGTCATGCGACCGAAAATTTCTGCCGCACGCCCGCTCGTAACGGCATTTTCACAGCGCTTTCTCGCAGCATCCCTGTCGTCTTCCAGACCGCCGACCAATACCATCTCGGCGCATAACGCCAGGGTAATATCATCCAGGCGTGGTTCCCGCTCCTCGTTACGCAAGTAGCGCATTGACTCCGCTATTTCCAGCGCGTTGCCAGCCGTCGTTCCCAGCACTTCATTCATGTCCGTGATCAGTGCGTGTGTTTTCAGCCCAGCCGTACCGGCCGTGCGGATAATACTGTTCGCCAGCTCGACCGCACGTTCGTGGGAGTCCATAAACGCGCCGCTGCCAACCTTCACGTCCATGATCAGACCCTGCAAGCCAGCAGCAATTTTCTTCGACAATATCGATGCTGTAATTAATGGTACTGATTCAACGGTGCCCGTGACATCGCGGATCGAATAGAAACGACGATCCGCCGGTGCGAGATCTTCGGTCTGACCGATAATCGCGCAACCAACGTCCTTCACAGTTTTTCGAAACAGGTCAAAATCAGGCATCGCATCGTATCCAGGAATGGATTCTGCTTTGTCTGTCGTTCCCCCGGTATGGCCCAGCCCCCGACCTGAGATCATTGGTACAAAACAACCTGCAGCCGCGGCGATAGGCGCAAGCAGGAAACTTACTTTGTCGCCAACACCACCCGTCGAATGTTTATCAACGACCGGGCCGCCGAGGTCTTCTTGCTCCCAGTCAAGAACCGTTCCCGACGCCGCCATTTTGCTGGTCAGCTTGCCCGCCTCCTCGAACGACATTGAGTTCAGGAAAATCGCCATCGCCAATGCGGATACTTGCTCAGCCGGAATACTGCCGTCGGCAAGCCCATCAACGAAGAACCGTATTTGTTCATCAGACAAGGCACCACCGTCGCGCTTGGTGCGAATTACATCAGTGAAAAGCATTGTGATCCTTATTCGAAACCGCGTAGCGGTAAATCTGCACTGCGTTGCAGCCAGTTTTCCGCGGGGTAGTGACTGTTTTTCTCAATTACATGCAGTGTATACGCATGTCGCGATTTGTTGGACAAATTGGCGCCACTCAGGTGCGGTGCACGACCATTAAAAATAACGACAGAGCCTGCCTTGACCTCGGCCGGAACCGTGGATTTCTCCGGCCACGGGGTGTCGTCAAGCGTCTTGAATTTCATGTTGCCATCGCTGCCCCGATATTGAATTCTCTTCAGCGGGCCTTGATGCCCGCCCGGGATGAAATGCATACAGCCATTTTCGATCGTGGCGTCTTCAAGTGCGAACCAGAAGCCGACACATGACTCCGGCTCGGTGTACAAGAACGTTGAATCCTGATGGCAGTAAACTTCCCCGCCGATACGTGGTGGCTTGAAAATGTACATGGATTGCAAGATCACGGGGTCCTCATAGCCAAGACTGTCGACGATTGCCGCCAGCTGCGGGGTTCGCGAAAACGTATCGAACACAGGGTCCAGATCATGCATCGCGTGGCCCATCTTATTCAGGCTATCTTCCTTTGGCTGCCTGAGCTCACCCGCTTCGTCGAAAGCGTCTTGCTCGAAAAAGAAGCGGATCTTGTCGCCAGATTCTTCAAAGTAAGAGTCGCCAAGCTGAGTCTGTTCCATCGCAGAAAAGATGCTGCGCACGGAATTGGCATCGAAAGCGGCGACGAGACTCAGAGCCTGCTCGCGCAGCCGTTGACAGGCCTCCACAGACACGAAATCCTGCAATACTATTACGCCGTCGCTGGCGAACGACTGGATCATATCGGGCGTTAATCGGCCATTTTCCGGGGCTGCAAAACTTTTTAGTTCTTGGGTGGTCATAGACCTTGATCACTATACATTGCGGCCAAAACATTGTCGTAACCAACACCAAATTCTCTGTAATTCTGTGTTCGCTCGTCTATAATTACGGCATAACACAGAACACCAAGCCACTAGGGGGCATCGTGAAAAAACTAACATTTGGCAGGACCTTGAGTGCGAGCGCTATTCTTATCGCGCTTTCTGTAACTTCAGCTCAAGCACAAGGTGTGCTTGAAGAAATCGTTGTAACCGCCCAGAAACGCGTGGAGAACGTGCAGGACGTTCCGATTTCAATCAGCGTAATGTCCCAGGAGCGACTGGACAGCGTCAGATCAGGCGGCAAAGACATTCGCTTCCTGTCAAGCAAAGTACCGAGCCTGGTCGTGGAATCAGACTTCGGTCGTATTTTTCCTCGTTTTTACATCCGCGGCATCGGCAACACCGATTTTGACCAAAACGCATCTCAGCCGGTCTCACTCGTCTACGATGAGGTTGTTTACGAGAACCCGATGTTGAAGGGTTTCCCTGTTTTCGACACAGGTCGTGTGGAAGTCCTGCGTGGCCCCCAGGGCACACTGTTCGGCCGTAACACGCCGGCCGGCATTGTCAAAATCGAGTCCAACAAGCCAAGCGACGAATTTGAGGCCTACGTCAAACTCGGTATCGGCAATCTGGACGTTACGGATTTTGAAGCAGCGATCAACGGTGCGTTGAATGAAAACTGGTCGGCCCGTCTGTCTGTCCTGCACCAGACTCGTGGTGACTGGGTAGCAAACAGCGGTTCTGATATCGATCCTTCTCTGGCATTTCTGGATGACCCTGATTTCCTCGAGGGCCACACTGAGTACGCCTACCGACTGCAGCTGGCTTACGACTCAGATAAGTTCTCCGCCCTGTTAAATTTGCACGGCCGCGATCTGGATGGCACGGCAACGCTGTTCCGCGCCAATATCATCGAGCCAGGCACCAATGATTTCGTCGCTGGCTTCGACCCGGACGTCGTGAACTTCGACGGCAGAAATGAGCAGACTTTGCAGTCGACGGGTTTCACCGCAAAGCTGGAGTGGGATTTGGGTGACTACACGGTGACCTCAATCACAGCCTATGAAACAGTTGAGACCTTTAGTCGGGCAGACGTTGAAGGCGGCATCAGCCTTGCCGCTGTTCCACCGTCTGGACCTGGTTTTATTCCTTTCCCGGCGCAAACTGCGGATGGAATTCCTGACCACAACCAGTTCACACAGGAGCTAAGAATTAACAATGATGCTTCTGAAAGGTTTAGCTGGCAGGCGGGCGTATTCTATTTTGATGAACATCTGGAAGTGGATAGCTTCGACTACGCTGACCGATCTGACGTGTTTGTCGGCTTTGCCCACCAGGATCAGGATACCGAAGCCTACGCAATTTTTGGTCAGTTCGATTATGACCTGAGTGACGACCTGGTATTGACTGCTGGCATACGCTTTTCGGATGACAGTAAAGACTATGTCGCGTTTCGAACCACGGAATTGTTCGGCTGTTGCGGTACGTTAGCGCCAACGTTTAGAAACGTATCGGACTCAGAAGTCAGCGGTAACATCAGCTTGAACTACACCATCAATGATGACGTCAGCATCTACGGTCGTTTTGCACGAGGTTTCCGGGCTCCCAGTATTCAGGGCCGGGTATTGTTCGGCAATGCCGTTACAGTCGCTCAGTCTGAAACACTCAACTCATTCGAAGTGGGTGTGAAGAGCCAACTGATGGACAATCGCCTGCGCTTGAACGTTGCTGCATATGTACTCGACATGAGCGATCAGCAGCTAACTGCCGGTAGCGGCACGGCTAATGCTAACCAGCTGATCAATGCCGAATCCTCGAAAGGTAGCGGCATCGAATTTGATGCTGAATTGCTGGCGACAGACAACCTGTCCTTTTCGCTGGGTCTGAGCTTTAACTCAACAGAAATCGACGATCCCAATTTGTCGGTATTGCCCTGTGGTGCACCTTGCACAGTACTGGACCCTGCCGGATCTTTCCCGGGTAGCGTCGCTCTGGACGGCAATGACCTGCCGCGAGCGCCCGAGTGGACCAGCAACTTCGTAGCGCGTTACACGCATCCGATGGACAATGGCGAACTGGTTTTCCAGACCGACTGGGTATACCGCGATGACTTCAGCATGTTCCTGTACAACTCTGCGGAATTCCATGCACCATCACTGCTGGAAGGTGGTCTTAACATCGGTTACGTCACCGATCGTTGGGAAGTGGGTGGCTACGTGAGAAATCTTACGGATGAACTCGAGCTAATCGCCGCCATCGACTTCAATAACCTTGAAGGCATTATCAACGAGCAGCGCACCTACGGTGTTGAAGCGACCTTCAGGTTCTAGACACTGACACAATGTTTGAGGCTCATTTATTCGTGAGTCCAAATAACCCCAATCGGAGACGGTTGGGGTTTTTTTGTGTCAAAATGTCTGCATGAAAAAACAAATTCAAAGAGCAGCATTTGTCGCCATATCCCTTGCCGTGTCCGCTTGTGCCCAAGAGGCACCACCCTCTGTGCCGACGACTGCAACAGTTGGGAACCAGATCGATCTGATCATCCTGGGCGACTACGTCGTCAGCATGGATGATTCATCGTCCGTCTTTGAGAACGGCGCTGTTGCGGTTGATGACGGCCTGATACTGGCTGTCGGTCCCGCTGGCGAGATTACCGCCGAGTACAGTGCGGCAGAAACGCTGGCCGGCGAGAATCGCATCGTAATGCCCGGTCTTATCAACGGACATTCGCACGCAGCGATGACTTTACTGCGAGGCGTGGCTGACGACCTCAATCTCATGGAGTGGTTGAACAATTACATCTTCCCCGCGGAGGTGCAATTTGTAGATTCCGAGTTTGTTCGCATCGGTACCGAACTCGCATGTTGGGAGATGATCAGAGGTGGCACGACCACTTTTGTGGACATGTATTATTTTCCGGATACGATAGCCGAGGTTGTCGACAGTTGCGGTATGCGTGCGTTGTTATCGAGCACGGTCATCGACCAACGCAGCCCGGACGCCGAGAACGCATCGGACTCAATCCAGAAGGGCATCGGCTATATCGAGCGCTGGAAGGACAAAAACAGCCGCATTACACCAATTTTCGGGCCGCATGCGAACTACACGCTGAATGCAGAGCAACTGCAAGCCACTCGGGCCGCGGCCATTGAGCATGGCGTCGGCATCAGTATTCACATGTCCGAGTCGCCGTTTGAGCTGCAATATTCGAAAGACACCTTTGGCAAGACCAGCGTCGAGTTCTTTGAGTCAATCGGTTTTTTTGACGGCCCAACCATTGCCGCTCACATGGTGTGGCCGACCGATGTGGAGATACCGATTCTTGCTGAGCGAAACGTTGGCGTTATTCACAACCCGACCTCCAACATGAAAATCGCCTCGGGGATCTCACCGGTCGCCAAGATGCTCGCGGCTGGTGTCCGTATGGGCCTCGGCACCGATGGTGCCGCCAGTAACAACGATCTGGATATGTGGGAAGAAATGCGACTTGCCGCACTGCTGCAAAAGGTTGACCGCATGGACCCGACTGTCATGTCAGCATCAACAGTGCTGACAATGGCGACCAGTGGTGGAGCATTGGCCATTGGTCTTGGGGAAGTCACGGGCTCCATCGAAGCCGGCAAACGTGCTGATATCATCCAGGTCACATTCGACGACGTACATCACGTGCCTACTTACGACGTTATTTCACATCTCGTTTATGTCACCGACGAACAGGATGTGGCGTCCGTTGTCGTCGACGGCAAAATACTCATGAGAGCTGGTGAAATGCTGACGATTGATACAGAACGCGTCGCCGCCGAGGCAAACGCACTGGCAGCGAAGATTCAGGCCGCGCTCGACGAGCGTAATCGGTAGCAGCTAATAGATGTGATTGTCATCACCTGATGTTGCAGCCACTGAAGTTCTTAATCCGGTGTTGGTCCGGGATGGTCGACGCCGGCTCCACGACCCACAGTCACCAGCGTCGACTATCCCGGACCAACACCTGCTCAATGCTTAGACGGTTGAGCGAAATACGTGACCGACTGACGAGTTGTTGCTGATACGCCAATGAATTCGACTGTGTGTCGTGGAGAAGTCATTGGCGTATCAGCAGCAACCCTGCGCCGAGTACTCGTCTTTCGTCCTTCTTTTCTAACATCGGTTGTAATATCAGGTGACGACTATCACAGCTAGACGAAACTCGTGCCGTAATCCATCGGTGCCAGATCGAAATGCGTTGCGAGGCTTTGACCGATATCGGCAAACGTCTCGCGAAGGCCCAGCGAACCCGGCGTGACGCCGGCTCCGTACACCAGCACCGGAATATTTTCCCGGGTGTGATCGCTGCCGGGCCACGTTGGGTCGCAGCCGTGATCGGCACACAGAATCAGCAGATCACCCTCTTCCATTAGCTCCAGCACTTCGGGCAGGCGGCCATCGAGGTATTCGAGTGCGTTCGCATAGCCGCCGACATTGCGACGATGACCGTACAGCATGTCGAAGTCGACAAAGTTCGTAAAAACGATAGAGCGATCTCCAGCCTCTTTCATCGCATTCAACGTGGCCTCAAACAAGGCCTCGTTACCACTGGCTTTGACCTTTTTCGTGATACCCATGTGTGCGTAGATATCCGATATCTTGCCGACGCTGATGACATCGCCACCGCTGTCAACCAGTTTGTCGAGCACAGTCGGTGCATGCGGTGGTGTAGTCAGGTCACGTCGGTTGCCGGTGCGAGCATAGGTATCAGGCCCGTCACCGATAAACGGCCGAGCGATCACTCGACCGATGTTGTACTTGTCGACGAGCTCGCGAGCGATATCACAAAGCTCGTAGAGTCGATCAAGTCCGAAAGCCTCTTCATGACAGGCAATTTGAAAAACACTGTCTGCGGAGGTGTACACGATAGGCTTGCCACTCGCGACATGCTCATCACCGAGTTCGGCGATTATCGTGGTTCCCGAAGCGTGGCAGTTGCCAAGAACGCCGGGCAATTCAGCGCGGGCGATTAATTCATCCAGCAATTCTTTCGGAAACGCCTCATCCTTACCCGTAAAATAACCCCAGTCGAATAACACCGGGAGACCGGCAATTTCCCAGTGACCGCTCGGTGTATCTTTACCGCTACTCATCTCCGCGGCATGACCGTAGGCACCGATAATTTCCGTTTCAGGATCGTAACCCGGGGCGAACTCCCCCGTACTCTCCT
>JAJFKV010000056.1 GCA_021773055.1 Woeseiaceae bacterium
CCTCTACCGGGTAGCAATCCAATATCCACAAAATATACGTCTTTTTCTCGTTTGCTCGGTATCACTTCGGCGGCAAAGCCCAGAGACTGCGCCTGCAGCTCGATCTTCTCGGCACCATCAGCGTCACCGAACAGCCCCAGGGAGATTTTCAGGTTCTCGGCATCGGAGCGATCCGGGTACGCATCGGCCAGGCCGCCCTCTTTCAGCTGCGCCAGAATATCCCTGGCTCTTGCCTCATCAGCAATATTCTGAATCCACACCCAGTGGCCAACGAATATCTGCGCCTTTCCACCGCGCAAGGCTGTTTTCATTCCTTCGTTCGAATATTCGAGCAGTGCCGAATCCGCATCCATGCTCTCTCTGAATGGACCGACAGTCACACACGAACGACCAACCACTGCTTCGAGCGCGGCTGGCTCACCCGAGCCAAGCACGGCACCAATGCTGGCGTATGAATCGCCTTCACGCCCTGTGGTCACTTCGAGTGACGGGCCAAGATCGGTCTCGTTGATAAATGCCACACCGGGCTGTGAATCTTCCTCGGTAAACAGGCCCCACATCAGGTACAAAATGTTGGCCAGTAACAGCATCAGCAAAATATTCTTCATTGAGTGTTTTCCAGCATATGCGCAAGTCCGTGCAAGACCAGGTTCGGCCGATGTAACGAGGTCGTCTCGAGCGCCCCAAGAATGCGCGCCGCGCCTCCGCCGGTCAAGATGATTGTCGGATCAATGCCGTTCGACTGCAACGTCCGATTGGCCCGCTCCACCGCACCAACCACCGCGTTCTGTGCACCTTCGCGAACCGCCGCCGCAGTATTCTTACCAAACATCTTTAGTTCGGCCGCTGCCTGTTTCACATTTGCCTTTACAATCGGAATATCACTGGTGGCGGATGACAGTGAATCAAGCATGGTATCGACGCCGGGTATGATCTGGCCGCCAAGATGCATTCCTTCATCATCGATCGCGTCGAGTGTCACTGCCGTTCCGGCATCAACAATCAGACATGCCGAGCGTGTTTCAGCCCATGCACCGATCATCGCCACCCAGCGATCCACGCCAAGCAAACGCGGTTGACGATAGCTGTTGGTGACTCCCCAGCCACGTTTTTCGCTACGTGCGAAATGTACGTCGGAGTTGCAGTGCATTCCGATTACACCGGACAAACGAGTTGCGAAACTGTTACCAGCGACATTACTGGCGCGGACCACATCCACTCGGCGCGGCAATTTTGTAGTCAATACCGACAAGCCGTTCTCGCGAATCTTTTCCTGAGAAATATGCCCGGTGCGACGAATGTCACCATCATCGAGAACGCCCCACTTGAGCCGTGAATTTCCAACATCGAGTAGCAGTACGCTCATTGCGATTCGCCCCTTGCGCCGGCCATAACTATGGTTCCGGACATCACGCGCCGGATACCGGCCTCCGGCGTATCAATCAGTAACGCTCCATCATCGGCAATGCCGGCACCTACACCCAGGAGTTGTCGGTCCGCAATATCGATCCTGACGTCGCGCCCGAGGAGCCAGTCGTAATGAGTCCAGCGATCAGCCGTCGCTACAAAACCGCTCGTCTCGAAATCGACGAATGTTTGTAACAAGTGTGACGTCAGTTGGCCCGCTGTCGCTGCAAGATCGGGTTCTGCATCACAAATACTTTTCAGATTGACCGCCTGCAACGCCCCCTCTGTTTCAACCCCGAAATCGAGCTGACCTTGCACATCGACGTTCACGCCGATGCCCGCTACGACCGTTACGGCAGCCGCCGATTGCTGCTGCACTTCGGTGAGAATCCCGCCCAACTTCCCTTCCAGTGCAACAAGATCGTTGGGCCATTTCAACTTGATGCCGCGCGCACCAAGCTCTTCCAGAGCGTCAATCGCTCCCAGGCCCAGCGCCAGGGTCAGCGCCGGGAGCTTATCCGGCTGCTTCTTGAAAGTGTACGCCACCGACAAACACAGTCCCGACCCAGGCGGTGACAACCATGTTTTTCCATGACGACCGCGACCAGCCGTTTGATTGCTTGTTACAGCAACGCCAAGTCTCCCCGGTTCGGGCGCGGGCATCTGCATCAGGTAACTGTTGGTCGACTCGATCTCGGCGAACACCTCTATCTCTGCGAGTCGCTCCCGCAGCGGGTCTTTCACGAGCTGCCTGATTATCTCGGCGTCAAGACTGTTCATCACTCGAGCCGCCACCTTTGCGGCGGAAAACCATCAATCCTGTATTGCGATGCTCGGTTCCGTCTCGCATACGTTGAATATTCGAGCGATGCCAGAAAATGATGCACATCGCCATCACGGCGGTGTAAATGAATAACGGCTGGTCTTCCAGCTGCATGACAAAAGCCAGGTAGATCGGCAACGCGCTAGCAGCGCTCATCGTCGCGAGGCCAACAAAGCCGCTGACGACCAGCACCCATGCCCAAATCAACAGGACCCCGATGATCAGGTTTGGGCCGAGAATCACGAGGGTGCCGATCAACGTGCCAGCGCCCTTGCCGCCTTTGAAACCGTGATAGATGGGCCAGACGTGACCGAGCACCGCTGCTGCGGAACAACACAGTGTCAGCCAGGTTCTGGAGAGCATCGGATCTTCAGCGATAAACGGCACGTTAAGTTCCGGGACAACGCCGGCACCGATAACACCCTTGCCGATATCGATGATCACGACACCCACTGCAAATATCAGTCCCTGGGTGCGCAGTGCGTTGGTGCCGCCAGCATTGCCACTGCCCATCGTACGAATATCGACGCCACCGCGTAATTTACCCATGATCATCGAGCCCATCAGGGAGCCGATGAAATAGCTAATCAGGAATTTGACGCCCAATTCCAACATTGTTGCTTATCCGCTTTGCGATAACAGTCGCGCGCATTGTAGCATCGGCACATGGCAGTAAACACGATACACCTGTTTCTCAATCCGACCGCCGGACGCGGTCGTGCGGGGAAGCGCCAGCCCCGTATTGTCGAGCTACTGGAGCAACGTGGCATAAACATTAGGTATCGCGCGAGTCAGTCCTGCGGAGACCTGGAAGCCCAGGTAAAGCAACACGTTAATGAGGGTGCGAAGCACATCGTCGTCGCCGGCGGAGATGGCAGTGTTCATGAGGCTGTCAACGGTCTTCTGAAGGCAGAAAACAAGGCGGCACTCGGCGTCATTCCCACAGGAACCGGCAATGACTTCGCGAAGGCTTGTGAAATCCCCCTTAACTGGGAGCACGCCACTCAACTGCTTGCCGATCGTATTGCCGCCGGGGAGACGCCCCGAAAGCTGGACGTCGGAAAATTCAATGACCGCTATTTCACGAACGGTGCTGGCATCGGTTTTGATGCCAAAGTTACTCATGTCGCGCAATCTTTTCGACTGCCTATTGGTGATCTTGTCTATCTACTCGCGATTTTCCGGACAATGCTTGACGGCATCGCCAGCCCACACTTACAGATCGTCGCAGATGATTACGTTTGGGACGGACCACTCACACTGGCTGCGATTTGCAACGGTCCGTGGGTCGGAGGCATGTTTCATATCGCACCGATGGCCGGAAACTCGGATGGCAAGATGGAGTTACTGGTGGTCAAGCCGGTTACGAGACGACGTATTCTGGCCTTGCTCCCCAAGCTTATGGCTGGCGAACACTTGCAGGAACCGGAGCTTGTTCATCGCTCTGTGACGACACTGAAAATCAGCGCGGATCAGCCGATGCCATCGCATCTGGATGGTGAGGTTCAACCGTTGCAGACCGACTTCGAGTTCACGATGCTGCCAGGTGGGCTAGATTTGCTTTGATGACGGACGCGCACCCAGGTAGATCGCGACGAGCGCAACAAATGCCCCGAGAAGTTCGAGACTTGTCATGGGCCGGTGAAAGAACAGCACATCCCAGACAAAGCTCAAGGTCGGCTGCAAGAGTAACGCGAGCCCCGCTTCGGCCGCTGTAACCTGTGGCAAGCTACTCGCTATAAACAGTCCGCCCAGACTATGTGACAACACTCCGTATGCGATCAGCCAACCGATGTCAGGGTAGTTATTGATCGCAAGCGACTCCCCTTCCCCCAGTACAGATGCGGCCATCATGACAGTGCAAATGATGGAGATAACGGCCATTTCGCGCGTAGGCACCCGATACGGCGATCCCTGCCTCGCCTGGCGAAGACTCAATAAATACCCCGCGTAAGCAGTTGCGGTCAATAGCCCGAAAATTACACCGAGTCGATAGTCGCCGGGCAGGTCACTCCAGTCAAAACCTACGATCAGACCGAGACCGAGCAACGCCAAGGGCACGGCAAGCACCTGCACAGGCCGTGGCATCTGCTTCAGCATTACGACGCCAGCGATCATCATGATGAAAACCTGGAAATTCGCGAGCAGTGTGGATAGCCCGGGTCCGATGTAGTAAATGCTGCGGTGCCAAAACCACAGATCAAGAGCGAAGAAAAATGCCGCAAGCGTCAGCATGACCCACATTCGCCTGGATAGCGTCATTCGCTTTCGTGTCACTAGCAAATAGATGACCAGTGCAATGCTGCCAAATAGAACCCGGTAAAAACCACTGGTCGATGGCGGCACATCGACAAGTTGTACCCAGACCGGCGACAGGCTGATTAACGCTGCGCCCATGAACAGCCGCAGCGTCGGGTTAGCAAGCAGTGTCACTGAACAGTCAGCCAGCTATTACGGCGCGAAACGGTAGCGGCGTCGGCGGCATCGTCATCTTGCAGGTAACAGGTATCGGCGGGTGCCTCAGCCCAAGTGAGCTTCAACTTCAGCAGTTCATCGCCACGAAACACGCTTAACTCGGACTTGTCACCGGGTCTGTAACGTCGAACTCGCGTATCACTGCCAGCGGCATTTGCACGAATGCCATCCAGGGCGATAAGTTCGTCGCCCGGAGAAACGCCGGCACATTCGGCCGGACCCCCGTTCGACAAATTCGCGAATATTGCTTTGCCGCTACGAACCGCGAGGTTGGCTCCCAACCACACGGCCGGCAATTTGGCAGCATCAACTTTCTTCCCGCCTTTGTCCTTACGACCAGTGGCAACGCGCAAGCAATAGTCGACACCATGATCGTGCAACAATTGCTCTATCGCCAGTTCACCGGTTCCCCGCACTGCCGCATCAAAAAAATCACCAAGGTCGAGCCCGGACACTTCGGCACTGACTTCTTCCAGCCCATGCTCCGGCATACCTTCACCTGTTTCGCCCCACTTCTCCCAACACGTACGCATTACATCGTCCAGAGAAACGCGCCCTTCAGTCTCAGTTCGCAATTTCAAATCCAGCGCCAAGGCGATCAAGGACCCCTTTGTGTAGTAGCTGACAATCGCGTTCCCGGCATTGGCGTCCTGCTTGTAAAACTTCGTCCAGGCATCGAAACTCGATTCAGCAACACTTTGTCGGCGCCGCCCCTGGCCGCGTATTACGCGCGTGATGGTTTGACCCAGTAACTCGAGATAGCCCGCTGCTGGAATCAACCCGCAACGCGCCAATGTCAGGTCATCGTAATAAGATGTGATTCCTTCGAACACCCACAGGAGTTCGGTGTGCGATTCCCTGGATAGATCGTAAGGCGTAAACGCGGCCGGCTTCAGACGTTTTACATTCCACAGATGGAAGTACTCGTGACTGACAAGACCTAGAAACGTGCGGTACTCCGGAGATACTCCCTCATCGCCACGAATCGGCAGGCTATCGCGCTCCGAGACGAGGCTTGATGACCAGCGATGCTCAAGTCCACCGTAGCCGCTGCCCGGCGCGTGCAGCAGGAACACATAGCGATCAAGATCCCGCGGCGCGCCCAGCATCTGCATATGAAACGAGCATAGCGTTTGCAAGTCATGGCAAAGACGCGCCATGTCCGCTTTGGTATTGCCACGAATTGCGATGACGTGTGGAACTCCGCCCGCGAGAAACTCGCCGATCGACAGATTGCCAATCTCTACGGGGTGGTCGATAAGTTCCGCGTAGTCTGCCGCGACATAGCTGCCAAAACCGTATGCCTCAGCACCGGCCCGGTTCATTGAAGTCGCAACGCGCCAGTCCCTCGCACTCGGCAAGTCAGTCGCGACGATTTCAAGCGCGCAATCGACCTCTTCTTGCCCGACCACCGCCGGAAATACGCAAGGGCCGTTGAAGTAAGCATGCGTCGTATCGAGGTGTGCACCGCGAACACTGTCGTCGTGGGCATATATTTCCAGGACCAGTGTCACTGCACGGTCCGTCGGTTCTGTTTGCCACCGGCTTTTATCGAGCTTTGTCACCGCCAGGCCAACGCCGCCGGCCTCTGCACGCGCGGCAATCACATGCCGGGCGTAGTCGCGAATCATGTAGCTGCCCGGAATCCACGCAGGCATTGCGAAAACCTGGCCAACCGGATCAGGAACTGCGACTGTCAATCGCACCTCAAATAGATGGGCGGCCGGGTCTAAGGGTCGGATGCTGTAACGGTGCGCTTCGCTCATACTCATTCCTGAAATGCAAAACGGGAACCGGTCACCCGATTCCCGTCCCGCAGATGTGTACCAAGTTTATTCTAGCGCTGCGTCCCCTGCGGGTCCCCCAGGTGCATCAGCGGTAACGGGCTCGGGCTCGAACCGTCCAGGAAATACACCTTGCTCGCCGGATCCTTGGAAATAGCTTTCAACGCTTCGAGTGATTGCAATTGAATATACGCCGGATTGTTCGAAACCGCATTATTGATTTGAGTGATTTCATAGGCCTGGGCATCCGCCAGAATTCTCACCCGGGCTGCTTCCTGATCAGCCGCTTCGCGTCCCGCTTCCGCTCTGGCGACTTCTTGTTGGAGCTCCGTTCGAACTCGTTCCAGCTCAGCTCTTTCGCGTTCCACGGCCTGCTCGCGCTCTTTCTTCTGCTCAATTGCCTGCACGATAAAGGGCGGCAACGTAATATCCCGGATCAACACCGCCGAGACGATGACACCCTTTGGACCAAGATGGTCGCGCAGACCTTCTTCCAGGGCTGTCTGCAGGTTCACCTGTGTTTCTTCCAGAAAAAAGTCCTCTGCACGTTTGATGCTCTTGCCCTGCTCACGTAGCAGGGACCGTAGTGCGGGTATCAAATGCACGCGGACTACCGTCGCCGCATCACCTGTCTGCTCCAGAATATCGGGTGCCATTGCCCCATCTATACGGTACTGCACGCTCACATCGATTTTGGTTTGCAGCTGATCCTGACTCGGAACATTTGCAGTCTCTTGATGCGTTTGCTGACGAGCATCGAACATCGTCCAGCGGTACAGTGGATTTACCGGAAAATGCATTCCTTGCTCATAACCATTAGCCTGAGCATTACCAAACAACGTTGCCACTGCAACGCGTCCGACGGGAACCTGTTTGAAAAGCTGTAAAGCGACCATGCCGAGCAGCACGACGCTGACAACGATCACCACGAAATTCTTTTGCGAGTTTGCTCCAGCCATGAGATTTCTCCTGCCAGGAAATTTTGTAGGGGGATTGATATTTGTGGGCGAATTCAATGTTTTAAAGGTCCAAAAGAGGTTCTACCATTAACTCGGTAAGTGAATTTCTGCGAGCATGCAACGTACGCTACCGCCGGCGGAGCTTTCAATATTATTGATCGGTGAGTAGATGATTTTCCCGTTTGCACGCAGTATTCCTTGTTGCTCTAAGGATAGCGAGCCCCAGGCTTGTGAAGACATGGCGAGCACTCGATCGCCCTCCTTATTTCGCAATTCCAGCATGTTTCCAGCGAATGCGTCGAGCTGATCAAAGCTGAGACGCAGGACATCGTGCCCTGTTTCCCTGAGGCGCGCCATCACTGCGCCGCGCTGATCTTCCCGCGCAATTGCCTCGTCACAGATAAGCGCCAGGGTTTCGCCGACGCTCATCAAAACATTCGTGTGGTAGATCGGCACGCCATCGCGGTCGACAGCATCAAATGCGACGACGTCATAAGCCATTCGCTGTGCAAAATCGCCAAGTGGGTCGAGTTGTGTGCGCGACGAAAGGCATGCGTAGGCTACCCTGTTGGCACGATCAAGTACCATGCTGCCGGTTCCTTCGAGATAGTGTCCAGCCCTCTCGTGCGCACTCAAATCCACGACTTCGGTCACCTGAAAACCGTACTTGTCAGCAAGCATCTCAATGATGTCAGCGCGCCGCTCGGTGCGGCGGTTAGCGGCCTCCATCGGATACAGGACGACTCGACCGTCCGCATGAAAACTCACCCAATTATTCGGAAATATCGAGTCAGGTGTATGAGGCTCCGAGTTGTCATCGACCACCACGACATCGATATCCGCAGCGCGCAGGGCATCGGCCAACGCGTCAAACTCGCGCTCAGCCTCTTCCTGCTGTTCTTCAGGACTGGCACTGCAGTGCCCCTGAAAGGGATTAGACTCTGCCGTCATCGGGTTACTCTCGAATCGAATTGGCCGAATCATGAGGACTGTGGAAGTTAGTTGTGATTCCGTAGCGGGCATCGTGCATTATATGACCGTGAAGCAATCATTACGCAACGCCCTTTTTAGCCCGGCCTGGGTCTGCTTCCTTTGGGTTGGCATGACTCTTGGCGTTTCCATGCTCGCGACACCCGTGCGCTTTACCGCCGCAACGATTACGCGGCCGATAGCGCTGGATGTTGGGCGTGTGGTTTTCGCCGCCCTGAACAAGGCGGAACTTGTCGCACTCGTGATTTTGCTCATCGTGATTCGTGCTTCGGGACGGGCGACGAAATACTGGGGATTCGCTGCTGTCCTCGCGCTCATCGTAATTGCGCAGTCTTTGTGGTTGACGCCTGAGCTCGCCGCTCGCACCGACATGATAATCAACGGTGTTGAGCCACCTGCATCCTACGCCCACGCGATTTATTCATCGCTGGAGTTAATCAAGATTGGGCTGCTGTTTTTCCTTGGCTTCTCATCACTGCACGCCGACGCATCAGGCGGCCGCGCTGGGGCGGCTTGATACTGATTCGTGCCAGCGCTTCAGGTGTTCCGCGTCTTCCGGTACAGCAAGCTTAATCCACGCTGCAAAATCCACGACCACCAATGCCGATATATCGGCTATTGAATACGCTTCGCCTGCCAGGAACTCTTGCTTGGCCAACTGCTGATTGATGCGGTCATAAAAATGCAAAACCCGGGCCCGGCCGCGTTCTGCAAGCTCCGGAATCTGCGCGTAGGCGACCGGGCCTGTCGCCGCCCGATCCTTAAGGCCCTTGGCGACGTTCCGAAACGCGTCGGCGACCGCCCACAAGCCTTGCTGTTCAACCTTGCTGTTCCACATGAGAACGCGGGCGCGCTCTTCGTCAGAGCTACCCAGCAATGCGGGTTCCGGATACAAGGCCTCAAGATAATGGCAAATGGCGATAACTTCACTCAGGCAGCTACCGTCGTCCAGTTGCAATGCGGGAACGACACAATCGGCGTTAATTTCCCGGAAAGAATCCGCAAATTGCTCGCCGCTTCCGAGGTCAACCTGCACGGTCTCGATATCGATTCCCTTTTCGGCCATGAAAATGCGAACCCGTCGCGGGCTGGGTGCCGTCTTGCAGTCGTAGAATCGCATTTACTTCTCTGCCGCGTCCGCGGCATCGAACACGGTTTGCGAGTTCTGACCAAAAATTATCGCCCTGGCCGAGTCGTTTTTGCTTTCGTCACGCTTCCAGTCCTGACCAAGCTCAATACCTTTGCGCACCGCAGGACGTTGCTTCAACGCGTCGAACCAGCGCCGCAGGTTTTCGAATTTATCGAGATCGTTGCCGAAGCGTCGATACGGTTTGACCCACGGAAAACTCGCAATATCGGCAATCGAATAATCGCCTGCCAGATACTCCCGGTCGCGCAGGCGCACATCCATTACAGCCAGAAGACGATCGTATTCATCGAAGTAGCGCTTGTGCGCGTATGGAATTTCTTCTTTTGTGTAGTTCACGAAGTGGCTGAGTTGCCCGGCCATAGGTCCAAGACCACCTGCCTGCCAGAATAGCCACTGCAAGACCTCATAGCGCTCGGCATGGGTTGCGGGAAGCAGCATGCCGGCCTTCTCCGCCAGGTACATAAGGATTGCGCCTCCCTCAAATACCGAAGTACCGGTGTCATGATCGACGATCGCCGGCATCCGGTTATTCGGCGCGATTTTCAGAAACTCCGGCTCGAACTGATCGCCGGTGCCGATACTCACGGCGACGGTGTTGTACGGCAGACCACACTCTTCGAGCATGATCGAAATTTTGTGGCCATTGGGCGTCGGCCAGTAGTAAAGATCAATCATGTCTTGCAGTATAAGGATATCCATCAACAACGTGGTACCGGAATGAACGATATGGACACGCAGGCATTTGAAATCGAGGCGCCCGATCAACACACGATACGTGGAACACACTGGCGACCGGAGGGCCGCGTAGCTGGCGCGATTCAGGTGTTTCATGGTCTCGGCGAGCACCATTTACGCTATGAGCGATTCGCGAAACTCGCAGTTGCGCGTGGATTAGCCGTCATCGCACACGACCATCGTGGTCATGGGCATCACACGGAGAAGCTTGGTCATTTTGCTGATCAGAATGGCTGGCAATTGCTGACAGATGATGGCCTGCTGGTGAATGACATGATTGGTGATCAGTACCCTGGCGTGCCTATTATCTTGCTCGGACACAGCATGGGCTCATACATCGCTCAGTATTTTTCCACGCAACATGACTACCGGCTCACGGCACTCATCTTGTCGGCATCAACCTGGCCAGCCAAAATTACGCTCTTCTTTGGGCGACTTATCGCCCGATTCGAGGCCATGCGCATCGGGCGCCGTGGCAAGAGCGAATTACTCCACAAACTGGGCTTTGGTGCTTTCAACAAACCGTTTGCCCCCGCTCGAACGGAACTCGACTGGCTGTCGCGGGACGAGGCGGAGGTCAACGCGTACATTAACGACCCATTGTGCGGCGGTCCCTACAGCTGTGGCTTATGGCTCGACCTGATGGGTGGATTGAGATCCGTCGGTTCAGATAGTGCACTGCAGAAAATTCGAGCGGAGCTCCCGATTCTGCTGACCGGTGGCGCTGACGATCCTGTTGGCGGGCAACAAGGTATTACCGAATTAGCGATGCACTATGCTCGTTCGGGACACAGCTCATTGTTGACGAAAGTTTACGCCCAAGGGCGCCACGAGATGCTCAACGAAACCAATCGTGATGAATTTTCCGCCGACGTGCTGGACTGGATCGAGAAGCAACTACCAGGTGTAACTGGCACTTAGGCTGATTTGACGTCCGCTCGCGGGTGTTCCCGGGAAGGGCTGATATTCCGAGTCGGTCGCATTATCAACAACCAACGCTGCGCCAAACCTCTCCACTCCCGGCGATGACCATCGTAAAGCGGCGGCGGCAATATACGTTGACCCGTCACCGACCCGAAGGGGATTGTCTTCCTGAACGCGATATTCGTTGTCGATACGCAATTCGAAACGCGACAGGAATCGATAGGTAAAAGCCAGCGTCGCTCTGTGCCTTGCGAAATTCAACGCGTAGAAACTGGCATCGACTTGCGCTGAGCCGTAATCGGCGTCCTTGTCCAATGCGGTATAGCCGAACGCAAGATCGACTGTCTCCCAGCTACGCACGGCAAATACTTCCAGACCGGCGACGTCAATATCAACGGGATTGGCCTGGCGTGCAAAAGGCGCGCCGGTCGCGAACGTCCAGTCGACCAGATCATCGTCGCGGCGACTAAAAAGTGTAGCCCGGTATTGCCAGTCACCGGTATCTCGCTCTACTGAGATTGAGAGTTGCTTCGCCTTTTCCCTGCCAAGGAATGGATTGCCGCCGAATAGTCCGGTGGGATTCGAGTTCAACGCCGTGTAACCAGGGACCTGCGATGTCGCTGCATATTCGATGCTGTAGTCCGTCGAACCGCCAGCGCCGCCTCGACTCAGGGTTACGCTAAGTAAAGGCAAAACCGCATTGCTGTCGCGATCGCTGTAGTCGACCGTCATGCCGGCTCGCCAGACCAGCATGCTGTCATTACCAAGATCCGTTTCAATTGACGGAACTACGGTTGCGGTCGCGTAGGTCCGGTCGGTGAAAAAACCGTTAGTTAAGTCAGTCGAGCGAACCAGTTCGTCTGCTGTAACCTGGCCACCATAACGCCACGAAACCCGACCGGTTTGTTGCGATCCCTGGAAGCCGACACCCATTACTTTGGTTTCATGCTCAAATGAACCCGGCGCGCCGGTTTCGAGAGTGACCCGGTTAAAATCATAGTCATCAACCAGGCGCCTGAAAAAACCGCCCACTTCAAACCAGCCGTTTTCGGTCTGGCGGCGGTGATTGGCGATCAGCAATGTCGTCTGCGTGTCATCAATCTCGGGCAGGGTGGCGAATCCAGTGTATGCCCCCGGCCAACCGTAGAATTTATCCTGGTAGCTAAAGATCAAATCCGTCTGTGTGTCACCGCTCAGGTGCTGCAATTGCAGATTGGCCCGCGCAAACTCGTGATCCCCAAATGCGCGGCTACCATCACCTTCCGAGCGTGCCAGCGACAACGCGACGCCGAAATGATTGCCTGTGGAAGTCGTGGTTGAATGACCGAATCGAAACGACTGAAAGTTGAGGCTGTCACTACCGCTTCCGAGCGTTGCCGCACCGCCGTCGCTGATGTGGTTGATGCCGTACGAGACCGTTGCTATCGCTGAATTGAAGCCTTCGACGGCACTGTCAATTCCTTTGTAAATCGCTGGCACTGACATCAGGGCGGGATCTACAGGCAATCCGGCGACATAGTGCCCCGTTTGCGGGTCCATGACAGTCACGGCACCGACTTTGAATCCGGTATTCTCGAACAGGCCGCCACGTACCGTGACGTCCGACTGCCCCTCGGCGAAACCACGTGACTGCAGTTCAGTGAGAGGATCGAACCGAAGTGTCGTCGCGGCGGTCGGATAACTGCTCGCCGGGCTGTCATTGGCCACCCGGGCCGCCGTAACCGTGATTTCAGAAAGTTCTTCGTCCGTCTCAGCCGCGAGACTGTCCGACGATGCTTCGCCACAGGCGAAGGCAAGCAGCAGTGCTGCCGTGAGCGCAAGATTATTTGTCATTAAACGGGACTACTTGTAGCCAGCTCTGGCCTGCAGACTGGGCGGTAAATAGAAAGACAGGTAAGTGTTGCAGATCTTCTGTGCCTCGGCCAGTCGTTGACCGGAAATGTGACCTTCGCGACGAATAGCGTCTGCGAAAATCGTATCACCGAGTGACGTATACATGGCGAGTGTCGATTGCCAGTCTGGGATGTCGGGCATTCGGAAATATCGATCGAAACGATCCGCGACTGCTTCGGTCAGCTCATTTATGGCAGCCCGGTAGCTTTCCGGAGCATTGGTTCGCACCCGCGGCAGAACACGCAAAATGTCCGCTGTTTCAACCCAGTAAGCGGCGGCCCGAGCCACCAGGTAATCCGATAGCTGTACCCAGGAATCCGGTTGAGTTATTGGCTCGCCCTGCTTTACATACACAACAAAGTCGCTGATCCAGGTGCTCGAGAGATCCTGCATCAGGTCTTCAACACTATTGTAGATTCTATAGGCCGATCCGCGTGAGACCCCGGCGGCTTCGAATACATCGCTGAATCGAATGGGCTGGCTGCCCTGCTCCGCTATTAACTGCTGTGCCTTCGCCAACAGTTTCTTGCGGTTAGCGCGTCCGCGTGTACGCAATTTGGGAATACGCTGGTCTGACCGCGAACCCGCGCGTGTTACCTGGCCATCTGGCATCGGAATTCTCTGCTGTTCGAAGATCAATATATGCAACTAATGTCACGTATTGTCAATCTGCTGCGGTGGCCCCCGACGCCATCTTTTTCACCAACTCGAGAGACAAGCTATAGACGTCACCCGGCCAGCGAGCGGACAGGTAGTTTCTATCTGTTACAACGAAGCCTCGCTGCAGATGACTCATGCTGTCACGAAGCACGGGGCTGGGCCCGATAATGAAATTTTGCTGATCAGCCAGGGCCGCTTTGACTTCGTCCTCAACAGTCGTCCCAGGATAAGTCAGGTAGTAATCGCCCATCCAGAGACGCGTTAAATGGTAGGCGGTCATCTCCTGGGACCTGAGAAGTGCCGTCGTCTTGAAATTGTAAATAACCGGTTTGCCGGTATTCGGGTCTACACTTCGCGCGACTGCGAGGACGCCATGGCAAATTGCGGCGACTGGTTTTTCCGCCGCGAAGAAGTCGCTAATAAGGGTCTGAACGACCTCGGACTCCAGGTACTCTTTTACCGCTTTGTCGTGACCACCGGGCAGGTAGAGTGCATCAAAATCTACTTCCTGCACACTGGAATAAGACTGTGGATTGCAAAACGATGCGTCGTTGAGCATCTCGCCATACGCGGCAACCGCATCACTCCTCGCTTTAAGGAGGGACTTCCATACCCCCAGGCTGTCGCCGGTGAGCATCAATTTATCGGCTGCGCCCTGCATCCCGCCTGGCGTCGCGAACACGACAGCAATGTCTCTCTCGGATAAGATTTTCCAGGGGATGGCTACCTCGGTCGGGTCAAATCCGTAGCTGGGTAATGGCATCAATATCTTCAATTCATGCACCTTGTCCGTAAGGGATTGCTGTCAATACTGCTCGTGACGTCGAGATCATGTACCCGGCTTTGGGCGTCCTACGGTGCTCCTCGTGCCTTGTACATGCGTACCGTATCCCAGGCGACCCTCTGCAAATAGGCGGCGTCATCTTCAGCAAGGCCGGCCGTGTAGTCCAGGCCTTGTGGCGACTTGCCGAACAGCGCCGCATAGAAAGTGCAGGCAGCGAGATAAGTGCCCGCAAGAGTAGGATGGCGCGCGTCCGCGATCCGCAGTGCAAGTTCCGGCCTCCCGTTGGTGACGGTCGCGAATGCCAAGGCGACCGGCACCACCTGTGCGTCCAGTTCGCGCCCAATTCCGGAATAGGCGGCGTCAAGTTTGGCCGTCATCTCCGGTTTACCGAGATAGGCCCAGGTCATGAAGAACACCGGTCTTGCGCCCTGATCTCGAATGAAGCCGGAATACTCGCGAGCTGCCGCGCGAAAAGGCTCAGCAGTTGCTTCATTGATCGGGCCAAGGCTGTGGCCCTGCAAAACGACAACATCCCAGTCTTCGGCACCGACTACCTTCGTTATGCCACCCGCGTGCTCGGGCAAATGGCCACCCGAGATGGTCATTATGCGTGCCCGTGACGGTTTGTCGAACTTGTGACCTGAAGCTGCCACCAGCTTGCGGTAATGATTGTGCAAACTGTTGTTGTAATACGTGAAGCTGTTGCCAACGAACAACACGTTTCTCGGCGTCCTGTCAGTCGCGACGTCAATCTGCGCACAGGCCGCAATTGGTATCAGCGCGAGAACGATTATCAAACTGCGTAAGCCTGTCATCTTGAGAGACCCCTTATTGCTGCATTACTACTTTGCCGAAAAAAAAGGGGGGCCGAAGCCCCCTTTTTCCAGAAACGAAAATTCGCGAACTTCCGATCAGAATTCCAACCGCAGATCGAGATAGTAGTTTATGCCAAGGTCACGGTGCATATCCGAGAAATAGCTAAACCGAACGTCAGCCAGTGGCGCGCGTTCGTCGGTCACGTTGTTGATACCAAATCGAACTCTCAGATCCTCTGCGTCCATCAAACTGAATCGATAGTCGAGCGATGCGTTGTAAGTCGTCATTGACGGTATTACATAGTCGATTCCTGCCGGGCTGCCATCGTCGATATTGAGCGACGTCTGGATGAAATCACCGAGCTTAAGTCCGGTGACTGACGCACCCCACGGGCCGTTATGCCAACCCACACGAATCGTATGTTTGGATTCTGCGTTGCCGTTTTGTCTGACCAGGTCGTCGAAGCCAACAACTGGAACGTCGGAAGGCAACGTTCCATCTTTTTGCGCATCAACCAGCAGTGCCGCATCGCCGCCCGCTACCTGCGTGTACTTGTCCAGAAACGCGCCGACATAGCGCAGGTCGAAATTTCCGACTGCAGTATCCAGATTGTAGTAAACGCCGACATCGTAGCCACGCATCGTTCGCGTATCCAGGTTTGCGTACAAATCGTCAACCTGCGCGACAGAGCCAACCGGGCAAATGCCTGCGTCCAGGTAAACCTGCGCCTCTACAGCACTCAGCGTGGACGGATCGTTCCTTAGGACTGCCGAATTACCCTGCGGTGCCGCGCAGTTCGACGCACCTTGCTGTAAGAGAAACAAAAGGTCGAGCGCTGTGTGGTTTTCTTCGCCAAACAGACCGATCGTGTTGTCCTTTTCGATTTCCCAGAAATCCAGCGTAATCGTCAGGTTCTCGATCGGGTCAAGAACGATGCCGAATGATGTATTCGTCGACTCTTCCGGGACCAGCTCCTGGCTACCCGCCGCCAGGCGCTGCATGCTGTAACGGCAATCGAGCGTAACTTCATCAGGATCGGCGAAGAAACACACGAAATCGTCCCTGGTGTTGGACCGCGCTACGTCGCCCTCGTTGACGGTCACGAGATTTGGCACTCTGAATGCCTCCGACCACGACCCGCGCAGCAACACCTGTTCGATCGGACGCCAGCCAACCGCGAGCCTTCCGACGGTCGTATTACCGATGTCGGAGAAGTCCTCATAGCGCAAAGCTGCCTGCACATCGACGCTTTCGAACAATGGAATCTGCAGCTCAGTGAAAAGAGACGTCACACTGCGGCTGCCGCTACTGTCGGAACTCGGACTCGAATTCACTACGTCTGACACAAACGGGAAGGTGTTACCGCTGTTATCAACGAAGTTTATCGTGCCATCAAGGCGGGGATCGCGATCGTCGACGAATGACTCATCGCGATATTCGAAGCCGGCCAATAGGCCGACCGGCCCTGCCGGCATTTCGAACAAATCGTTTCTCGACAACTTGAAATCGATCAGGGTCAACTCGGTCTCGTTATCCCTCCTTACGTCAATTAGCGCCTGTTCAATATTCGTGTCGACGCGTCCGGAGAAGGCGTTGTAGGCCGAAGCCGTCGTATCGTTCAATGCCGCCTGCAACAGCGTGTTGGAGATGCGATTGTGGGTTATGTCTTCCTTCTCGGCTTTGGACCAGACAAAGGCTGTGTCCCAATCCCAATCGCCCCACGCTCCTCTGAATCCCTGCAGGAAGCGGTAAGTTTCACCGTCGTTGTCGACGATTCTCGGTGCTTCGGTCCAGCGCCTGTTATCGATCTGCAGCGCATAGCCCGCATCAGGAATGCTGCCCGCGCCAACAATACTGTCCGGCAGGCGATTCGGTGAACCCAGCGGGCCGAACGGGTTGTAAAAGTTATCCGCCGCGATTTCGTATCGCGCTACGGCACCCAGCTTGGTCGATGCATGACGAGTCGTATTGGTTTTGGATATGTACGCAGAAAATTCCGTATAGCTTTCAACGCCGCTGTCGAATTCGTGATTCAGATACGCGTAAATGTTGGTGCGCTCCAGTTCACCCATTAAATCTCTGTTCTCATTAAGGTTATGACGAAATATTCCGGCACCGTCGACAGCGCCGCAGGTACCGAAACCCAAGTCCCATTCGCAATTTGCGTGGCCGGTTGGAAAAGTCTCGAATTCGCCTCTGCTGTCCGTAATACCGGCAACGCTGCCACCGATGATGTCGTATTGGCCATACTCCGAATTAATGCTGTTGTTCCTGAATCGCGTGTCGCCTTCCCACGGAGACCCGGCAGGAACAAGCCGTCGAAAGTCGGCATCGGCCCACCTGGCTTCGTCTTTTGAGCTGACCCGATCACGCCGGTAGTGATCGACGAAGACGCCGAGGTTCGTCTGCCCGCCGTTGAAGTTCTTGCCCCACTCAACCGAGAAGCGCTGATCGTCACGCGGTACATGATCGTAACTGCTGAACCGCGTGCGAATCTTGAAGCCTTCGAAATCCGTCTTCAGTACGTAGTTAACCACGCCGGCGACCGCATCGGCGCCGTAGATAGCCGACGCACCGTCGCGCAGGACTTCGACCCGTTCCAGCCCGAAAACCGGCAAACTCTGCGCATTCACCGTGTTGACCGGAATAAAGCTGCCGCCGACGGCTTCGGTCTGATAGGCCGCCGCATTGACCAGCCTTCTGCCATTCACTAATACGAGCGTATTTCCAGTGCCGAGGTTGCGGAGGTTATAAGCGCCTATGTCGCCGCGCGCGGAGTTCACACCGCCGCTGATATTTTCCGCCTCGCTAAAGAAATTCTGTCCCTGTTCCGCCATGAACTCGATGAGCTCGTCACCCGAGTCAATTCCGAGTATCTCAATGTCCTCGGCACTGATAACCGACACCGGAAGCGCATCAGATATATTGGCACCGCGGATTTGAGTACCGGTGACCGTGATTTCCTCAATCTCTTCGTCGGCATTTTCATCCTGCGCGAGAGCCAGACCAGGCCCCGCTACCAGTGAGATGACACCCAGTGCGAACGAAATTTGACGACTCTTTTTACCAACCTTTTGCAACGGAAAAAACATGAACTATCCCCTGATTAGAACTGCTTATTTTGTACTTCCTACGCTAACAAGGCGCTTCAAACGTATCCAATAGCAACGTTTCCGTGCCCTATAACCAGCGTCTATGGTGTGGTTTCGAGTGCATCGTCTGACGACCGCAGCATACGAATCAAAAAGCCCGTCAATTTGCCGTAGCGTCCGCCAAGGGAACAAGTCCTTAAGGGCGTCGCATCTGACTGTGCGTAGCATAGGACTTCGCATCGTCATCAGAACGTGTCCAGGGCGTATGCCACTCAATCCAGGCGAGATCGTCCAGCTGTACTTCGACGGGACGATCAGCCGCGAGGTCGCTGCGTAACTCAATTAGCAGCCGAATTGACTTAGTGGTCGTCCGTGGCAATTGATGATCCAGAGAGAACTCGTACCATTCGCCTGCAGCCAGAGAAAGCACACCGATTTCAGTAAGAGGACCGTCTTCCAGGGCTTCCGCAAGGCCCTGGCCTACTCGACGACGTTGCAGCAGGAATCGCACCGATACATTGCCGTCTGCTCGCAGTCGTCCGCTGACAGTACTCGGGCTGGAAACTCGAAATGCGCGCTCAAACACCTTCATGCCGGTACGAACCCGCTCATCGCTATCCAGGCTCACTCTTAATTCATTTCCGTCGCCAGACCTTGCAGCGACTACCCGGGCTTGCTTTCCGGTCAGCCATGCTCGTATCGGCACACCGTATTGACCCGCTGATTCGAAGTCGCCGCGGGGTAACAGGTCAACGCCGTAGCGGTGCTGCGTTTGCTCAGCTGACATCTCGATCGCGCCAACCGGAGAAACGCCGGCTTCTAAAAGCGATATCGGCATTGCCATAGATTCAGCATCCGCGGCAGGCAGTTTCACCGTCGCGCATTCAATGCCGTCACCCAAAATCGCGTGGGCACCGCTTTCGTTCAGGCAGGTGCCAAAACCCTGAGACAATCTCGCCAGGCGATTCAGGATCGCATATCGAAACGCACCGGTCGCGGGAGTCGGCACATAGCCGTTAATATTCAGCGGCACGATCTCCGCACGATGCAACGTATCGCCATCCATCCAAACGTAAAGCAACATCCCGGCCTGGGTGGAATAAATGTATTGATCGAACAGAAAATTGCCCATTGAATAGGCGATCAGGCGATCGTTGTAGATTTCCAAACCTTGCAACACATGCGAATGATGGCCAATGGCTACATCAATACCGGCGTCGACCGCAGTGCGCAGATTGGTTCGCTCTGTCAGTGATGGCCTCTCCGCATACTCGATGCCGCTGTGATGCTGCAGAACTGAAATCGCGTCTTTTTCGATTTTCGCTGCATCAGCGACAAATGTCTGCTCGTCGCCGAGCGCGGCGCCTCCTTTATCACCACTCGCCGTTTGCGTTGGCGTAAAGCCTCCGGGCCAGCCGACGTAGCTCAGGAAAGAAATCGGCCGCCCACCCAGCTCAGTCGTGTATGGCTTGCGCGCCTGTCGTTCATCGAATCCGGCACCGGAGTAGCCGAGAGTGGTTTTCTCCAATGCCTGCATTGTCGAGTGAATTCCAGCATCCCGGTAGTCGAAGGTGTGGTTGTTGCCTAAAGCGACGTAGTCGAATCCGGTCCACTCCAGCAAAGCAGCAAGTTCGGCCGGCGAATAGAAGGTCACTGACTTCGGAACGGGATTATCAAGCGTGTCTGACGATAATTGGGTTTCAAGATTGACCGAAGCGATATCCGCGAGTTCGACGTAAGGTTTGACGAAGCGCAGTATGTTCTTGCCGTCTTCAAGCACGCTTGTTCGCCGCACAAGAACAGGCTCACCCGCACGTGGCTCGAAGAAACGCCGGCCAAGCATCGCATCGCCCGCGAACAGCAGCAATCGTCGCCCGTCTGTCTTTTTTACCAGCTGAATGTCCGCGACCAGTTGCTCAGTGGCCGCTATGGAATGTGTCATCGTGTAATGGTCGGGCGCGCTAACCCTAAGCAAATGTGGTCCTTCGTCGCTCACGCTAAGTACAACACGGCCATCCCGACTCGGTGCAATGCGCTGCTCACCGCTTGACACCCGGGCGTTCGGAAGTGGCGAGCCGTCCTCGCTGACCACGCGAAAACTAACGACCGTTGTGTCCGGCCACACCTGCAGTGGCAACAGCAACAACAGGAATAAAATAGCTACAGGGATTCGATATCGCATTCGAACAGCATGCCACAGAGGTCACAACCATCGAATTGTGTTATTAATCTGGGCCATAACCTCAGGTTATGACCACAGCACGATCGGAGAAGACATGAGATTGCGCCAGATTGAAGTATTTCACGCCATTTACTCGAGTGGCTCGATGACCAACGCCGCAATATTACTGAATGTCTCGCAACCGTCCATTTCGAAAGTGCTCGCACATGCCGAACAACAGCTCGGCTATCTTCTTTTCGAACGCAACAAGGGAAAACTGATTCCAACACCGGAGGCGCATCAGCTGTTCGAGCACGTCGCCGACGTATACAGAGACATCGGTCGACTTCGCCACGTTGCCAGCAATTTGCGCGTTGCGAATAGCGGGCGTATTCGCATCGCCGGCACTCCGGCGTTCGGCATTGAATTATTGCCGCGAGCGATCAGCACGTTCTCGCTCAAGTATCCGGACGTTGTTTTCGAAATCGAGACGCTGCACTTGCAGGAGATTAACAGCGCCCTGCTGGAGTCACGGGTTGATATCGGCATCGCCTTTGATCCGATCGCCAGCCCGGGACTGCAGATGCGGACGCTTGCGAAGTCACGATTCGTCGTCCTCGCACCACCAGACTCTGAATTCGATAGCAACAAACCACTGGCTATCGAGAATTTGGCCGATCATCGCTTTATCGGACTCAACGATCGCGATCCGCTCGGCCGACTTCTGTCGACCAAACTCGCCAGCAGCAACGTAAAGCTGAACGTTGTGGCCTGGACGGAAACCTACCATGTTGCCAGAGCGCTGGTCGCCTTCGGTGCGGGTATCTCTATCGCAGACGAGATTACGGCGCGCTCATCGTCGGTAGGTCGGGTCAAAGCGGTGCCCCTGGAGCCCGCGCTGGAGTTCGAGATTCGCGCTCTGCATTTGAGTAGCACGCCACTATCGTTGCTTGCCAATAATTTCATCGAGCATTTGCAGGAATCGATTGTCGAATTTCTTGAGTAAAGTCCTTGTGGCACATAGACACGAGTTATAGGCGATTAAACAAACGTGTTTGAGCGACCGCCGCGCTGGTCGGTAGTATCAATGCTCATTAATTGCGGGATCATCGGGACTACTGTGAACAAGACAACACTGTATTGGCTGCCGCTGATTGGGCTGTTATTGCTCGGCGGCTGCGCCGCCAGGCCCCCCGCTGTTGATGCCGGTACTGTCTGCGTCGCCAAGACGTTTACAGTCACCGACGCATTTGAGGGCGCTCGCCGTGGTCGGTGTGCCGCAATTGGAGCCGCGAACGTAAGAATTGATATCCGGGCCGAAGACGACTGGGTCACCAATGACAGTCCGTGGTTCGCGTTCAAGTTAACGCCTTCGCAGCCTGGAGTCGCGACTGTAACGATGCGCTACTACGGCGCAGCGCACCGCTATTGGCCAAAAACCAGCAATGATGGAATCACCTGGACACGGCTTGCCGAAGACCGTGTTGGTGTCAGTCGCAACGGCAAGCGCGCAAAGTTGAGCGTGCCACTTGGCGATCAGCCGGTGTGGGTTGCTGCCCAGGAACTCATCACAACTCCCATCTATGACGCCTGGACCAGAAGGGCCGCGAGCGACAGCAATATCGACAGCTTCCTGCTGGGGCACTCACGTAAGGGACGGCCAATAGCCGGTCTGGACAGCAATGCGGCAGCCCGGGATGTGCTGCTCATCGTTGGCCGGCAACATCCGCCCGAGGTATCGGGCGCCGTTGCTTTTTTTCCGTTCGCTGAAACCTTGTTCGCCGACTCAGAACTCGCACGACAGTTTCGTTCCAGATTTCGAATTATTGCTGTCCCTATACTTAACCCTGACGGTGTCATAGCCGGTCATTGGCGTCACAACCTGGGCGAAACAGACCTGAACCGCGATTGGGGCCCTTTCGCACAGCCCGAAACGCAAGCGATGCAAACACTGCTGGACGACCTGGATGCGTCGGGTGCCAAGATTCGGATGTTTGCTGATTTTCACTCAACCAAACGCAATCTCCTCTATACACAGTCGGCAGAATTTCCAACCGACCCACCGGGCTTTACACCTACCTGGCTCAGCAATACGGAGAAACGCCTCGGCAACTACTCGTTCACGAACGAGGCAGCCCCGGTCAGCGATCAGGCGAACAGCAAAAACTACATGTTTAAGCGATATGGCATCCCTGCTGTCACATTTGAAGTTGGTGACGAGACCGACCGGGCGGCTACACGAGCAGCAGCAGTCGTCTTTGCAGAAGAACTGATGAAACTGCTGCTGAGCCAGGATTACTAGTGGCTGGCTCATAGCCGTTAGTTATGACGTTCGCAAACAACGTCATTAGATTCGCGACGAAATCCTGCGTGACAATGACCATACCGTTAGCTTTGGAGCATCTTTGTGTCTGACAGCCAGTTGAAAGCGCTCCCAACGAGCGACGAAGACATTCAAGGGCGCATCGCATTCAAGGGCGAGATCCTTCGTGAGGCTATACGACAAGGCGCGCTTTCTGATACTCAGTTGGTAGCGGGCTTTATTGACGTTGCGAGCGTGCGACGCACTATTGCGAGCCTGATCGACGCGTTTCCGGCCCACTTCGAACATACCTTCGCCGCCAAAGCCAACGCAATGAGCCAGTCGCTGGCTGTCATCCGCAAACAAGGACTGGGCTGTGAAGTCGCGAGTGCCGGTGAATTGCGCCAGGCACTCGATGTGGGCTTTACGCCTGAAAAAATTGTTTATGACGAGCCCGCGAAGACCATCGATGTTTTGAAATTTGCATTACAAAGCGGTATCAGTTTCAACATCGATAATTTCCAGGAGCTCGACCGCGTTCTAAGCCTGGCAAACAACATAAAACCGAAATCCCGTATCGGATTCCGCATCAACCCACAAGTTGGTTCGGGAAGAATCGGTGCAATGAGTACAGCAACGAGTACGTCCAAGTTTGGCGTAGCACTGAAGGACGCAGGCAATCGTGAAAAACTCATCAATTGTTATCAAACACACAGCTGGTTGACGAGCATTCATACGCACATTGGCTCACAAGGCTGCGCAATTGAACTCATGGTCGCGGGTATTCGTGTAGTCGTGGATCTGGCGAAAGAAATAAATCAGGCCATTGGTCGACAGCAGATATCAGTGATTGATATTGGCGGCGGTCTGCCGGTGAATTTCGACAGCGAAGAAATTGCGCCAACGTTTTCGGACTACGCCGGCGCTTTGCGAGACTCAATTCCCGAGCTTTTCTCGGGCGAATTCACGATCAAAACGGAATTTGGGCGTTCAATCTATGCCAAAAACGGCTTTATCGCGACACGGGTTGAGTACACCAAGCAATCAGGCGGCCGGCCCATCGCGATCACACACGCCGGCGCGCAAACTGCGACGCGGACAGCATTTATGCCCGACTTATGGGCGATTCGTCTCAGCGTATTTGACAGTTTGGGCGTTGAAAAACGTGGAACGCTTGTTGAGCAAGACGTCGCCGGTCCCTGTTGCTTTGCGGGCGACATGCTGGCAGTGAATCGACCGTTGCCACGCATCGAACCCGGTGACTACGTTATGCTGCACGATACGGGCGCGTACTACTTTTCAAACCCGTTCTTCTACAACAACCTGCCGGCGATCGGCGTCTTCGGAGCGACCAGTAATGACACAGGAGGCGTTGTGCTCGATGTGTGGCGGAAACAGCAGTCGTTGGAAGACGTGCTCGCGGTGATCGGTTAAATGGAAGTGATTGACTACGGGTGGCTGGCGCTGCTGCCGGCCCTCACAACGCTGGTTATTTCGTTCTGGAGCAAGAACGTATTGCTCGGCCTGTTGTGCGGCATTCTGCTCGGCGGCGTCGTGACCGGACAATACAATATCGTGAACGCGTTCTTATTGCCGAGTCTTGGCAGTGAACGTTACGCCTACATTTTGCTGGTCTATCTATGGGCGCTTGGTGGACTGATCGGCGTCTGGAACAGAACCGGTGCCGCGCAACACTTCGCGACCACGGCCGCGAATCGCTTCGTCAACTCACGTCGATCAGCCAAAGTGTTTGCCTGGGTAATGGGCGTGGTTTTTCACCAGGGCGGAACCATTAGCACGGTACTGGCCGGCACAACCGTCAAACCGGTTGCTGATCGCGAGAAAGTATCGCATGAGGAACTCGCCTACATCGTCGATTCCACTGCCTCGCCTATTGCAACGATTTTGCCGTTTAATGCGTGGCCCGCCTATATTGCAGGCCTCATCGCGATCGACTCGCTGCGCGAGATCATCCCGGACGAGCAAAGCGCCATTGACTGGTTCTGGAGGGCGATCCCATTTAATTTCTACGGCATTATCGCTGTGACCTTCACGCTTCTCCTGGCGCTCGATAAGCTGCCCTGGATAGGCCGAAAAATGAGAGCCGCCAAAACACGATCTATGGAAACCGGAGAACTGGATCGACCCGGCGCTACGCCGCTACTCACGAGAGAACTCGGAACCGCCGAAGTGCCTGAAGGGTATACGCCTTCGCTGATCGACTTCTTCGTTCCGATCGGTGTTTTGCTGGGCCTGTCGATAGGGCCGCTGCTGTTTGGTGGATCGTCAATGATCCTTGAAGCCTTTAGCCTGTCCGTCATTTCGGCAATGGTGCTCGCGGTCATTCGTGGTATGTCGCTGAACAGCGTTTTTGACGGCATGCTCACCGGCATCAAGGGCGTTACCATCGGTGCTGTAATTCTTGGCCTGGCCGTAACGTTGGGCAATGTGTCCGAGGCACTCGGGGCTGCCAAATTCGTTATCGACAATACCAGTGGATTGCTGCAACACGTCCCCTACATTCTACCGGGCGTGTTAATGATTATTTGCATGTTTGTTTCGTTCTCTATCGGGAGTTCCTGGGGAACCTATGCCGTTATTTTTCCGATCGCGTTGCCCCTGGCATACGCCATTAGCCCGGACACTACTTTTTTCGCGCTCAATTTTGGCGCAATTCTTGGCGGCGCCGTATTTGGCGATCAGTGTTCGCCCTATTCGGACACAACGGTCCTGTCGTCGATGGCCTGTGGCTCGGACCTGATGGACCACGTACTGACACAGCTGCCCCTGGCGCTTGCCGCCGCCGGAATCTCGATCGCCTTGTACGTCGCGATCGCTTTCGTCAGTTTTCTTTGATCACGCGCGAATGAAAATTCGGACCGCACTAGCTTGCTGTACGCTTATCACTGGCGCATGCAGCCAGGAGTCCGTGCCGACCGTCACCGAGATTGACCTGCTGATTCGGGGTGGCATGGTCTATAGCGGCCAGGCCGACGCCAAGCTGACACGGAACGACGTGGGTATTGACGGTGACAGAATCGTGTTTGTCGGCGAAGCCATCGAGTCCAACATAGTCGGCAAGACAACCCTCGATGCGAGCGGGTCTGTCGTATCGGCGGGCTTCATCGATCCACACACGCACTCGGAAGCCGAGCTATTAAGCCGCGACAAGAACGCTAACCTCAACTATCTATTCCAGGGTGTAACAACCGTTTTTATCGGCAATGATGGCGGCGGCAGAGTCGACGTCGGGGGATTCGCGTCAGTCCTCAGCGCTAACGGTATCGGCACAAACACGGCGGTGTATGTCGGACATGGAGCGCTTCGTCGCGAAGTAATGGCGGGCGAGGAGCGGGTGCCAAGCGACGAAGAACTTGTGCAAATGTCCGAGCTGGTACGAGATGCAATGCGCGCAGGCGCGCTCGGCTTGTCGACTGGCCTCTTTTACGCACCTGGAAGCTATTCAGACACAGCGGAAGTCATCGCGCTGGCGGCGGCAGCAGCTGAATTCGATGGCATCTACGATTCGCATCTTCGCGATGAGAGCAACTACAACATTGGCGTTGTTGCCGCGGTTGAAGAGGCCATCGAAATCGGCAAAGCGGCCGGCATTGCAGTACATATCGCCCATATCAAAGCGCTCGGTGTGGACGTATGGGACCAGAGCGACGCGATCATCAAAATTATCGAGACGGCACGTGCGGCTGGGCAGGCAGTCACAGCCGACCAATATCCCTGGCGCGCGTCAGGCACGCATATGCGCAATGCACTACTGCCCAAACACCTGCTCGAAGGCACGCAGGGCGATTACCTCGAGCGACTTCGTAACACTCGCTTGTCCACAGACGAGCGCGCGGCTGTCGCAGAGAACCTGCGCCGGCGCGGCGGCCCGGAAACGTTGCTGGTCGTGGTTGCAGAGGACGAAAGTATCGTTGGCCTGACACTCGCCGAAATTGCGGCAGCGCGTGAAGCCCCGCCGGTAGAAACCGCATTGGATATCATTCGACGTGGGTCGACGCGAGTCGCATCGTTCAACATGAAGCCACAGGATATCGAGGCTTTCATGGTGAAAGACTGGGTAATGACGTCATCGGATGGAACCGACGGTCATCCCAGAAAGTACGCGAGCTTCCCCCAGAAATATCGGCAATACGTACGACAGCAGAAACTGTTGTCTTTGGAGGAGTTCCTGTTCAAATCCTCCGCTTTAACGGCCGACACGTTCGACCTGTCGGAACGGGGCCGGATCGACGTCGGTAATTTCGCGGATGTCATCGTGATCGATCTCGAGTCTTTCGCTCCAAGCGCAGATTTCAAGAATTGGGACAGTCTTTCGACGGGTATTCGGCACGCCATCGTCAATGGTCAGTTGGCGATCCGTGATCAGATCTACACCGGCGCCCTTGGCGGCCGGGTTCTGCTGAAGAACACGGCACCCTAGCCGGTCGCTACTGGCACGGCCGCTGGACCATAAAAAAAGCCGCACCCGGAAACCGGGCGCGGCCTTTCATAAATAAATCCTGGCGGTGTCCTACTCTCACATGGGGAGACCCCACACTACCATCGGCGCTGAGCGTTTTCACTTCCGAGTTCGAAAAGGGATCGGGTGGTACCCACTCGCTATTGCCGCCAGAAAACTGGTTTAGGAA
>JAJFKV010000057.1 GCA_021773055.1 Woeseiaceae bacterium
CTCAACCGGACGCAGGCTGACGATCATTGCTTGGCGTGTAACCCGGTATGGGCACTGGACCAAACTGCGATCAGGGCATCAACTTCTGCCAGTTGCTCAGCAGTTAATTTGTCTGCGATGAAGTCGCGTTTAGAATTGGCATCAATATCATCCCGCATCGCCGCCAGGCTGAACCATTTGTAAGCTTGCATCGGATCGTAATTTTCCGAGAAGTCCATCGCAAAATGACGACCCAGGGCGGTCATTGCTTCTGCAACACCCTGGTCTGCGGCAAGCGTGTACAAACGAGTCGCTTCCTCATCATCCACCGCTACGCCCCAGCCGTTTTGATACATCACAGCGAGATTGCACATTGCTCCGGAATGTCCTTGCTCAACGGCCAGCCCATACCACTTGATGGCGAGAGCGTCGTCCATTGGAACGCCGAAACCGTTGCCATACATCATGCCAAGACCGTACTGGCTACCAACGTCACCGGCCTCTGCCAATGGCTGCCAAATCGCCAACGCGGCTTCGTAGTCAGTGGAGTTATAGGCCTCTAGACCTTTTTCGGAATCTCCGGCCCAAACCACAGTGGCGAATATTAGAGCAGTGGCCACAGCCAACATCTGGATTTTACGCATTTTTCAGGCCTCCATTTTGGGCGCCAAGGCGCCCGAGCCGTCGATATGAGTATAGTCAGGGAAATACTGTGTAGTCGGCAATCCGGAGATTTACCTAATTGCATTTCGCACTATATGGTAGTTTCATACCAGGCGGGAATAAAAACACAAGAATAATTTTGTTCTTCAGCACGTTCCCAGCAGTCGCGCCAGACGCAACACCGAATCGGCTTTATTAAGGAGATGTACCCATGAGTGAAACATTCACCAGCTTCTTCAGTTACGGCTTGACGACCGCAGGATCAATAGCTGTCGGCGTCGTTGCGCTTTTGTTGATTGCGGTCCTGTTGGCCAAAGCGTATCGCCGGGTCGTTGAACCAAACGAAGTGCATATAGTGCAGTCTCGCAATAGTACATCGATATATGGCAAGCAATTCGAAGAGGGTGAAGAAGGAGAATCCAGAGGCAACAGCTATTACGAGTGGCCACACTGGTGGCCGGTCGTCGGTGTGCAACGAATCGTACTGCCCTTGTCCGTTTTCGATCAAAAACTGACGAATTACGAAGCCTACGATATTGGCAAGGTGCCATTTGTCGTCGACGTCGTTGCCTTTTTTCGAATCAAGAGCCCGTCTGTCGCCGCCAAGCGCATCCAGAACTTACATGAACTCCAGGCCCAGTTGGAATCCATCCTGCAGGGCGCTGTTCGTACCATTCTGGCCAAGCATGAAATCGAAGACATCATGATGGAGCGCAGTACATTCGGAAAGATGTTCACGGATGAAGTCGCTGATCAACTGGTCGCCTGGGGTGTGTCAAACGTCAAGAATATCGAACTGATGGACATTCGCGATGGCAGTGAATCGAAGACGGTATCGAACATCATGGCGAAGAAGGAATCCGTGATCGACAGAGAGTCTCGTGTCGTTGTCGCCGAGAATACCAAGCTCGCGGAAACAGCAGAAATCGAAGCACGCCAGGTGGTCGATGTTCGGGCACAGGAAGCTGAGGAACTGGTGGGGCTAAGAACGGCACAGAAGGAACAGGCCGTGGGTATTGCCGACGAGCAGGCTTTGCAGGAAATCAAGACGCAGGCCAAAGAAACGGCTGAACGTGATATGGCTGTCGAGCTGGTTAAGAACGTTCGCGCTGCTGAAATCAACCGTTCTGTCGAGGTCGTTAAAGCCGACGAGGATAAACAGACAGTTGTCATTCGCGCCGAAGGTCAGCGCCAGCAAGAGGTCATTGACGCAGAGGCGACCAAGCAAAAGACCATTATTGTCGCCGAGGGCGATCTGCAGGATTCGCTGAAAGATGCCGAAGGTATACTCGCGATCGGCACATCAAATGCCGAAGCAAAGAGACTCGAAGAGATGGCGACTGTGTCGCCACAAATCGCGTTGGCCGACGAGATCGGTAGCAATGACGGGTATCAGGAATATCTGATCAAGATTCGCGGTGTGGAGAAAGACGAAACTGTCGGTGTCGAGCAAGCAAAAGCATTGCAGGATGCGGGCATTAAGGTCATCGTCAATTCCGGCGACGTTAATAGTGGCATGGACAGCTTGCTGGACCTGCTAACTACCAAAGGCGGCACCAATGTCGCTGGAATGGTGGAGGCCATACGCCAGACAGACGAAGGCTCGGCATTATTGGAACGCATCGGTCTTGGCAGGGATAAAGGTTCCGCGTCCAGCCCGTGACATAGTCACTTATCAAGCTTCATAGTCGCAAGCCTGATAAGTGAAGAGGAGAGACGATACCGATGCCTTCATGATCTGCTCGGTCGCAGAATTGATACCAAACTCCGAGAGTTCCGGAAGAGAGCCGACAGGTTGCCCCGTTATTATTTGATAGAAGATCAGGGCGGTTAGAAGCAAGCCTGTTTCGGATGCATGATTACCGTCAGGCTGATGGAGTACCAGGGCGCTATCTCTGAAAATAACCTCGTCCCAGACAAGTCCTATTGGTGCGACGCAAGCATTTTCACGGTCAGAAATTCCGGAGTGGAGATCCCACAGCGTCTGCCCCTCCCACGTATTCCCTTTTCGCGGGTGTTCCGGAAACATAATGGGTGTCGCACCCTGCTCCTTGCTTCCTCTGATCCAGTATTCTGCGGCAGTCGTCGGGTATGAGTTCGACCTGGTGCTTGAATATTTCTGAGCCTGCAGAATTACATGGGTCCACTGTTCGCTTTCAAGTTTCTGCTCACTTACACCATCATTGACCCGGTCCGCGAGGAAACTAAATCGAGGCGCGACCTGCACATCAACAGACTTGTCGGGCTGGCCCAGGATCAGGAGTTTCTCAATCACCGGCAACAATCCGGCGGCATGACTATTTCCCATGAGAAGCACCTTGAAGGCGCCTGTACCTGAGTTATCCGCCAAAGGTAGCGATGTGGCATATCGGGTAGTGCCGGTCTGACCACCGCCAGCTCCTGTCGCCGGGTCATTGGGCAAGCGATCACTGCCTCCGCAACCAAAAAGGAGACCCGCAGCTGCGAGCATAAGTAGTTTTTTTATGACGAAATCATCCAGAGATTCTCATTCAATCGGATTCGACCATACATCCCGGAATTTAGAGGCTGGTTCATACCAAATGGTTCCATCAGACAGACGAAGGCTTGGCACTGATTGGTCAACCCTCAATCGCAACACTATTAATCACATTGAACATAGCTGTGCCAACCGAGTCTTAAACTGTTGCTTGATTAATTCTTGATGGAAGTCGAATGACCGATGTGAATTTCACTCTGAACGGCTGGCTCGTCGAGATCAGGCTAGGTCGTCTGTCAAGAGCATCGAAGAGTATCCACCTGGAGCCCCAGGTGATGAAGGTGCTGGTCTATCTCGCGTCACATCCTCAGGAAGTCATCACGAAGGGGCAGCTCATTGGCGCATTGTGGCCCGACACGATTGTCGGCGATGCTGCCCTGGCCCGCTGTATCTCCCAGATTCGCCAGGCGTTTGGCGACAATGCAAGAAAGCCAGCGTTCGTCGAGACCGTGCCGAAAGTCGGCTATCGGCTGATTGCCCGTGTCGGAGACGCGAAACCAAGGCGGAAACAGAGCCGCATGTATCGCTGGTCCGTTGCCGCAGGGGCCATACTGCTCCTCGCGTTCCTGGGACGGTTCGATGGCGTCGCGCAACAGAAAGAGATACCCGTTGTGAGGACCGCGGCACAGGAAGCCTATATTAATGGACACCGGTTGTACGAAAAACAAACGTATGTGCACAATCAGAACGCGGTGGTCTTCCTGGAACAGGCTTTGGAACTCGACCCGGAATACGGCCTTGCGTATGCCGGGTTGGCCGATGCGTTCACGCAAGAAGCACTATACTGGGGTGGTGACAGACGCAACGAGGCGCGCTCGCTGGCCGAGCGAGCTGTCGAGCTGGCTCCCGAGCTCGCCGAGTCTCACAAAGCCCTGGGTACGGCTCTCGCGTTGACAGGCGATGAAGGTGCCGCGCTTGACGCCTACAAGCATGCCCTCGAAGTCGACCCTGACCACTGGCCAGCCGTGCTCGATAGCGCGTATCTGTATTTCCAGCGGCTTGAGTTCGAGAAAGCGGAAGCACTCTTCCTGCAAGCGTTGCGTCAGGTGCCCGACCATGACGTTGCCATGAGCAGTCTCGGCTATCTGTATCTTAAAGCAGGCAATGTCGAAGCGGCGAGAACCTGGCTGAATCGCGCTTTGCAACGAATACCGCTGCAGACTCAGGCGGCGTCCCGGCTTGCGATGCTGGAGATGTTCACCGGATACCCTGACGAGGCGGTGGCACGGTGTGCCAGGATCATCGAGCCTTTTCCCAGCCATTATGCATGTCTTCAGGTCATGGGGGTTGGCAGCCTCATGAAGGGGGATCTGCCGAAAGCTCTGCGGCACTTCGAAAGCGTTGTCAAACATTTTCCCGACGATCGTTATGCGAGACTGGGTCAGGCCAAAGTACTACTCGCCGAATCAAGAGTGGACGATGCGATGCTGCTCGTGGACTGGGTTCTCGAACACACGCTGCAAAAGATCGAGTCGGGCGATGTTGAATCGTATGATTACTGGCTGATCGCCGGCTGCCACACATTGCGTGGTGATGACGCCATCGCATTTGAGTGGTTTGACAAGGCCGCGAATGCGGGCCGGCGCTTCTTTTTATGGGACGCCAATGACCCGCTGTTCTCTACCCTGCACGGCGACCAGCGTTTCGATCGCTACATTGCCGCCACTACAACGCGCGATTGGTGATCCAGTAGCCCCACTCCAAATTCCCATCGTTCATTCAACTTCCATCAAGAATTCATCACGCTTTCGATAAGACTCAGTTGGCGCGACCCTGTTCAATGTGAACTGGTGTGAACGGCGACGCTTGGTTCGGCCGGTGGTGAAGGAATAGAATGCACACAGACCTAAGTCAGATAGTCAACTTGGTAGTATTCGCGAAGATCGTTCAGGCTGGCGGGATCTCCAGATGCGCCGCGGAACTGGGTATTGAGCGCACGACAGTTAGTCGGAGACTCCGTGACTTAGAGCAAACGTGGGGTGTGATGTTGCTTGACAGGTCGCCAAAACACACGGTTGTCACCGATGCTGGCCGACTATGTTACGAGCGGTGCGAGCACCTGCTGGAAGCCGTGGAGGTCGCGGAGTCTGCGGCTAAGAACGGCGAGGATGTCGCCAAAACCGATCCAATAATTGTTGGCGCGCCGGCCGATCTTATTGAACACCATCTTGGTTTGAAGCTCTCAGAGTTTGAGGTGACTAATCCGAAGTTCACCGCTCAGTGTTATCCAAAGTCTTTCTGGACAAAGGGAACATTCTCGAGCGTAGATCTCCAACTCGATTGGGAGAGGCCCAAGAGCTCCGATGTCTTTGCAACCAGAATAGCCAGGATTAAACAGTCAGTGTGCGCGAGTAGCGAATACCTTGCGAAGTCTGCCTCCCTGGCATCTCCGCGGGATATCGAACAACACCCCTGCATAGTCATGAACAGGTTGGGGCAGCGTAGATCGACATGGAAATTTGAACGGGATGGTGCGTGTGTTAGCGGGCCGATATCGCACTCCATTGAGGTATCCAGTTTGCTTGAAGCAACGGCGTCAGTGGTGGCGGGCCTGGGCTTGTGTCGTTTGCCGGACTATTTATGTGAGAGATATATTGAGGACGGCCGCCTGATCAAAGTGTTACCAGAATACTCGACGGCAACGCGTGATTTGTTCCTCTTAAGTCCAGGTCGCGGGGTACCGAGGCGGGGGGTGACTGCGTTACACCTGTTCCTCGAAGAGATGTTCAAAGAGGATCATATTTGAACGGGACGAGATCGCGCAAAGCCAGCAAGAAAGCACAATAAATAGCAAATTCGAATAAGAACCATCCTTGGCGACTCCATCTCGCTAACAGAACAACAAATCCAAATGCAATTGTGAAAAGAACCCCGCTAGTGCTACTCAACTTTACATAACAATCATGACAATTTCGCCGGCGTTGTTTTAGTACGACACTATTTTTTGCTACATCACTTACACCTAATCACCCATAAAACCCCTTTTAAAACAGTCTCTTTTGGCTCCTTTTTTCCTACTATCCGGCTTTAGTGTTATAAATTTCTGCGAGCGTTGTGTGTAAAACACAACGATTTATTTATTCACTATAAGGGGAGCAACCCATGTTTTCGAATACCAATAATCTGCGGACTGCAGTTCGTCTCGGCCTGGGAATAGGGGCGAGCGCACTGGCTGTCGGTCTTGCACCAAACGCTATGGCGCAGGATGTAAACGCAGACGAGCCAATAGAAGAAATCATCACTACCGGTTCACGCATTAAGCGTGCTGACCTCGATAGTGCCAGCCCAGTCACAGTAATCAGCCGAGAGGTACTTCTTGCTCAGGGTATTACTGACGTCGGTAACCTGTTACAGAGTATGCCTTCGATGTCCGGATCGCCGATCGGCACGACAACGAATAACGGCGGCAACGGCTCTGTACAAATCGACCTGCGTGGCATGGGGGTCGATCGAACATTGACACTCATTAACGGCAAACGCAGTGTTGACGGCGGCGACTACCAGACGATACCGGCCAACATGATCGAACGCGTTGAGATCCTGAAAGATGGCGCATCTGCTGTCTACGGCGCCGACGCGGTTGCTGGTGTTGTAAACATCATCACGCGTCGTGACTTCGAAGGCCTGGAGTTCACACTGCAAAACGCCGACTTTTTCGATATGGATAACGGCGAGCAAAACTCTATTGGTGTGATCGCGGGTAAAACGTTCGAAGGCGGTAACATTGTGTTCGGTGCAGAGTTCGTGGATCAGTCACAGGCATTCCAAAGTGACGCGCCGTGGGACTACTTCCAGAACTCTTTCTATATCTACCCGGAAGGTTGTGAAGCTCAGATCGCAGCGCCATACGACGGCACGGCTACAGGTGGTTGCTATCCGATTGGCTCTTCGCGCATACCGGAAAGTCGTTTGTCATTTTTCAGCGTCCGCGACATCAATGACAACGGTACGCCAACTAATACCGCCGACGATTTCCCCAACCCCGGCGATCATGCCGGCAACGGTCTCTTTCTGGTCGGCACTGCTGCAACGCAGCCTTACACAGTCGGCACGATAATTCCGCACGATGGCCGCACCTACAACTATGCACCGGTAAATTTCATTCAGACGCCGTACGAGCGCACCAACGTGTTCGTTGAGACCAATTTTGAGCTTACAGATACCGTCCGCTTCAACGCACAGGTTCGCGGTAATTTCCGTGAGTCCAAGCAGGAACTCGCGCCGATGCCTTTCACCGGCGGCGATCCGATGCACGATGGTTTCTTCGTCAATCCAACGACGGGAGTCAATACGGCCTTCACCGGCGTTTCACAAGACAACTACTACCTGGTTCAGGCCATTACCGCGCACAACGCCAATCCGGCCAACGCCGCTAATCAGCTGGCTTTTGAACCGCTCGTGAACCCTCGTCGTCGCATGATTGAGACGAACCGAACCTTCACGCAGAACATCACTCAAATACAGGCCGTTGTCGGTCTTGAGGGCACGTTCAACGATATGGATTGGGAAGTCAGCTACAACCGCGGCTATCGTAGCCGTACCGATGTGGACGCCGGTCAGTTCTCCGGTGCGCGACTACACAATGCTTTAGGGCCTTCAGCTGACCTCGATGGTAACGGACAGCCAGAGTGCTACACCGACGTAACGGATCCCAACACGCTCATCACGGGCTGTGTGCCGTTAAACATGTTCGGCGGTGGCGTAGTTGACCCGGTCACGAGTCAGCCCGTAACGACAACCATGACGCAGGACATGATCGACTACGTATCGGTTGACCTGATCGACCATTTCACCTCGACCATGGACACAGCAAGTGCCAGCATTTCCGGCAGTGCATTTGATATGCCCGGCGGCGAGATGGGTTGGGCGGTCGGCCTGGGTTACTGGGGACAGACATTCTCGGGCCAGCCGGACTCCGGTAAGCAGTCAGGCGCTGTAACGGGTAATGTTGGCGCTGGTACGAACGGATCGCTGTACAACACCAGCGTATTCGCTGAAGTCCTTTTGCCGGCGTTCGATAACGGCACGCAATCCCTGGACCTCAAGGGCGGTGCTCGTTTTGACGAGTGGAATGCCTTTGATGGCGAAGCGACGTGGCAGTTCGGCATTGAGTTCCAGGCGATCGAAAGTCTGAAATTTCGTGCTACGGCCGGTACGATCTTCCGTGCTCCGACAATTAGCGACCTCTTCGGCGGTATTGTCGATAACTTCCCGCAGTTCACGGACCCGTGTAGTGCCGCGAACATAGCGACCTCACCGGGATGTACTCAAATAGCGCCAGTGACAGATTCTCAGGTTAACACCCAGGTTGGTGGTAACCCGGCTATCATTCCTGAAACCGGTGAAACCTTCACTGCCGGTCTGGTCTGGAGTCCTGAGTTTGGCGATTCCGATACCACCGTTACGGTTGATTACTGGACCGTTGATATCGAAGACGGAATTAGTTCGCTGGGAGTCGATAAGATCCTGACAGACTGCTACGTCAGCCAGATAGCGAGCGCCTGTAACCTGGTTACACGTGGAGCTGACTTCTCGCTAGCGAGCGTTTTTGATACCAGTCTTAACGTTGCGGAACAGGGTGCCCAGGGTATTGATACCGAGGTTCGTTGGGCAATTGACTCGAACATAGGCAGCTGGTCAGCGGCTGTGCTTTGGTCTCATTTACTTGAGCGCACCAAGACAGGTGTCCCGGGTGAAGCAGAAGTTGATCTGTCCGGTCGTTATACTGACCCAACGGCCGAAGACGGCGGCGCCTACGCAGTGGACAAGTTCAACTATTCCCTGCAATGGAGTCGTAACAACCTGTCTGTTGGCTACCTCGGTGAGTACGTCAGCGGTCTTGCCGCCGATACATTCTGTAACTGCTTCGCGGGTAATGCAGTGGATGCGAACGGCAACCCCGTTTACATTCAGAATGTCCCACATGTTCTGTATCACGACGTAGTAGTCAATTACACGTTTGAGCAAACGGGAACGAACATTGCTGCTGGTTTCACGAACATCACAGATGAGGAGCCACCGTTCATCGAGGTAGGATTCAATGCGACAACGGATCCAGCAACCTATCGATTGTTCGGCCGCGGCTACTATGTACGTTTAACGCAGTCATTCGAATAAGATGGAAGGTCCACACTAAGAATGCCGTAAGTGGTCAAATCCATTTGAGAGAATACCCGCACATCGTTGCGGGTATTTTTTTGTGCAAAATTAACGGTGTTGGGGGTGCAGTAGTCGGGTATGAGTTCGACCTGGTGCTTGAATATTTCTCAGCCTGCAGAATCACATGGGTCCACTGGTCGCTTTCAAGTTTCTGCTCGCTTACGCCATCATTGACCCGGTCCGCGAGGAAACCAAATCGAGGCGCGACCTGCACATCAACAGACTTGCCGGTCTGACCGCCGCCAGCCCCTGTCGCCGGTTCGGCGGGCGAACGGTCACTACTTCCGCCGCAACCAAAAAGGAAGACTGCAGCCGCGAGCATTAGTATTTTTTTCATAAGCCTCAACATTATTGGAGCGCATCGGCGATGGGGTCTGACCCCTTTTTTGCAGATTGGTTGCGATACAGCGTTTCAGGCTTCCTGATCCATTGCTTCGGCCCCGCGCATAATCATCCGCAGCTGGACGATGGCTGCCTTGACGTGCCGCCCTCGATCCCCGGCTGGTCTATTGAGCAGCGCTATCCCGGTCGTGAACAAGATGGCGACCATGGAATTAGCGGCAAGCCGCGGATGCCCCAGCGGTACGCCTCTTTTTTTCGCGTCCCAGATCAGGAACTCAGCCAGGTCCCTGGACATCGTTGCGAACAACTTCTCAGCTGCTTCACGAAATACCGAATGCCGGGACATACTCTCCAGAAGGATCATTCGCGACATGCCCTGATTGGCGAAATTGTAATCGAATAGCGTCTCGACCGACGTGCGGATCAGCGAATGTCCGCCGGACGCCTGTTCCCGAACATGATGCATCAGGGTCAGAAGTGTCTTGCCGTGTTCCTCGATAAGCGCAAGTCCCAGGCCTTCCATGTCGTGGAAGTGGCGGTAGAAAGACGTCGGCGCGATGCCGGCAAGCTTGGCGACTTCCCTGAGGCTGAGCGCGTCGAAACTCCGACCCGAGGCTAGCTCGGCGGCCGCAGCATCCAAGAGTTTCTGCCGGGTTTCTGCTTTCTGCTTCTTTCTGGAGACCTTCAACAATTCGCCCCTTCAGTGCGGGATTGGCACGTTCGTGAACCTTAAGTGTGCATCCTAGCAAAAGAATGGTACAGTTGTGCGTACACTTGTACTCCGAAAGCGGCGAAAGCCCAAGAGAGAACCAGAATGACTACCTACAAAGCCCCACTGCGGGACATGCGATTTGTTATGCAAGACCTGTTGCACTTCGAAAAACACTACCAGTCGCTGCCTGACTGCGAGGAGGTTAACCAGGAATTGATCGACGTAATCCTGGGCGAGGCCAGCAAATTTTCGGAAGAGATTATCGGCCCGCTGAACGCCGTGGGCGACGAGGCCGGGTGTGAGATGCTGGAAAACGGCGAGGTCAAGACGGCTCGCGGATTCAAAGAGGCTTACCAGCAATACGTTGATGGGGGCTGGCCGTCTTTGGATCAGCCCGCTCACTACGGAGGCCAGGACCTGCCCATGTCAATCGGCCTGCCGATTCGAGAAATGAATGGCACAGCCAACTGGTCCTGGTCGATGTACCCCGGACTTTCCCATGGCGCGATGGAGACCATCGAAGAACACGGCTCCGAGGAACTCAAGGCGCTCTTCATGGAACCTCTGGTCAGTGGCCGATGGACCGGCACGATGTGCCTGACCGAGGCGCATTGCGGCACGGACCTGGGACTTTTGAAGACCAAGGCTGAACAGACTTCGAACGGCAGGTATCGAATTACCGGATCGAAGGTATTCGTATCCTCCGGTGAGCACGACCTCGCCGAGAACATCGTTCACATCGTGTTGGCGCGCCTGCCTGACTCGCTCCCGGGAACAAAGGGCATCTCACTGTTTGTCGTACCGAAGTTCATTCCAGGGGACGACGGTTCCATCGCAGAACGTAACAACCTCTCGTGTGGCGCTCTCGAACGCAAGATGGGCATTCACGGAAACTCGACTTGCCTGATGAACTTCGACGGCGCAACCGGTTACCTGGTCGGGGAGGAAAACAAAGGCCTTAACCACATGTTCACATTCATGAACTTCGCCCGCCTCGGTACTGGTTTGCAGGGACTTGCGCACGCCGAACTCGCCTTCCAGAACTCTCTCGCTTACACCAGGGACCGCCTGCAAATGCGGTCTCTGTCCGGCCCGAAAAATCCTGCCGGACCGGCGGATCCGATCATCGTGCACCCCGACGTACGTCGCATGCTATTGACGCAAAAAGCGTTTGCTGAAGGTGGTCGCGCATTGATCTACTTCGCCAGTACTCAAGGCGACATCCTGACCAAGTCCGATGACCCGGAAGCTCGCGAACTTGCTAACCATGTACTGGGTTTCCTGACGCCCATTATCAAGGCATTCCTCACCGAGACGGGTTTCGAGAGTGCGAACCTCGGGCTGCAGTGTTTTGGCGGGCACGGCTATATCAATGAGTGGGGTGTGGAACAGAATGTGCGGGACGCCAGGATCGGCATGCTCTATGAAGGCACGACGGGCATCCAGGCACTGGACCTTTTAGGCAGAAAGGTGCTGGGTACACGAGGCGAGGCGCTGATGCCGGTAACGAGTTTCATCCTGGACTTCTGCAAGCGGTCCCGTGGCCGCAAGGAAATGCGCCCCTACCTGAAGACGCTGGTTCGACTGACGAAGCAGTGGAAGTCATTAACCCGAAAAATCGGCTTCGCCGCAATGCGCAACCGCGATGCTGTGGGTGCAGCCTCGGTCGACTACATCATGTTCTCAGGCTACATACTGCTCGGCGTTGCCTGGGCTGCCAGCGCGCGAGCTGCATATCGCAGACTCGAGCAAGGCACGAAGGAAGAGGCGTTTTATCGTGCGAAGATCCAGACGGCAGAATTTTATTTCGCCAAGATACTGCCGCGAACCACGTCTCTTCTGGAAACGATGTCGACGGGTCCTGACCCACTAATGACGATGGACGAGAACCAATTCATGTTCTAGCACGCCAGCACTTGTGAACAAGAGAGGAAAGAAATGATTTACTCGGGAAAAGCGATAACCGTCCGGCTAACTGACGATGGAATCGCGGAGCTCTGCTTCGACCTGCAAGATGATTCCATCAACAAGTTCAATGCTCTGACGCTCAACGAGCTGAAGGAGGCAACCGCGGCAATCTCGGCCGAGACGTCGCTCAAGGGTGTAATAGTCACCAGCGGCAAACCCGTTTTCATCGTGGGCGCGGACATCACAGAGTTCGGCACGCAATTCGGCGGAAGCGAAGATGAGACGGCAGACAAGATTCTCAAAATTAACCTCGAGGTCTTCAACGTCTTTGAAGATTTGCCGATGCCCACTGTGGCCGCCATTAACGGTATTGCCCTGGGTGGAGGATTTGAAATGGGGCTTGTCTGCGACTACCGGGTCATGTCGGAAACGGCGCGGATCGGGCTACCGGAAACCAAGCTGGGCATCATTCCAGGATATGGCGGCACCACGCGACTGCCACGCCTGATTGGTGCCGACAACGCGATCGAATGGATAGCTTCGGGCAAGGAACAGAAGGCCGAACAAGCACTGCGTTTTGGCGCTGTCGATGCGGTCGTTGCACCCGAGTTACTGCGCGAGGCTGCCGTGTCTCTGCTGCAACAGTGCATCGACGGCAAGCTCGACTACCAGGCTAAGCGGCGGGAAAAACAGGAACCGCTGAATCTGAATGAGGTCGAGGCCACGATGGTGTTCGAAACGGCCAAGGCGTTTGTTGCCGGTCAGGCCGGACCACACTATCCGGCGCCCGTAACGGCTATCAAGGTCATGCAAAAAGCGGCGGGGATGAGTCGGGACGATGCTCTGCGAGAAGAAGCCAGGGGCATCGCCAAGATGGCCGGCACGCTGGCAGCGAAGAACCTGATCGGTCTGTTTCTAAGTGACCAGGTGCTAGCCAGGAGCGGCAAGAGTCTGGCCAAAAAATCCGGGAAAGTGGAACGGGCTGCAGTGCTCGGTGCAGGGATCATGGGTGGCGGAATCGCCTACCAGTCCGCGCTGAAAGGCACACCAATCATTATGAAGGATATCGCGCAGGCCGGTATCGACCTTGGTTTGGCGGAAGCCAGCAAATTGCTGTCTAAACAGGTTGCACGTGGACGCATATCTGCTGCCGAGATGGCAGGCGTCCTCAACAAGATCCAGCCCGCCCTCTCCTACGACGGTTTCGACAATGTCGATCTCGTGATCGAGGCCGTCGTGGAGAATCCAAAGGTCAAACACGCAGTCCTTGCGGAGACCGAAGCGCACATTCGTGATGACGCAATTCTTGCGTCCAATACCTCGACCATTTCGATCACGCATCTCGCCGAACCCCTGAAGCGCCCCGAAAACTTCTGCGGCATGCACTTTTTCAACCCGGTGCACAGAATGCCGCTTGTCGAAGTCATTCGCGGAGAAAAGACGGGCGAGCACGCCGTGGCCAGGACCGTAGCCTACGCATTGACCATGGGCAAGAAACCGATCGTCGTCAACGATTGCCCGGGATTCCTTGTGAATCGCATCCTGTCGCCTTATCTCGGCGCCTTCATTGGTTTGGTAAAGCGCGGCATCGATTTCACAACGATCGATCGGGCGATGGAACGATTTGGCTGGCCGATGGGGCCCGCATACTTGTGTGACGTTGTCGGTATCGACACGGGCGTGCACGCTGGCGCGGTCATGGCGGAAGGCTTCCCCGACCGCATGAAATATGACTTCAAATCCTGCCAGGAGGTGATGTTCGAGAATAAGCGCTTTGGCCAGAAGAACGGCCGCGGTTACTACGCGTACGAGATAGATAAGAAGGGGCGCCCGAAGAAGATGGTCGATGAAGAAGTTGCGGCACTTCTCGCGCCGGTCATTGACGGCGATGAAACGCTCAGCGATGAGGAAATCGTTGACTCAATGATGATCCCCATGTGCCTGGAAGCTGTGCGTTGTCTCGAAGACGGTATCGCCGCTTCTGCTACTGACGTTGACCTTTCCCTGATTTACGGAGTCGGTTTTCCGCCCTTCCGGGGTGGCGCGCTTCACTACATTGACGACTTTGGTATCGACAAATTTGTGGCCAGAGCCGACGAGCTTACAGCAGCAGCGGGACCGCTGAGAGGCATGTACCTACCTACCGAAAAACTGCGCGAAATGGCAGCCAGTGGCGACACCTTTTTCGGAACAGCACGAGCGGGAGAAAGTAAATGAGCCTGAATCCGAGAGATGCGGTAATCGTAGATTTTGCACGTACGCCGATGGGACGCTCCAAGAATGGCTGTTTCCGCCACACTCGTGCTGACGACATGTCAGCGGCATTGGTGAACGGTCTGTTTGCGCGCAACCCCAAATTAAATCCCGCCGAAGTGGAAGATGTGCTCTGGGGCTGCGTCAACCAGACGCTAGAGCAAGGCGTGAACGTTGCCCGTATGTTGACGTTGCTGTCAGTCATACCGCACGAGGTGCCTGCGCAGACGGTCAATCGCCTCTGCGGCTCATCGATGTCGGCATTGCACAGTGCCGCGCAGGCGATCATGACGGGGAATGGCGACATGTTCGTGGTCGGCGGCGTTGAACACCTGGGCCACATCGGCATGACTCATGGAATCGATATCAATCCCGCTTTGTCCAAGCATGCGGCCAAAGCTGCGGGCTCCATGGGCTTGACCGCGGAGTTGCTGGGCAAGATGCATGGCATTACGCGCGAGGCTCAGGATGAGTTCTCTGCGCGTTCGCACCGACTCGCCCACGAAGCAACCATCAAAGGAAGATTCGCCGAGGAAATTATCCCGATTGAAGGCCATGACACCAACGGTTTCAAAGTGTTGGTGGAACAAGACGAGACCATTCGTCCGGATACGACGGTCGAGGGCCTTGCCCAACTAAGACCCGTGTTCGATCCAAAGAACGGAACGGTAACAGCGGGCAGTTCCTCGCAAGTAACAGATGGCGCGTCATGCATGATCGTGTTGGCGGCCGAGCGCGCAAAGGCACTAGGCGTGGAACCGTTGGCACGGATTCGCACAATGGCAGTCGCCGGCGTCGACCCATCCATTATGGGCTATGGGCCGGTTCCCTCGACGCACAAGGCGCTGAAGCGTGCCGGGCTGAGTATGTCTGACATAGACCATGTGGAACTGAACGAGGCTTTTGCAGCACAGGCATTGCCGGTGCTGAAGGATCTGCATCTGCTGGACGTTATGGACGAGAAGGTCAATCTTAATGGCGGTGCCATCGCACTTGGGCATCCGTTCGGCTGCTCCGGCGCCCGTATAACGGGTACCTTGCTTAACGTTATGCGACAGAACGAAGGCACCTTGGGCGTTGCCACGATGTGTATCGGATTGGGACAGGGCATTACTACCGTGGTTGAGCGTCTTTAGACGCGTCAGCCACATGGTTCCTACAAGGGGGTCGGTCGATTCGACAGCCTTACGACTGATCAACCGGGAGTTCGGTGGTGTCTTTGGGGGACTCGAAAACAATATTCGAACGAAGACGTGCAACCTCTGGGACTGCCAGTATCTTGGTCTGGGCTAATCGTGAATAGCCCTTCAAGTCAGTCGCGACAACCCGAAGAAGAAAGTCCGCGTCGCCACTGATACGGTGACACTCGACTATCTCGGGAATAAGGTGCACCGCCCTGTGAAACGCTTCGGCAGCGTTCGTGTCCTGGGTTTTTAGTGTCACTTCGGCAAACGCCGCCACCTCAAATCCCAATGCTGCCGGATCCAGCCGAGCAATGTATGCAGTGATTACATTCGTATTCTCGAGGCGCTTCAACCGTCTTTGCACTTGCGACACAGACAAGTGCACCGAATCTGCCAGGTCACTGAGTGTTGCACGCGCGTTCACCTGGATAGCCGCGAGAATTTTTCGATCCGTCTTGTCGATGTCCACCATATCGTAATTATCGCATGCAGCAGAGTACTTGCACAATATTTTCGCTTTATTATTAGTTATTGGACATATTCTTTTCATTATTTGTCCATTCCTCACGATTATCACGAACCTTTCTCGCAACTCCAGTAATAGACTGGCGGTCGGATAAAGGAATTCTGAAAATGACGGACACGACCGAACTCGCGCAGACCGCGAATCACCACAGCCAGCAAACCGCACTTGATGGGGTATTCACCGGAGGTGAGGCCCTCGTCCTCGCAGCAAAGTCGAACGGGATTGATCAGGTCTTCGGCATTCCAGGGGCTCAGACGTATCCCTTATTCGATGCGTTCAATCGCCATTCGATTGAACTCATCGTCCCTCGACACGAACAGGCCGCAGCGTACATGGCAATGGGGGCCGCGAAGTCGACCGGGCAACCTGCAGCTTTTTCCGTTGTGCCGGGTCCTGGAGTCCTGAACGCCAGCGCCGCGCTGTGCACAGCGATGGGAAATTGCTCTCCGGTACTTTGTCTGACTGGAAACATACCGTCATCCTACCTGGGGGTTGGCCGCGGCCAGCTGCATGAATTGAAGGATCAACTGGGAACGTTACGTTCCATCATCAAAGACGCTTTTCGTATTGATGACCTTGGCTCTACTTCGGCGACCGTCAACCAGGCTTTCCGCTCTATGACATCAGGTCGTCCCGGTCCGGTCTCGGTTGAGATGTGTTGGGATACGATGGCGAGTTCGGAAGCGATAACTATTTCCCCCGGCGATGGTCATGCCGAACAGCCACGCGTGGACGAGGACTTAATTGCAGCGGCAGCCGCGGCGATCGCAAAATCCAGGAAGCCGATGATTATGACCGGCGCGGGCGCACAACACGCCAGTCGGGAAGTACTTGCTCTCGCAGAGCTGCTGGACTGCCCGGTAACGGCATTTCGAAGTGGTCGGGGAGTTGTCTCCGAACACCATGATCTTGGTGTTTCTTCAGTCGCCGCACGAATTCTCTGGGACGAGTGCGATCTTCTAATCGGCATTGGCTCACGTGTCGAAATGCCATACCTCCGCTGGCAACCTTCCGAAGACTACACGGACAGGCCAGATGACGATCGCTTCCTGATACGAATCGATATTGACCCACTGGAGATGGCCCGCTTCCGACCCGACCTGGGCATCGTTGCAGATACGGCAGAAGCATGTGAGTTGCTGGTGAACAAGCTTGAGAAACTCGTCCGGAAGTCACCGGAGAGACGAGATCAAATCCAGGCTGCAAAAGTCAGAGCACAGCAGTTGATTCAATCAGTCCAGCCACATGTGGATTATCTCAAGGTCATACGGGATATCCTGCCCGCAGATGGGTTCTTTGTGCCTGAGCTTTGCCAGGCCGGCTTTACATCTTTCTTCGGTTTTCCCGTGCTCAATCCACGAACCTATGTTTCTGAGGGTTTCCAGGGCACGTTGGGATTTGGCTATTCAACCGGCCTTGGTGTCAAAGTTGCAAACCCCGATAAGGCGGTTATCTCGATAAGCGGAGACGGCGGACTGATGTTTTCGATTCAAGAATTGGCGACAGCAGCAGCGTACGATATTGGATTGATTGCGATCGTGTTTAATAATGACTCATTCGGAAACGTCCGTCGCGATCAGATCGATCGGTTCGGCGGACGAACAAGTGGTGCCGACCTTGTGAATCCCGACTTCGTAGATCTGGCCCACAGTTTCGGCTTATCAGGATTCAGGGTCAGCCGACCATCGGACCTCAGAAAAGTCCTTGCCAGGGCCGTTGATGAGAACAAACCGACGCTGATCGAAGTTCAAGTCGAGCGTGGCTCCGAAGCATCTCCCTGGTCGTTCATTCAGATGAACGATGCACCAACCTGGGCGGCATAGGACACAGTACGGGCCGTTTCGGAGAACCACTCTTTCAAGTAGCGCTTGAAACTACGATCAACAGTAATTTCAAACACGTGACTTTCGGTTGATTCGACAATCGCTCCGATTCCGGCAAGGCGGGTTCGTGTGCATGACCCTATCGAAAACACCGACTCTCGCAGATCGAGGCCTGTGCCGGAGGCCAGTACTTCGCGTGCGTGTCCACCGGCTATCCGGAGGCTAACGTTGGCGTCGGAGACGTCAACCACGGCAATTACACCGGAAAGCTGCGATTGGCATTGCGCAAGCATAGTACCGACGTCAACCGAGTCACTGATCACGAGACCGCGATCCGGGCCCGCTGGCAAGCAGCGAACACCGTCTGCAAGTTTCAACTGTTCGAGGCAACGCGTATCGCCGCGGTGCACTTGAACGAGAATCACAGCCCGATTGGCAAGTACTTTTAATTCGAATCGACGAGAAACGGTCTCAGGCATTCATTCTCTCCCCCGACTTATCGTAATGTCCCGGCTTCGTAATCGTGACTTTCGCCTCGCGCCCTTCGTTGTAAATGTGGAGCGTCTCCCCAATGCGCTCGAACCCTCGTTCGAGCAAACCTAAACCAACGGTCCGCCCAAGTATTTCGCTATTGACCGCCGAGGTGATGAAGCCTTCGCTGCGACGCCCAGATCCGCGCACGTAGAAGTGACTGCCTGCACGTACATCGGTGCCCTGGTGATCCGTTTCAAATCCGACCAGCTGGCGCCGGGACGGGTCGCGATCGCCCGGGCGTTGCAGCGAACGCGCACCAACGAAATCCGACTTCTTTTTTGCAACGATCGGCCCGAACCCGATATCGACAGGGTTCGTCGCAACATCGGTGTCGGCACCCACATGCAGGAATCCTTTCTCAATCCGCAAGTGATCCAGCGCCTCTACGCCGAATAATCCGATGCCGAACTGCCTGCCGTTTTGGAGCAGTGTGCCAGCTATGTCTGTTGTCCGATTCGCTGGCACGCTGAACTCAAAGCTCATTTCGCCTGAATAACTCACTCGCTGAACTCGGTAAGGCATTCCATCTGTCAGATTGCCGGCCGTGAAACTCATGTGCGGGAACGTCTCTGTTGCCAGGTCTGCTATCCCGTCCAGGGAATTCAGAACGTCACGAGCATGCTGACCGGCCAAGGTCAGGACGCCCCACTGGGACGTAACTGGAACGACGATGACCTTAAGGTCACGCCATTCGCACTGAAGCCATTCCTCCAGCCTGGCGCCCACTGCTACAGCATTGGCCGACGTCGAGTTGACCAGGAACCGCTGTTCATCAATTCTCGCAACGACTCCATCATCGAACACGACCCCGTTTTCGTGCAGCATGATGCCGTAGCGGACCTTCCCGGGCCGTAGTGTCGACATCCTGTTGACGTACATTCGGTCGAGAAACTCGCCGGCATCGGGACCGTGAATCTCAAATTTCCCGAGCGGTGACGCGTCGAGCAAGCCCACCTCGTTCCGTACTTTGCCAACCTCCGCCTGTATGGCGGCTTCACGATCGGTATTTCCGTACCATGCGGGTCGCCGCCAGCCGCCGTAATCATCGAAGATGGCCCCGAGTGATTCATGGAGTTCGTGTGCGGGCAGGTGACGCGTCGGCGCGAACAGCTCGCCGGATCTTGAGCCCGCAATCGCTCCAACCGTAACCGGCATGAATTGCGGCCGAAACGTAGTCGTACCGACGGCACCTGGCTCGCGCCCGGTCAGCCTTCCCAGCAGACTGAGTGCGTTCAAGTTGCTGGTCTTACCCTGATCGATCGCCATACCGGTCGTCGTGTAACGCTTCATGTGTTCAACAGACACAAAATTTTCACGCACCGCCAACTCGATGTCGGCAACGGTTACATCGTGGTGGAAATCGACCCACTGCCTGCTACTTGAGTAAGCTGCGGGCACGCGTTCGGCAACGGGCACAGGCGCATCGGCAAACTCTCCGTTCGCGCGGCCCACAGCATTCACGTTTTGGTGACAGTCGAGTGGCCTGAAGCAGCGCTGTTGCTTGTCATACCGAAGCTTGCCGCCGGCCTGAGAGTAGAGGTGCACCGTCGGGTTGAGCCCGCCCGACATTCCGATCAGGTCACACTGTAGAGTCTGCTTCCGCCCAGCACTGTCGACATAAACGAGGCAACGAACCGACCTCCGTCCACCGGCTCTTACCAGCGTAGCGCCGGATATCACGCGAACACCATATTGCTCGCTTGCCTGGGACGCTGCCTCGGAGGTCCCGGCTCTCACGTCGACAACCGTTACTTCTGAGATACCGGCGTTCACTATCGCAATAACGTCGTCGTACGCGAGGTCGTTATTTGTGACTATGACGAGATTGTGACCACACGCAACGCCGTAGCGTGTCGCATAGTCACGAATGGCGTTCGTCAACATGACTCCGGGAAGGTCGTTTTGTCCGAACATCAGCGGTTGCTCGATTGCACCCGCAGCAAGTGTCACGTGGGCAGCACGAATCGTCCAGAACGTCTCGACTGGATTGTCGCATCGCCAGGCGGCAGACCGGTCATGTACTGTTACGACGTTGTGGTCGTAGTAGCCGGCCGCAGTTGCGCGCAGCATGACTTGAACGTTTTCGAATCCGGCCAAGCTCTTCCGCAGGCCCTTCAGAACCTGATCTTCGTTTTCTGCAACACTGAGCAAGCGCCCTCCAAGTTCGACGTCCTGCTCAACGAGAACAACATCGTGTCCCTTTTCCGCCGCAGCGATGGCCGCCCGGATTCCAGCTTCGCCACCACCGACAACCAGTTCGTCGCAATGGCGATTGGCATTTCGAAATCGCACTGTGTCATCGGCATCCGGAACGCGGCCAATGCCGGCGATCTTACGGATAAAGCCTTCCCATACACCCCAGCTTGGCCAGATAAATGTCTTGTTGTAAAACCCGGCGGGCCATAGCCAGTGTGTCCCGTCAAGAACTCGCATGACATCGAATTCAGGCGATGGGTAGCAGTTCTGGGTCTCAGCCCTCAGGCCTTCGACGAGGGGTGTCAGTGTCGCCGCTGTGACTGGCACCATGCCGCTACCACAGTCAACGCTGAACAAGGCGTTGGGTTCGTCAACACCCGCGGCCAACACACCGCGTGGCCGATGATATTTGAAACTGCGAGCGAGCAGCTTTACTCCGTTGGCGAGCAAAGCCGACGCAAGCGTGTCGCCGGCAAAGCCCTCGAAGCGTCGTCCGTTGAATTGAAACTCGACAGGACGAGACCGGTCAATACGACCGCCTTTCGCGAGCCGATTTATTTGAGATCGACTCACCGAGGCTCTCCACCCATTTCGTAGGTTACGACAATCTCGTGTGAGACTGTATTGCGAATTACGTTGAACCACTGGCCACAGCCATAGCCGTGATACCAGCGTTCACGGTGCTCACCGATTGTGTTCGGGCTTACATAGAGGTAGTTCGACCACTCGACATCAGTAGCAGATGGTGACGGGCGAACGACATGTGCCGCGCCGCCACATTCGAATTCCACTTCGTCGCGAGTACCACAGAAAGGACAGCGTATCTGTAACATCAGTGCCCAACTCCAGAGGCAGCACCCTCATCGATCAGGTGTCCACCCTCGAATCGCTCAAGACCAAATTTCTCGATTAGTGGATGCGGCGTATCGTTAGCAATGGTATAGGCCATCGTATCGCCCCCGGCCGGGATCGCCTTATAGCCGCCAGTTCCCCAACCGCCACTCATATAGAGCCCCTGCACCGGCGTGTAGCCCATAATCGGTGTGGTATCCGGCGATATATCAACGGTGCCCGCCCATTGCCGCATCAGGCGCAGCCGTCGGAACGACGGAACAAGCTCTGCGGTGGCTGCGAGGTTATCGTGCAGAATCGGCAGTCCACCACGCTGTGCGTAGCTCACGTAACGATCCGCGCTACCGCCTATTATGATTTCACCGCGATCCGACTGGCCCAGGTAGACCCCCAACTCAGGAGAAGCGAGCTGGCGGCGCAGACAGGGTTTAACGGGTTCGGTCAACATCGCCTGTAACGCCATACTGGTTACCGGAACCTCGAATCCAGCCAAATTCGCCATGACGCTTGTATGACCCGCAACGCAGATACATACCTTGCCAGCAGTAATCCCGCCGCGGCTGGTTTCGACGCCCCTGACCCGACCAGCATCAATGTCGAATCCCGTCACTTCTGTTTGTTGAATAATATCTACGCCCGCGGCACTCGCGGCACGCGCAAAGGCCCACACAACTGCATCGTGGCGCGAGATACCGCCGCGCCGCTGAATGAACCCTCCGACTACCGGGTAACGACCATTGACTTCGAGCAGCGGCTCCAGCCGCGCAATCTCTTCCGGGGTGACCATTTCCGAATCGACGCCATTCAGCTGGATCGCATTGGTCCATCGACGCAGTTGCTCCAGCATGTGATGGCTGTGCGCCAGGTTCAGAACACCACGCTGGCTCAGCATGATATTGAAGTTCAGCATCCGGCCGAGTTGCTCGTAGAGTTTCAACGAGTGATCGAAGAACGCGGCACTTTCCGGCCAGAAGTAGTTGGAGCGCGTGACTTGTGTATTACGTCCCGAGCCGCCACCACCCAACCAGCCCTTCTCAATCACGGCGACGTTCGAGACACCGTAGCGGTTGGCGAGAAAATACGCAGTCGCAAGGCCTTGCCCGCCAGCACCGATGATGACTACGTCATACGTCTTCCTGGGGTCCGGAGAGGCCCAGGCTGGCTTCCAGCGCCGGTGCCCGGAGAGCGCATTCCGCACCAGTGAAAATAGAGAGTAGTTATTCATTCGATACCCTGCACTTCACGACCCGGGCCCCAAACCGCCCGACCCGGAGTCGCCCCCGTATGCTGTCCGTCAGCCAACACCTGTTCACCGTTGACGAAAACATCCCGGACACCGACTGCAAACTGTTGCGGCGATTCAAACGTTGCCAGGTCCCTGATGCTGTCGGCATCGAATATGACAATGTCAGCGTAGTTTCCTTCAGCCAGTGTTCCGCGATGCGCCAGCCGCAGGTTTTGTGCTGGAAGTCCCGTCATTCGATGAATCGCTTCGGGCAGGCTGAGCACACCCTCGTCTCGTACGTAATGCCCAAGAACCCGGGCGAATGTACCGTAGGCACGTGGATGGGTTCCTTGCTCGAGGAATACCCCACGGGGCGCCTGCGCGGGTGCGTCTGAACCGAAGGTCACCCAGGGTTTCTCGAGAATCGCCCGAACGTTCTCCTCCGACATAAGAAAGTAGATGGCACCGACACGGCTACCGTCCTCGATTACGAGATCAATGGCTGCTTCCGCCGGCGACGTGTCTCGCTCCCGGGCAACTTCGGCGAGCGACATTCCCAGGTAGCGGCGCAGCTCTGGGCTATTGAACGTATCGAATACGATTCCGTCCGGTCCGGCGAGTCTGAACAGGTTCTCCCAGTCGGACACTGGCGACGTCATTTCATCAATGACACGCTCGCGCGTTGCCGGATCTCTGAGACGCGCGACCCAGGCGTTGTAGCCGCCCTCCTGTACCCACGTTGGCATCGCGGCATCAAGCCCGGTCGCTCCAGCCACGTAGGGGTACATATCGGCACCTATTTGAATGCCGTCTTGCCTTGCCGACTCGATCCTGTTGAGAATTGAATTTGCCTTGGCCCAGTTGTCGCGCCCTGCTATTTTCAGGTGGTAAATCTCGGTTCTGGCTCCAGACCGAGTTGCGATGTCAATCGTTTCATCCACAGCGCGTTCGATGTTGTCACTCTCGCTGCGCATGTGAGAGATATACAAACCACCGTATCTGGCAACCACTCTCGCGAGCGCTACAAGTTCGTCCTTACTGGCAAACGATCCCGGTGCATAAATGAGGGCCGAAGCAACGCCCATCGCTCCTTCCTGCATTGCAGCATCAACAACAGCGATCATCTTTCGGGTTTCGTCTGGAGATGGTGCGCGCGAATCGTGACCGAGCACTTGCAGACGCACGGTAGAGGCTCCGATGAAAGACGCAATGTTGGTCGATACGCCCTTCCTTTCGAGATACTCAAGATATTCCCCGAGTGATGTCCATGGCGCGTCATGCGGATGCCCAACGAGACCGGCCTCGATCATCGGCCTCGTCAAATCATTGAGCGGCCCCATGGATATGCCCTCACCGAACACTTCCAGGGTCACACCTTGCCGAACGTCACTCTCCGCTTTTCCGTCGATGATCAGGGAGCTGACCGCCCAGCTGAGCATATTGATAAAACCCGGCGCAACTGCGAGACCCTGTGCGTCGATACACAGGTTGGCGTCTTCGCAATCGAGATCGCCGACGACGGCAATTCGATCATCGACGATACCGATATCGTCCAGGCGACCCGGTGCGCCTGTCCCATCGTAGATGGTGCCGTTGTAGACAATTACGTCGTATTCGACCTTCAGGCCGCCTGCAAGTGATGCGGACGCTATCGCACCGACAAGAACGATGACCACCAACGTAATCCGACGGACGAAAGTCAACGGTGAACCTCGTATGGCCCGGGATCGATCGATGGTTCCGAACCTGTAATGATATCCGTGAGCAGACGCCCCGAGCCCGCAGCCATTGACCAGCCAAGATGTCCGTGTCCAGTGTTGACGTATAAGTTTCGGACTCCGGTCGCGCCAATATAGGGAAGACCGTCTGAACTCATCGGGCGAAAACCCGCCCAGGCGGTACCAGCTCCGGTATCGACCTGACTTTCTACGCTCGGATAGAGATAGCCAAGCAGTTTTCGGAGGTTTTCAACGCGGGCCGGGCTCAGGCGATCGTCATAACCTGTGAATTCCGCCGTTCCTACTGTCCGCAGGCGCCCGCCAATTGGCACCACAGCCGCGTGCATGGCGTCGTCGACGACTGGAATACGGGGTGCGCCCGAAACCCCACTCGCGTCGAAAGTGACCGAGTAACCCTTCACAGGTTTGATCGACAAGCGGACGCCACAGCGACGCAGCAGTTTGGTGCTATACGGCCCCATCGCAACCACGACATTGTCGGCATCGATCTCACCCGCCGACGTTACTACCCCCTGGACGCTGCCGGATCGAACCACAAGATCGCGGGCAGTGACGCCTGTTTGTACGTCCGCGCCAAGTCTCAATAATTCATCCGCAATACAATTACAGAATTTCTCTGCGTCGCCCGATTCATCATCAGGATAAGCAATCGCACCTACCAACTGGTCCACAACATCGGCGAGAGCCGGCTCGAGCGTTACTGCGCCGGCGGGTTCGAGCACGCTGTAAGTATTGCGATCTTCGCCCAACAAGCCCGCTACCGAAAGTGCATGGTCCATGCCTTTCTGATTTCGAAAGACCTTCATTGTCCCGACGAATTCCTGCTCGTAGTTCAAGTCAATCTCGTCGCGGAGCGCGCGCATTTCCCGCATGGAAAGGTCGGCAAGAGCCCAGTTGGACAGAGTTGATTTTTCGAATTGCGAATACCGCGAATTCCTGAGAAACCGAAGACCCCAAAACGACAATGAAGGAATCGCCTTGATGCGCAATTTCATTGCTGAATGGGGATCAAATAGCGAAGTAAGCAATGTCTTGAAAACACCCGGGCTGTTCCACGGATCTGCCATTGATGGGGTCAGCATGCCGCCATTGGCGTAGCTGGCGCCTGAGGCGACCGATTCTGATTCGACGACCGTTACCGCGTGACCTTCACGCGCGAGGTATAGCGCCGTCGTTATACCCAGCAAGCCACCGCCCAATACTACCGTTCGCTTAGTCATTAGCGTGCTTCCTATCTACTTCCAGACGGCTTCGGCAACACGCAGGAAATTGCCACCAAGTATGTCTTGAAGATCACCATCGGCGTACCCAAGTCCCAGCAGCCCGGCAACGATCTCGGCAATTTGTTCCGGTGGCACGAGCTTATAACCATCGTCGTCAGCGTATTTTTGTTCTCCGGGAAAGAACTCGGGTTTCTTTTCCAGGAAACTGGCGCCTTCGCTGGCATCGAACACATAATCGAGTCCGATGCCAACATGCTTTGACCCAACAAGCTGCACCATGTGGTCGATATGCCGTACAACCGTTTCTGATCGCGTGTCATTGTCGCCAAGAAACGTGCCTATTCCGTTGATGCCGACAACGCCTCCGGTTTTAGCGCAGGCCTTGATCAGATCATCACCGATGTTGCGTTTGTTCTCCCAGACAGCGTTGGCGTTTGAGTGAGAAAAGATGACCGGGTTGTTTGCGTACTCCATCACCTGCATCGCAGTACGATGCCCGGTATGACTGCAGCAAGTGATCATTCCGACGCGTTCCATCTCGTCGATGGCCTGCCGACCAAATTCCGCCAACCCAGGGTCATCTTCTTCCTGGCAACCGCCGCCGAGCAGGTTGTGGCGGTTGTAGGCGATCAGCATCCATCGAACACCCAACTCGTAGTAGCTTTCGACCAGGTTCAGATCGCCGTTTAGCGCGCTGCCGCCTTCAATATCGAAGCAGACGCCCAGCCGGCCGCTTTCCCGCGCGAGCCTGATATCGTCAACCGTACGAACCTGCAGCAGCGAGTCTTCGTGATTCCGAATCCAGGCCCGGAACGACGCAATCATTCGCAACGTGTTTTCCCACGGTACTGCGTCAAATCCAACGTTGAGGCAAGCGACATCGAAGCCAGAGTCGGCATACCGTGCAAGCTGTGGCAGGAACGACAGGTCGTCCGGACGCAAGGGCATGCAGCCATGGTTATCCCATACGAGACTGTCTGCGATTAATCGTTGTGCATGTTCGAGTGACATTTGTTTCTTCCTGCGACTAATCAGGGACCTGACCGAAAGACGGTCCGGGTATGAAATAATACTACGGAAGCAACAAGGTTACTAGTGAGTAACCTCCTTATTTACGCTAGTGTACGAGCCGACCATCCTTGATGACGCCCCGGACATTTTCAAGCGTTGAAACATCCTTCAATGGATCGCCTTCAACGGCGATAAGGTCAGCGACCTTGCCGACTTCGATTGACCCGAGTTCGTCGGCAATCCCGAGCAGTTTGGCGGAAATCACGGTCGCAGAACGAATAGCATCCATTTCCGGAATTCCGGCTTTCACCATGAGTGCGAATTCCCGACCATTCTGGCCGTGCGGCGTCACGCCAGTATCCGTGCCGAACGCAATGCTGACACCTTCACGCCACGCCCTGCCAGCGTTCTCGGACGCACTCGCCGAAACCTGGAGGACCTTTTCTTTAATGGCGTCGGTAAAGAACGGATTTCCCTCCATCATCTCCGGAACAGCTCGTCCAGGTAAAAGCGTCGGTACGAGATACGTTCCTTTCTCCTTGAACAGCCTGATTGCTTCCTTGTTGGTGAAGCTACCGTGGTCGATGCTATCCACACCGGCTCGCAACGATGCGATAATGCCGTCAACACCGTGCGCGTGCGCTGCAACCTTGCGGCCCAACGCATGAGCGGTGGCGACGATTTCCTGCAGCTCGTCATCGGTGAGCTGCTGATCAGTCCCCGTCGTAGTGTCCGACAGTACACCACCAGTCGCAGTTACCTTGATCCAGTCGGAACCGTCTTTGATGGCCTGCCGCGTAGCCCGTCGACAGTCGTAGGGTCCGTCGCAAATCGTGGCGGCGCGCCACTGCTTCATCAAGTCGATACTGAGACCATGAACATCGCCGTGGCCGCCCGTGGCCGACAGGTAGCTACCAGTCGCGAAAATGCGTGGCCCCTCGATGTCGCCATTCGCGATCGCATCACGAACAGCGAAAATCGCCTCGGGCGTTCCGCCCAGATCACGAACGGTCGTAAAGCCTGCATACAGCGTGGACCGCGCATTCTTTGCGCCTCGCAGAGCTTCGATTGCAGGCGTCACCGTCAGTAAGTCAGCATGCGAATCGACGTCGATCTCACTTAACAGGTGAACATGCATATCCATTAAACCCGGGAGGACGAACCTGTCGGACCAGTCAATGTATACCGCATCTTTCGAAAACTCGGTAGCGTCGACAAATCCAGTTACTACCTGCGAAATTCGATCGTTGACTACGACAATCGTGCGCTCACCAACCACCTCTTCACCCGGTATCGCCAGCAATTGTCCGGCATGAACAACGGTAACCCTGTCCTCCTCTGCGCTGAACGCCGCCGACGTACCAACGATTGTCGCGGCAAGAAGAACCCACACAACATGCGTTACCGACCTCATGCTTTTAGTCCGTTGTCGAACATCTCAAAATACTGATCGCAAACTTCCTTGGCAGTGTAAGGACCGTCGGGGTTGAACCAGACCGCGATCTCGTTAAACGCGCCGAACAAAGCAAGCATGACGAGCTTCGGATCGACGTTCGGGTTAATCTCGCCATCCTCGATGCCGTCGCGGACGATATCGCGAAAGATATCCGTAATTTTGTCGCGCCGATCGCGCCACTGCTTCCGCCCACTACTATTGCCGCCGCCCTCATCGACAAGGGCAAGGGCGCGACCGAATTCGTCGGTCATGTACTCGACACTTCGATACTGGTAGTGCTTGATCTTTTCAAGCGCCGTTCCGTCCATTTCGCGCGCTTCGCGCGCCAGCGTGGTAAATCGTGCACTCGACTTGTCCTGGCATGCGCTTAGCAGTTCGCTCTTGTTCTTGTAGTACTTGTAGAGCGTCGGCTTCGAGATGTGCAGCAGCTCCGCAATCTTGTCCATCGTTGCCCCGTAATAGCCGTGCTCGACAAATGCGATGGCCGCCGCCTTCAGGACCGCCTCACGCTTGCGAGTTTCGATTTCTGCTTTCGACGCGCGTTCCGTCGCCCAGGGAGAATCCAGAGAAGTGCTTGCCATGTACGCCTGTGCCCCGTTTGTATGATTATTTTGGTATAGGTGGTTACTAGTAAGTATATCCTATTAACCCTCTCGTAGGATATGATCGTTTCAATCCCCTGATCAGGCGTACCCAATCATGTCCCGCCCACTATTTCTAGTTCTCACCGGATTATTGCTGGTTGCCTGTACTACCACCCCAGCTGGAATCACGATCAACAATGTCTCGATCGTAGATGTGAGTACGGGAGACGTAATAGAGAAACAGAGCGTCCAAATCAATGGCAGCAGGATTCAGGCTGTGGGCCCGATCAAGGACATCAGGAATCCCCAGGCAGCGATGGTCGTCGACGCAACTGGCCTGTACCTCATTCCCGGTCTTTGGGATATGCACGTCCATCCAGATGGCAAACGAGACCTTGACCTGCTCATCGCAAACGGCGTGTTGGGTGCACGCATCATGTACGGCGAGCCTGAACATATCGCATGGCGTAAAGCCATTGACGCCGGACACCTTTTGGGGCCCCGCCTTTTAATATCGGGTCCGATTATTGAAGGCCCGCCCCCCGAGTCGGTAGCCGACTTGACGGCCGCCGCCGAAATGAACCTCATAGCAACCGACGCCGCGGCACGCGAGGAAGTTCGGCAGCAACATGCTGCCGGGTTCGACTACCTCAAGGTTTACAACAATCTGCCATTACCAGCCTATGAAGCCCTCGCGGATGAAGGACGCAAACTCGGTATGCCCGTCGTTGGCCACGTACCATTCGCCGTCGGTATCGAAAACGCACTTGACCTGGGTCAGGCGAGCGTCGAACACATGCGAGGTTATGTTCACGAACTCGTGCCCGCTGATGCAAGTGTCGTTCCCGGCCCCGACCTGCGGTCGCGGATCCTGGCATGGCGATTCGCCGACATGGAACGGGCCGATGCGTGGATTCATAAGACCCTGGAATCGCGCACGTACCATTGCCCAACCTTCAGTTTCGAATTGTTCTTTATGGCCGATGTGGATGTCGCGAGGTATCTGGACTCAGAAGAGGCCGCCTGGTTGAGTGACGATGCCGTCGCTTTGTTGTCGGATCGGTCGGTTCTGCCCTGGCTCAGAAACTTCAGCGCCGAGGATTTTGCGGCAGCCAGCTCGGCCTTTCGTGTGCAAAAAGCCCTGCTCTATCGAATGCACGAAGCTGGAGTACCAATATTGGCCGGCACTGACGCTCCCTTGCTCGGTTTCACGCTGCACGATGAACTTGCACACCTTGTTGATGCGGGACTCAGCGAGACGGAAGCGCTGCAAGCGGCGACAATTAACGCGACAGCGTTCGCTGGGCTTGGCAACAGTTACGGTCGAGTGTTACCCGGGCATACCGCAAATCTCGTGCTGTTGAGAGGCAATCCGCTCGAGAGCATCACAAATTCGCGTGAAATAGAAGCCGTTGTTCTGGACGGCCATTACCTCGACCGCGACGCACTGGATAGCATACTGATGAAGCGCCGCAGGCCCGAGCAACGCTAGGCGATTTTTTGTTTCGCCTGCTCCTGTAAGCGCTTCTTGTCGACCTTGTTGGTCGCGGCTAACGGCAATTGTCGCAGGAACCACACCTTCCTCGGATGCATGTTCGGTGTAGATCTGTCGAGGACATACTGTCGAATATCGGCTTCACTCAGATCCGCGTCGGACTCAGCCACTACGAACGCAACCGGGACCATACCCCGTTTTTCGTCCTCAATCGGCACAACCGCCGCCTGCACGACACCGGCACGACTTTCAATGAGCTTTTCAAGCATGCCTGGAAACACGTTCTCACCGTTGCAGACAAACATGTCGTCGGCGCGCCCGACATAATAAAAAAACCCGTTCTCGTCTGTCGCGAAAATGTCGCCGGTATTAATCCAGCCATCGCGAATTTTTTTCGCCGTTAGTTCCGGTAGGTTCAAGTAGCCATCCATGTTGGACGGCGCCCGCACTTCAAGCACACCACGGCCGTCATCGTCCTGATCGACCAGACGCAGCTCAGCATGCGGCAGCGGGAAACCGACAGCCTTTTCGGGGCGCTCCTTGCCATCGGGGTGCTTCCCAAACAGGCCACCACCCGTTTCGGTCGTACCGTAGCTGTTTATCACTTCTGCGCCTGGGAACAGCTCGTGAGCCTGCTGAATGATGGCGTCAGTCACTGGAGCCGAACCGATGTACACGGTTTCGACGGATTCAAACGTCTTTTCCACGGCCGGCTCGGCGTCCTGATATAGCATGACCACCATGGTTGGAACACCGGTAATTAGCTGAACGCTGTACCTGACCAACGCCTCACTGAAAGTGGCAACGTCGAATCGACTCATCAGTACGGCGGTCCCACCATGCGCCAGAATTGCGGCAAGGAACAATTGCGCATTCATATGAAACAGCGGCGCGGCAATCAATCCGACACGACCTGCAAATGGCGGAGTCTTTCCTGTTGCCGCCATGGCATCGACCATCGATCGCTGGCTGCGGTGGCTCAGCAAAACCCCTTTTGGCTTACCGGTGGAGCCGGACGTGTAAAGGATCTCGGCGAGCTCAGTGTCGCTGGTTTCGTATTCCCGGTTTCCGGTGGGGTTTTCCGTTGTCGCCAAATCTATCCGGGCGATGTCGGCACGAATCGCGACATCGACATCAGGGTCAACGATAACCAGGTCAACAGAAGCATCTCGACAAACGAAGTCAATCAGCTCGGCCGGCATTTTGATATTGACCGGCACAGCAACACAGCCGGCTCGAATAATTCCAAGATAGGCACAGTAGTACGGCGCCGAATTGTAACCAAAGAGCGCGACGCGTCCACCTTTACCCATGCCTCGATCAAGAACCAGCTGTGCGAAGCGGTCTGCCTCGTGTTCAAGATCTCGAAACGCCCACTTACGAGGTTTGTCGGGAAATGACAGATCGATGAGCGCCACGCTCTCGCTATCGCGCCGCTGTGCGAATGGTCTACCGAGATTAGCCGAACACATCGAATTGCATCAGGAAAGCGTGCTGTAGGTTCCCCGGCCTACTGCGACGAGCCTGCCGTTGTCGTCATGTACGTCGACATCAACGACGCTGATGGATCGACCTAGCTTGCGAACTGTGGCGGTTGCATTCAGAGACGTGTTCATCGCCGGCCGCATGTAGTCTGTCGTGAACGAAATCGTCGGTACGGAGTTACCGTGCAACATCACCACAGCATAGCAACCCACTGAATCGATCAAAGCCGCGATCGGCCCGCCATGAATCTGGCCAGAATCGGCAAGGCGTTCAAATTCGGAACGTAGCGGCATCGTCACCGTCAGAGTCCGGGCCTTCGTATCGATACCGGAAATCCGGTAAGCACAAAATTGCGCAAACGGTGACGAGTCGATTAATTGCTGAAGTTCCTTTCTTCCCATTACTATTCCTCGACCTCAGATCGTCAGAACGATCTTACCGAATACCTCACGTTCTTCCATCATCCGCTCAGCCTCTTTGACTTCTTCGAGTGGCAGTACCTTATCAATGACCGGATTGAATGAGCCGTCTGCAACAAAGCCAAGCAGCGCTTCGAGGTCGCCGCGTTGCCACCCGTCACTACCACGAATATCATATTCGAACGTCCAGATATAACGGACGTCGACCTCCTCCTCATACCCGGCCGTCGCACCGCACGTTAGCAGGCGGCCACCTTTCGATAGACAGCGAATAGTGTCTTTCCACGTGTTTCCGCCCGTCGCATTGACTGCAACATCGACACCGCCACCACCTTTGAATCCTGGTTTACCAACAATCTCCCATACGCCCTCCCGGAAGTTTCGTTCCGAGTAATTGACAACGTGATCGGCGCCTATGTCCTTCAGCCGTGCCAGTTTTTCGTCGGAACTGGCACACGCTATGACCTCGCAACCAAATCGTTTGGCCAATAAGACGCAACCTGTGCCAACCCCGCCGCTCGCGCCCAGGACGAGAACTTTCTCACCTGATTCGATTTGTCCCCGCGTAACCATCATTCGATATGCGGTCGCATAAGCCAGCGGCAACGAAGCGGCCGCTTCGTAACTGACGGTATCGGGTATCCGGACGAGTTGCCCAGCGTGTGTGCAGCAGTACTCGGCCCGGCCACCATCAAGCTGCTCGCCGATGAACTTAAAATCCATCTCTGCAATGGGTTCAGGGTCGACGAGTACACGATCACCAATTTGCCAGTCGGAGACACCATCTCCGAGTTCAACAACTTCACCGGCAATATCGGAACCAATGATGAGGGGAAATGGCAACGTGATGCCGGGCATGCCGCGGCGACTAAAAATATCGTGGAAATTGAGCGAGGTCGCGCGCACACGAAGCTTAACCCAGCCTGGCTGTGTGACAGGCTCCGGGTAGTCGTCTTCTATAGTAATAACATCCCGATCACCATGTTCGCGTATGACGGCGGCACGCATTAGTTGCCCCCCTCGGGCGCTTCGGGTGCCTGGGCCGGAGATGCTGCAAACTTAGCCTCGGCACCCTCCAGCATCTCGGCCAGCCGGTCGGCTGCCAGCCACTCGCCATTGCGTATGACGCCGGTGATATCTCGGGTATGACGTATGTCGTCCAGTGGATTGTCCGATAGCACTACAAGGTTGGCATTTGCTCCCACTTCGATTCGACCCAGCTGAGGCTCGCCCAGAAACTTGCCGACATTACTCGTCGCTGTCTGCAATGCTTCAAAAGGTGTCAGTCCCGCGTCGACCAGCAGCTCGAGTTCCTCGTGAAGTGAAAATCCCGGAAAGACAAATGGGTTGGATGAATCGGTGCCAGCCAGCAATCCGGCACCGGCGTCATTCAGGACCCTGACGCGATCGAGCATCGGATCGAAATACGCTTGCAGCGCCTCGAAATCTGTATCCGAAAAATGAGCGCGTCGGAAATCGCTATCAGGATTCCAGAATGCCCTCATCGGGGCCGGTACATACTTCATTTCTTCCCGCGCGAAGTTATCGTCGGCCTGATCGCGAGTGAGTGCGAAATTCTTCAGGACGATTAGCGTCGGCACATTCCATGTATTGCTGTCGCGGCTCAGAATTGCGAGCTCCTTCAACCGTGTATCACTAAAGACATCTCCCGCCGCCAGCTCACCCGCATTCATTCTCGCACCGATCGAAATTTTCTCCGGCGACATTGACGACATCCCCAGGTCGATTCCGTTTACCGCCGTCGCGCGCTCGAAGCCGTACAGGTGCTCGACGGAATCGATGCCAGACCGGATTGCATCGGCAACCTCCACCTCTAGTGGTACATGCCCAGCAAACGGAATCCCCACCTCAGCAGACACAACGGCGATCTCGTTGAACACGTCGACTGGCATAAGGCTGTAGACTTTTACGAAGTCGTAGCCGGCGCTCTTCTGCTTCAGTACTACCTCGCGTGCGCGTTCGGGAGTATCGACTTCTTCGCTGCCAGGCCAAGCGCCAGGTTTGCCATCAACTAGCGTGCCGGCAGTGACAATGCGTGGTCCGAGCAATGAACCATCTGCAATCGCGGATCTCATTGCCAGAGTCTCTTCGTCCCCCCACATATTGCGCACGAGCGTGACGCCATTTGCTATGTACAACGGCAGCTCGTCGGGCCCACCCAGATGAATATGCATATCGGCGAGACCGGGTATCACGAACGCCCCGTTCAACTCGATCTTCTCAACAGACGCCGCAAGTTCTCGTTCGCCGCTCGGAAAAATCGCCACAACCCGTCCACCAGCAATGACGACAGTGCTGTCCGCTGCAATCTCGTCCGGGCTTGCCATCGAAATGACATTGACACCTGTGATTGCCAGGTCACCGTCAATGGGAGCCGAATTCCCGGTGGGGGACCGCGCGCAGGCACAGACGAACATTAAGCCGGCTACTACGACCAGGACTCTGAGGCTGTTAAATCGAATCACCATTGCTCAGCCGAACCTGTATCCGAGGATATTCCAGTAGTCGCAAAACACCAGGAATACGATCAGAACAACTGCGCCCAGTCCGTGGTGGCAACGCGCTGGCACCGACCACGTGCCACTGCGCCAGGCTTTGATTTGCAGATAGATACTGACAACGGTGAAAACCAGTACGATTAGGGGAGCCGTCAAAGCTGCCTTGATACCAAACGGCACCGATACAATGAGAACGTCGTGGCCCGCCCCCAGGTAGGTTTTTAGAAACAGCCAGAACGCAGCGGGTATCAGAATCGCGCTGGCGACCATCAACATCGTCGATGAGCGTTGCCCTCCACCTCCACTCCGCCAGATCTGAAGTGGGGCGATCAGAGTTGTCAGCGCAATCACACTTGCAAAAACGCCCAGCAGTTTGAAGAAACCTCCGGATTCGACGTACGAGATCTTTTCAAGGGCGACGGCGCTGAAACTACTGTCAAACATATGTGTGACGCTGCCCGAACTATCAACCCTGAATGCTCGCATGGCATCACCACCGATTTCCTGAATAACGAATGGCGCGACGGATCTGAATGTCGTTGGCGGCCCGAAGGTACTCGCTACCAGGTGATCATCGGCGCCCCGATTAATGGAAATATCATCCATGATCAGGAACATCGCTGAATTCCATGTCGAATACGAACGCAACAGCGGCTTGTACAAGCCCTCCATCTTGAACAACTCGTCATCCGTCGCTTCGTAGGCTGTAGTCTCGATCGCCCCGTCTACCGGCGGGAAGAAGCGATTCATGAAGGCGGAGCTCAACTGGACGATTGCAGCTCTACCCGGCTCCCCATTGAAGCTAGCGAAGAAACCGACTCGTGCGGCCTGCACGAGCATGACGTTGGCGTGAAAATAGCTGGTCGATCCGGAGTGACCGCTGACCTCGTGCCCGTTGATGTCGGACATCATGAACCCATAGCCCATGCCGCGCATCGCCGGGTGGGGCGAAAATTGGGTCCGATGCATCTCTGCGACAGTTTCAGGCTTGAGTATCGAAGAATCTTGAACACGTCCGCCGTTCAGGTGAGCAACCATGAACTTCGCCATATCGATTGCCGTACTACGCATCGCGCCCGTCGGCGCGGTACTGTGAAGGTATTGCTGGTAGCCCGCAACAATGTGTTCGCCATCATACTTGTGGCCAACTGCACGATCCGATTCCAGATCCTCAGGTACTGGCTCCCTGAATGTGCTCCGCATCATGCCCAGCGGTTCGAAGATGTTCTTCTCAACGTAGTCGTCGAATTCCATACCCGAGACGATCTCGATGATGTGCCCGGCCAGGGCCGCACCCCAGTTGGAGTACGTTGAGAATTGCCCAGGCGGTCCGTATCGAACCGGCACGTGTGCCTGAAGGAACTCAGCGAGCGGCACGATCTTGTCAGCTGAATCCTCAAACAACCAGCCGAGACCACCATCTTCGAATGCGCCAGTATGCGTCAGGAGATGGCGGATCGTCACAGGCTCCTCGAACGTATCGGGAACCTGGAAATCGGTCAGGTAGGTATTGACGTCCGCATCGAGATTCACTTTCCCCTGCTCAACGAGCTGCATCAGCGCCGTCCACGTAAAGAGCTTCGAGATCGATCCGATCCGAAACACGCTCGATTCGGCGTCCGCTTCCTGCTGTGCCGCGAAGTCTGAAAAACCGTATGCCTTTGCAGCAAGGGTCTCGCTGCCTTGCACTACGGAAATCGTGACGCCGGGTACGTTGAACTGCTCGAGCATCGTCGGCACGGTCTCGTCGAGAAACTCGATGACCTCGCTACCTTCGAGCACACGCTGCTCTAGTTCCTCTGCTCCCGCCAGTGCAGAAAATCCAAGGAACATGAGGGAAACAGCAGCCAGAATTTTCGTCCGAGTACGAATCATGAATTTCTCACCTGTGTCGCGCCCATCAGGGCGCGACTGAAGAAAGTGTCGGCCGCCCGCTTCCGGGCGGCCGATTACATCCTAGAAGTTAACCTGGAGACTCAGGCCAATAGTGCGTGGCCGAATGAGATACCGCCTCTCCTGAAAGAAACCTGGGATTCCAGCAATGTTGAGCGTAACGCCGTCCTCATCACCCAGGTTCTTGGCGAACAACGAAAGATTGACGTTATCGCTCAACGCCGACCTGATCAACAGCCCGAACACATCATAGTCCCCTTGCACGCCGTCACGGGTCAGGTGGTAGTTTGATTCGCCGACGTGTAAGTGATTGACAGCGAACGTTGTCTCACGTCCGGCGATTGTCGTCGCGTACTCGAGCGATGCCGAGGACTGGAATTCCGGCGAACCGGGAAGCGCGTCACCCGGCACGATATCTGTTGTGGCGCCCAACACGGTCTGTGTTGATTCAACTTCAGCGTTTTGCGAGGTCATTGCCGTTCGGAAGTACCAGTTCTCGCCAATCTGTGTCGAAAACTCGAGCTCGATGCCCTTAGAGCTTGCGTCACCGGCATTTGCAAAGAAAGGCGTGAAGAATGGAGCATCAAGAGTGAATCCTGTCTGGAAATCACTCCAATCAATATAGAACGCCGTCGCGTTCAGCACTGAGCGACCGCCATTGAAGGTTGTCCGGGCACCGAGTTCGTAATTCCATAAGGTGTCGGATCCGTATTCCGCAGGGGCAACCGTTGGAGCCTGGGCGGACGCAACGGCGTTGGTACCGCCAAGCCTGAACCCCTGCGATGCCAGCGCATACAACATGACGTCGTCATTTGGCCGAAAAGCAATTGAGAACTTGAAGTTCGAGTCGCTATCGGACGTTTCGCTGACAGTTGGCACGATTGGAACCGGAAAAAGAAACGCCTGGGCGACCGAAGAATTGAAGAACTGGTCGTTTTCAAAGTATCGCGCGCCGATTGTTACGTCCACCCGATCGCTGGCGTGCCAGGTGGCCTCACCGAAGATCGCTTTTTCCGTACGCCCCGTGTCTAAATCCTGGACAAGAACATTGTTGCCTGGAAATAGTACGAAAGGATGCAAAGCAACATTTGTCAATATCTCAGTGTTCGAGCGAAGCTCGCGATCGTTATCGAGATAGAACGCGCCTACCAACCAACTCAGAGCGCTGTCGGGATCATCGGAGACCAACCTGAACTCCTGCGTCACGGTGCTGCTAGTGTCCTTGTTGAAGAATTGTGCTTCATAGGTCGTTAGTGGACCGGGGGGCGAGAAGAGAAACGCAAGAACAGACGTAGACGGCGTTTGGTCATCAGCGGATTGGAGATCTCCATCACCGACGGTCGTCGATGACACAAACTGCACATCGCCGAAGTCCTTCTCGATCACCAGGTTTGCCATGGTCAACTCTTGCTTACGCGTGTCGGCGGTGTAGTTGAACCGCAGACGATCTGCCGTGGTAGCAGCCTGGGTCGGGTCGATGGGATTATCCAGCCACGCAGCCCCTCCGCCGTCATTCTCAATCTTTTGGTAGGTCGCGGTCAGGTCGACCGTCAGACTGTCGCTCGGCAACCAACGCAATGAAGCACGACCTCCCGTCACGGTCGTTTCGTTGTTGTCCTTCCTGCCCAGGTTGACGTCGTCCAGATAGCCTGCGTCCGTGCGAGAATAGGCTGTCAGGCGAAGCGCCACTTCGTCCTGAACCAGAGGGAAATTGGCCAGGGCATCAACGCCGTATCCGGTGCCGCCATCGGCTACGTCGGAAACCGTCAGTCGCGTTCGGAACTCGGTCTCGGTTGTGTTGGGCCGGTTAGTGATGATCCGTAGCGCACCTCCCATCGACGAGGAGCCCCACAGCGTACCCTGCGGTCCGCGCAGGACTTCCACGCGGTTCACATCGAACATATGAAGATCCGGCGACGATGTCGGAATGAATACGTCAACGCCCGGCATATCGTCGATGTACACACCGACGGTAGACTGCAATTGAGAATTGAATCCATCGGTTGATATACCGCGGATAATCAGCTTGTCATTGCCGGGCTCATTGCCGTTGTAGGCCAGGCCAGGAACCGATTCAGTGTAATCGGCGAAACTAACAGCGACCTGATCTTCCAGATCGCTGCCCGAAATTGCGGACACGCTCAACGCAAGATCCTGAATCGAGGCGTCACGCTTGGTTGCGGTGACAATGATCTCCTCAAGCACTGCCTGGTTATTTGACTGTGCGAGAGCTGCAGAGGTGCAAAGCATTGCAAGGCAAGCGACGAAAATCGTCGTTGATGATGCCGCACTGGTGCCGGAGCGTATTACTGATCGATTCATGATGTCCCCCATATTAGAACTCTATCGATTGGGTTTGGATGATAAATACTGTGTAGTAGTTTGCTTTATTCTGTCGTTTACTATACTACTCCTCAGTAACCCCTAATTGCAACAGCCGCTATTTCGCAGAGCGTAATTATGGAAGAGGATCGGTATTCTGTTGATAATTAAGAAGAAACGACCAGACAGCCGTCATCTCGCCCGGTCCGGGAGAATTGGCTAATGACGAATTCCGTGATCCAGGGAGACTGGACTTTCGCGCTACTGGCTGTCGTTTTCGGAATCGCGGCTGTGGGCTTTTGGCTTGATACAACGAGCCTTGGAAAGCGTTTGTCGGGTATTGCGATAATGCTCGTCATCGCAATTGCCCTGAGCAACGTCGGCCTGATACCGCATGTGGCCCCGCTCTACGGCGTAATCTGGTCGACGTTGGTTCCTATTGCTATCCCCCTGCTCCTGCTAAATGCGAACATCAGCAAAATAGCGTCAGCCACAGGTTCGATGCTTGCCCCATTCGCGATCGCCGTATTCGGTACGCTTCTCGGCGCAGCAATCGCTTTCTGGTTAGTACCGGCCGGACCCAGCTCCGCGGATATTGCCGGAGTCTTGAGCGCCACTTACATCGGCGGCTCGATGAATTTTGTGGCTGTTTCCGAGGTCCTGCAGTTTGAGGACAAGTCGATTGTTACTGCCGCCCTCGCCGCTGACAACGTGGCCGGCACGCTGTTTGTTGTCTGGATTATTCTATTGCCTACCTTGCGTGTCTTTCGCCGCTGGATTCCGTCGCCGATCGCCGATGCGGCCGAAGCAGCAACGACAGCGACAACAAATGCCGCATCATCGACCCCGCCATTCAACTTGTTACACATCACAAGTGCACTCGCGGTTAGCGGCGCGATATGTGCTGCCGGATACGGCACGGCACGTGCTCTTGGAATACCAAACTACGGCATCTTGTTCTCGACCGCGCTCTCCCTGATCGTCGCGACAGCATTTCACGGCCAAATTGCAAAGCTGCGCGGCCACGACCAAGTGGGCATGTTTATTATGTACATGTTCTTCGCGACGATCGGCGCAGGCACCGAGCTTGCCGTGCTAATAGAGACTGGACTGATGATTTTCGCACTCGCGATGACCATACTGTTGGTGCACGCGACCGTTGTTCTTGTTGCAGCAAAGATTTTTCGCTTCGACCTGGCCACGGTCGCCATCGCATCATTCGCATGCATCGGTGGACCTGCACCTCCCGCTGCTGTTGCGGCGGCGCGCGGCTGGAATACATTAACGACTCCAGCAATCATGTGTGGCGTGCTTGGCTACGCGATCGCAAATTTTCTTGGCGTCGCTGTGGCGAAGTTACTTGGCTAAGAGTCAGCCCAGGAGTTTCGAAGTGTTATTGAACCAAGCCGCATTACCGCTTCCGCGAAAAGCGACGGATCCGCCAGGTCCTTCCAGCTCGAGTTCCATATCGGCATCACCTGACTCGACATTGACACAAAGACCAAGGGCATCAAAAGCGCTCGCCAGGCGATTTGCGTCGGGATCTGTAACGCGAAACCCGCTCATCACCAGGGAGCTCGATACAGTTGCTGAAGGGTGCGGTGTGTCCAGCCAGTCAATCAGGAACGGAAATCGACCGTTGAACCCCGAGTTCACAATCTCCTGCGTTTGCCAACGAATATCGCGACCATCCTCAGCACGGCGTAGCCCGTCGGAAACATCGTGGGCTCGAAAGCCTTGTACGCCGAGTGCGTCGATCGCCCGATCGAGGTCTCCGCAGCGCGCAGCAAACCAGAATAAAGTCGGCGTATCGAAATCAGACAGCGCAACGCCGAGCTCTCGTGGCGATTCACCGGGAATCGGGCCGATCAGCTCGAAATACAGGCCCGATCCAAGCGATAAAAGGAAGTTCGCCGTGCCTAACTTTGGATGTGCGCCCCCACGGACCGGTTCGACCCCGGTAGCAGAAACAATGTCGGCTGCCGCAGCTTCCAGGTCTTTCGTGCCAACAAGAAAATGGTCGAGTGATGCAATGCTCATGGGGATATTCCGAAATCTTCGACGCACCCTTGTACACAACCTGATCCCATCATCGCAAGTTGCCGTGTCCGAGAAATCAAGGTCCAAGAGATGACAACAGAACCAACACACCGATATCCGTTGGCGGAATCGATACCACGAGAGACTCTTGACGAAGAAGCACGCCAACTCGACGCAGCGAGCGACTTGCCGGTTCACCGACGCATCGCTCTGTACGCCAAACTTGGTGGCCCCGGATTTCTCGGCGCAGCGCTGACTCTCGGCGCCGGGACGATGACGGCGGCCATGATCTCGGGCGCAACCTGGGGCTATCGAACCCTCTGGATCTACATCGTTGCGGTAGGGTCCGGCGCGTTTATGCTGGCGGCAATGGCGCGTTTCACTTGCCAGGGTGGGTTCAGCCTGATTCGCATGCAAAACAGAAAGCACGGCCATTTGTTCGGAACCGGCCTCGCCGCATTGGTCGGCGTCGTGGCCGTTGCGGTCGCATTCAACTTCGGACAATACGCGCTGGCAACGCACCTGCTTGAATCTATCGGCGAGGTCGCCGGGTTCGCGATCCCCGCACGCGTCAATTGGCCACTTTTCGCCGCGGTAACAATCTGGATGACACTGAACTACGGTCGTGGTCGCAGAGGCACAACGCTCGTCGAGCGCTTCATGAAATACAGCCTCGCAGCGATGATGCTCTGTTTCGCTGCCACCTTGGCAGTTGTCGGCATCGACTGGAGCGCCGCAATCAAGGGCATGTTCGTACCCTGGCTGCCTTCAGGAATTCGAGGTGTTGATCTTTTTATTGCGTCTTCGACAGCAGCCGTCGGCGTCATGGACTGGCTGATTTTCCACTACGCCGGCCTGACGAAGGGATGGGGCCCGAAGCACGAGCGCCTCGCGCGGGTTGACATCCTGATGGGGTTCGCACTGCCGTTTCTGATCATCAACTTCCTCGTCGTCGCCGTATTTGCCGGCACGATGTATGGCTCGGAATCCGTACCCCAATCCGCCATGGAGCTGTCGGCCGCTCTAATGCCCCTGCTCGGCGAAACCGTCGGCCAGCTCGTATTCCTGGCAGGCTTTCTCGCTATTCCGATAACCACAACTGTCGGCATGAGTATTGCGTGCGGCATCGCGACTCACGAGGCATTCGGTTGGCGGCCCGACGTAAACTCCTGGCGCTGGCGAGTTTCGGTGTTACTACCGCAAGTCGCGTTCCTTGGCGCGTGGCTGCCAGACCCAATCTGGTTGATCATCATTCTTGCTGCCACGTTGTCGGTAACCAACAACGTCGTCGGCTGGTCGTTTTACCTGCTGTTTAACGACAAATCCGTGTTGGGAGAAAGCCGCTGCAAATCTTATGGGTGGAACCTCGGCATTCTCGTGCAGGTGACTCTGCTCAACTGCGTCGCAATCGCTTATGTCTTCAATCGCCTGGGGTATTGGCAACCATGAATCTCTCTCAGAAATACTCTTTCCTTTCGCTTCGCGCCTGGTGTCTTGTAGGCAACTTCATCAGTAACGCGATGGCGCTGTACGGGCTCTCGGTTCTAACGCGAGGTGGCGATGGCTGGCCCTGGCTGGTGCCAGGCATTGTATTGACGCTGGTCTTTGTCCTCGTGCTGGCCATACCCGACTTGTCGGACTTCGATCACAAGCTTCCGGATAGTGAATCCCAATGACTGATATACAACGATTCGAAACCAACGACAGAATGAGCCAGATAGTTGTTCATAACGGCGTGTTGTACCTCGCGGGACAGGTCGATCTTGATATGAGTGAGACCGTCACAGATCAGACCACGAAAATTCTTGAGCGCATCGATGCATTACTCAAGTCCCAGGGTGCTGACAAGTCCTGCATCCTCAGCGCGTCTATCTGGCTTGCGTCCATGCAATATTTCGTGGAATTCAACGGCGTATGGGATGCATGGGTATCGCCAAATCAGGCACCTGCCCGAGCCTGCGTTCAGGCTGAGCTCGCACACCCTGAGTTCCTTGTCGAAGTCAGCGTGATCGCCGCGTCAGCATGAAGAGTCTCTATCGCTACATAGCGCCCGCGGCCGTCATTCAATCAGTCATGATCGGTGGCGGCTATGGTACCGGTCGTGAGATTGTCGAGTATTTTACGCGACATGGACTGACTGCGGGCCTTTTGGGGCTCGGTGTCGCGTTTCTCTCTTTCGCCGTTGTCATTACGGGCATCTTCGAATTGAGTCGGCGCTGGTCTGCCTACGACTACATGTCGTTTATTTCACGACTGATCGGCCGCTTCTCAATACTGTTCGAGCTGGCGTTCCTGTTGCTCCTGGTACTCGTACTCGCCGTGATCGGCAGCGCCGCCGGCGATCTCCTGCTTGAGTCTGCCGGTATCCCGCGCCATGTCACCACAGTAACGATGCTCGCGCTTGTGGGTGTACTCACTTTTTGGGGACGAGACGCGATTGTGTCGCTTCTGACATTCTGGACCGTCGTACTCTATGCCATCTTTATCGCCTATTTCCTGATCGCATTTCTGGGTGGTCACATATCGCTTTCGTTGGATACCGAAACAGGGGTGCAGGGATTTCAGTGGGCCTGGGACGGCGTCATCTACGTGCTTTACAACGCGGCAACAATTCCGGCGCTTTTGTATTCGATTCGCCGATTCGAAACCGGTAGAGATTCGATGATCGGCGGTATCTTGTCTGCGGCGTTCGTTACGTTTCCCGCACTTTTGTTTCACCTCGCGTTCTCGGGGTCTGACTCCGCTGTGATCGACAGTGCGACACCGGTCTTTGAGTCAATTTCGGCGATAGGCCTTGGCTGGTTGATCGTGGCGTACCTGTGCGTCCTTTTCGGGACGTTTATTGAAACCGGTCTCGGGCTGCTGCAGGGCGTGATTGAACGCATTGATCATGCGTTTGTCCAGCGCGGCAGCAAGCCACTGCCAAAGATTGGTCATGCCGCAGTTGCGATTGGCTTGCTGTTGATCAGCAGCATACTGTCTTCGATTGGCGTTATCGCGCTGATCGGTAACGGCTACCGCTATACTGCCTACTTGTTCTTGTTTCTCCTCGTATTACCGGTTCTGTTTCATGTCGGCAGAAGCATCGTTCGAGGGGAAGCACTTCAATCACGAGAAAGGACCAAAGAATGACGCAAAGTGCATCATCCACTCTCGAAGCTCCGGGCCGGGTCTTGATCACCAAGATCGGCCTCGACGGTCATGACCGCGGCAGCCGAATAGTCGCTTCGTATCTTCGCGATGCGGGGTTCGAAGTCATCTACACACCGCCATGGCAGTCTATTGAGGCTGTCGTAAACGTCGCATTGCAGGAAGACGTCGAGTTGATCGGCGTGAGTACGCTGGCTACTGATCATCTCGTAATTCCTGACCTCGTGCGTGCTCTCGCCGCCGCCGAACTCGACGATATTGCTGTGCTTGTCGGCGGCATCGTGCCGGAAAGTGAACAACCGCTATTGCTTGATACAGGCGTAAAGGCGATCTTCGGCCCAGGCGCCACACGTGATGAAATCGTTGCGGTAGCACAATCTGCAATTGCAGATGTGCGCGCACTGAGAGGAGCGATAAAATGACGCGTGCACCGAAGCAACAGAGCCTGCCGGGTTTTGACGTTGAATTGAGCGACTGGAATGATCGCTATTCGGCGCAGATTGGTGAAGACAAAGTTGTTCGAAATCGCTCCGGAATCGAAATAAGGCCAATGTACTCACCGGAGGACTGGGCCGAACGGAACTACCTCGAAGCGCTCGGCTTCCCGGGCAAGGCGCCGTTCACACGAGGCATCTACCCTACGATGCACCGCGGGCGACACTGGAGCCAACGCCAACTTATTGGACTCGGTACGCCTGCTGATTACAACCAACGCGTTAAGCAGTTAATCGGCGCCGGGTCGAATGCGATCAGTCTGATACCGTGCAACTCGGTCTTCCGCGGGCTCGATTGTGACGAAGTCCCATCCGTGCTGCTCGGCACCTGCGGGACGGTCATCAATACAGTCGATCACATGGATGCATGTTTACGCGATGTTTCGATCGCAGATACATCAACAGCGCTTAACGACCCGAGTCCGTTTACGCTTTTCGCATTTCTTCTGGTAGCCGCCGAGCGTCGCGGTATCCCCTTGACGCAAGTTACAGGTACGTCGAACCAGAGCGACTACATTTCGCACTTCGTCGCCAATCACATGTTTTATCGCCTGTCGCTCGAAGGCTCTCGCCGGGTTCTTCTCGATCACATCGAGTATTGCCAGCAGACAGTACCTGGATGGAATCCTTTGTCGGTCGTTGGGCAACATATGCAGCAGGCTGGTGCAACACCAGCCCAGGCAATGGCGTTTACCCTGAGCACAGCTATCCAGTGCGCTGAAGATTGTATCGAGCGCGGCCTTGACGCAAACGAGGTCCTTCGTAAGTTCACTTTCTTCTTCGACATTTCCGTCAGTTTCTTCGAGGAAGTCGCAAAGTTTCGAGCCGGGCGTCGATTGTGGGCCAGAATCGTACGGGAGCGCTTCGGTGTTACCGACCCAAGGGCAATGCGGTTCAAGTTTCACGCGCAAACCTCCGGTGCGGATCTCACTCGACAACAGCCGCTTAATAACATTGCTCGAGTTACGACCCAGGCGATGGCTGGAATCTTTGGCGGTCTGCAGTCAATGCACACCGACGGCTACGACGAGGCAGTTACCTGCCCGACGGTTGAGTCCGCGAAGATCGCGATTGCAACACAGAACATTCTCAAGGAAGAGGCTCACCTGTGCGACGTGATCGATCCGCTGGGCGGCTCCTATTATGTCGAGACACTTACCGACGAGATGGAAGATACGATCAGGTCGCTGATAGGTCGCATTGACGACGCGGGTGGAATGTTCGCGGCGGTCAAATCGGGTCTCGTTCAAGCGCTGATTGGCGAATCGGCGACAGCATTTCAGGGTGCCATCGAGTCCGGTGAGCAAAAACTCGTCGGCGTCAACAGTTACCTCGAGGAAAACGAGGAACCAGAACCGCCACCCTACCGTCCTGATCGCGCCGCTATCGACGCACTGGTGTCTGAGTTTCAGCAGTTCAGGGCCGGCCGTGACCCGGCGCAAGTCCAAAGAGCTATTGATGCGCTCGCGCGCTCAGCCGAGTCGGCCAAAGAAAACACATTTGAATCGGTTGTCGATGCTGCGAGAAACGGTGTGACCCACGGAGAAATCGTCAAGTGTCTCCGCGATGTTCTCGGCTTCGGACACCCGTTGATCGTGGCGTGACAACATGACCTCCGGAAGATCAAAGGAATTTGAGAGCAATCGACGATTGCTGGCGCGAGCGATTACCTCAGTGCAGAACGGCGATGCTGTTGCTGATTTTGATGGATATGAAAAGTCGTCGCGTAAATCCCTGGTGCTCGGCATCACCGGCGCACCTGGGGCCGGCAAGTCCACGTTGATCAATGCTCTGATTCGGCATTACAGGAATCTACAGCGATCTGTGGCGGTGATCAGCGTTGATCCGTCCAGTCCGGTAAGTGGCGGATCCGTGCTCGGCGATCGCCTTCGGATGTCGGAACACGCCTGCGATGAGCATGTATTCATTCGATCTGTAGCCGCTCGCGGCCACCTCGGGGGGCTTTGCGTGCATATCGACAAAATTGTTCGTCTCGTGGACTTCGCCGCTTGGGACGAGATCATCGTGGAGACTGTCGGCACCGGGCAGTCGGAGATAGAAGTCGCAGGCATCGCCGATATTTCCGTGGTCGTCAATACGCCCGGCGGCGGAGATGTCGTACAGGCGCTGAAAGCCGGGATTATCGAGATTGCGGACATTCTCGTCGTGAACAAGTCTGACCTTGATGGCGCGGAGCAAACCGTGAGAGACCTGCGGGAATCACTTCGGTGGCGGTCGTCAAATGCGGAGAAACCGGAGGTCGTCCAGACGGTAGCCTCTATGGGCAAGGGTATTGACGACCTCGTAAGGGCTATCGACAAGCAGAAAAAGGGATGTGAAGCGAGATGAGCATATTTGAAGCACAAGAATTCGACGACCACGAAAAGGTGTTGTTCGTCAATGAACCCTCAGTTGGACTCCGGGGAATCATCGCCATTCACAGCACTACGCTGGGCCCCGCTCTCGGCGGTTGCAGGATGTGGCCCTATGAGACCGAAGCCGCGGCGATCCGAGACGTACTTCGGTTGTCGAGAGGCATGAGCCATAAAGCGGCCATACTTGATTGCGGTTTGGGCGGCGGTAAATCGGTGATCATTGGTGACGCGAACTCACAAAAGACGCCCGCACTATTGCAGTCCATGGGGCGGTTCATTGATTCTTTGAATGAGCAATACATCACCGGTGAGGATATTGGAACGAGTCCCGACGATATGCGAGAAATTCGCAAATCAACTCGCTGCGTTAGTTGCTTGCACAAGAAAGACGGTGGTCTTGGTGATCCCGCTCCACTAACGGCGCTGGGCGTCTACGGGGCGATTCGTGCCGGACTAGTCAGTGTTACTGGCAGCGCCGGCCTCGACGGCGTGACCGTCGCTGTGCAGGGCGTCGGAAACGTTGGCACCAATCTTTGCCAGCTACTGCACGATGCCGGGGCGAAATTGTTCGTGTCGGATGTTGATCCCGCGCGCGTAGACAACGCCGTAAGTGTGTTCGGTGCCACCGCGGTGGCAGCCGATGACATCTATACTGCCAACGCAGATGTGTACTCACCGTGTGCAATGGGCGCAACACTCAACGATGACACTATTCCTTCACTCAACGCACGCGTCGTTGCTGGTGCCGCCAACAACCAGCTCGATGCACCACGGCACGGCGAGATGCTCGCCGAACGCGGCATCGCCTACATGCCGGATTTTGTCGCCAACGGTGGCGGGCTGGTCAGCTGTGCGGCCGAGTGGTATCGCGACGGTGAGGACGAGGTTCGCAAGAATGTCGAGAAGATCCACGAGACCTGTTTGACGATCATCGAGCGCGCCGAACAAACAGGAACAACAACGGCTGAAGCCGCGGTACGTATCGCCGAAGAACGAATCGCTCGAGGGCGGAATGATGACTGATACGAAGATTGGAAGCCCCCGATCACCAGAGCCGGTTCCACTCGATGACCCGGACAAACACCGGATAGCCCAGTTCATTGATCGAAACGGCGAACCGACTGAGCAATTCGACGACAGCGGACTGGATCGCGACACTGTCCGCAACCTTTACGAGGTCATGGTTATGCTGCGAGCCATCGATGAGCGCGGTTGGACACTACAGCGATCCGGCCGTATCGCTTTCTGGATCCCAATGCGGGGCCAGGAGGCAGTACAAGTTGCAGCCACCCATGCGATGAGCGCGTCTGATTGGATATTTCGTGATCACCGCACTATGGCGCCCTGGCTGATGCGCGGCGGTTCGCTCACACTACTATTCGCTCAATTGTTCGGTGCGGCGTCAGAACCACAAAAGGGCCGCCGCTTGCCCTGCTTGATTGGTAACCGCGCAGTCAATCTGGTCCAGGGTCCGACCCAGGTGGGCTCGTTCATCACGCACGCCTGTGGCGTCGCCTGGGCCGCGAAGCTCAAAGGATCCGACGTCAGGGTGTTGGGGATGTTCGGCGACGGCGCAACATCTCGTGGTGAATTTCACTCCGCGATGAACTTTGCCGGCATCCACAAACCGCCTGCTGTTTTTCTTTGCATCAACAACAGCTGGGCCGTTTCGACGCCATTGGACCGCCAGACGGCATCGCCAGAATTCGCGGCAAAAGGCGACGCCTACGAAGTGCCAAACCTCAGAGTGGACGGCAATGATTTGTTCGCGGTGTATGCCGCCGTCCGTAAGGCGCGAGAGATAGGTCCCACCGAGGGCCCAACATTGATCGAAGCCATCACCTGGAGACAGGGCTTCCACACATCGTCAGACAACCCCGATCTGTATCGCCGCGAACAGGAAAACAAACTCTGGCTGCCGTGGGACCCGATCTCACGCACCCGTCAATTCATGACAAACCGTGGCTGGTGGACCGACGAGGACGAAGCAGCTTTTCAGCAGCGTTGCACTGACGATATTCAGGCAGCTGTCGAAGCGGCGGAGACGATGACAATCCCGGGACCAGATTCTCAGTTCGATGACGTTTTCAGAGAATCGCACTGGATGCTCGACGAGCAGCGCGAACGACTGCTGGCTGATGTCGGATTTGAAGAGGTGACGGGATGAAGATGACCGTACTGGAAGCACTGCGAGCCGCGATGGCATGGGAGCTCGAGAACGACCCGGATGTCGTTGTTCTGGGAGAGGACGTCGGGACTGCCGGCGGGATCTTTCGGGTGACCGAAGGCCTGCAAAACCGGTTCGGCCGCGAACGGCTCATCGATACGCCAATGGATGAGGAAGGCATTGTCGGACAAGCCATTGGCCTCGCACTGTTCGGGATGAAGCCGATCGTTGAAATACAATTTTCAGGTTTCATCCACGACGCGCACGAGCAAATAATGTTCAGCGCCGCCAAGTATCGCTGGATTTCCGGTGGCGAGTACACGGTTCCGATGGTTATCCGCGCGCCCTCGTTTGGTGGCATCAAAGGTGGTGTATGGCACTCACAGAGTATCGAGTCCTACTACGCCCACGGCGGCGGTATCAAGATTGTCTGCCCAAGTACACCGCAGGATGCGTACGGCATGTTGCTTGCGGCGATTCGAGACCCGGACCCGGTTCTTTTTATCGAGCCAGTGCCGCTTTATCGCGCACTGAGCGGTGACGTCGAAGACAACGGCGAGGCGGCGGAAATCGGGGTTGGTCAAATTGTCCGTGAGGGCTCCGATATAACGGCCGTCACCTACGGACCTCTGCGCCACTCGGTGGCCGACGTCGCAGATAATTTGGCCGAATCGGATGGCGTGTCTGTAGAAGTCATCGACCTGGTGTCGCTTATTCCTTTCGACATTGATCTTGTGGTTGAGTCCGTAAACAAGACGGGCCGACTGGTCGTCATCCATGAAGCGTGCGAAACAATGGGCTTTGGTGCTGAAATTGCTGCCAGGGTTCAGCAACAGTCCTTCGAGTACCTGCAGGCACCGATCGAGCGTGTTTGCGCGCCCGACCTGCCCTATTCGTACCGCGTCGGCGATGAGTACTGCAAACCCAACACAGACAGAATTACCGCCGGACTCCGGCGCTCAGCGGAGTACACATTTTGATTTACGAATTTGAGCTGCCGGATATCGGCGAAGGGCTAAGCGAAGCAGAGCTGCTCGACTGGCTGGTCGGCGTCGGTGACGCCATTGAAGAAGGCCAGGACATAGCCTCGATCAGCACTGACAAGGTAAATGTCGATATCCCGTCGCCGCGCGCGGGAACGGTCGCCGAACTACCCTGGACCGTCGGTGATGTGATTCCGGTCGGAGATGTCTTCATGCGCATTGAGGTCGCGGACGTATCTGGAAGCACAATCGTAGCCGACAGCCCCGACCCGACGAGGTCAGTTAAGACAAAAGATCGAGCGACAAAATCAGCGCCGACCACTCGGGTAAAAGCGCCGCCGGCTCTGAGACGTTACGCGAAAGAGCTTGGTGTAGATCTTAATACGATCACGCCGACAGGCGACCGCGGTCAGGTCCTGCAAGCTGATATAGACCGGTACCTCGAGTCCGCACAGGACACATTCAGGTTGTCCGGCGCTCGGCTGGCTGCCGCCAAACGGGTCTCGAAATCCAGCGAACTCATGGCGACGGCGAGTCAATCATTCGACGTCTTCGGCGATTCAATTCTCGCTGCAACCGAAGCTGCATCGGCGGGTGATACAACGCAACTCTCACCTCTTGTTGTGATAGCGGAACGCGTCGCAAACGTACTCGGGAGCCACAGGAAGTTCAACGCGACGTTGACGGATACTGATAACGAGTTGGCACTGCACGATCATGTCAATCTTGGAATCGCAGTGAATACAGAGCATGGCCTTATGGTCCCCGTCATACATGAGGCGGACCAAAAGGATGCCGTCGAAATCTCACAGGGCCTTAGCGAGGTCATTGGACGCGCTCGAGACAATAGCCTCACTGCCAACGATATTCGGGGCGCAACGTTTACGATTTCAAGCACTGGCGGCCTGGAACAAGCAACGATGACGTCAACATCGCCCGTCATCAACCTGCCTAACGTGGCCACACTTTGGATATCTCGCATTACACAAAGGCCTCGGGTCGTCGATGGACATCTTGAAGCCGGCCCGATAATGTCCTGTACGCTGGCATTCGACCACCGTTTCATTGACGGTGCCGAGGGCCAGGCCTTTATCAATGACCTAAACAATGCGTTCACTCAAAACTAAACGGGAATTCTTTGCGTCGAAGCCCGGCTTCGTCCTGGCGGCTGCAGGGAGTGCCGTCGGCCTCGGCAACATGTGGCGATTCTCGTATCAGGCCTCCGAAGGCGGCGGTGCCGCGTTCGTTTGCCTCTACCTGTTAATGACAATCCTGATCGGCCTCCCAATCATGGTCTCGGAATTGCTCATTGGACGGACAACCCGCCGATCACCGATAGATGCCTACCAATCGCTCGGCGGTCGGGTTTGGTCGGTAATGGGTCTAATAGCTGTTCTGACGCCAATCGTAATACTCTCTTACTTTTCCGTAATCACGGGATGGGTTATTCGCTACGGCCTCGATGCATTTTCTGGATTCTCGGCCAACCCTGGGCAACACTTCGCCGCTGTGTCCGAAGGCTGGTCAGCTGCCGGATTCCATTTCATCGCAATGGGCGTGACGGTCGCGATCGTCATCTTTGGGGTCCGCAGAGGCATCGAGAGAGCCTCTATCATCCTGATGCCATTGCTGCTTACGCTACTTATCGCATTTGCTGTCTGGACTGCAACACTCGACGGTGCGATGGAGGGTTACCGATTCTATCTGTCGCCGTCGCTCGCCGAGCTGGCCAATCCAACAGTGATTCGCCAGGCTGCAGCACAGGCGTTTCTGTCCCTCAGCGTCGGTATGGGTGTCATGATTACCTACGGCTCTTACATCGACAAAGAGCACGACCTAATTGCCGAGGGCGCAGTTATTACGATGCTGGATTTTTCGGTCGCTTTCATCGGCGGTCTCGTGGTCTTTCCTCTAATCTTCGCATTGGGCCTGTCCGCAACTGTCGGCGAAAGCACCGTTGGGGCGCTATTCATCTCGTTGCCTGCCGCGTTTCAAGAACTCGGTGCCGTCGGCCAGGTCACTGGCTTCCTGTTTTTCGCGGCTTTATTGCTCGCTGGACTGACGTCGGCGATCTCATTGTTGGAGGTCGCCGTCTCTTCCTTGGTTGATCGGTTTCGTATGAAGCGTGTTACGGCCGTCTCGATCGCGGCTTCCGCGGCTACTGTGTTTGGCCTCATTCCGGCGCTTGACCAGGAGATGCTTGGCTTGATGGACAAGATCGCCAGCGAATTTCTTGTCGTCGCCGGTGCGCTGGCCAGTCTCGTGCTGGCTCGTCGGGTGCTTTCCGATTCTGGCGATGCACTGAGACAGGGCGAGGGTCGATCGTCCAGTCACATCACGCCGGTAGCGTTGGTCTTGATTCGATACGTGGCGCCAGCCGTTGTAGGAATCATCCTGGTATTGGCTTTGGCTGACCTATTCCTTTGATACTGTGGCTATTGCGTCACTCGGTGTCATATGACAGTCACGTCGAGCTCATGTCTTTTTGCATGCCCGGCGCCGAGGTCGGACGATTGGAGAAGCCGAAGCGACTGTAGAAGTCCTTTGCACCCACGGCGGCCATAAGGCCGACGACGCCCCCCTCGCATGCATTGCGACTGATAAACGTCAAGAGCTCTTCCATCATCGCGGTTCCAAGACCATTGTGTTGATGAGACGGATCCACCATCATATCTTGAACGTATGTGTACATCCGATCGCCTATGAGACGCGCCATTCCACAAACGCAACCATCCACATCAACAATATGGACCGCAAAGAGGCTCAGAGACAAACTGACTGCAATGGCATCCGAATCAACCGGTGCCCAGCCAACCATAGTTCGCAACCGCTCGAAATCTTTGACAGAGATCGCACCACTGCAAATTGTATAACCGTTTTTCAACTCTCTGAGCGGTATCATTTAGTTCCAATTCGCCTGTCCACAAAATGGCAATACTATAACGCGGACACGTCTCCTGATTTCACAAGAACTACTCGCGCATTTTGGTCTCTTAGTCCGCCGCCAATGCATCTACCGCCATTCTCGTGGCGACATCCATCGCAGCGCTCGAATCAGCTACTACATCAGCCGGCACGCCCACACCCTCAATACGTCCGTTCTGCAACGAAAAATAATCCGCGACAGGCAAGCTAACCTGGTACCCGGCACCGATGTCGAAGAAACTCTGCGAGAGCATTTCCCCGGCCGTCGTCTCGCCGACCAGGACCGCAACATCGGATGACCGAAACGCGTCCGCCGCCATTTCTGTGGCAGAGGCGGACTTGGCGTCGACCAAGACATAGACCGGCCCATCAAAATTAGGCTCCGCTGGATTGAACTGTAAACGAATGAGCGCGTTGCTTTGTACGCTGTGCCAAAACTCAATAATCGACCAGCCAGACCATGGCGTGACCTGAAGTACTTCGGCTCGCGTAGGTTGGTTTTGATGCTCTATACCCCATAGTTGCGAGACGAAGTAGCCGGAGTTCAGCGGCTCGTCGATGACGTGCTCGATCAGCGGTTTGACGGCAAAAGCGCCGCCACTATTGCCGCGTAGGTCGATGATCAACGCCTGTGATCCAGCTTCCTCAATCGCATCGTAAGCCGCATAGATCTGCTCAATCGTATCCGCACCCATCATCGTCCTGACCTTCAAAACAGCGATATCGCCATTAAAGTCGACAGTCGCAGCGTCGAAGCCAACTCGATAATTATC
>JAJFKV010000058.1 GCA_021773055.1 Woeseiaceae bacterium
ACGATGCCTTGACTCATCTTCCCGACCTCACTTACGGAACATTTCAAGCATACGACGCGTGACGGCGAAGCCGCCCGCGATGTTAATGCTCGTTACAAGAACGGTAGCGGCGGCGATCCACATGATCGTCGTGTTCGTCGCACTAATTTGTAATAAGGCACCAATCACGATGATGCTCGATATCGCATTCGTTACGCTCATCAATGGAGTGTGCAGCGCCGGCGATACATTCCAGATCACCATGTAGCCCACGAAGCAGGCCAGCACGAAGACTGTGAAATGCGCCATGAATGACTCTGGCGCAACCGCGCCCAGTCCGAGCAGTGCTAACCCACCGACTAACATTCCGATGATCGGACCGGCGACAGAAGGTTCTTCTTTTGCGATCGCCGGTGCCGGCGCGGGCTCAGCTTTGGCTGGAGCAGCGGAAAGTTTCGGCGCAGGTGGCGGCCAGGTCGTCTCACCGTCCTTGCAGACGGTTGCGCCACGAACGACTTCGTCCTCGAAATCGACGACGATATTGCCGTCCTTTTCTGGTGTCATGTCGGTGAGCAGATGTCGCAGGTTGGTCGCATACAATTGACTCGACTGTGCGGCCAGGCGACTGGGCAAATCGGTGTAACCGATAATCGAGACACCATTGTCTGTCTTAACAATCATTTCCGGCTCGGTGAGTTCGCAGTTACCACCTTGCTCGGCTGCCAGATCGACGATGACACTACCATCCTTCATCGAATGAACCATGTCTGCAGTGATAAGCTCCGGCGCTGGTCGGCCGGGGATCAATGCGGTCGTGATAATAATATCGACGTCCTTCGCCTGCTCCGCGAACAAAGCCATCTCCGCCTTAATGAACTCTTCGCTCATTGTCTTTGCGTAGCCGCCCTCACCGGAACCGTCTTCATCGTCTTCGAAGTCGAGCATCAGGAACTCGGCGTCCATACTCTCGACCTGCTCTTTGACTTCGGGGCGAGTATCAAAAGCGCGCACGATGGCGCCCATGCTCTTCGCAGCACCAATTGCGGCAAGACCCGCGACGCCGGCGCCAATCACCATAACTTTGGCAGGTGGCACTTTACCGGCAGCAGTAATCTGACCCGTGAAGAATCGTCCGAAGTGTTGCGCGGCTTCGACTATCGCCCGATAACCCGCAATGTTGGCCATCGAACTCAGGGCATCCATTTTCTGGGCGCGCGAGATACGGGGCACACTGTCCATCGCCATCGCGGTCACACCGCCGTCCGTCAGCTGCTTGAGCAGCTCGGGATTCTGACCAGGCCAGAGGAAACTGATGAGGGTCTGGTCAGCGCGCAGCTTGTTCGCTTCGTCGCCTTCGGGGGCCCTTACTTTTAGTATCACATCAGATTGCGACCAGATGTCGTCCGTTGCTGCGATGTCGCAACCAGCCTCTTTGTAAGAAGCATCTGAATAGTTCGCTGCGGCACCAGCTGCCGATTCAACGGCTACTTCAAAGCCCAGCTTGATTAGTTGTGCGGCGACGTCAGGTGTCGTTGCGACACGTCGTTCACCCGCGTGAATCTCTTTCGGTACACCGATTTTCATGTAGACCACTCCATTTGGACTGCGGCAGTTTAACGGAGGTGGTCTTACGGCACAAAGCAAACCGAATACGTATTGATCGCATTCTAGTCTCGCGTTGCAGGTCTCGGTCGATCCCTCTTTCGGTCACGCGCACGTTGTCGTTCTTCGGGCGTCATTTTCCGGTAACGGTCAAGCATGCGTTGCCGGCGTTCATGGTCCATGCGCTTGAAACGACGATAGTTTTCGCGAATTCGTCGCTGTTCTTCGGCGGGCAGGTCTCGGTAGACCTCATATCGATCACGAATCAGGTTCCTTCGCTCGTCGGACAATTGACGCCAGCTCGTAAAGCGAGCCCGGGCTTCCCGGCGCTGCTCCGGTGACATTTCTACCCAATGGCTGGCGCCGCGCAACAAGCGTTCCCGTCGCTGCGGCGGAATGTTGTCCCACTCTGCCGCAAACTCGGCCAATACTTCCTGCTGCAATGTATTCAGGCTGGACCAGGAAATTTCATCGGCTGCGAACGACAGCGAGCTGATTAGCAGCATGGCTGTCCCCACAATGAATTTAGCTTTCATCTTCCGTCTCCGTCGATTCTTCACCTTCTGGTACGGGATCGCTCCGTTCCTCGTTATCGGCCACCGCATCACCATCGAGCAGCTGCCAGTCTTCATCCGTTTCTTCCCACATCCCCAGATATTCCAAAAACTCCATATCCGGAACCTCTTCCTCCTCTGCAACGACGCTCCCCGAGCCGCACAGCGTGACACCGCACAGCAATGTTTGCAGTCCGCGATTAACCAAGGTTTCCATCGCCTGTCAGATCTTCTGTATCAAGCCAGCTGTAAAACTCAAGCTCTTCAAGCATCTCGATGCTTTCTTCGCTCAGCAGTATCTCGAGGTCTGCCGCAGACGCTGCGATTACATCCGCATCGCCGGGTCCTTGCTGCATAACCAGTACCAGCAAGACCGCTGCCACCGCGCCGGTCGCAGGCATCCATCGCAGCCATTGCCGGACAGGCTCTCTGGCCGCAGCAAGCGCGGCCTGCCGACCGCGATTCAGTCGCGATAACGTAGCCGCATCAAGTCCATCGACCGACTGGTCGAATGCCTGTTTCGCCTCTTTCGCAAGTTGCTCGTCAGTTTTGTTCACTGCCAGTGTTCTCCCAACCTTTCCCGCAGCGCATGTACCGCCCGCGAATAGTGCGTCTTGACGCTCCCCTGACTGCAGCCCATAGCCACAGCGGTCCCCGCAACGTCAAGACACTCAAATGTTCTCAGCATGAACGCCTCCCGCTGCCGGGTCGGTAAATCATGCACAGCAAGCTCCAGGTCCCGCATGGCCTCAGAGTTCTGCAATTCCTCATCCGGCGAGCGACCAATCGGATCCGGCGCTGCCGCAATAACATCCTGATCATCGTCGTCGGACTTCGATTTTTGAAACCATACCATCACGCGATTTCTCACCGCCTGACGTCGGTGCCAGTCCCGCACACCGTTTTGAAGAATTCGATAAAACAACGGCGTCCACTCGTCACTGCTGCGGCCACTGTAGTTACGCGTAAGCTTGATCATCGCGTCCTGCACCAGATCAAGCGCCTCGTCCCGGTCACGCACGGCAATTTCGGCGATACGCAACGCACGCCTTTCAACCTCGGCCAGAAACTCACCAAGTTGCCGCTCCTTTTGCAGTGTCCGTGCTCCCGTCGGCTTCGCTGTGCACGATACCGCATAATTCAGCGAGTCTACCGTCATATCCCTTGACTCCACCACGTGGTGATCTAAGTTGTCTCTCCTGTTTAACGCGTGAGAGCGCCCGGAGTTGACAGGTCTGGACACGAAAACCACAGGATTATGTAAAACATCGTGAGCGATAGCCCCATACTGAAAATAGCGGTCAACGTGCCACTGTCCCTCGAATTCGACTACCTTCCCCCACAAAAGGGGTCAGACCCCTTTGTGGGTTGCCGTGTCCGGCTGCCGTTCGGACGCCGCGAGCAGGTCGGGGTGATACTGGGGTCCGCGCGCGAATCGGACGTCCCGGCCCCGAAACTGAAGCGCTGCACCGAAATCCTGGACGAGGCTGCAATATTGTCTGCAGCCGACCTGTGGCTGATCCGCTTCACCAGCGACTACTACCATCACCCCATCGGCGAAGTGGTCGCTGCTGCACTACCGTCGCTGCTACGTCAGGGCAAGCCATTGCACCCATTGATCGAAAAAGTGGTCACAACTGATCTGGCCAAACAGACGGACGTCGAGGCCCTCACGCGGCGAGCACCCAAACAGGCCGAGCTGCTCGAGGCTTTGTTTGATGCCGGCGGCGATGGGCTGGACACCGATTTATTGACCGAGCTGCTGCCAACCTGGCGCAGAGCTGCAAAAGGTCTCACCGACAAAGGCCTGCTCACGACGTTTGAATCCCGTGCGGAAGAATTTGATGAGCGCCTGGTCACCCCGGCGACACCGGGCCCGGATCTCAACGCGGATCAACAGCAAGCGCTGTCCGTGTTGCGAAGCAGCGATAAGTTTGGCGCATACCTTCTTGACGGAGTAACGGGCAGCGGCAAAACCGAGGTTTACCTGCAGCGCGCGCAGGATGTCTTAAGACAAGGCGGGCAAGTGCTGATTTTGGTGCCGGAGATCGGCCTGACACCGCAGCTTGTTGCTCGTCTCCGCGACCGGCTGGGTATCGAACCTGCGTTGCTGCATTCCGGTTTAAGTAACAGCGCTCGCCTCGCCGCCTGGCGGGCGGCGCGGGCCGGCGCTGCACATCTAATTGTCGGTACACGCTCAGCTATATTTGCACCGCTCAAGAACCCGGGCCTGATCATCGTCGACGAAGAACATGATCACTCCTTCAAACAACAGGAGGGACTGCGGTACTCGGCTCGCGATCTCGCCATCGCAAGAGCCAAGTATCTCGACGTCCCCGTGATCCTCGGCAGCGCAACTCCCTCGCTCGAAATGCTGCAACATTGTCGCACCGGATCCTACGAGCATGTCATCCTGCCAGCGCGGGCCGGCGGTGCGAATCCACCAACCCTGCGACTCATCGATACCGTACGCAGGCCAACAACTGACGGTATAAGCGAGCCTCTGGCCGCCGCCATTCATCAGCACCTGGACAGCGACGGGCAGGTCTTGATCTTCCTGAACCGGCGCGGCTTTGCGCCCACATTGATTTGCAACAGTTGCGGACACATCGCCGGATGTGAGCGCTGCGACTCACGCCTGACAGTGCATGCGGGCAGCAAGCAATTGCGCTGCCATCACTGTGGTATGTGCAGAGCGCTTGTAGAGAATTGCGACGAATGCGGCGAGCGAGTCCGGCCACTCGGCGAAGGCACCGAACGCCTGGAAGAGTCGCTCTGCGATCGCTTTCCCGATGCCGTTATTCGGCGCATCGACAGTGACAGCACGCAACGCAAGGGCGCCATGCACGAGGCGCTTGAGAGCGCGACGCTCGGCCATGCGAATATTCTGGTTGGTACGCAAATGCTCTCCAAAGGACACCACTTCCCCAGGCTCTCGCTGGTCGGCGTAGTGAATGCTGATCAGGGACTGTTCGGCACAGACTTTCGTAGCGCAGAGCGTATGGCACAATCGATTATTCAGGTGGCGGGCCGCGCCGGTCGTGAACGCCGTAACGGCGAGGTTCTCATCCAGACAGCTTTCCCCGAGAACGAGTTCTGGAAGACTTTGATCGAGGGCGGCTATCGGCAGATTTCGGACAACGCTCTTGCCGAACGCGAAGTTACTCGTTGGCCGCCATTTACGCGTCTCGCGCTGTTGCGGTCTGCGGCCCATCGGCAGACCGACGCGCATCGCATTCTCGAGGTTGCACGACATCATCTCGCGGCCAGGACGACCGAGACACTTCGTGTACTCGGCCCGGTCGATGCGCCGATGGCTCGCAAGGCAGGCCGGTACCGGGCGCAGCTGTTGCTGCAGAGCAGCGACCGCTCGACCTTGCACCGCGTGCTCAGGGAGCTTCGACCGATTTTGGAGAAGGACCCCGCTGCCCGCAAAGCTCGCTGGTCGATTGATGTGGACCCGGTTGAGCTTTTTTGAGTAAAGCTCGTTTTACCAACAGGAATAACCCGGTAGAATTGCCGGCTCGCAAACGCAGGCCAAAACAGCAATGAAGCATATAGTCACAAACCTCCTCACTGACGCACTGGCCGAGCTCCCGGGGCTCGCCGCGGCGGCGGCAGAGCTGTCCGTTGACAGCTCGGTCGAGCGCACACGCGATTTAAGCCATGGCGATTTCGCCAGCAACATCGCCATGCGACTGGCGAAACCTGCGCGTAAGAGTCCGCGAGACATTGCTGGCAGCATCATTAATGCGCTGGGCGACAACCACCAGATCGACAAAGTCGAAATCGCCGGCCCCGGATTCATCAATTTCTATTTCAGCCCGTCCGCGTTTCACTCAGAGCTGAAGTCCGTTTTGGACCGGGGAACGGAGTACGGCAGACGACCGAAGAAAGACGCACCCAGGATACTGCTCGAATTCATATCTGCAAATCCCACCGGCCCACTGCACGTCGGCCATGGGCGCCTCGCGGCTTTTGGTGCGTCAGTTGGTAACTTGCTGGAAGCTGCCGGCTTCCCCCTGCATCGCGAATACTATCTTAACGATACGGGGCGGCAGATGGATATTCTCGGCGCCAGTGTCTGGCTGCGATGGCTTGCGTCACACAAGGTCGATGTGCCGTTCCCGACCGGTGGCTATCGCGGCGATTACATCCACGACATCGCCGTAGCAATCGATACCGAGTCGCTGGTACCACCTTCGGCGGCTGACGTACTGCAAGGACTGCCTCCCGATGAGCCCGACGGTGATAAAGAAGAATACGTGGAAGCGCTTGTCGCGAAAGCAAAGTCATTGCAGGGAGAGGACGGCTTCGACCAAATCAGGCAACAGGCGCTCGAGTCCATTCGCACCGACATTGAAGATGATCTCACGGAGTTCGGCGTCAAAGTCGATAACTGGTACTCGGAGCAAAGCCTGATCAGGACTGGTCGCATCGATGACGCCCTGACCATTCTCGAACAACGTGGTTTGCTGTACAAGAAGGACGGCGCCACCTGGTTTCCTGCGACGGATTTTGGCGATGAAAAAGATCGTGTTGTTGTGCGCGAAAACGGCGTCAAGACCTACTTCGCGTCCGACATCGCGTATCACTTCGACAAACGAGAGCGCGGCTTCGATTACCTGATCGACATTCTCGGGGCGGACCATCACGGCTACGTGGCTCGCCTTCGAGCTGGCCTCACTGCGATGGGCTATCAGGGCGATGACCTGGAAGTCGACCTGGTGCAATTCGTGACGCTGTATCGTGGTGGTGAGAAAATGCAAATGTCGACCCGTTCGGGCGAGTTCGACACCTTACGGCAATTACGTGCTGAGGTTGGCAACGATGCGGCGCGCTTCTATTACGTCATGCGCTCATCCGACCAACACCTCGACTTCGATCTCGACGTTGCGAAAACGCAATCGAACGACAATCCGGTGTACTACATTCAGTACGCGCACGCGCGAATTGCTCGAGTGTTTCGCAAGGCAATTGAGCTGGAAATGAACTGGGATCCTGATAACGGGCGCGCCAATCTCGGCGAGCTGACAACCGCACAGGAAAAGTCGCTTATGTCTGCCCTGAGCCGCTATCCGGAAATCATTGAGCTGGCGGCGAGAAATCGTGCGCCGCAAACACTGGTTCATTATCTTAGAGATCTCGTCAGCGACTTTCACTCGAGCTATAGCGCTCACAAGGTCCTTGTTGATGACGCCAAACTGCGCGATGCGCGGCTCACGCTGTACTCAGCAGTAAAGCGTGTGGTTGCGAACGGTCTTACGATTCTCGGCATCTCAGCACCCGATCAAATGTAATGGCAAAGCGAAGAAAAAAACGCTCCACCCGGCGTACGAAAAAGGACGAGTATCCTGGCTGGCTGTGGATGATATTCGGTCTTGCGATCGGTTTGTCCGTCGCTTTTGCCGTTTACGTTAAAGACCGCCAGCCAGTGGCCAGCGTTGCGACAGCTCGACCTGATCCCGCAAGCTTGCAAAGCACAATCGACGATAACGGCGAAGCCCCCGGCGCCGAAGCAGACGAAGCTGAATCACCGGCGTCGCGATTCGATTTTTACACCATGCTGCCCGCTTTCGAAATGATCATATCTGACGACGAGCCTGACGTTGATGAGGACGTCGAGCCACAGGCGATCGACGAACCTGGTGTGTATCTGCTGCAGGCTGGCTCTTTTTCGACACACAATGACGCTGACAGGCGCCGTGCTGAACTGGCCCTGCACGGCATAGAATCTCGCGTGCAGCGCGCGCGTGTAAATGATCGTGACTATTATCGCGTCTATGTCGGCCCCATCGAAGACCTCGATGAACTCAACGTGACCCGCAGTCGGCTCAGGGCGGCCAGGATTGACGTCATGCGTATCCGCCTAGGTGACTAATCCCGGCCGCTTGCTTCCAGCAATGCTGGCGCTGCTGCTTGCCGCCTGTAGCACTGCTCCACCGGCCTCGCCAGGCACTCCTGAACCAGTAGCTGCACCAGCCACTCCCGCAGTATCACCTGTGCAAAGCAAAGAACTGCCACCAGCCCCACCGGTACCCGACAATTCATCGATACGGATCCGCATCGCGGCAGTTGGCGACATGATGATCGGCACGGATTATCCCCTGAACCATCTGCCTGACGATGACGGGATCAGTTTCCTGACAAATATTACTCCGATTATTTCGGCCGCTGATTTCGCTTTCGGCAACCTCGAGGGTGTGCTGCTTGACGGCGGCGAGCCCGGCAAGAAATGCAGTAATCCAGCAGCCTGCTATTTGTTTCGATCACCGACACACTATGCGCAGCACTTCAGAAATGCCGGCTTTGATGCACTTAGTTTAGCGAACAATCACGCGCGCGATTTCGGCGAAGAAGGTCGCAGTAGCAGCATGCGCGCTCTTGACGCTGCGGGTATTGCCCACTCGGGCCGTGAGGGGACCACCGCGATTCTTCAGAGAGGCGATATCTTCATTGCCTTTCTCGCTTTTGCGGTGACCAAGAACTCCAACATGATGCTCGACTATGAGCTGGCGTTCGAAACAATTGCGGCGCACGCCGAGGAGCACGATATTGTCGTCGTGTCTTTTCACGGGGGCGCAGAAGGTGCGGATGCGACTAATTTGCCCTTCGCAGACGAAGAATACTACGACGAACCAAGGGGTGACGTTGTGTGGTTCGCCCGTGGCGCTGTCGATGCCGGCGCCGACCTGGTTATCGGGCATGGGCCACATGTTGTTCGCGGTATGGAGCGCTACAAAGAAAGACTTATCGCCTACAGTCTCGGCAATTTTGCGACCTACTACGGCATTAGTGTTGCAGGAATCAAGGGCCTCGCACCCATTCTCTCCGCCACCCTCGATGGCAACGGCGTCCTCATTGACGGCCAGATAAGCTCAACGATCCAGATAAGACCCGCCGGTCCGAGTATTGATGCCAGGCAACGGGCGCTGAACCTGATACGCGGACTAAGCATCAGCGACTTCGGTAACTCGGGCTTGAGGTTTTTGCCGGACGGCAAACTACTGCCGATCGAGCGCGGCGACGTTGCGCAGCACAACCTGGCACTACCGTAGGAGCGCGCAGGGCGCGCTCCTACGAGTCGTCAGACCCAACCGATTTGAAATCGACGCCCAGCGAGCGCAGCTTTCTATAGAGATGAGTTCGCTCCATGCCAACCCGCTTCGCCAATTGCCCCACTTTGCCGTCGCACAACACCAGTTGTTGTTGCAGGTAAGAGCGCTCGAAATGCTCACGCGCTTCGCGCAACGGCATCGCCAGCAGGTCTTGCTTGACGAGCGGCTCATCGACTGGCGTTATTGCACTTATCTCTGCCTCAACTTCATCCAGCGCAATGTCCTCACCGCTGCCCGACAGCAATAGACGACGAACCAGGTGTTTGAGTTCGCGAACGTTGTCAGGCCACGGATAGTTGCGTAGCCTGTTCTGAGCCGCAACGTTAAAACGCCGGAAGGTCAAGCCCTCGGCGTCCACGAGCTTGTCAACATAGTAAGTCAGCAGCTCAGGCACATCCTCCGAGTAGTCGCGCAGCGGCGGTACCCGCAGACTCAGCACACTCAGCTGCGCAACCAAATCGCGTCGTAGCTTGCCGGACTCGATAAGTGCTTCGAAACTTGCGCCAACCGTCGCGACGATTCTTGCCTTCAGCTTCACCGGCGATCTTCCTCCAACTCGCGTGAAACGGACGTCCTCTACGACTCCCAGCAGTATCTTTTGAGCACTACTACCAAGATCTGAAAGCTCATCGATGACCAGGGTTCCACCCGCCGCGCGCTCGAATATGCCGGCCGTTATCTCATCGCCGTCTTCGCGACCGAGCAATTGCTCTTCAGCATTACTCTCCGTAATCGAAGCTGCCGTAACGCTTGTCAGAGGTTCGCTCGTCCGCCGGCTCAGCGCGTGCATATATCGTGCGAACGCGCCGCGACCCGTTCCCGGCTCACCGCTTAATAAAACCGAGCCGTCGTGGCGAGCATATTGCTGCACTCGCTCGCGCAGGGCCTGCATGACTTCACTGCGACCAACAGGTGCGAGCAACGATGGCAACAGGTTCGTCGCCGCTCGGGCTTGTCTGCCCGCCGACTCAAGCGCTGCCTCCACTGTTCTGAGCAATTTCGCCAGTGATAACGGTTTCTCGACGAAGTCGAATGCGCCGAGCCGCGTCGCTTCAACTGCCGTATCGACGGTGCCATGACCGGACATGATGACTACCGGGCAATTCAGGTCGCCGCCCTCAGACCATTCTCGCAACAGCGTGATGCCGTCAGTGTCCGGCATCCAGATGTCCAGCAAAATAAGATCAAACTTCCGTTGCGTTCGCGCCGCCCGGGCCTCTCCGGCATCCGCCGCAACGGTTACGCCATATCCTTCGTCGCCCAGTATGTCCTGTATCAACGCACGAATATCTGCCTCGTCATCTACGACGAGCACATGAGGATTACTCATGCTTGCTCCCTCCTCTTATCGGCGCGTCTCGGCGCTCTCGCAATCATCATTTCTCTGGCCGCCTCATTCAGAGGCAGGCGGATATTAATCATTGCTCCCCCATCACTTCTGTTCTTGGCGTGAATGGAACCAACGTGTTCTTCTACTAGTTTCTTGACAATGGCCAGGCCGAGGCCCGTGCCCTTCGGTTTCGTCGTAACATAAGGATCGAAAATCTGGCTTACTGAGCCAGTCTGGAAACCCGGACCGTTGTCCTCAACTCGAATCTGTACCATCTTGACCTCTTCAATTTCGGCTTCGCCGATTTGTACGTCAATACGCCCGTTTGGCGTTCCCTCAAGTGCCTCAACGGCATTGCGGATCAGGTTGTGCAATATTTGCCGGACACGACCCATGTCACCTTCGACCAGCGCCATCGTCGGATCGGATATCAGGATGATTTCGACATCGCTCTCCTGCGCCCGGTACAAATCGACGATTTCATGCGCCAACCTGTCGAGATCGAAACGGCTGAAATCCATGTCCGGTGCGCGAGCGTAGTCGCTGAACGCGTTCACCATCTCTTTCATCGCCTCGACCTGTTGCACAATGGTGTGCGTCGCGCGATCAAGTATCTGCGCCTCTTCCTCATCCATCGTACTGAGGTACTTGCGGCGCATGCGCTCGGCGGAAAGCTGAATTGGCGTCAGCGGATTCTTGATTTCGTGCGCGAGCCGGCGCGCAACCTCACCCCAGGCCGCGTCGCGCTGAGCCTGCAATAACGCGGTGATGTCGTCAAAAACGATGACGTACCCTGCCGCGTTATCTTCGTCACCCGGCAGCGTCGTGCAGGCACAGGTCAATACGCGCCGGCCAACGTCGCCCCGTAGAACGATCTGCTCGCGCCACTCTGTTTCCCCGGCGTCCAGATGAACACACGCCACATCCACGAACTGCTCGAGCAGCGGCGCCCCCTGCACGACATCACGAATGGATTCACCCGTACGGTTTTCGAGATCCACGCCGAGAATGGAGCCCGACGCCTGGTTGGCCGTGCGTATGTTCAGGTCTGCCTCGAGTGCCAGCACTCCCGTCGACAAACGCGCCAGAATGACTTCCAGGTTTGTGCGTTCTGCTTCGACCAGCGCCTGACTCAGAGTGGCTTCACGCCGCGCTGTCGCAAGTCGCTGGGTCATGTCGTTAAAAGAGCTGATAAGAAAACCGATCTCATCTCTTGCCGGTGCGGGCAATCGGGTGTCGAAATCACCCATCGCCACCGCGCGTGTACCGGCAACCAGATCCTGAATGGGCGCCACCAGTCGCCGCGATAACAGGAACGCCCCGTAAATCGCCGCCAGCAGACTCAGCAGCAAGACGAAGCCGAGTGTCAGCGTCAGCAAATCCTTCAGATCTTCGCGGAAAAAGCTTAGTTGCTGATATTCGGAATACGAATTCTCGACACTGTTAATCATATTTCCGAGGCGCTCATCGAGCGGGAAGTGTGCTTGTATTATGCGAGTATCTCTGGCGCGATTGCCCCGGTACGTAAAAGCGATCGCCGTACGAATTTCCGCATTGCCGGTACCTAAGGGCTCGAGGCTAACGAATGGACGGTCTTGCTGCATTTGCAGTGAGACCTCTTCGGTTAACGGCTTCGGCAATGTCCTGCTCGCGCTGTCCGAACTGGTCGCGAGCACCCGGCTATTGTTGCCATACAAGGTTATCTCGCTGGCGCCGCTTTCGCGGCGCAACAGGCCAAGTTCGAAAACAACCTGACGGTCGGACACCACGGCAAGCTTTTGTGCGATCTGCGTCGTTGCAACCAAGTGCTGTCGCTTACGAAACTCGATCGCGGCCCGGCTTAGCGCCAGCGCGTTATCCAGCCCCTCTTCGACTTGCACATTAAACCAGCTATCGATGCCGCGATTTATGAACTGGATCGAGAAATAGAACACGACGATCAACGGCAAAACCGCAAGGCCGACGAACATACCTACCATGCGCGCTTTAAGTTTTGCGCCTGGAACGCTCTCCCGATAATCACGTAACAATCGCCATAGATTGCCGATCAATATCAATATGAGAATGACGCCACCGGCAATGTTGATTGCCAGGATGATGTCTTGCAGGCGATCGAAGTCGTCTGATCGCTGTACTGTCTGGGTGAGCAGGAACAGTGCGGCCAAGACCAGCGTGACACCAGCCGCGCCCATCAGAGTAAAAAATACTCGTTTTAGCGTCTTAACGACCATTCGAACCATTCGCTTTGTAACTGCCACTGACCGCGCCAGAAAAACAGGAGTCGTAACGATGCCGGGTATTGCTGTGTATTGAGCATTGCGCGCAGACGTAGCCGGTATTGCCGGTCTGCAAGCAGCAACTCATCATCTATTACAGGCAATCCCTGGATGCGACCCAGGCTGTTCAATGCGGAGTAGAGTGTTGCGAAAGAGTCCTGATCACCACTGTTGAGGTTCTTAACAATGTAACGCTGACTTAGCGGCCGATACTCAAGCTCGTATCTAACCGCGAGCTCAGCATCGATGCTGTCAACCAGAAAGCGTTTGACGCGTATGACCTGCATCTGCATTTCAATAGTGAGGGTCACGCCGCTTTCCAATGCGGCCAACGCCTCGCTACTCAATACAAGCTGCAGTCTGGCATCCAGCGTATGCACGCCATCCACCGACTGGGTCGAGGCCGAACGCACCTCAAAATAGCCCTCACGTTGCACGTTTTCCTGCGCAAGGCCGGTGCCCAGAGCGAGCACAGCAAACATCGCGATCGCAGAGCGACGCGATTTGATGCGTTCGATAATGGCTGGCCGGGACATCAGTATTTTCAGGAAACCTTCTCTTTGCGTAAGGCTGCGTAGTAAAAACCATCCAGACCGGCCGTGCCCGGCAGGATCTGGTAACCACACGCCTTCCTCCGCATTAAATCGCGGATGTTGTTATTTGGCAACACATCGTTTTCGATGGCATCACCGTGGTTTTCCAAAAATCGTCCTGTCACTTCGTCGTTCTCCGCCGCGATGACCGAGCAGGTCGCGTATAAAAGCGTCCCGCCTGGCGCTAGCGTCAGCCAAAGCGCCTCCAGCATGGATTGCTGACGCACGGCCAGACTTACAATGTCACTCGCTCGTCGCAGCACCTTGATGTCGGGATGACGTCTGATGACACCCGAGGCCGAACAGGGCGCGTCCAGCAGAATGCCGTCGAACGGCACCCCATCCCACCATTCCTCTGGTTTCGATGCATCGGCGGCGATAATGGTTGCATCTCGGCCGATGCGCTGCAGATTTTCCGCGATGCTTGTGAGGCGAGATTCATCACTATCGAGAGCCAGCAGCGATATCTGCTCGCCGCCTATCTCCAGTATGTGACCACTTTTGCCCCCGGGCGCCGCACAGGCGTCGAGCAGTCGTGCTTCGCTCCTGTCGGACAAAACGTCGCGCAACAACCAGTGGGCCGCTATCTGTGCGGCCGCATCCTGCACCGACGCATCACCTGTAGCGAACCCGGGCAGGTCCAGGACAGCCTGTGGTGCCTCGAGACGAAGCGCATCCGGTAATCCCGCGATCAGCTCAGCTCCCATATCGGAGTCCCGCAAGCGTTGCTGGTATTCTCGCGCCGTGTTCTTCTGGGCATTAGTGCGCAACCACATTGGTGCCCGGTCATCGTTTGCCGACAGTATTGCCTGCCAGTCATTCGGCCAGTCCCTTTGCAGGGTCTTGATCAGCCACGCCGGATGATTCCATTCGGCTTGTTCATTGGCCGCTTCGGTCGTGGCAAGGCTTTCGCGCACAAAGCGTCGCAGGCAAGCGTTGATGAGCCCGGCCAGTTTTGGCCGTCGCAGTTGCCGTGCGGCCTCAACGGTTTCCGATACCACCGCGTGATCGGGAATACGCATCTCGGCAATCTGATACAAGCCGACAGCCAGCAGCGCATTGATGACCCGGTCGCGCTTCCTGAGTGGCTTGCTGATGAGTTGGTCTATCCAGCTTTGCAATCGCCAGTGATTCCGCAAACTGCCGTAGCAAAGCATGCGCAGTAAGGAGCGATCATCGACCGCAACACGCGGCTCATTTCTGGCGATCGCCGCATCCAGCGACTGACCGCCACTAATGACCGCGTCGACGACCTCGGCGGCAACGGCCCTTACTTTCGCCCCCGTCGACTGCGTCATCGCAGGTCGATCTGGGTAATAAACTCGCGCGCCGTTGCGCGCCGTTTGCCGGGCAACTGCAAAGACAGAAGCCTGAGTCCATCTTGGCCACAGGCAACGACAATGCCGGCGTCATCGTATTGCTGTACCGACCCGGGCGTCGCGCCGATATCGCGAACAACAGATGTCTGCCAGACTTTAATCCGCGCACCGCCAGCCGAAAAGAAGAACGCACCGGGCACCGGATTGTAGGCCCGAACGCGACGCTGCAATTCATCTGCTGACAGCGTCCAGTCGAGTTCCGCATCCTGCTTTTGTATTTTCGCGGCGTAGGTTGCCTGCGATTCATCCTGCTCAACAGCGGTGAGTTCTCCGTTGAGTATTTCCTGAAGCTGTGCAACAAGTAACTCGCCACCGAGTGTCGCGAGACGATCGTGCAAATCGCCAGCACTTTCTTCTGCGCCTATCGCCAATGAGCCGGTGGAAAATACCGGCCCACAGTCCAGGCCCGCGGTCATGCGCATCAAGCTGATTCCCGCGACGTTGTCGGCGGCGAGAATAGCCGCCTGAATTGGCGCCGCACCCCGCCATCTCGGTAATACCGACGCATGCACATTCAGGCACCCGTAGCGCGGAATATCCAGCACCCGCTGCGGCAGGATCAGACCATAAGCAGCGACAATCATGACATCGGCTTGCAGCGCCTCGAGATCGCGGGCCGCCGCATCGTCGCGCAACGTCTCTGGCTGCAGGACAGCTATGCCGCGCTCCTCTGCGAAGCATTTTACGGGGCTTGCGGAAAGACGACGACCGCGACCGGCCGGACGATCGGGCTGCGTATACACGGCGACAACGGCATGTCCCGCTTCGAGCAATGCCCTCAGCGACGCAAGCGCGAACTCCGGCGTACCAGCGAAAACTATACGGGGTGTACTCAACGTTTCGGGCCTAGATGACGACGGCTTGCTGGCGACGTTCTTTCTCAAGCTTCTTGCGTATGCGCGAGCGCTTCGCCTCTGACAGGTAATCGACGAATAACTTGCCATCAAGATGGTCGACCTCGTGCTGTATGCAAACAGCGAGCAAACCATGCACCTCTAGCTCGTGCGCAATTCCTTCGCGATCGAGAAACTGCACTTTAATGTGTTCCGCGCGCTCTACTTCTTCGTAGTAGCCCGGCACCGACAGGCAGCCCTCATCCGTGGTGATGACGCCGTCCTTTTCAACGATCCGGGGGTTAATTAATACGTGCGGCTCATCCTTGTCGACTGAAACGTCCGTTATCAGCAGTCGTTTGTGAAAATTAACCTGTGTGGCGGCCAGGCCAATGCCCGGTGCGTCGTACATGGTTTCGAACATATCGCCGATAAAGTTGCGCAAATCATCGTCGACAACCTCTACCGGGGTCGCTTTTGTCCTGAGACGGGGGTCAGGAAATTCGAGAATCTTCAGAATTGCCATAATTTGAACATAAGCCAATTGGCTCGCATTGGGTCAAAATCGACCCGTTGAAACATAATTATTCAGGCGATATTTCGCGTGAATTACCCAAAAAGTGACCTAAATGTTTGACTTTATTGAATAAGATGTCAGACAATACTGCCAGATTTATGTCCATTCGAACGCCTTTTGCGGCCGAAAATGTGACGTAATTGGCAGCCTCGGCGGTACCGGACCGACATAGTATAGCAACGCCATGAAAGTACTGGCCCGAACTAAAGTATGGAGCACCCGCGAATTATGTCTCTCTGCAAGAACTACCTGAATCCCAGCCTCCGGCTGACCTCGATCGTGCTGGTTACAGCACTTGTCGGATGTTCGTCTAATCCTTCTGCAAACAACTACGACCCACAGGGCTCGGTGTCCACTGCCTCGACGACTCAGTCGCAAAGCAGTGCCGCAACGACGATCCCGGAGGCGTCAACTTACGAACCGGTTGTTGAGCGCATCAACGAACCCGTGCCGCTGGCAGAAGGCCATCCGAACGAGTATGTCGTTCAGGTTGGCGACACCCTGTGGGACATCGCTGCAACGTTCCTCAAAGACCCCTGGTTTTGGCCTGAAATCTGGTACGTAAATCCGGATATTGAGAATCCGCACCTTATATATCCGGGTGATGTTCTGGGCCTCATCTACATCGACGGTCAGGCGCGCATAAGCAATGTCCGCGCATCGACATATCGCATGTCTCCGCAGGCACGTGTTACGCCGCTGTCGCAAGCAGTAACCAGCATTCCTTTTGGGGAAGTCGCTGCGTTCCTGAGTTCCGGTGTTGTGCTGGAGAAAAACCAGGCGGATGCATTGCCGTACTTGCTCCAGACTCGCGGCGATCACCTGATGGCCTCTGCGGGTAACGAAATTTACGTGCGCGGCATTACGAATGATGAGCCGAGCGCTCGTTACAACATCGTGCACGTCGGAGATGCTCTGATCGATCCGGATGACAACCGACTGATTGGCTACCACGGCATTATGATCGGTGAGGGCAGTCTGCGCCGCACGGGCGACCCAGCGACTGTTGCATTGACCAGCACATCGCAGGAAGCGGTGATGGGCGATCGTTTGCTCCCGGCCTCTGTCGATGTCCCGTTGAACTTTTTCCCACGCTCGCCGAGCACCAATATCGATGGTCGAATTGTTTCGGTTGTCGGTGGCGTGACCCAGATCGGCCAATACCAGGTCGTGGTCATGAACCGCGGATCCAACAACGGTCTGTCGGTCGGTGATGTGCTGTCGGTATTTCAATCAGGCACCGAAGTTAAAGACAGGTTCGGCGGCGGCAACGTCCGCTTACCGGACGAGCAAGCTGGCACGGTTATGGTCTTCAAGACTTACGACCGTATTAGCTACGGACTGGTTATGGAGGCAACGGATGCGATTCACATTCATGACTTCGTTCGTAACCCGACCTGATACAAACTCATAATCTTGACGAAAAACGGCGCCAGCAGGCGCCGTTTTTTTTGCGCTATCCTTAGACTTTCACCACTACTGGGGTGACCAATGGAACATCGGGCATGGCTGACCCTGGCGCACGCTTATGTGAATGTCGCCGAGTTCATCAGCCTCACGGAATCCTTTGGCGCGGTAGAAAATATCGTCTGCCAGGGCGAGCAACGACTGTGTAAAGCCGGTTTGGCTCACAAGAAAGCGAAGTCCGTTGCCTCGCCAGATCGAAAAGCACTTGATAACGCCGAGCGATGGCTTGAGAGTGAAACACACCATCTCGTCGCTCACGGCAACGACGCCTATCCTGAGATGCTGTCACAGCTTCGTGGTGCGCCACTTTTGTTATTCGTAAATGGCAATACCGAGGCACTGCACCTGCCCTCACTCGCAATCATCGGCAGCCGCAATCCGACACGCGGGGGAATAAGAAATGCGATCGAGTTTTCCCGGCATCTGGCCAGAAACGGCTTTGCCATTGTCAGTGGTCTTGCGCAGGGTATCGATACCGCCGCTCACCGTGGTGCATTAGACGTTAACGGCTATACCGTCGCATTCCTGGGCCACGGCATCGACCGTGTTTATCCGGCTCAAAATCATGATCTGGCTCATGAGATAACTGCAACCGGTGCGCTTGTCAGCGAGTACCCGCTAGGAGCAAGCCCCGACAAGCGACATTTTCCCGAGCGTAACAGGCTAATCAGCGGCCTGTCGCTCGGTACCCTGGTTATAGAGGCTGCCCGGCGCAGCGGTTCTTTGATCACAGCACGCCTTGCGGCCGAACAGGGACGAGAGGTATTTGCCCTGCCCGGCTCTATCCATAATCCACTGGCGCGGGGTTGCCACAAACTTATTCGCCAGGGCGCGAAGCTCGTCGAGACCGCCGCAGACATTGGCGCGGAACTCGCGCCTTTGGCGGGGCATTTGCAACAAACTGCAATGGAATCAACGGAGAACGAATCGTCAGTGATCGAGAACGACGATGACTACTCCGAGCTGCGCAAAGTCCTCAGCCATGATCCAACGACAATTGACGAACTGGGCAACCAATCCGGTTTGACGATTGAGCAGCTTTCCTCCATGCTCCTGATCCTGGAGCTTCATGGTGAAGTTGAATCACTGTCCGGCGGACGCTACGCATTAATTTCTTGAATATTTAGGAGCTGCTCCAGGCATGAAAGAAAACGTTCTCGACGTACTCATGTATCTGTTTGAAACCTACGTCGATACAGAAGAAGAACCCGAACCCGATCAGAATGAACTGCGGCTTGAGTTGTCGCGGGCGGGCTTTGGTGACAGCGAAATCGAACGAGCACTTGAGTGGCTTGATGGACTCACAGACCACCAGGAGAGCCTGAATTACGGCAATCTCACGGCTCACGGAACCCGCATCTATAACGACTTTGAGCACGAGCGGCTCGATGCGCATTGTCGTGGCTATATTACCTACCTGGAACACACGGGAATCCTTTCACCCCCGCAACGTGAGCTACTGGTTGATCGGCTGTTGGCACTCGAGACTACGGATATCGATGTCGAGCAAATCAAATGGGTGGTACTGATGGTGCTGTTCAGTCAGCCCGGTCAGGAGCAGGCCTATGCACGCATGGAAGACCTCGTTTTTGAGGAAGGTGCCGGCTCTATTCATTAATATGAATTGCCGATTTCCTTGACAGTTCGCTGCCAAGCACGTAATTAAACCGCGGCACAGTCCGCGGTTTTGCGTTTCGGGGATTGATAAATCAGAGAAAAAGGTCGCGAATCAGATAATGTCGAAGAACCTCGTAATAGTGGAATCGCCTGCCAAGGCCAGCACGATCAGCAAATACCTGGGCGAGGACTTTGATGTCCTGGCGTCCTATGGCCACGTTCGCGATCTGATACCCAAAGAAGGCGCCGTCGATACGGAAAATCAGTTTTCGATGAAATATCAGATCATTGAGCGCAATGAAAAGCATGTAAAAGCGATTATCCGCGCACTGAAGAAGGCCGATGCCCTGTACCTCGCGACTGATCCGGATCGCGAAGGTGAGGCCATATCGTGGCATCTGGTCGAACTCCTGAAAGAAAAAAAGGCGCTGGATAACAAGGAAGTTCACCGCGTCGTTTTTCACGAAATAACCAAACAGGCGGTTCGTGACGCCGTCGCGAACCCTCGTGAAATATCAGGCGACCTTGTCGGCGCTCAGCAAGCGCGCCGTGCGCTTGATTACCTTGTCGGCTTCAATCTCTCGCCACTGCTCTGGAAAAAGGTGCAAAGGGGGCTCTCGGCTGGCCGCGTACAAAGCCCGGCACTGCGCATGATCGTCGAGCGCGAACTCGAAATCGAAGCCTTTAAGGCGCGCGAATACTGGTCTATCGAAGCGGATGTCAGTAAGAATGAGCAGCCGTTTACTTCGCGCCTTGTCAGCTACAAAGGCGACAAGGTCGAACAGTTCAGCTTTGAAAGTGAGGGTGCCGCTCGTGAAGTGGAGAAGACAATCCTCGATGCGGCGAGCGGCGAATTTAGAGTTCTCAACGTTAACAAACGCCAGCGCCGTCGTAACCCAACAGCACCGTTTACAACGTCGACCCTGCAACAGGAAGCTTCACGAAAGCTGGGGTTCAATACTCAGCGCACCATGCGTGTCGCACAAAAACTCTATGAAGGCATAGCGTTGCCCGGGGAAGACCAGGTTGGCCTTATTAGCTACATGCGTACCGACTCGGTCACGCTGGCGGATGTGGCGGTTACAGAAATTCGCGAACTTATCGCAGAGCGCTACGGTGCCGCGAACGTTCCTGAAGAACCTCGCACTTTCAAAACCAAAGCCAAGAATGCCCAGGAAGCGCATGAAGCGATACGCCCGACATCTGTCTTGCGCACTCCCGACGACCTGAAGGCGGTGCTCGATGAGGATCAGTTCAAGCTGTATTCGCTCATCTGGAAGCGCACGATGGCATGCCAGATGGTGCCCGCTGTATTTGATACGGTCGCTATTGAAATGGCGGCCGGCCCAGCCGATGATGGTCATCGAATGCGCGCCAACGGCTCTGTACTGGTCGAACCCGGCTTTATGGCGGTCTATCAGGAAGGAAAGGATGACGCCAAGGACGACGACGGCGATCGGCTGTTGCCCGAGATCGAGGAGGGCGACACTATCAAGCTTGATGAGCTGCGCCCGGAACAGCATTTCACTGAGCCGCCGCCGCGGTTTACTGAAGCGAGCCTCGTAAAAACGCTTGAAGAATACGGCATAGGCCGACCTTCAACCTACGCGAGCATTATCGCGACACTTAAGAACCGTGAATACGTCGAGATGGATGCAAAGCGCTTCCTGCCGACGGATATCGGTCGCATCGTGATCGGTTTTCTAACTGAGCACTTCACGCAATACGTCGACTACGATTTCACCGCGAACCTCGAGGATGATCTTGATCTGGTGTCGCTGGGCGAAAAGGACTGGGTGCCGCTGCTGGAAACATTCTGGCGGCCGTTCCACAAACTTTGCGAAGACAAGGAAACCTCGGTTACCCGTGAGCAGGTTGCTCAGGCGCGCGAACTCGGCACCGACCCGAAAAGTGGCAAACCGGTAACCGTGCGCATGGGCCGTTATGGACCTTTCGTGCAAATTGGCACCAAGGACGATGAGGAAAAACCCAAGTTTGCAGGCCTGCGTCCCGGCCAGAAAATGACCGACATTGATCTTGAAACCGCGATGGAGCTATTCAAGCTGCCGCGCAAGCTGGGTGAGACGGAAGAAGGGTTGCCGGTGGCGGCCAGTGTTGGTCGTTTCGGCCCCTATATTCGCTACGGCGACAAGTATGTTTCGATGAAGGAAGACGATCCGTATACCGTCGAATTACCGCGTGCACTTGAGCTGATCGCTGAGAAAATCCTCGCGGACGCGAACCGCCTTATTCTGGACTTCGAAGCCGACGGCATTCAGGTACTGAACGGTCGCTACGGACCGTACATCACCAACAAGGAAAAGAATGCGCGTGTACCGAAGGACCGGGAACCCAAATCGCTAACGCTCGAAGAGTGCATTGAGTTACTCGCAGCTGCGCCTGTTCGCGGCCGGCGCGGCAAGAAAAAAACGGCCAAGAAGAAGGTGACGAAGAAGAAGGCCGCAAAGAAAAAGGCGAAGAAAAAGGCGAAGAAAAAAGTCGCGAAGAAAAAGAAGAGCTAGGGACTAAATGACGACGCCTGCCGAGAAAGCTGCGGAGGTGTTGCGCGGCGGCGGCGTTATCACCTATCCAACCGAGGGCGTCTTCGGTCTCGGTTGCCTGCCGCGAGAACACGCCGCAGTACAGCGGATTCTTGACATCAAGCAACGCGATTCGTCCAAGGGGCTTATCCTGATCGCGGCCGATGCGGCATTGCTCGATGACTGGATCGATCTGCCTGCCGGAACCCGGCTGCCCGACCCTGACCCGGAAAATCCGCGGACGTGGGTTGTTCCGGCTGCAAAGGGTGTCCCGGCGACCATTCGCGGCAACAACGAAGGTATCGCGGTGCGAATCACAAGCAATCCGATTGCCGGCGAACTCTCGAAGCTCGTGCGATCGCCCATCGTATCCACCAGCGCCAATCTCAGCGGACAAACCGTAGCAGCAGACACTGAGTGCCTTCGCCGCCAGTTTGAGGGTTTAGTAGACTACATCGTACCCGGCGACTGTGGGCCATCATCCGGACCGTCGGAGATCCGCATACTGACGACCGGGGCCGTGTTACGCCCTCGCCAACGTTGAGCACACACCATTGAGTGATATCGATCAGGTCAAAAACTATCTGCAAGGACTGCAGAACAGAATCTGCTCTGAGCTTGCGCAGTTAGACGGCAAAGCGAGCTTTGCCAGGGACAGCTGGCAACGCGATGCAGGTGGTGGTGGTGAGAGTAGAGTGTTGTCGAACGGCGCGATCTTTGAACAGGCCGGCGTCGGTTTTTCGCATGTTTTCGGGACCGAAATGCCACCGTCAGCGACGAAACATCGCCCCGAACTTGCGGGCAAGCCATTTCAGGCTGTTGGCGTGTCGCTGGTCTTGCACCCGCATAACCCCTACATACCAACCACACACGCGAATTTTCGGTTTTTCACCGCCGGCGAAGACAATCCCGTCTGGTGGTTTGGGGGTGGCTTTGATCTGACACCGTATTACCCGTTCCATGAGGATGTTTTGCACTGGCACCAGGTTGCGAAGAGCTCCTGCGATCCTTTCGGCGAGGATCTGTATCCACGTTACAAGCAATGGTGTGATGAATACTTCTACCTAAAGCATCGCGACGAAACGCGTGGTGTGGGCGGGCTTTTTTTCGATGACTTAAACGAACCTGGTTTTGAAAACAGCTTTGCCTTTCTGCGCTCTGTTGCTGACAACTTTCTCGCCGCGTATCAACCCATCGTCGCACGCCGCAAGGATCATCCCTACGGCGACCGGCAACGCGACTTCCAACTGTACCGCCGCGGACGCTACGTCGAGTTCAACCTCATTTACGATCGCGGCACACTGTTCGGTTTACAATCAGGCGGTCGAACCGAGTCGATCCTGATGTCGCTCCCGCCGCAAGTCCGCTGGCAATACGCCTGGGAGCCCGAGGCCGGCTCGCCGGAAGAAGATTTGTACCGAGATTATCTACAGCCCCACGACTGGCTCGGAGATGCCAAATGAGCCAGCAAATTACAAATATTTGATTTCTCCCCAGAATCGCTTCCAGAGTGAGGCCAGAGAACGGGCTACACTCTTCATCATTGGCCCAACAGGCCATGCCCTCGAATTCAATTATTTTTGGTATTTGTCGCAACTTTTTGCTTCCTGATGGCATCCTATTAAAGACAGGCGAACAAATTTCGTCAGCGAATTCGTACAGAGGACACATCATGATTATCGTAGCGCGCGGCAAAGCACTCTTGTGTCAGGCGGCTGTTGCATTACTGGTCGCGACGCCAGTAGCGGCGATCGCAGATGATGATTACGACAAGAGCGTCGATTACAACGGCCTGGCGATCGCCGTTGACCGGGCTTTGCCGAAATCTCCACGGCACCGACCCCGCAGGCTTCAGGAAGCCTGGGTGCAAATGAGCTACGTCGTCACGCCTGATGGTCGAGCGGTCGATCCCATAATCATAAACTCCAGTGGTGGTGCTGTTTACGAAGACGAAGTTCGCAAGGCCGCCGAAGGCTGGCGCTTTGAACCGTCAGCGACCGGCGCAGAGTTGCCGTTCAACATCACCAACACTCGCTTCACAATTCGCGGTCGAGGCAAAGGCACTACCAGGAGGTTCGCGCGCTACGTCCAGCACATCATGAGAAACTTACACAACGAGAATATTGTGGGCGCACGAAAGAATGCGGACGCTGCCATCAAGCTCGGTGGCTGGAACCTCTATGAATCCACGATTCTTTGGCTAATGGCTGGCCGCGTTGAAGGCGCGGAAGGTGACGATGCCGGCAAGCTCGAAATGTACCGGCGCGGACTCGCCGTGAGCGACGAACGCTCGCTGCAAAGAAAGGCCCGAATTGATCTGCTCGAAGAAATTTTCGAACTCGAAGCAGGGTTTGGCCAATACTCCGCCGCCATTCAGACGCTAGCGGTGCTGAGGGAGATCAAGGGCAGCAAAGAAGTGATCGAACGTCTTAGCGCTCGTGCCGCGGAAATCGAGGCGAAATTGGAAAGCGACCCGGAGCTCATCGCCAACGCTACAGTGACAAATCCCTGTGATTGCGATGCGGGCGAGGCTCTCTGGGACTATGTCCCGATACGACGAACATTCTCTTTTGCCAACCTCAATGGTAACGTCAATCGCTTCGAAGCTCGCTGCGAGCTCCAGCGCATTGACGGTGCGATTGAAACCGATCAGCAATGGACTCTCGAAGCGGACTGGGGATTCTGCCAGGTCTTTGTCTTTGGCGACGACGGCGCGACATTCGACTTCGTCGAACATCTGCCAAATAGCGAAGATTCAGATGCAGAGAATCAGACAGCAGTTGCGAGGAATCATGTCCTGGATCGAAGAAGTCGAAGTCAGTGAGGCACAAGGCAAATTAGCGGAGACCTATGCCGCGCTGATCAAACAACGCGGAAAAGTTTCCAACATACTCAAGGTCCACAGCCTTAGTCCTGACGCGATGGGCGACCATCTCGATCTGTACATGACCCTTATGTTCGGTAAATCCGGGCTGAGCCGGGCTGAACGAGAGGCTATAGCCGTCGTCGTATCAGCAAATAATGACTGTGCATACTGCGTGAACCACCACGCAGAGGCTTTGCGCCGCTACATCAAGGATGAAGAAAGTGTCAGCCTGCTGATGGCAGCAGATGGCCTCGAGACACTTGCGCCGCGCCTTAGCAATATTGTCCGCCATGCAGAAAAACTAACGACCGCACCTGGCGCCATGACCGAGAGCGACCTTGGCGAATTGCGTGCCGAGGGGCTCTCCGACAGGGACATCCTCGACATTACCCTGATTGTGGGCTATTTCAATTTCGTCAATCGCATCGCTCTGGGCCTGGGTGTCGCGTTCAGCGACGAGGAAATGAGCGGCTATCAGAACGACTAATATCGATATAATGGTGACGTGAAACTGAATCGTGCCTTGCTGATTTGCGGCCTCCTGCTGACCTCGGTCACTGTTGGCGCGCAAGAAGAATCCACCATAACGGGCGTGGACAACATGCACCTGAGTGGCGCTGAGGACCCGACGACCAGCAAGGTTTATATCGTTCAGTTGAGCTCGCCGTCAGCGGCGGAACACCACGCGGCACTCGTGAAGACCTATGGAGCGACCAGCAACAGCAGCGCGCCACGTCCGCGGCTTGAAAAAAACAGTGCCAGCATCCAGTCCTACACAGCCAAGCTGGAAGAACAGCAGCAACGCGTGCTCAGCATGGCCGGCAGTAACGCGCGCAAAATATATAGCTACAAGTATGGGCTGAACGGATTTGCGGCACGTATGAGTGTCGCCCAGGCGCAGAAGCTGGAAGGTCTGGACGAGGTTCTAAACGTCTGGGAGGACGAAGTTCGCCCGCTTGCTACGCGCCACAGCGCGAACTTCCTGGGTCTCTTTGACAGCGTCAATGGCTTACGCAGTAAACATGCGCTCGATGGCGATGGCGTCATCATAGGCGTGATCGACAGCGGCGTTTCGCCGGAACATCCTGCGCTCCAGGACACGCGTGAGGCGGACAGGCCAAGCACTTGCCGCAGCAGCTGGGCAGAAACCACTTTGCTGGGCAAATGGCTGTGCCGACGTTACGACAAGCAAGACGATGTCCTGGCCTTCGAGGCAGTTGAAAACTGGAGTGGCGAATGCGAGACCGGCGAACGCTTTGACGAAACAAACTGCAATAACAAACTCATTGGGGCACGTTGGTTTATCGATGGTGCCGAAGATTCCGGTCCTATAGACGAGAATGAAATTCGCTCACCACGAGATGCCGATGGTCATGGCACTCACACTGCGACCACCGCCGCCGGTAACAGTACCAGCGCATCGATCTTCGGCACCTTGATCGGGGATATCGAGGGCATGGCCCCGAAGGCACGTGTCGCGGTTTACAAGGCGTGTTGGCTGCGACCGTTCGAGACGCGTGCCAGCTGCAACACATCAGATCTCGCGCGCGCTATCGATGCGGCCGTCGCAGATGGCGTAGACATCATCAACTACTCGGTCGGTAATTCGATGCGGGAGATTACGGCTGCGGACGACGTTGCGCTCATGGCAGCAGCCAAGGCGGGCGTGGTGGCGGTCGTCGCGGCTGGCAATGAGGGCCCGAACCTGGCAACGATAGGTTCGCCGGCCGGCGCACCATGGGTAATCACCGCCGCTGCATCCAGTCGCACCGGCGACTCGGCAGTAGAAGCCTTTCAGGTTTCAGCACCACCGTCCATTGCCGGCCGGTACGCCAGCAAAGAGGCCCTGTTCACACCGCCGCTTTCGGACTCAGACCCGATTGAAGGCACACTGGTTCTGGTCGATGACGGGGACGACACACTGCCGTCAGGGTCGCCCGGCGTCACGTCAGATGGCTGCCAGGCGTTGACGAACGGCACCGACGTTTCGGGCAATATTGCATTGATGCAGAGATCGGGCTGCTTGTTCACCGACATGGTGAAGAACGCACAGGATGCCGGAGCCGTTGCTGTTCTGGTTTACAACATCGCGGGTGACCCCGTCGTCATGTTTGGCGAAAGCGGCCTTGTCGATATTCCCTCGCTGATGATTGGTCAAGCCGACGCCAACCTGATACTGGCGGAATTGGATGCCGGTAACGAGGTCAGCGTTGTACTCGAGAAAAGCCTGTTACTGACAAGCTCTGAGACCGGCAACATTATGGCGGGCTTCTCGGCGCGGGGCCCGGGGCCAGTCGCCGACATTCTGAAACCCGACGTTACGGCGCCCGGCATTAATATCATCGCCGGATTCACCCCGGAACCGGCGAACGCCACACCGGGAGAAAATTTCGCGTATCTGAGCGGCACCTCAATGTCGACGCCACACGTCGCCGGTGTGGCGGCTCTACTGCGACAAGCGCATCCGAGCTGGTCGGCGGCGGCTATTCGTTCTGCGTTGATAAGCAGCGCGCGTCAGGACCTGCAACTGCCCGACAGTATTGCGGCGGCGAACCCCTTCGACTATGGCGGCGGCCACATCGTGCCAAATGACGCAATGCAGCCCGGCCTCGTCTACGACGTTAGCAACGATGAGTATGACGCATTCGCTTGCGGCGTAGCCTCCCCGGCCGTTACTGCGGCGCGTTGTGCCGAGCTCACGGCTGCAGGACACTCGTTTAACGCCAGGGACCTGAACCAGCCCTCGATCGCGATCTCACGGCTCGCCAGCGAAGAAACAGTGACCCGCCGCGTCACCAATATTGGCGATGACGCGGAGTCATACACAGTCGAAGTCGCACCGCCACCCGGTATCAACGTTGTTGTTTCGACACCCAACCTCAGTCTCGGACCGGGAGAGTCGGCATCGTTTGACGTAACACTCACTTACGAATCGGGGCCACTCGATCTGTGGCGATTCGGATCGATAACGTGGCGCGGTGATGACCATGATGTTCGCAGCAACCTGGCAGTAAAACCGGCGTCCATAACAGCACCGACCGAAATCACCTCTTTCGGTGGCAGCGGCAGCGAAACCTTTGCTGTGGAGTTTGGCTACAACGGCTCCTACAATCCTGGTGTCCACGGCCTGAATCTACCGTTCATTCAAAGTCGTTTCGTCGACAACGACCCGACCAAGACTTTTACACGACGCACCAGCAGCGGCGTGACCGAGCATGTGCTGATCGTGCCGCAAAACCAGCTGTTTGCGCGCTTCTCACTGTTTGACGCGCTCACCGATGGCAACGACGACCTGGACATGTACGTCTACTACTGCGGACTGGACGGCAGTTCGTGCAGCCGCATAGGCGTAAGCGGCGAACCAACATCAGAAGAGCAGTTCAACCTCTATCGGCCGGCCGCGGGCGTCTATGGCGTTTATGTTCATGGCTTCGAGACCGACCAGGCTACGGGTGGGCCCGGCGCCAACTACCAGTTGCTTGCATGGTCGATCGGCAATATTGACGACAAAGGCAATATGAGTGCGAGCGGTCCGGCATTCGTCAGCGCCGGAACTACCGGCCATGTCACGGTCGACTGGAGCGGTCTGACATCCAATACGATCTACCTCGGCGGCATTTCACACAACACGCCGCAGGGGCTGTCTGAGCTAACGATAATAACGATTGGCAACTGAGCGCGAATACCAGATCTGTATTGCCCCGACGATAATTACCGCTGATGGCACGATGTAAGAACCGTTACCCCAGATCGCAACAACATCGCGAAGCACAAAAGAGTCGAAATCCAGCACCAGCGCGCCAACTAGCGAGACCACGAAAAGTGGCGCGGCGAGTGATTTGCGCAGAAACAAAAAGACGCACGCCAGCACTCCGATATTGACCGCGATCGCGTAGGCAGACGTTGCCCAAACCGGCGTAGCTTCCATGAATGCCAGCATCGTGGCATCAATTCCTTCTGGCGCTGTTTCGGGTGTCAGCATCGCGTGCTGCAAATAGAACATGAATCCGATCAGGTTCCAGACCAGCAAAACGCCTGCAATCAAGTAGTACCAGGTTGGTGCCTTACGGCTAAATTCGTCAGACATCGCGTGCCCCTTTTTATTCGTTCTTATGAGAGGCCTCCGATAGTCCAACGGACCAGCGTCAAATGCAACTGATGAGCGATGGGTTAGCGAAATACGTGACCAGTTGACGAGATACTGTTGATACGCCAATGAATTTGACTGTGGGTCGTGACGAAGTCATTGACGTATCAGCAGTAGCCCTGCGCCGAGCACTCGGCTTTCGTCTGACATTGTCCGCATCACCGGAAGACCATTTTCACAGCTAGCCGCTCTTTTTCGCCAGTGCTTTGCAAGGTTTGTATCGAAAACAAGCGCTTACATGATCGTTAACCATCCCGGTCGCCTGCATGTGTGCATAGATAATCGTGCTACCGACGAACTTGAAACCGCGCTTTTTCAAGTCTTTCGATAACGCATCCGACTCCGGAGATGTGGCCGGAATATCGCCGTCGTTCGTGAATTTGGTTTGTATCGGCTTGCCGCCGACGAATCCCCAGATGTACTTGCAGAACGTGCCGAACTCTTTTTGCACTTCAAGAAATGCTTTTGCGTTCGTGACGGCGGAATTCACCTTCAGTCGGTTTCTGACAATCGACGGGTCGCCCAACAGCTTTTCAACGCGCTTGTCGGTAAAGCGTGCAACCTTGACGGGATCGAAGTTGGCGAAGCCCTTTCGATAGCCGTCTCGCTTATTAAGAATCGTCGACCAGCTTAAGCCCGCCTGCGCACCCTCGAGAATAAGAAACTCGAATTGCACGTGGTCATCCCACACCGGTACGCCCCATTCCTTATCGTGGTAATCGATGTAGTTCAGGCCGACACCTTCCGCCCACTTGCAACGTGTAACTGCTTTTGCCATTGCTCGTTCTTCTTTGCTTGCGACCTCTCAATGTAACAACGTGGCCGGGAAAACTCTGCAGTAATTTTTCGCTCTTACATACAAAAAGGCCCGCGCAAATGCGCGGGCCCTCTTTTAGCCTGGTGCTGGGTGTTCTTAGATTGAACCACCGCAAGAACCTTCACCACAGCTGCCTTCTGCGTCGTCTTTCTTATCGCCGCCACAAGATCCTTCTGCTTCACCTTTCTTGTCGCCGCCGCAAGAACCTTCGCCACAACTGCCTTCGCCTTCCTTGTCGCCTTCTGCTTCGCCTTCTTTGTCGCCGCCACAAGAACCTTCACCACAGCTGCCTTCGCCTTCTTTCTCGCCGCCTTTGTCGCCGCCGCAAGAGCCTTCGCCCTCACCCAGCATGTAACCAACGGTCAGGTTAGACATTTCAAATGGGCTGTCGATGGAGTCTGCATTTACAGTGCCACTGATAGCGAACGTTCCGGCCAGTGCAACTCCAACTGCAAGTGCTACAGGCTTAAGTACTTTTTTCTCAGACATCTCTTTCTCTCCTACAGGTTTTTGCCCAAACCGGGCGCTCGTTAAACAGAGGCGGGGGCTTAAATATCCCACGCCACTGAATCCACAACATTCTTCTTTATTTGATCAAGTTCTTCTTCGCGATCACCAATAATCGCAATACTGCCGCGACCTACCTGCAAAATAACTCCGCGGATCCCGACGCCGTTCAACTCCTTCGTCTGCGAAATTTCTTCGTCAGGCATCAACAATATCGTTACCGGGCCGTGCTCTCCCTGAATAACCAGGTGAGGGACCGTCTTGCCATTGATGACGCAACTCTGCGCATAAGTAATCAGGCCAGCGTCATGATTCATGTTCGCAACGTCGCCGGGAACTGTCTTAGCGAGCCTGCGGTCTGATACCCGCGTATTGCTCAGCCGTAGCGCCCGCGGCTCGTGATCAAGATGAGCAATGACTTGCTCTTCAAGAGTCCCGGACACGGCACCCATATCTGCCGTCCGGATCCCGACAAACGCTGCCAGCAATACCGTTGCTGCAAGCGCGAACCAGGCTGGCTTTGGCAACTTGCGACGGGCAAGCAGCGGCACGACTTTTTCTGTGTCGAGCAAAGGCAGTTCGGGCATTCTTAGTTCGGGCACATCGATAGCCATCGCCGCCACAATCTTTTCATTAAAGGCCAGCGTCTCGGTGCGATAAGCATGGCAAGAGGCGCAGCTATCCGCGTGTCCTGATTCGTCCTCGAATCCAGGATCTGCCGTCAACGCCTCTTTGTAATCTGTGCAGTTCATAATTTTACCCATCTGGTTCATGAGGCCTCCTCACTCGCCACTTCATCCTTTAGCTTTAACCGGGCCCGATGCAGGCGCGTCAATACCGCGCCTTGCTTGAGCCCCATCAACTCTGCGATCTCGTTTGTGCTGTAGCCCATCAGGACCTGCAGAACCAACGGTTCGCGATAATCATCTTCGAGCTCGTAGATCGCCTCTCGCAGGTCGTTGAGCTCTTCGTTTGGCGCCTCAGCGAGCATTGCTGACTGAGACGCTGTCAAATTGTCGATATCGACGGTTTCCAGGCGGCGGCGCTCAAAGTAACGAGCATTTTCCCGTCGTACGATCGTGAGCAACCATTGCTTGGCGGCTGCATCGTCACGTAGCGCATCCAGGGACTTCCAGGCCCGTAACAGCGCCTCCTGAACGACTTCCTCCGCTATCGACTTGTCCCGACACAGCCAAGCGGCGTAACGGAACATGTCCATGTAAAACACTGCTACGATCCGATCAAACCTTTGTCGCCTGTCGTGCGTAGCGTCACTATTGTTCATACGAGATGACCCGCCTCTTGTCGCATTTATTACCGCTTTCACAGAAATCCGACCAAAATGGCGAGTTTCTGTGACTCAAACGTGGAAACCATTGCTAAATAAAGGGAAAATGCCGTTTCCCGTATTCTTCTTAATTCTCTTATTCTGATTAGCTATGAGTCAATCAACCCTCGGACAGTTCCCCAATACTCGCCTGCGTCGCGGCCGCCGTACATCTTCGCTGCGCCGCCTCGCGGCTGAAACAAATCTCAGTGTTGATGACCTTATATACCCGGTTTTCGTGCTGGATGGCAAAGACAAGGTCGAACCGATCCCATCCATGCCGGGCATCAGCCGCAAGAGCATTGACAATTTACTGCTGGAACTGACAGAGGCCCGCGACCTCGGCATACCCGCAATCGCGCTGTTTCCTGTCATCGATACGGCACAGAAATCGCTCGACGGCGCGGAGTGCGCCAACCCGGATGGGTTGGTACAAAATACGGTGCGCGCCATCAAGGCAGCCTTGCCCGAGCTTTCCGTCATTACTGACGTCGCTCTGGACCCGTACACAACGCACGGCCAGGACGGCATCATCGACGACTCAGGCTACGTACTCAATGACGAGACCGTGGCCATGCTCGTCAAGCAAGCCTTGTCACATGCGGCGGCTGGCGCCGACATGGTCGCACCATCGGACATGATGGACGGGCGCATCGGGGCAATAAGGACAGCATTCGAAGACGCGTTGCACAGCAATACGCTGATCATGGCCTACGCTGCAAAATTCGCTTCAGCGTTTTACGGTCCTTTCCGTGATGCGGTGGGATCAACCGCTAACCTGGCCGGTGCGGATAAGTCCACCTACCAGGTTGCGCCATCCAATAGTGACGAGGCCGTTAGAGAGGTTGGGCTGGATATTGACGAGGGAGCCGACTTTGTAATGGTTAAACCCGCAATGCCGTATCTGGATATTGTCAGGCGCGTTAAGGATGAGTATCAGGTACCAACTTTTGCTTACCAGGTGAGCGGCGAATATGCGATGCTCAAGGCCGCCGCGGAAAAAGGCTGGCTCGATGAGAGAAAAACAGTGCTCGAGTCATTACTCGGCATTAAGCGCGCAGGTGCCAACGGCATACTGACTTACTTCGCGATTGACGCGGCGCGATGGCTCACGGAGTAATGTGTGACGGTTGATTCGACGGCGGAAACGACAACAACTATCGATCGCTACGGCGTCATGGGCTATCCCGTTTCTCACAGTCGTTCGCCTGTTATTCATCGACTCTTCGCCCTGCAGACCGGGGAACCCCTCCAGTACGAACTTTTGCAGGTCTCGCCCGAAAAGCTCGAGGTAGCTGTCCGTCAATTCCAGCGTACCGGTGGCAAAGGGCTCAACATTACGGTGCCGCACAAGTCCGAGGTTACGAGGCTCGTTGATCAGATGAGTGAACGTGCCGCAACCGCAGGCGCCGTCAATACGCTCGTTTTCAAGGGCGGCGAGGTACATGGTGATAACACTGACGGCATCGGACTGCTGCGCGACCTTGCCGTCAATCTCGGCCTTACGTTGCAAGACGCAAACATTCTTGTTCTCGGTGCCGGCGGTGCAACTCGTGGCATCATCGGGCCATTGCTGGAAATGCAGCCCGCATCACTCCGCATCGCGAACCGCTCGCTCGAAAAAGCGCAAACGCTTGCTGATCATTTTTCCAGGTCGGGGCCAGTGTCTGCCTGCCAATTCAGCGTAGTGCCGGTGGACAAACCCTACGATCTAATAATCAACGCCACATCTGCGGGTCTGAAAGGCGAGGCGCCGCCATACCCGTCCGCTGCGGTTTCCGAGGCCACGTTTTGCTACGACCTGTCGTATGGCCTGAAGCCGACACCCTTCAGCGTCTGGGCACGTGACGCCGGCGCTCTGCAATCGGTCATGGGTTGGGGCATGCTGGTCGAACAGGCGGCCGAGTCGTTCAAACTGTGGCGCGGTGTCCGCCCAGAAACAGGGCCGGTGCTCAAGCAAATGAGCATTACTGCCTGATCGCTAGCGCATTGTTACAATTTCTTCGGCGCTCGTCGGATGAATGGCGACTGTATCATCGAAGTCTTTCTTTGTTGCACCCATGCGCATCGCAACAGCGAAGCCCTGCATCATCTCATCCGCACCATCGCCGATTACATGACAGCCAACAACGCTTTCCTCCGCCCCTGCCGTAATGAGTTTCATCGCTGCGCGTTGCTTGTCTTCGCCCAGCGCATAGAACATCGGTGTGAACCCGGAGGTATACACCTTTACGTCGTCACCGTATTCTGCGCGCGCCTCATCTTCAGTCATTCCCACTGTTCCAATCGTTGGGTGGCTGAATACCACTGTCGGAATCAGGCGGTATTCCAGGTGACGCCCCTCCATACCACCGTAAAGACGGTCCGCGAGACGCCGACCAGCAGCGATGGCGACCGGAGTCAATGCTGCTCGACCCGTCACATCACCCAGCGCATGAATGTTCTCAACGTTGGTGGCCTGTAGTTCGTCCGTCGGTACGAAACCGCGCTCATCCATATTGACGCCGGCTTTGTCGAGATCGAGTGTTGCCGTATTCGGCGACCGTCCAACCGCCCAGACCAGCGCATCGACAGGGCCGAATTCGCGACCGTCTTCAGCCGTCAAAACCAGGCCGTCGTCTGTTCGCCTGACAGCCGCCGGAACCGCTCCGGTGTCGAGCGCGACGCCATTTTTTTGCATCGTGTCCGTAAGTTCGCTGCTGAGCATCTTGTCGAAACCGCGCAATACACCTTCCTTGCGCACGATGATTCGCGTTTCGCTACCAAGGCCCGCGAATATTCCGGCCAGCTCAACGGCGATATAACCACTTCCGGCGATCAATACGCGCTTGGGTTGCTCCTGGAGCTCAAAGAAACCATCGGACGTAATTCCATGCTCCGCACCGGGGATGTTCGGCACGATCGGCTGACCACCGGTCGCAACCACGATGTGCGTTGCGCGGTATTCGACATCGCCCACTACCACGGCGTTTGCATCAATGAAACGTGCCGTACCCGCGATGTAGGTCACGCCGCGTTTGTCGAGATTGTTGCTATAAATATTGTTCAAACGCTCAACGTAAGCGTCACGTCGCGCCTTGAGTGCGGGCCAGTCATGCCCCGCAACGGTGACGTCGTAACCATAATCTGCGGAGTGATGCAGTTGGTGCGCATAGTGCGAGGCATACCACATGACCTTCTTCGGTACGCAGCCGACGTTGACGCAGGTGCCGCCCAGCGGCCCGTATTCAACGACTGCCGCATTAACCCCGTACTCAGCCGCCCGTTGTGCATGAGCAAGCCCACCGCTACCACCACCGATTACCAGCAAGTCATATTCTTGTGACACATGTTTCTCCTGAGTTTTCCTACTGCAGACATAGGCCTGCAACGTTAACGCTGTGCTAAAATGCGGCGCTTCGAAAACAATTCAAGCGCTCTATGTCTAACCCTCTGCTAGACACTTCATCACTGCCACGGTTTGGCGAAATCAATCCGGACCACGTGTTGCCAGCCATCGAGCAAATAATCGCAAACCACCGCGAGCAGCTCGACACCTTGCTCGCGAATAATCCTGATCCCGATTTCGACTCCCTCGTCGTGCCCGTCGAATTAATGGAACATGAACTTGGTCGCGTCTGGTCGCCTGTTACTCACTTGCAAAGTGTACTCGGATCACGGGATTGGCGGGAGGCCTTCAAGCAAGCTCTTCCATTACTGACCGAGCATGGCACCGAAATGTCACAGAACGTAAGTTTGCAACGCGCCTATGCTGGTGTCGGCGAGTCTCTTGCTGCTGACGCATGCGAATCTCAACGCAGCGCAGTCGATCACGCACTGCGCGACTTTCATCTTGCTGGCGTTGACCTTCCCGCTGCTGACAAGAACCGGTTCAAGGAAATCATGCAGGAGCTGGCGGCTTATCAGGCGAGCTTTGAACACAACGTGCAGGACGCCTCGGACAACTGGTCGCTGCATATTCAGAGCGCCGAGGAGCTCGTCGGTGTCCCGCAACAAGCCCTGGACCGGGCTGCGGAAGATGCCGCAGAAAAGCAGCTCGAGGGCTGGCTGCTACAACTTAATTACCCGACCTACGACGCGATCATGAAACACGCCCACGATCGCCAGTTGCGTGAAAAATTGTATCGCGCCTGGTCCACGCGGGGCTCCGACCGGGGCGAGAATCCGGAGTGGGACAACAGCGACAACATCGTAAGAATACTGGCGCTACGCCATGAGGCCGCTAACCTGGTCGGTTTCGCCAATTACGCCGAGTATTCAATGGCGACAAAAATGGCGGATTCCAGCGACCACGTGCTCGGATTTCTTCGTGAGTTGGCCAGCCGTTCGCGTGCCGCAGCAGAACAGGAGCTTTCTGAGCTACAGGAATTCGCCGGGGCTGACCTCGCTCCCTGGGACATCACATTCTGGCTTGAGAAGTACAAGCAGGCCAAGTTCTCTGTCTCCAACGAAGAGTTGCGTCAGTACTTTCCGGCCAAGACCGTCATCAACGGCCTGTTCGAGCTCGCCGCACGACTGTACGACGTCAGTCTGGAACAGAATAACGAAGTAGCTGTCTGGCATGAGGACGCTCGCTACTTCTCAATCAGGAATTCGGCGGGCGAGACTATCGGTGGTTTTTACACCGACATCTATGCACGCAACGGCAAACGCAATGGCGCCTGGATCGACGAGTGTATTAGCCGGCAGGACATCAACGGCAGCACAGCGCTGCCGGTCGGCTACCTGGTTTGCAACTTTCCTCCGCTGGACGACACCGGGCTCTCGTTACTGACGCACGACGATGTCGTAACGCTGTTTCACGAATTCGGCCACATGCTGCACCACTTGCTGACGCGTATCGGTATACCAAGCGTGTCCGGCATCAATGGCGTGCCCTGGGATGCGGTCGAATTACCGAGTCAGTTCATGGAAAATTTCGCCTGGAGCTACGAGGTGCTGAACAAGTGCTCCTCACATCCGCAAACGGGTGAGCCACTGCCGCGAAACATGTTCGACAAACTCAAGCAAAGCCGAACCGCTGGAGCCGGGCTTGCGATGCTACGCCAGCTTGAGTTGGGCATGTTTGATTTGCGCCTGCACGCCGAATACCAGCCGGACCAGCCGGTCGCCGCGTTGCAGATGCTCGATGACGTACGCGCTGAAGTCTCACAGCTGCAACACCCGGAGTACAACCGCATGCCGCACGCCTTCTCGCACATTTTTGCGGGTGGCTATGCCGCCGGCTACTACAGTTACAAATGGGCTGAGGTTTTGGCTGCGGATGCATTCGCGGCTTTTGAGGAGGTCGGCATTTTTGACCCGGACACCGCACAGCGATTCCGCCGCGAAATTCTCGAGGTTGGCGGAAGCCGGGATATCGTGGATGCATACATCGCCTTCCGCGGCCGCAAGCCAACCATCGATGCGTTGTTGCGCCAAGATGGAATTCAATCGGCGTGAAGATCGCCACATGGAACGTAAATTCCATGAATGTGCGGCGGCCACATGTTATCGAGTGGCTGCAGGCACACCAACCCGATGTCCTGGTTCTGCAGGAAATCAAACAACTCACCGAGAAGTTTCCACTCGATGAGTTACAGTCGATCGGCTATCACGCGATCGCCAGCGGACAGAAGACTTACAACGGCGTCGCTGTCATTAGCAAGACGCCGGCGAGTGACCCGGTAACCGACTTTCCGGACCTTGAGGATCCGCAGCGACGAATTCTCGCGAGTACGGTCGGTGACGTGCGTGTCATCGACCTGTACATACCCAATGGTTCCGAAGTTGGTTCCGACAAGTATGAGTACAAGCTTGGCTGGCTGGCGTCTCTACAGCGCTTCCTTGAAGCTGAAATGAAGGCCCGTGAGAAGCTCATCGTTCTGGGGGACTTCAATATCGCACCAGCCGATGAGGACGTGCACAACCCTGAAAAGTGGGGCGAGGCTATTCTTTGCAGCCCACCGGAACGCAAAGCACTGCGTGACGTGCTTGCCCTCGGACTGACCGATGTCTTTCGCGAGTTTGAGCACCCTCCGAAAACGTTTAGCTGGTGGGACTATCGGGCCGCGGGCTTTCGGCGCAACGCGGGACTCCGAATTGACCTCATTCTGACCAGCGAAGCAATGACCAGGCGTTGCACCGCATGTTACGTCGACAAGGAACCAAGAGGCTGGGAGCGACCTTCTGACCATGCTCCGGTTGTTGCAGAATTTGATTTCTGAGCACTGCGTATACGCCTCACCGGCAGTTTACATATTCCACAGAATCAATCTGTGAGGCTTGCATCCGCCGTGTATGATGACAACGAAAAACAGCAGAGAATCATGTCTCAAGACCGGCGCAACGATTACGATGTAAGCAACACTGTCCAGGTTAGTAGTCCTGTGTCGGTGCGTAACGCTGTGTACGAATTATTCTCCGAAACTTTTCCCGGCATGTCGTACGACAAATTGTGGCTCGCGTTTTACGATTTCGAGCGCTTGTTCACGGGTCGCTATCCCGGCTATACCGGATGCGATACAACCTATCACGACATGCAGCACACATTGGATATGACGCTTGCCGTCGCCCGTCTTATCGTTGGCTACGAACGCAGCGTCGAGTCGACGGATCGTCTTGGTGCCCAGCGAGCGCAAATGGCCATTGTGACATCGCTGTTTCATGACTCGGGCTATATCCGCCACGAGGTTCGTGACAAAAACTTTAGCAACGGCGCTGAGTTTACGCTCTACCACGTGTCGCGCAGCGCGGACTTCCTGCGCCGCTATTTGCCGGGATTGGGAATGGCCATGGACGTCGGTGTCAGCAGCATGATTGTTCACTTCACCGGCTACGAGCTCGATCTCGACCAGATTGAACTTGATGACCCTCGCGACATTATCAGTGGGCACCTGATTGGAACCGCTGATCTGATCGCACAAATGGCCGACCGCTGCTATCTCGAAAAATGTCGTGATCGGCTGTACATGGAGTTCGTAGTCGGCGGTGTTGCTGTCGAGAATGCGAAGCCGGGCGAGTACATGATTCGCTACAAGTCCGGAGAGGATTTATTGAGAAAGACGCCTGGCTTTTACCAGCAGGTAACGCGTGACCGACTGAATTCCAAGTTCAACCGCGTGTATCGGTACGCCGAAGTTTTATACAGTGGACAAAACCCCTACATCGACGCGATCAGAAATAATATTACGCATCTTGTTCGTGTTCTAAAGTCAAACGATTGGTCGATCTTACGGCGCGAGCCAGCTTACTACCTCGGAATTGAAGATGCCGTCCATGACATCGAACAACTGGTCGCGTCACAGCTCGCCTCACTATCGGGCACGAGCGTCAAGAACGACAGACCCCTAATCATGCCCAGCTGAGGACGCCCGCATCGGCACATAGTTTGTGCCGAGCAGTCAGTCATTATCTTGTTCCTCGCGCCACAGTCTCAAAGCATGGTATTCAGATCTCGACAAACGGCGGTTTGCATAAAACGCAGCGAGTGCAGACGCCACACTGGCGTAGACACCATCGGCGATCGTCAGAACCTCATCGAAAAAGACCGGCCATGTCATGCTCGTGACGGCCTGCAAAATCTGTATTGTTCCCGTACCGAAACCCTCTGCGGTCACGGATGCGGCGACGACAATATTCGCTATCAATGACCCGGAGGCCGCCAGTACGGCTGCAATAAGTGGAAAGCGCCAGTCGATACCCCGACCCGCCAGGCGGATGCTGCTACCGAGCAAAAAACCGAGCGCGACGGTTAGCCATGGGAAAATACGATTTGTTAATTCTGACAATACCACCCAAATCAAACTAAACAGGATGATAGTAATGAGCCCTGCGACGATGGCATTACGAATCGATTGTGCGGCAACCAGTCGCCTGCCTCCGGCAGCGGTTACGTTCTTGTGCGCGCCGGTACCGTGTTTTTTTCGCAGCCGTAGTGGGTTTTGTACATCACTCATGCTGTCGATCATATCGTGAATGGTGCTGAATGAGGTCACCAGAGGCAATGAAGCTATCGATCAGGGTAGTATTCGTAGATTGATAGTTCTTACTCAGGGGGTGGTGTGGAACAGAGCCGAATAGATTGGCCCGGTTTTGGGCTGAGTGCGGCGATTATCGTTCTCGTGGCGATTCCTCTGTTTGCGTTCCCGGACGAGTCAAGCGTGTTCCTGGAGCGACTGTACGCCTACATCGCTAACGAGTTCGGGGTCCTTTATTTGCTCGCCAGCGTAGCGGCGATCGGTTTTTTGACCTGGCTCGCTTTTAGTCGCTTCGGCAACATCACATTGGGTGACCGTGATGACGGCAAAGCCGAGTTCAGCGAAATAAGCTGGATCGGCATGTTGTTCTGCGCCGGCGTTGGTGCAGGATTGTTGTACTGGTGCGGTGTCGAGTGGGCGTTCTATTACGACGCCCCACCTTTCGGTGTTGAGCCACGCAGCACCGAGGCGGCGGAGTGGGCGTCCACGTACGGTCTGTTCCACTGGGGCTTTACCGCCTGGGCATTTTACTGCCTGCCTGCTGTAGCGATCGCGTATCCCTATTACTCAAAAAAGCTCGACATACTTCGCTTCAGCGTTAGTTGCCACTGGTTCTTGCAGGGCAAGGAGCATGGTCCGCTGGCGCGTTCGATCGACTTCTTATTCATGATCGCACTACTGGGTGGTGCAGCATCAAGCCTCGGCTTTTCGACGCCGATGATCGCAGCGACTATCAGCTGGCTGTTCAGCATTGAGCCGAACGATACTTTGGAAATCGCCGTGGTTTTCCTGTGTATCTCGTTATTCGCCGTGAGCGTCTGGCTCGGCCTTAAGAAAGGCATTAAACGTCTGAGCAATATCAATGTCGGACTGGCGTTCGCTTTGCTGGCGTTCATATTGCTTGCCGGCCCGACTGTGTTTCTCTTAAAGGCCAGCCTCAACGGCCTCGGTGTAATGGCACAGAATTTCCTGCGCATGAACTTCTGGACCGACCCCTTTGCCGAATCCGGCTTCGTCGAGAGCTGGACTATTTTCTACTGGGCCTGGTGGATCGCCTTCGCACCTTACGTCGGTCTGTTCGTTACACGCATATCCAAGGGCAGGACCATTCGTCAGATGATTGCCGGGATGCTCATTTGGGGCTCGCTCGGTAGCTGGCTGTTTTACATGATCATGGGCAACTATGGGCTGTATCTTGAGCTAAGTGGCGCGCTCGATTTCACGGGCATCATGAAATCCCAAAGTGGCAATGCGGCGATAGTCGCCATGCTGGAAACGCTACCGATGGCCGCGGTCGTTATCGGACTGTTTTCCGTCATCGCGATTATTTTTGCTGCGACGACTTATGACTCAGCGTCTTACACCCTGGCGTCGAGCGCGACATTACATCTCAAGTCGGGCGATGATCCGGCCCGCTGGCACCGTGTTTTCTGGGCATTAGCACTCGGCATCATGCCGGTTGCGCTGATGTTGCTGGACGGCAACCTGCGTCCTGTCCAGGTTATTCTGCTAGTGGTTTCTCTTCCTATCCTGCTGGTCGGCGTTGTGATGTCCGTGGCTCTCGTGAAGTCATTAAAGGCAGCGCCTTGAAGCGCGTCTTGCTTACCGGCGCTGCAGGGTATATCGGGCGACATATGCCGAATGACCTCGTAGCACTAGGCTATGAAGTTCACGCGGTATCAAGGAACAGGAGCGAGAATACCGAGGGCATAACCTGGCATGCGGTTGACCTGCTTGATGCGGCGGCGACCCACGCTCTGGTGGCTGACGTCGAAGCCACTCACCTGTTGCATCTCGCCTGGGTCACCGAACCCGGCGTTTACTGGCAATCACCGCAGAACAGCGAGTGGTTCGGCGCCAGCATGAACTTACTTGAGGAATTCGTGAACCACGGTGGCCAACGCGCGGTTCTTGCGGGCACCTGCTTTGAGTACGCCTGGACAGACGGACACTGCATCGAAAACGAGACGCCCCTGCGCGCCAAGTCGTTGTATGCAGAAAACAAGCTGGCTTTTCGTGACGCTGCTTACGCCCTGGCGGAAAAATCAGATTTGAGCGTGGCGTGGGCGCGGGTTTTCTTTTCCTTCGGCCCCCATGAGCGGGCTGAGCGACTTGTGCCCGCGGTCATTCGCGCGCTGCTCGCTGGCGAACGCGCCAAGTGTAGTGATGGCGACCTTGTCCGTGACTTTATGTATGCACCGGATGTTGCCGGGGCGATGGTCGCGGTGCTCGATGCAGACTTTCGCGGCGACATCAATATCGCATCCAGAGCTGCGGTGACACTCGAGGAGCTCGTCAACCGAATCGCCATCAAGCTCAATGGTACAGACCTCATCGATTTTGGACTCTACCCGCGGCGACCTGATGACCCGCAGAAAATTACTGCCGATGTGTCACGCCTTTACGATGTCGTCGGCTGGACGCCCGGGCACGATCTCGACTCGGCCCTGGATAAGACGATCACCTGGTGGCGAAATCAGGCCGTATAGCTAAGAGGCGTCATCGGCCCGACTCGCGAATACAACCAGCAGAAGCGCAAGCAGTGCGGGGGCGCCCTGAACAAACAGGATCGATGCCTTAGCGGTCAGAGCGCCGAACACCCCGGCGACCAGGACGCACGTCAGGAAAAAGATCTTGATCGAGTATGCGTCCTCTTTGCGAATCAGACCCCAGATCAGTCCGGCCGCGAGAAATCCGTTGTATAAGCCCTGGTTTGCTGCGAGAGCTCTGGATTGCTCGGCAAATTCCGGTGTCAGACCGAACACTTTCATCCCGGTTGGCGTTGTCCAAAAAAACATTTCGAGCGCGAGAAATAAAATGTGCTCAATCGCGACCACCGCCACAAAGATTGTTGCTAGTTTTTTCATGAACTCGTCCCTTGGTTTTCAGCTTGCCACCAGCTGTAAAGAAATTCCTGCCTGCCGCCCATCGGCGTCCGATGAGCTTCGGTCTCGTGCATGCGCAAATTGAAATGGGGCTCAAGTAAAGCTCGCAACATTTCAATAGAATAACGCTGCACCTCGAGACCGCTGCAGCGTGTCGGACCGTCAGCACTGAACGTTGCCAGCAATAAATGTCCCTGGGTTTGTAGCGACTTCCGCAGAGTTTCGAGGTAACGATCGCGATCGGCCGCTTCAGTCAGGAAATGAAAGACGGCTCGATCGTGCCAAACCGCGTAATCCCTGGTTGGTTCGAATTCGGTTATGTCAGCCTCGATCCACTTCGCTCGAGCGGCGCAGTCTCCCAACCGCTTGCGTGATTGCGTGAATGCGCTGGAGGCAATATCGAGAATGCTCACATCCCGGAAGCCGGCGTCGAGCAGATGGTCAACAAGCGTCGACGCTCCACCGCCCACATCCAGAATAGCAGCGTTCTTCGGCGCACGCGTTGCGCGGATCAACTCAAGTGATTTCTCAGGAACCGACTGATACCAGGAAACTTCCGAGGACGCCTTTTTCGTATAGACATTCTCCCAGTGTGACTTGCGTAGTTTTTTAGACAACGACCCGCTCCGCAGCTAACTTGTGGCACCCTCACAGTATACGATGGCGCCGACTCGCGGCCAAAAGAGCAGTGCATGAGTGCAGCGCATTGTCAGGCCGAATCTGTGCCCGTCACATGGACATCAATTTGAAGGTGCGGCAATTGGCGGCCAGGAATGCTCCCGGATTCAAGTAATCCGATTTGGTAAGCTCCCGCTGCCTCGTAGAATTTTGCCACGTTTGGATCGCTTTGAATCTGCAGAGTCGACCCACCTCGTTTCGACACATTTTGAAGTGCGTGTGTCATCAGGTGGCGGCCATGGCCATTACCGATCTGGCTGGGGTCGACGAACAGCGCGTGGAGGTCGAAAGCCGTCGAAGAGATTTGTCGCAAAACATAAAAGCCAACAACCTCCCCATTAACTTCACGTACTACGTGAAAGGCCTCGTGAGCGGCGATTTGGTCTCGCTCAATAGTGAGCTCATCCCGACACGACTCCATAAATTCTGAGGAATACCCCCAAACTGCTTTAGACCGAAACGCCAAGTCCGAGAGAAGCTCAGATTCATCTGGTGCGGCGCTTCGTATTACGGCTGAGTCTGACATGCCGCCTAAGATCCAAGCTAACTTGAAACCAGCGTACGGCGGCATTCTTGTGGATGCAAGAATGATGACGGGAGCGGTTTGCGAGTGCTGTGCATTGTTAGATCGAACTATGTGGCCAGGCCGGCCACGAAAACCCACCCGGTGACTATTCCGAGCGTCGCGGCAAAATAGCCTGTGACAACGTACCCAGAGCTATCGGCTCGCCATGAGCGCCACACAAGGCAGTACGCAGACGACAGCAAAAGAATCGTTACGCATATTCGAGTGCGATGAGAAAAGAAGATGGCGCCAGGTATCTCAACGGAAAGCACATCAGATGATGCAGTGAAGAGCCCACAAAGAAATATTATGGCTCCTAACGTGACGTGCGTGATTTCTCGCAAGTTCAAATGCTGCTGCCTAACGTTTAAGCTAACGTGATCTCAGCTTAGGGCGGCATTCTTGCTTTCGCAAGTATGCCGCCCTAAGCTGAAGCGAAGTTTTCTCCAGCTACCAGAGGCACCGATGAACAACGCCCCCGCAACTCTTAGAGCCGTTTTCCTCGGATGCACTACTATTATTCTTGTCGGCTACGCCCTGTCTTTTCTGGCGCTTCCTCTTGAATCTCTGGTCGTTGAACACCTGTACCCGGAACCAGCCACAGTTGCAGAATTAGTTGAATTAATGTTCTGGCCTTCCATCATCGCGATTGGCGCGGGAATTTTGATTACTTTCATTTTGGGCGGTTTTGTTACCGCCAGGCTTTCGGTCACGCGACCGACCCTCATCGCCCTGATCCCGGCGCTGCTATTTGTGATACTCACCTGGGCGCCGATATTCATCCGATCAGTCACGGCGTACACGATGCCAACCGTATTCTCGTTGAGCGGAATCATCGGGGCGTGGGTTGGCGGCGTAATCGGCGCTCGGGCCTCTGCCACGAAGGTTTCGTAAGCAAGCTTTGTGACAGAAGCCGAGATACAAGTGCGGCTCATTGCTAGAAGGCTGCACGTGACTATCCCAAGGGCGGCGGTATCACGATTTCGTATTCGCCGGAACTTTCATTCCAGACGATCGGGTACGATGAATCACACGCGATGCAATCTCCCCAAATCAAACCACCTTCCGTTTCCCTCAACGCAGAGAAGCGGCTAAACGAACTCGTCAAAACGTAGGGGTTTCGCTCTGTCATTGAATTGAAGATAAGCAAGACCCCCAACTTCTCGCCTGTGCTGACTGTCGCGATTGCGACGACTGCTCGATCTATTTCATTATCGCCGTTTAAGTCTCTTTTCACTTCGAATTTGAACCCGCCACGCTCAAGCTCGTCACATTGGTCTTGGTCAAACTGTGCGTCCTCTGTCTTGCAGGAAAGAATTTGAACTCGTTCAAGGCTCACCGCGTAGTGCGATACTGGGTTGCCCAAATAGTGCGTCTCAGTCGGTTCAACGATCCGTGTCTGTGTCCAGTGATAGTTCGAACTCGCGGTGCTTGAAGCCACTAGGAGGATCATTAAGTAGAGTGGTCGCATGGCCTTCTAAGGTCTCAACTCATGGCGTGTTTGGAATGAATGATTCCCACAGTAGACAAGGCTAAAGCTACCATCCAGAGCAACGGCCCAAGGCCTCCTGGCATTAGCGGTATATAGCCTGGCATGAGAATTGTGATAATAAACCCAATGTCTCCTGCACTTACCACCACCAGGTTAAGCCAATAGCCGAGGCGACTATTCTTCCAGTTAAGAGATACAGCAACAACGATACCGAATAAGGCGAAGAACAATAAGTTCCAGGCATCTTGATAGATTCGTCCTTGAACGACTCCTGGCTCCACTGATTGGCCCAAAACGTATACGAGTCGTGCCGCTTGAACGTGAAGAAGACCCCAAAGTACGTATGTCACAGCACCAAGTCTTGCGTATAAATTCACTGCCGCACCCTCCTCTGGCACCTGGCGTCTATGCTAAATGATCTTAGCTTATGCAGCGCATTCTTAGGTGTCACTTGGCAAGGGCCTAAACTGATTATTCGGTCCAGGCGTAAGATAAACAATCTGGCTAGGTTCAATGATGTCTACGCGGTGCCACGTTCCTTTCGGAACGACCAGACCATCGCCGGGCCCCACATCAATATCTTCTTCATCGGTGTCGAGAAGGACAATTTTGACTCTCCCGGATATCAAGTAGAGAATTTCGTCACCATCAGAGTGCACCTCGCCATCGTGCGGTGAGTTCTCCGACATTGTGGCCACACCAAAAGTTACACCAGAAAATGGAATCGGTGGATCGGGCCTTTTTGACATTTTTGACGCCTAAGGTCTAAGCTAAATGAACTCAGCTTACGGCGCGGTTCTTGCGTAAGCAATATGCGTGACGGAAGCCAAATCGCAAGTGCAGCGCATTGTTAGGCGGCGACGACTCCCAGGGAAGAGGCTGACGACGATTTCAAACACTACAGAGCTGAGCTTTCCTTTCTTTTGATGTACTGCATCAATTCTACAGGAGCCCCATTGACCTCGATAAAGGCGACTACGACGCCATCGCTTGGGCTGTTCGGTTGAATTATGATGTTTTGCCCAGCGAGGGCGCTCTCCAGGTCATCAACCTCGAAGGCAACATGGGGGATCAACTTCACTAGTTCCGGGTATGGCGCGTCCTCCCAATATCGCTGCCACTGAATCCCGAATGGATTATTCTCGTGATCCGATACAGTCATCTTCAAATGAGGAAGGTCAATCTCGCCCTCGAAGTGATCTGATGTCGGTATGCCGATGTGGTTGAATTTCATAATGTCAGCACGTATCGAGCGCCACCTAGCGTCCAAGCCAACTTGATCTCAGCTTATGGCGCGGTTGTTGCGGATGCAAGAAGCGCGACGGGAGCAGTTTGCAAATGCAGCGCGCTGTTAGGCGGCCGCCCTTCCAGGAAGGCCCAGCCGTCGCCCGCTAACGACTACGATACCGAGCGCGATGATCGCAAAAGGTAGTACCTTCGTCACCTGATGGTATGGCGAAAGCACGAGCTCAATGGACGCAATGCCCGAAAGACCGACTGCGTCGTTGCCGAGACCATGGATCATGATCGCCGGAATGATACTCCCACCGCATCGGTTGACGAAATAGGCGGCAATGATTGAGGTGGTGATGGTTCCGGCGAGGAAACTGGGTAAAAAGAGGAGCAGATACTGGAACATGCCAAGGCGCTCGACCACACCCCATGTCACATCTCTGGGGACATGCCAAAGGCCCCACGCCACGCCTACCAGCACGGCTGCGCCGAGGGGGCTGAGTAAGCCTGCTTGGAGCTCGGGGAGGGCAAAACCGCGCCAGCCAAGTTCCTCAAGAACGCCCCCCTGATCAAGGAAGGCCGCGGCCAGCAGCGCGCCGGCGAGGCCCATGCCAATCAATCCGTCCGGCCGCGTGTACTCGGGACCGGGAAGGACTGATCGAAGCGCATATACCGAAAGCAGGCCCATTGCCATCAGCAATGAAAGAAAGCCATATTCTCGGAGAGCTTTACGCCACGGCACGCGGAGTAAGAACCGACTGAGTAACATGCGGATCTTCGAGCCTCGCCCGGCGCAGACGACGAGCAATGCGGCCAAGCTCGGAACTGCAGAGCCGAAGACGATCAGCCAAAGCACTGGTTCGGCGATACATAGTCGAACGACGATCAGGAGGTTGGAAGTCCAGGTGAGTCCAGTCTCCGCGGAGGCGCGAGCGCCCGCAGCGCCGAAGTCCATCCCGCCAGCTGCTATCAGGGGTTGAATAATCGGGATTGCGATTAGAAGCACGAAGGTCAACGTGTAGAAAAATACGAGCCGTTTCCATGCCGTCGATATCAGGGGGCTTCTCCGTGGCCGTCTAACGTTCAAGCCAATTTGAAACCAGCGTACGGCGGCATTCTTGCGGATGCAAGAATGATGGCGGGAGCAGTTTGCAAGTACAGCGCATTATTAAACATCACCTGGGTGAAGGTATGATTCAAGCCCGCCAAGAGCGCGCCCGACCGGAATAAAATTCCACCCGAGTTCCCCGCATGCCTCTCTATCCCAGGGACCGTCTCCATAATAGGTAATCGATTCGTAATCTGCCTCAGGTCGATCCAGTGCCGAGCGCATGATGCGGGTTCGGTCTCGCTCCGTGTCCGAGGCTGACAACGTAATGTTACTAAGATCGAATTCGGCAGACTCGAGCTTCAGGCTTGCTGACGCGGACCAGCCGCCCGTGGCAATAGCGACGTAATGATTTCGCGAGGACTGGAGGGATGCCACTAAGTTGCGCGCACCAGGAACCTCGCTAAATGCTCCGTTTTTAGAAATATGTTTTTGTAGGTCGCCGACGAAGTTCGAAATGATTTCGCCAGTCGGGTCTGGCAGGTGCTGTAGCTTGTTATCGATCAGAGCTTGCCAAAGAATTCCTGAATCGGAAACAAAGTCGTAGTCGGTTAGCGATTTTCGAAAGTTGATCGGGCCCAGGACGCGACGAAGAGCGGAGCGGTAAAGGTCATCATCTACTGCGGCGGATTCCAGGAGCGTCCCATCAATGTCAAAGATCACTGCATGCATCAGTGTTGTCTAACGTCCAAGCTAACTTGAAGCTAGCGTACGGCGGCATTCTTGCGGATGCAAGAATGATGACGGGTGCGGTTCGCAAGTGCAGCGCATTGTTAGGCTGCAGCTCCGCCCGATCTGGCGGCATCCGAAAACTGCTGAATGGCATCGGGATCCCGATTCACATATCTCTGCAGAAGTCCTATCAGTTTGTCCTCAGATCGGACGCCGAAGTACACGTGAGATAGGTTTGCCATGGATAATCCGACGAGGGCTCCACCCAACATGAACGGCAATGAGTCGCGAAGTTCGAAGAACTGCACCATAAGGACATACGCCGGGATCGCGAGGATATTCATCCACGCATTGAGGCGCCGCTGCTTTTTGTTCTTTTCAATCTGGGAAAATATTTCGATTTCTTTCGGGGATAGCTTCATAACACCACCGGTTTCAAAATTACGCAAAGAATATTGATTGCTGCCTTACGTCTAAGCTAACTCGAAACTAGCGTACGGCGGCATTCTTGCAGATGCAAGAATGATGACGGGAGTGGTTTGCAAGTGCAGCGCATTGTTAGGTGGCACCTAAGCATCCTTTCCGGCTAGCTACGCAAAAGTCATGAAAACCACACCTATCCAAAGAACAAGTGGAACATGGATGAGCGTTGCGAAAGCAGGATACTTACGTATAGCGCCGCCTGAACCAGCAGCCAAGAAACCACCAAAGAGAAGCAACAGCGGTAACAGCTGCATTGCGCCCTGCGGTACAAGAACGATTTCAAATTTCTGTGACAACGTGAGCGCAAATGACACGAAGAGCATCGCGATACCCAGGCCAATTTCAAATTTTCCGAGCTTCTTGAGAAATTTCACCCAGTAGTCAGGCTGATCAATAGCATGCATTTGTACGACTCCGTGAAAGTGTCAGTGACACCTAACGTCTAAGCTAGCTCAATCTCAGCTTATGGCGCGAAGGGTGCTTACGCAAGCTTCGTGACGGAAGCCGGAGTGCACTTGCAGCGGGTTACCGGTTTATTGGGCAGTTCCCGGCCACGAACTCCACCGCGTATGCGTCCGTTTTATATCGCGGCACGTACGGAAAGCCGCTCGGCGGATTGTGCACCACCCAATACCGACCACCGCTCGCGTCGGGCCCCGGCGGATAGACGTCGCCGAGTTCAACGTGGTGCCACTCAATATCGATCATCCAGGCCTCTACGTTCTTGCCCTTAAACTCGAACGACTCCTTGCCTGCCCAGGTAGCAATCACCTCGTAGGTTGCATCGAACCCAATCATTGATGCCGCGAACACGAGTGGTTCATGCTGATACTCAAGCGTTGCCAGTGGCAGCCCCATCGCGCCCCCGTGCAACATCGCGTTTGTTGCCGCGCCGGCAACCTCCTTCGTTTCCCCACCTCTCGAGCGGTGCCCACTGTAACCCTGATCATCGAGAGAGTGTGCTGCGCCGCCAAGTTCTGCTCCGTCCGCAGCAACGATGCGTTGTTCCAGTCGCAGCGGTGCGAAGGAGTGCCGATCGAAATAGCTTGATGACCGCACCATCGATCCATCCTTTCGTTGTACGCGTTGCTGGATCCGAAGGACGCCGTCCCCGATCGCTACCAGCCTTTCAGTCAGGTCATTTCCTGCCAACCACTTACCGTCCTGCAGGCTGCATTGTCGCCAGGTGAGCTCATAGGGCTGGAGCTTGCTGCCGTCGATCTGCCCGTCACCGACCAACAGCGTGTTGTCTGCGTGCGCCGCAGTAGTGAGTGCAATTAGAGTCAAGGCGAGCTTTCTCATGCTGTCTCCTGGAATATCGTTTCGTGGTGCAAACTGTCGGTTCTACACCAGGCCGACGCAACTCTATTGTTCTCTATTGGTCAGAATAGGCTACGAAAGGGGAGGAAATCGTGAGGAAATCACCCACTAACGTATGTTTTGATTTCATTGCTCAGCGAGCCACGGTTGACGGGCAGCCACTGCAGTTACAGGACAAGGCCTGGCGGGTCCTGGTGTTACTGGCGACACGCGCGCCCGACGTTGTCAGCCGTGACGCCTTAATCGCAGAAATCTGGTCCGGGAATCACCTCGTTGGTGAGCGCGGCATTAATCAGGCGCTATGGGCTATTCGATCTGAACTAGGCGATGACGCACGAAATCCACGCTACATCCGGACGCTGGCTCGAGAGGGATATAAGTGGCTGCAAGAACCGCTCGTTCGCGAGTCTCGTAACCGTCGCCTGGTCTCCGGGATGTCGATAGCCGCGAGCATAGTTGTCATGGCCATCACGTCGACGACTGCCTCCGTTGATGGTGATCAGGCCTTGTCACTACCCTCGCGGTGCGAACCCTCGGCGAAAAGCGATGTGCAAGCGTACCGCGTTGATCGCAACCTGTTTGTTGATTTTCAAAATGGCTGCCGATTGATCGTCAAACCCTCCGGGACGAAAGTGTTTGGTAACCCGATGGTGTCGGATGATGGCAAACACATCGCCTTCACCGTTACGGAAGAGCAATCCTGTCGTTTTGTGACGGTCGCGCTTCCCGATGGCTCACGCACGGAATACGACCGCTGTTAGGCGTCGGCGCTTACTCGACAGTGACTGATTTCGCCAGGTTCCTCGGCTGATCGACATCCGTGCCGCGCAGTACAGCAACATGATAGGCGAGTAACTGCAACGGAACCGTGTATACGATCGGCGCAATCAGTCTGTCCGCGTGCGGCATCGTAATAACCGTCATGCCCGGCTCGCTTTTGATACCGGTTTTCGCATCTGCGAATACGTATAGTTGGCCGCCGCGTGCACGGACCACTTGCATATTCGACTTCAGCTTGTCGAGCAGCTCGTTGTTCGGAGCAACAACGACGACCGGCATGTCTTCGTCGATCAGCGCGAGCGGGCCGTGTTTAAGCTCTCCCGCCGCATACGCCTCAGCGTGAATATAGGAGATTTCCTTTAGCTTCAACGCACCTTCCATAGCGATCGGCCACATCGGTCCGCGGCCGAGGAATAATGTGTGCTCTTTGTCAGCGAAGTCTTTGGCCAACTCCTTTAGCTGGTCGCTCATCTTTAGAGTCAGATCAGAAGCGGCGGCCGCGTGCGTCAGATTTGCGACGAACTCCTGTTCTTTTTCAACCGACAATCCCCGGTGCTTTGCCATCATTAATGTGACGAGCAGTATCGACAGTAGCTGCGTGGTAAACGCCTTGGTGCTTGCGACCCCGATTTCAGGTCCTGCCTGCGTCATCATAACGAGGTCGGACTCACGCACCATGGAACTGTGCGCGCTATTACAAACCGTCAACGTCCCCAGATACCCCAGGTCGGATGCCATGCGCAGCGCTTCCAGGGTATCGGCCGTTTCGCCGGACTGCGACAACGTGACAAATAGCGTTTTCGGTGGCACCACCACCTGGCGATAACGATACTCACTCGCTATTTCAACCTGGGTTGGCACGCCGGCCAAAGCCTCAATCCAATACTTGCCGACACAGCCTGCGTTGTAGCTCGTTCCGCACGCGACGATGTGAATGTTCTCGACTTGATCGAGGATGCCGGCGGCTTTCGGTCCCAACGACTCCGGGATCACGCGTTGGTTTGCGACTCGTCCGTAGAGCGTGTCCGCCAACGCGCTTGGCTGATCGTGGATTTCTTTCAACATGAAGTGGTCGTACGGTGCTTTCTCGGCTGATGTGCTGTCCCACTCTGTCTCGTGGACTTCACGCGTAACCGAATTACCGGCGTTATCCACAATGCTCACACCGTCGCGACGAATTTCCGCGAGGTCGCCCTGCTCCAGGTAAATAAATCGCTGCGTAACTGGTAGCAGTGCCGGCACGCCGCTTGCGACGAAGTTTTCTCCGTCCCCAAGGCCAATCACCAGCGGGCTCGCAACGCGACTCACGACGATTCGACTCGGGTCTTCAGCATCGATTACGAGCAACGCATACGCCCCTTCGAATCGCTCGACCGCCTTGCCGACCGCCTCAATGAGATCGAGCCCCCGCGTCAGATAATGGTGAATCAGGTGTGCGGCAACTTCTGTGTCCGTTTCCGATTCGAACACGTAACCCTCTTGCAGCATTTCATCCTTGATTGGCTGAAAGTTTTCGATGATGCCATTGTGAATGACGGCAACTCGTCCGCCGGACACATGCGGATGTGCATTCGCCTCCGTTACACCGCCATGGGTCGCCCAGCGGGTATGCGCCACACCGATCTTGCCTTGCAGCGGATGCGTCGCGAGTTTTTCGTCGAGCTCGGCAACCTTGCCGACGGTACGACTCAAACCAATCGCGCCTTCCTCCTCAATGACGGCAACACCAGCGGAATCATAGCCACGGTATTCGAGTCGTCTCAGGCCCTCAACGAGAACCGGAACAATATCGCGTTCAGAAACTGCGCCAACAATTCCGCACATCTATTTTTTTCCCTTCTTAACGGGCTTCGTCCAGCCCTCAATGCTTTTTTGCTTCGACCGCTCCAGCGTCAGGGCGTCGTCCGGTGCTTTCCGGGTGATTGTTGAGCCGGCCCCGATTGTTGCGCCGGCACCAACCTCTACTGGTGCGACCAGCTGCACGCCCGACCCGATAAACGCTCCGTCGCCGATCGTTGTCTTGTGTTTGTTCGCGCCATCGTAATTACATGTGATCGTTCCGGCACCGACGTTTACACCAGCGCCAATTTCGGCGTCACCAATGTAGGACAGGTGATTCACTTTGCTGCCCTCGGCAACCATGCTCTTCTTGATCTCGACGAAGTTGCCGACCTTTACCTTGTCGGCCAGGTCCGCACCCGGGCGCAGTCTCGCAAACGGACCGATCTCGCAACCAGCTCCGGTCGTCGCGCCTTCAATGTGGCAGTTGCTGTGAACCATGGTGTTCGCGCCCAGCTTGCTGTTGCGAACAAGGTTGTTGGACTCGATTGTCGTGCCGTCACCTAACTCAACGTCGCCTTCGAACACAGCGTTAATATCGATGAATACGCCTTTGCCGCATTTCAAAGTGCCACGTATGTCGACACGCGCCGGATCTGCAAATCCAACGCCCTGCTGCATCAGTTCGTCAACGAATCGCGCCTGCAACGCACGTTCCGCTTCCGCCAGTTGTTTCTTGTCGTTGATACCCATTACCTCCACGCTGCTATCTGCTTTGATGCCGTGCACTTTGACGCCATCGGCAACCGCCATCGCGATGACGTCGGTCAGATAATACTCGCCTTGCGAATTGTCATTGCTGAGATTTGCAAGCCAGGCCTTTAGTTTGTCGCCGGGGCACAGGATCACTCCGGTGTTTATTTCGTTAATACTGAGCTGTTCGTCACTCGCGTCTTTCTGCTCGACGATGCATTGCACGCTGTCGTTCGCCCGGATGATACGGCCATAGCCCGCAGGGTCTTCCATGTCGACAGTGAGGACAGCCATTTCATCGCTTGGTGTTTTGGCCAACAGCCGCTCCAGGGTTTCCGGCTTCAGCAACGGCACATCGCCGGCGAGAATCAGCGCTCTGTTGGCATCCGGTGTTTCCGGCATGGCCTGCTGCACAGCGTGGCCCGTACCGAGCCGTTCAGCCTGCAGCGCCCAGCGAATATTCGACTTGGGAAAGGCCGCTTGCACCGCCTCGCCGCCGTGCCCGTAGACCACGCAGATATCGTCCGCTGTCAGCGCTTTTGAACACTCCAGAACGTGTCCCAGTAGCGGCCTTCCGGCCAGTGGCTGCAACACTTTGGGCAGATCCGAACGCATACGCGTCCCCTGTCCAGCCGCCAGAATAATGATGCTTAAGCCCAAGCAATTGACCCCGTAAATCGTAGCCTGCGAATCATACAGGATGTTCGGGACTGCGAACTTGCTTCAGGTCTCGTTAATATGGGTGACGTATGCTGCAAGTATGCGATTTTTTGGCCTTTTATTGCTTTTTCCCCTTGTCGCCAGTGGCGGGGAGATCTACACGCGTGACGGGGTCACGGACGGCGATACGTTCTACCTCGCACCCAGTGCTTTGAGCAATGACGACCCGGCTTTCCAGAGCTGGGTGACTTACAGCCTGATGAAGAGCACCTGCCAGCTAGGGATTGGCGGTGAAAACCCGGCCCGGGCGAGCAGTTTTGAGTGCGAATTCATCGCGAGAAAACACCTCGTTAACGCCTGGCAGGAAAAGCGCCAACAAGACCAGGAAATTGCTGACGAGTATCTGGATGCGCTGATAAGCGTTCAGGAGGCAGGCTTCCTCGCAGAATACACCGCACGCTTCTTTGGCAAGAAACACTGGCAGCTCCCGGAGGGCCTGAGAGCTGCTGAATTCCAAACATGGCGCAAGAGCAATCTCCGCCGTCACCGCGCAAAAACGAGAATCACCGGCTCCTGGAACTACAAAAAGGGGCCAGACCCCTCTTGAGGTTTACCGCCTGCCCTTCAGTTTCTGCGCCGCACGATAGCGGGCGCGGGCTTCGGCCAGTTCGCCCTGGGC
>JAJFKV010000059.1 GCA_021773055.1 Woeseiaceae bacterium
AGGCGCACTGGTGTCACAGTATTGCGGGTTCTGCAATGCAATGGCCGCTAACGCCGTTGCGAAACCCTCACCAAATGCGAGCCTTGGATCCAGCGTGTCACCAATAGTATGTGGGCCACCGGTCGAATCCGAGCGAGAGAAATTATCTTCGAAATAATGTCCCCATTCGTGCATAGACACATGGTCATCGAATTCCTCGGTATCGATCGAGGAATCGCCCAAAAGGAATAGCGAATCAATGCCAGAAGAATAGAACGACGAACTCAACTCGCCAATATCGATATTCGAGGGGCTCACAAGCGTATTATTGACACTCCAGAAAGCATCGAGCGGCGGAAAGGTTGCAGTGGGATCAACCGCCGTAATCATTTCCATGCCGTCCATGATCGCGTCGAGAATCGCGAATGGCGCAGCCATGCGCGGCCCGGTATACGCACTTCCGCTCCAACCCGTTGTCGCGACAAAATCAGCGTTGGAAATATTCGTTATGCCGCTGTTTAGTTGCGGAAAGTCGACAACGTAAAGAGGTCGTACGGAAAGTGGTGGCGGTGATGCAGAGGTATCAACGTTATCTCGTACTTCGACGTCCCATGCAGCTGGCCCATTACTTTTCAATTCGGCGCGCACCCGAACGAATACATCTGTGTTCGCATCAATGTTGCTAAACGAATAACTACCGTCCGATGCGGCGGTGGTCGTTCCCAAAGGCGTGGTGGTGTTCAACACATTGAACAGCTGCACCGTAGCGCCGCGTATAGGTCGGAGCTCCGGATTATCCAGATTCAGTCCCCGGCAATTGGCATTTGGCAGCGCGAATTCGAACGAAACGGTGCCGGCTACTGTCACCTGACTGAGGGCATCCTGAACTGTTATGACGACCGAATCTGTCGCATTTGCCGCACCGTCATCGACAGTCAGTTGAAACGTAAACAGTGTCGGTGGGTTAATATCTGGCGCTGCAAAGGTCGGTTGCTCAGCGTTGACATCGGAAAGGACAACATTTGGCCCACCCGTTTGCAGCCAGGCAAAGCTCAGAATGTCACCATCCGGGTCCATTGAGGCTGATCCGTTGAGTGTTACGGTTGTCAATTTGGCAACGGTTGTGTCAGAACCTGCGTTTGCCACAGGCGGGCTGTTCACGCCAACTCCAATATCGTTCACAACCACATCGACGGTGTCGCTGGCCGTCAGTGAACCGTCGCTAACAGTCAATCGAAATGTCAGGGTATCCGGCGTGTTTACTGCCGTTACGTCCGGAGCGTCGAAGGTCGGCTGCGAGACGGTTGTTGAGCTGAGGGTCACCGTCGCGCCGGCAGTCTGTGACCAGGCGTATGTGATCGGGTCACCATCGGTATCACTGGATGTACTGCCGTCGAGTGTTACTGCTGACAGTTCGTCGACAGATTGGTTATTCCCGGCTGCTGCCGACGGCGACCGGTTAGTCGGAGTCGGTGGTGTCGTCGGCGCATCTGAACCGCCACCGCCACACGCAACCAGAGTTAACGAAGCACAAAGTGCCAGAGTATTTTTATACCGACTGATAAAATTCATATTCCCTATGCACTCTCGCTCCGTTGTTCGCCAATAGTACCTGCTGTAACTGAACGTAGACAGAACTTCCGGTGTGCGAATTTAGCGACATAGGAGTGCGATCCAGGTCCGTATTCTATGCGCAAGTATTGTTAAACTTTGTCCCCTTAAATAGCGTGCGGTTCACAATTCCTGCCGATTATTACTGAAGAGAGCAAAAAATTGAGTAAAAACAAAAAGATATTGGTAACTGGCGGGGCCGGCTATATTGGCAGCCACGTCGCCAGACAGCTTGGTTTGGCGGACGAGAGCGTCGTAACGCTGGATAATTTGTCGACCGGCTTCGCGGCTGCCGTTACAACAGGCGATTTTGTAGAGGGAGATACGGGCGATGCTGCGCTGCTTGACAAAATATTCGCAGAGCACGACATCGATACTGTCATGCATTTCGCGGCGCACACGGTGGTGCCGGAGTCGGTCAGCGATCCGCTCAAGTACTACCGCAACAACACCGCCTCCAGTCGAACCCTGCTCGAGGCCGCGGCAAAAAACGATGTGAAGAACTTTGTTTTTTCGTCCACAGCAGCGGTTTACGGCATTCCGGACGGCGGCAAAGCATCGGAAGATTCAGCAACGCAACCCATCAACCCGTACGGCACATCGAAACTCATGACTGAATGGATGCTGCGTGACCTGGCCGTAGCGGGTGGGCCGAACTACGTTGCGCTCCGTTATTTCAACGTCGCGGGCTGCGAGCCGTCGGGAGTTATAGGTCAATCGACACCCAAGGCGACATTATTGGTCAAGGTTGCTTGCGAAGCGGCGACCGGTCGTCGACCGGGTGTGTCAATATTCGGCACAGATTTCCCGACGCCGGACGGCACCGGACTACGTGACTACATCCATGTCGAGGACCTCGCCACCGCCCATCTCGATGCCCTCACCTATTTACGAAACGGCGGAACATCGTCGGTACTGAATTGCGGTTATGGGCACGGATACAGCGTGCGTGAAGTATTGGCTGCGGTGGAGAAAGCCAATGGCGAGAAACTCAGCATCTCTGAAGAGCCGCGCCGTGCGGGCGATCCGCCCGAATTGATCGCGGTTGCCAATCGAGTTCGGGAAGTGCTCGGCTGGGCACCCAAATTCGACGATCTGGACACCATCGTTCAAACCAGCCTTGCATGGGAACGCAAGATTGCCGCGCAAGACCCCAGCGCGTACTGGACGGTCTGAGGACCCACAGCCCTTCCCCGGTGCTAGACTTTCAAAATGAGATTTCCTCGCCCACGATCGCTTAATGGACTGATACTGGTTGGTTTCGGCCTCGTCGCGCTGCCCTTACTGATCGCGGTGATCTGGGCACTCGTGAATCTGGATCGGGTCGCCGAGCAAAGTGAGCAACTGGTATTCACCGGTGTAGAAGCCGCCGAGAACAGCCGCCTCATGAATGAACGATTGATCTCATTGGAGCGCCTCGCGCGCCAGTATCAGATTGTCGAAAACCCGGACAGCCTGCAACTGATGCAGCAGGATTTACAGACCTTCGATACGTTGCTCAAGAACATGGCGCCGCTGGTCGAAGAAATCGGCGCGACGGAACTCGCGACCTCACTGGGCGCAGAAGCCTACAGCATTGTGTCTGTGCTAACGAACGCTGATGACGCCACGATGGTCGCGGCGATCGGCCGATTCGTGCCATTACGCCAGAACGTCGATCAGTTGACCAGTATTTTGACAGCCTACGTCGATACCAAACTATCAACCTTGCAAGAGACCGCACGTAACGCGCAACGGGTCTCCGCCTGGCAAGTCGCGGCCCTGGTTCCGGGTACCCTGATATTAATACTGATTTTCACATTACTGGTCGCCCGCCCTATTCGTCAGATTGACCGCGCGATCGGGCAACTCGGTGAAAGTGGTTTCTCGCGACCAATCAGAATCAAGGGTCCGACTGACCTCGAGCGCCTCGGGCGCCAGCTTGAATGGTTGCGGCTTCGGTTGCTGGATCTTGCCCAGGAAAAGAACAAGTTCCTGCGCCACATGTCGCATGAGCTCAAGACACCGCTCGCGAATATTCGCGAAGGTACTGAATTATTGCTGGATGGATCGGTTGGCGAACTCGAAGGCTCCCAGCGCGAAGTAACGGACATATTGCGCATGAACGGGCTGAAACTGCAGCAACTCATCGAGAACCTGCTGAGTTTCAGCGCCTGGCAAACCAAGAGTGAAGTCCTGACCTTGTCGGACTTTGATCTGCGAAAACAGGTTATTTCGATCGCCCGGGCTCAGCGATTGGCCCTGCGAGCCGGGAATATCCAGCTGAAACTGGAAGTTGATGACATTAATGTGAACGCAGATCAGGACAAAATCCGTACAGTGCTTGATAATCTCCTGTCCAACGCGGTCAAGTTCACGCCGCGGGGCGGCTTGATTACGATCAGGACACATCGATTACCGAAAAGCTTCGTAATGGAGTTTGGTGATACCGGGCCTGGGATTCCGGAGGACGAGAGTCCGAGAGTTTTTGAGGCTTTCTTCCAGGGTGCCCGCGAGCAAGGCGGGCAAGTCGGTGGAACGGGTATCGGATTGTCAGTAGTGCGAGAGTGTATACAGGCACATAACGGTTCGGTGGAGTTGGTCAACTCGGATGAATTTCCGGGCGCGCATTTCAGAATTCACATTCCGCAAAGGCGGGAAGTAAGGCAACAAAAACTGGCAGCCAATGCTTAAGCGAGTATCGACAACGAGGGCACGCACGATCGCCACGATGGCGATGACCGCTATTGTCGCTGCGGCGTTGTCCGGCTGCGGGCAGACCTCTGACTGGATCAAAGGGCGAGTCTCGACTGGCTCCGACACTCCCGAGATTCTTGGTGCACCGGAAATCGAGGTTTATATCGCAGAACTTAGCAGAATCGCGAGTGGCGACCCCGCCGCACAGGCCGAAATTTTTGCGGATGCCGCGGCGGCGGCCCAATTGACGCCATCACCGTCAACGAATTTGCGACTGGGCCTGGTACTGGCGATCCCCGGTCACCCGGAGTCAAATCCGGAACAGGCGCAAAGCATTTTGCGCGAAGTGCTATCGCAGACGATTCTGTTGACGCCCGCCGAAATTTCTCTGGCGGTCATTCACCTGAATAATGCGGAACGTCAGATTGTGGCCAATGCCGAGGCGAGGCGCCTTCGAGCGTCAACATCGCGTGCGGCGCAAACACATGAACAGGCCATTAGCCAACGTCTGGCGACCGTGGAAAGCGAAAATCGACAGCTACGGCGCGATCTGGACGAAGCGGAGCAAAAACTCGAGGCAATCACCTCGATCGAACGCTCGATTCGCGAACAGGAATAAAACAGTAGGTACACGCCCTGCGCACTACGTGCCCTTGGGGTGCAACCTTGCCCACAACCCCAATACCCCTTAACCTGTACGACTGACTCTAATTCGTGCGACATAATCCGATGGTGAACAAAAAATCTCAGTCTAACGGCAAGATCCTACTCGTTGATGACGATCCGGGGCTGCTGCGCCTATTGAGTATTCGGCTGCGGGCAGAAGGCTACGATGTCGAAGCTGTAGAGTCTGCTCACAAGGCTTTGGCTGTACTGAACCGCTTTAGTCCGGACCTGGTAGTTACCGACCTGCGCATGGACAAGATGGATGGCATCGGGCTGCTCAAGGAATTGCAGACGCGCTCGCCCGGCCTGCGTGTCGTTATCATCACCGCACACGGCACGATCCCGGACGCAGTGACGGCAACTCAGCATGGCGCATTCGGGTTTCTGACCAAACCGATCGACAAGGAAGAATTGATGTCTCTGGTCGAACGCGCTCTGAAAGTCTCCGGTAGCGCCGACGTTGACGAAGATTGGGCGGTCGACATCATCACCCGCAATCAGGCAATGAAAGAAGTGATGCAGCAAGCAAGAATGGTTGCCGCGACCGACGCACGTGTTCTGATTACTGGCGAGAGCGGAACCGGCAAGGAATTGCTCGCGCAGGCGATCCACAAAGCCAGTGACCGGCGCAACAAACCGTTCGTCGCGATCAACTGTAGTGCGATGGCGGAAAACCTGCTTGAGTCCGAGCTGTTTGGTCACGAGAAAGGCGCATTCACTGGTGCGACCCGAACTCACGATGGCCTGTTCCAGTCGGCAGAGGGCGGCACTCTCATGCTGGACGAAATTGGCGATATGCCGATGCGTCTGCAAGTGAAGTTACTGCGTGTTTTGCAGGAGAGTCAGATACGACCGGTTGGCAGTACCGAAGCCAAGCAGATAGATGTGCGCGTAATCTCGGCGACTCACCGGGACCTGCAGGAACTGATGGGCGAAGGTCGCTTCCGCGAAGATCTCTATTACCGACTGAATGTCGTCAACATCAAGTTGCCGACAATGGACGATCGCCGCGAAGACATACCGTTACTCGTCGCTCACTTTCTGCAGCAAGTTTCGCGAGAGTCAGATCAGGAACGCAAAGTGTACGCCCCGGAGGCCGTCGAAATGCTTGTCACAGCCGAATGGCCGGGCAACGTCCGTCAGCTCTACAACGTCGTCCGACAAAATGTCGCACTATCACGCTCGCCCGTAATCAGCGGCGAACTGGTGCAGCAATCTTTGGGTGAGCATGCTGGCAAGCTCGCATCGTTCTCCGACGCACGGGATGAATTTACGCGCAACTACCTGTCACAAATTCTGCAAATAACAATGGGCAATGTCAGCCAGGCAGCAAGACTCGCAAAACGCAATCGCACCGACTTCTACAAGCTGCTGGCCCGCCACGACCTGAACCCGGACTCCTTCAAAAACCGGTAGGAGCGAACCCACAAGGGCATTAACGCGCGAGGCGCGCTCCTGCAAGCAGAGTGGTTGGGATTGTGATCATCGCCGCCAGGGCTGCCGTGACTCCCGGATTGGCGAATGTCAGTGTTGAGTTTGGAAACAGTGTGCCGCCGTGGAAGAACAAACCGAAGTGGATAAGCAGCGCTGCAATTGAACCGAACCAGGCCAGTGAGACTGGAATTTTGCGAAACAAAATACCCAGTAACAGCGGCACTGCCGTTGCCGCCGTCAGGCCGTACACGCCCACCTGACCAAATATACCGAGCAGCTTCGGTGGCTGCAGATTGATAAAAAATGCGGCGATCGCTATTACGATAAGAACAACATGGCTGGCCTTCAGTGCAAATGCCATCTGCTGCTCTTCTGTGAGGTGTTCACGACGGCGTTTGCTGATGACATTTAACACCAGATCATTAGCCGTGATGGTCGAGATCGACACCAATAGTCCGTCCAGAGTCGACATCGCTGCCGCCAGCAAAACGATACTGACAAACGTGAACATCGCTTCCGGGAAGATCGTCTTCAAATACATCGTCATGACAAGGTCCTGACGAAACTGCCCTGTTGCCGCGTCAACCAATGCCTCGTCCGGAACGACCAGGTGTGCGAAAAAACCAACCGTCCCGAGCAGCTGGAACAACACGAAGACGACTGCGAAAACGACCAGGTATTGTTTCACCGCACGATCATCTTTGACGTACAGCGCTTTTGTCAGGATGTGTGGCTGGCAAACAAGTATCGCCCCGATGACGAACCCCGAGACGTAGATCGAGAATACGTCGTTGAAGAATTTTCCGTTTTCATTAATCGGCGCTACGAGATTCGCATCGATGGCGCGCAATGCCTCAATCGTCGAGCCTGGTTGCTGATACGCCACCCAGACACAGGACGCGAGCACGACCAGGGTCACGATAATCATCAAGCTGCCTTGCAGCATATTCGTCAGCACGTGCGCGTAGGTACCACCGATAAATACGTAAGCGGTGACAAATGTCAGCGTAATTACCAATGCGGCTGAATTGGAAATTCCCAACAAGGACTGCATGACAATCGAGATACCGCCTACCAACAATACGATGAACGCGAACGACAGCAGATTCAGAACTGAAAAGAACAGCGCAAAACTTCTCGACCCATAGCGTTTACCGATCCAGTCCGGAATGGTTAGCGCGCCCATCTCTGCGCCGATGCGGCGAAACCGGAATGACAGTATCGCGAGCATGCTAATGAAACTGATCGCGACGGCGATTACGAAATGAAAATAGGCGCTGAACCCATCAACGAATATGAATCCGGGATTAATAATGAACGTTGACGCCGAAGATACACTCGCGGCGAGGATAACGCCCACAACGACCGGATTCATATCGCGATCACCGACGGCAAAAGTGCCGAATCCGGTGGTCTTCTTATAACCTAGCCAACCCAGCCAGGCAGTACCTACGAGGTAGGCCAGGAACAGTGACCAGGCGAGCGTCAAAGCGTCGTCCCGGCAAGCGCATCCAGAGTGGATTTAATGACCGCGATTTGCGGGCCTTGTCGGGTTGCGTAACTATCGCTTGTATACCCCCACCAATCCCAGCAACCGTAGGGATTCATGGGCGCAAGCTTGCTGCTCGCAACCTGGGGATAGAGCACCAGCATTTGATTGGTGTCGGCCCACTCGTTGAATCCTGCTCCGGACGCGAAGGCATCGGCAACGAATTCAGATGACTGTGAACAGCCGTGAATGGCTACATGTATCCCGCAAGCAGCGCCATTTGAACAGGACGCCGGCACGTAGAGATACGCATCCTCGAGCATCTCCGCGGCATCGTATCCGGGCTGCGAAATAAGTAGTAATTCACCCTCCGCAGAGCCTCGTTCATCCAGATCGCCATGCAAAGCCTTGAATATTTCACCAGCCGCGTCATAGCCGCACGCGTTCAGAAACGGTGCACCGAAAGAGTCGCACGGCTGGCCGGTAGTTAAGGTCGGAAATCCATGCACACTGGGAATATCATTGACCAGCGTAACGGCTTCATCCGACATCAGCACGGTGTAGAAAGCTGCTGCGGCCACGGATGGTCCCTCATCAACCACGGAGTCTTCCACACCATGAAATACCCAGGCCCGGTCATCATTGATATTGGCCAGATCGTCAATCATTTGTGCAACGCTTACTGCCCGAGCATAGTCCAGCAGCGAGTCGAGACCAGGGTCGCCACCTTTCATACATACACCGAGCCCACGTGAAATATCGCCCATCGCGCAGTAATAGGGGCCGCCCGCGATAATCGCTACTCCGTTGAAAATCGCCGAATGAGCCAGATGCAACTGCCCCGCCATGTACGCTCCTGACGAAACGCCGGAAACGCTGATACGACTCGCGTCTATGTTGTAGGAGATTGCCTCCGCGTCTGACGAAACGGTCTCTTTACCACACGCAGTCAACACGACAAGTAACAATGGCAGGTATTTGAACATCAGGCGACACTCTCAAGAAATGAATCGATTGCTGCCAGAGACTCTGCTTCGTCAAGCAACGGGACGTGACCACGGTCAGTCACGGGGAAGACTTCAATATCCGGTTTTGCCGCTTTCATTTTTTCGATGATGTCTGCAGTCAAGATATCGGACAAAACACCCCATAGCAATGTGACGGGCGTGTCTTTCAGGGCCGAAAATATTTCCCAGGGATCACCTTTTTGTGGGCCGATCTCACGCACTGCGCGCCCGATATTGGCGTCCATATCGAGTCGCGGAATTTCGTCTTCGATTTCGCGAAAAGCGCGACGTGCCATGCGCATGAAATCGTCGTCGTTCAATCCTGGCAGCCACTGACCGTAAATGTCTTTGGTTTGCTGCGCGGCCTCGGCCCAGGTCATCACCGGAGCTGCGCGTCCCGTGTACTCCGAAATACGAGCTATTCCAGCAGGATTAATCTCGGGACCGATATCGTTCATGATGACACCAGCGACACGCTCGCGCTGCTGCGCAGCCATGACCATCGCACAAAGCCCACCTAGTGATGTACCGACGACAATTACCTTCTTGATATTCAGCAGGTCGAGCAAGGTCCAAATATCCGCGACGTAGGTCAATGGATGGTAGTTCTGCCAGATTGGATCGTAGTCCGAGAATCCGCGTCCTCTAAAATCCACAGTGATTACACGGCGTCTGTTCGACAGGTAGTTCGCCAGATCGTCGAAGTCCCGGCTATTTCGTGTCAGTCCAGGCAGACAGATGACCGGCGTACCATCATTTTGTCCGCCAAAGTCGCGATAGTAGATATTGAGGCCATCGCTGCTCTGAAAATAGTGCGAATTTGTAATTCTGTTCACCACCACTTCCCTAAAATTCGAGATCGGCGAATTGCTTGCGCAGTTCGCGTTTCAGCACTTTGCCGTTTGGGTTGCGCGGCAATTCACTGACGATAATTGTACCGGCGATTCGTTGCTGCCTGCCGAGGCGACTGTTCGACCAGGCTGTCAATTCGGCGGCTTCAATACTACAACCCTCTACCAGCACAACCACCGCCAGCGGCGTTTCGCCCCACTTCTTGCTCGCAACTCCGACCACCGCCACTTCATGAACTGCATCGTGCTCTACGATCATCGCTTCGATATCGGCCGGGTAAATATTCTGCCCACCAGAGAGAATCATGTCCTTCTTGCGATCAACCAGGTACAGAAAACCGTCTTCATCGAATTTTCCAACGTCGCCCGTGCGCAACCATTTCGCCCCGGACGGGTGAATCCAGGTTGACTCCTCGTCGGCCTCGGCGTTGGCGTGATAACCCGCCATCATGAACCGTGATTCGCCAACAATTTCACCAGCCTCGCCGACCTCTACCATTTTACCGTCTTCGTCAATGAGCGCGAGAAATTGCCCGGGACTGGCACGGCCAACGGATTCGATTTTCTCAAGCATGTCTTCAGGGCCGAGAATGCTAACGAGCCCTTCCGTCAGTCCATAGAGCTCGATAAAGCTTCCGGGCATACGCTCAGCAATGTCCTGCTTCAGTCCAACGGCCAGCGGCGATCCACAACACATGTAGGCATCCAGGCTGGAGAGGTCGTAGTCAACATAGTGTTCATACTCGAGCACACGCTGAAATTGCAGCGGCACCATGACGAAGTGCGTAATTTTTTCTCGCTGAATTAATTCGAGGCAGCCAGCGACATCGAAGCGACGCTGTACAACCAATGTGCCGCCCGAAAAAACCGTCGCCAGCATTGCGACCCAGCTAATATTCGAAAACAGACCAAGATTCAGCAAGGTCCGTGCGCCCGAGTGATAGCGCAACGCGACGGCCATATCTGAGCCCCAGGCTTCACGACAGGCATGGTCGTGCACGATGCCTTTCGGCATGCCCGTGGTACCGGAACTGTAAATAATGTTGCACTCGTCGTCCGGCTTGATCTCAATCTCGCGGGCAACGGTAGCGGCCGCGTCACGCAGAGCGTGGTAGTCATGCCAGCCGTCTTCGACCGGTGAGATACCGATCAGGTGGTCGTGAACTTTGCTGCCCAGGCGATCGCGTAAACCTTCGATTCGCGCGATGTGTTCGCCAGATGCGATGACCGCTTTCGCATCGGAGTTGGCTATCATGCCGGCTACAGCATCATCAGTAATCGCGCAGTTGAGGGGCACGGTGCAAAACCCGCCACGAATAATGCCGAACATCGCCTCGACCATTTCATAGCTGTTGGCCATTAATACAATGACCCGGTCGCCATGGCGAAGACCAAGGTCGTGCAGCGCATTGGCGACCTGCACGGTGCCCGCACCGAACTCCGCCCAGCTTACGGCCGTATTGCCGTCAACGACCGCGTCCTTGCTCGAGCACGACGCCTCGTTAATGGCCATAATGTCCGGTATCAGTAACGGCTTTGGCGAAAACCACGCCATCGATTACTCCCTATCCCTTGTGGCTCGCCCGGTGCAGCTCGAGCGAATTATTTCAACGATCGTTGAATACTAGTTGAACGAGTGTTGAAATTCAAATATGGTGATGGCGCTATGAAAAAAGACAAACAAAAAACACGCGATCGAATCCTGGACGCGGCCGAGGAATTATTTGCCCAGAAAGGCCACGAAGGCGTATCGGTACGGCAAATCATGTCGAAGGCCGAAGCCGATGTGTCGCTGGCCTACTATCACTTCAAATCCAAACGCGATCTGTTCGACCAGGTGATGCTGCGACGTGTCGAAATCCTCAACGACATTCGCTTAAAAGCGCTTGAAGCTGTTGAAAAACGCCACCCCGACGATGCTCCGACTGTCGAAGAGATCATTGATGCGTTCACGCACCCGTTGCTGGACCTGTTGGCGCGAGAGCACGAAGAATGGAAGCACTACTTCCAGTTGATCGCGCAGATCAATAATTCGCCGGAATGGGGCGGCGAACTCATGACCCGATATTTTGATCCGCTCGTGAAACGATTTGTAGAAACCTTGCGCAAAGCCCTGCCCGACTGCGACGACGCCGACCTCTTCTGGAGCTACCACTTCCTGTCCGGCGCTCTCACGCTGACGTTCGCAGAAACCGGCCGTATCGATAATCTTTCCGACGGCACCGTGCATTCGTCCGATCTGGCCAGCGTCGTAGAACGCATGCCCAAATTCCTGGCCGCCGGCTTCGAACGCCTCTGCCGCAAGTAGGAGCGCGCTCCCACAGGTTTGCATTTCAACGGTCGTTGAATTATTGTCCCTTCAACGTTCGTTGAAATAAATGAGCAAAACGCTCACCTGATTCCTGGGGGATTCACATGAAAATCTTTTTAAGATCAATCAGCTATGTATCGGCTTACACCATAGCCATGGGTTGTTTCTTACTACTGGCATCTCCACAGGAGGCGCAAGCACAAGGCGAAACGGCATCCACGCTGGACGAAGTGACGGTGACTGCCCGTCGTCGTGAAGAATCGCTGCAGGACGTTCCGTTGTCGATATCGGTGATGTCAGGTGACGACCTTGAGCGAATGGGCGCGGTTGATATCGTTGAGATCGGCCAGTCCAGCCCGAATGTAACCCTGGAAGTTTCCCGCGGCACAAATACAACCTTGACGGCATTCATCCGCGGCGTTGGGCAGCAGGATCCGGTCGCCGGGTTCGAAGCCGGTGTCGGTTTGTATGTCGACGACGTCTACTTCAATCGCCCGCATGCCGCGGTCATTGATTTGTATGACGTCGAACGAATCGAGGTACTGCGCGGACCGCAGGGGACGCTGTATGGCCGCAACACAATTGGCGGTGCCATCAAGTACGTTACACGTGGACTGTCTGACGAAACATTCAGAAAATTCCGCCTGTCCGTCGGCAGCTACAATCAGATTGACGCTGTCATAACGGCGTCTACCGCGGTTTCTGACACGTTTCGCGTTGGTGGCACGCTAGCCAGGTTTACCCGTGACGGTTACGGCGACAACCTGACGCAATCGGACTGGGAAAACTACAACAAGGACGTCTTTGGCATACGCGGCACTGTCGAGTGGGATGCCAGCGACAGCCTGATGTTCCGACTGTCGGCCGACTACACCGACGACAGTTCCGATCCGAAGGCTGGCCATCGTCTAACGGTTGGTAACGTTTCCGGCGCACCGATCCTGAATGATGTTTTCGATACGCGCGCGGGACTCGCCGTGCCCAAGCAAAGTGTCGAAGCGACCGGCATTTCGCTGCTCACCGAGTGGACGGTTAACGACAACCTGACCGTTAAGAACATCATCGCCTATCGAGACGATGAATCCTGGTCGCCGATCGATTTCGACAGCCTGGCCGTCGATGACCTCGATGTGCCGGTGCTGTATACGAACGATCAATTATCCGAAGAATTACAATTCCTGTATACCGGCGAGCGTTGGACTGGCGTTGCAGGCCTCTACTTTCTCGACGCGAATGCCTTCAATGAATTTGACGTGGTCTTAGGGCAACTCGGCACCTTGATTGGAGTACCGGGACTGAACGCAAACACTTTCGGTGATGTCGATACAGACACCTGGTCCGTATTTGCCGATTTCACTTACGACGTCTCAGACACAGTAGACATCTCGATTGGTGGCCGCTACACGACGGACGAGCGCAGCTCGCAAGTGTTACGCAGATCGTTCGCTGGCGGCATTTCACCGCGCTTTGGTGGCACCGGTGCCGTCTTTGCGACGACGTCGGACTTCAATGGCAGCGAGGAGTGGAACGAGTTTTCACCGAGGGTTTCTGTTAGCTGGCATCCGAACGCTGAGCAGCACCTGTACTTCTCTTACAGCGAAGGCTTCAAAGGTGGAAGTTTTGATCCGCGCGCACAAACGACCGGCGCGCCGGACCTCGACAACGACGGTACGGTGACTGAGGCGGAAATATTCGACTTCATGATGTTCGAGCCGGAGACCGTCAAGTCCTACGAAGTTGGCCTCAAATCCAGCCTCCTGGACGGACGCCTGACGACCAGCATCGCTGTGTTCTTCGCCGACTACGAAGATGTGCAGATTCCGGGCTCTATCGGTATTGATACCGATGGCGACGGAATTAACGACACATTCACCGGTGTTACCACGAATGCGGGTAAAGCCGAGTTGCCGGGAGTTGAGTTCGAGGGTAGGTTCCGCGCGAATGACAACTGGTCATTTGGCTGGGCAATCGGTTCTCTCGATGCTGAATACAAAGAATTTATCGATGCCACCAATACCGACGTCTCGGATACCGCAGTTTTTCAGAACACGCCAGACCTGACGGCCAGTGGCAATGCAACATTCGAAACACCAATGTCACTATTCGGCAAGGGCGGTAACTTCGCGGTTATCACATCCGCATCCTTCCGCGACGACGCAACACAATTTGAATTCCCGATTCCGCTGCTCGACCAGGAGTCTTTCACTTTGTGGAATCTTAGCCTGGTGTGGGAAGACGACGACGGCCGCATGCGTGTTGGACTTCATGGCAAGAATCTGGGCGATGAAGAATACAAGGTTGCAGGATATAACTTCCCTGCACTGGGACTGGAAAGCAACGTTACAGCGTTTTACGGAGCGCCCATGACGGTGACCGGAACATTCAGCATCGACTTTTAGTACCTTTAGGTGGCCCCGGGGCCGCCCCTTCAGGATCAGGAAGCCGCCCTACGGGGCGGCTTTTTTTGAATAGGAGTCGGAGCTAAGGCCGTACTTATTCAGGAGGTCATACAAGGTTGGCCTCGTGATGCCGAGCATCTCTGCGGCTCTGGAAATATTGCCGTAGCACTTGGTAAGCGCGACGCGGATGGCTTTCGACTCCGCGTGCTGGCGAACCTCTCGAAGGTTGAGCGATTCTTCTTCGCCCTCGCCAGCCATAACACCGAGATCAGCCGCCATAACCGTTTTTCCGTCGGCCATGATGACTGCGCCCTTGATCTTGTTCTCAAGCTCACGAACGTTGCCCGGCCATCCATAAGCTTCGATGGCCTGGACCGCGTCATCCGCAAAACCGTTGATCGCGCGTTTCTGTAACTTGGCGTACTTCGTCAATAAATTCCGTGCGAGGATCAGACGTCCCTCTTCGCGATCGCGAAACGGCGGGATGTTTATCGTAATTTCGCTGACGCGATAGTACAGGTCTTCACGAAACAGTCCTTCCTTGATCAGAATCTCCGGATTTTGGTTAGTCGCGCACACAACCCTCACATCGACCGGGATTTCCTGCCGACCGCCAACACGTTCGATAACCCGTTCTTGCAGGAAGCGCAGCATCTTCGCCTGCAGCGACATCGGCATGTCGCCGATTTCGTCGAGGAACAAGGTACCGCCACTGGCCAGCTCAACTTTACCGATCGATTGCTTGTGCGCACCGGTGAACGAGCCTTTCTCATGACCGAATAATTCGGACTCAAGAAGATTCTCAGGGATCGCGGCACAGTTGATTGCTACAAAGTTTTTCTCCGCTCGCGGACTTAATCGATGCAGCGCGCGCGACAGCAATTCTTTACCCGTGCCACTTTCTCCAAGCAACAAGGTAGTGACATCAGTCGGTGCGACCTTTTCGATCATGCGGCAAACAGCAAGCATCGCCTCGCTGGAAGCGACAATGCCGTCAAGTGGTGACTCATTGACCTGGAACTGCAGACGCCGGTTTTCGCTTTCAAGCTCCGAAATATTAAAGGCGCGATCGACCAGCAATTTCAGCGTGTCCGTATCCACCGGTTTTTCATAGAAATCGTAAGCACCCTGTGCAACGGCTGTGAGTGCGTTTTCCTGATCACCGTTGCCTGTTACCACGATCACTTTCGTGTGCGGCGCTAGTTTCAGCGTCTCAGCAAGAGTTGCAAGCCCCTCTTCCACGCCTTCAGGTTTCGGCGGCAAGCCGAGATCCTGCAACACCACCGCAGGTTCGTGGCGGCGCAGTTCGACGATCGCAGCTTCGCGGTCCTCTGCCGTATAGACGTCGTAACCCTCGAAACACCATTTCAGCTGATTCAATAGACCGGGATCGTCCTCGACGATCAGAAGTTTTCTGGCTTGCTCTGTCATAGATCTCTTTATGGCCGTAAGACGGCCTCGTACGAGCGCTACTTGCGCGCGACAAACGGCAATGTTGCCACGAACCACGCTGCGTTGGCAGTAGGTGGTTCACACTGCCGCCTGTGACCTTGTAGGAGTGCGCCCTGGGCGCGCTTCTACGGGGGGGCATATACGTAGTTAACGCAGTTGCGAATCATTCGCATTTAGATTAGTGTTTCACCAACCTCGGACCAACAAACCTTTGGATACCATGAAATCGCAACCTATCGCCCGCGTGGCAACCGCTGCCGCCCTTCTGCTGTTACCACTGGCCGGATTCGCACAGGATGCGGCAAATAACTCGAAAGCCATTGATACTGTTACGATTATCGGTAAACGCACCGATATTGCCGACATCCCCGGCTCCGCTCACCTTGTCGATTCTGAAGAGCTTGCTGAATTTGCACAATCGGATGTGCTGCGTGTTTTGCGCTCAGTTCCAGGTGTGTATGTCCAGGAAGAAGAGGGTTTCGGCCTTCGTCCCAACATCGGTATTCGGGGTTCGGGGCTCGATCGTAGTGCCCGAATCGCCCTCCTCGAGGACGGCATTCTGATCGCCCCGGCCCCGTATGCCGCTTCTTCTGCTTATTACTTTCCGACGCAGCGCCGCATGAGCGCCGTCGAAGTACTGAAAGGCCCCGCATCGGTAGCTGTTGGCCCGCGCACCACCGGCGGCGCGATCAACATGATCTCAACACCAATTCCCGATGCGCTGGAAGCCGCGGCTGATTTGCGCGTTGGCGATGACAGCGCTTTGGATGCGCACATTAACGTCGGCGACCGCGGCGAGCGTTTCAGCTGGTTGCTGGAGACCGTGCAGGCGCAGAGTGATGGCTTCAAAAAAATCGAAGGTCCCGTCGGTGGCGACACCGGTTTTGATGTCGAGGACTATGTCGCCAAGTTCCAGCTCGACAGCGATTCGACGAGTTCGGTGTATCAAAGTTTGCGCGTGAAGCTTGGCTACACTGACCAGTTATCCTACGAGACCTACGTTGGCCTGACCGATGCCGATTTCGCGGCCACACCCTACAATCGATACGCCGGCTCGGCGAACGATAATTTTCAAAGTGAGCACGAGCAATACCAGGCAACCTACGTTATAGATGCGAATAAGAACTGGCGTGGCGAGATCACAGCCTATCGCAATGACTTTTCGCGTAACTGGTACAAGGTGCAGTCAGTCGGTGGCGAAAGCGCCAGCGATGTCCTCGCAGACCCAGGCGCTTTTGCGACCGAGCTGGCTTACCTGAAAGGTACTACCAGCCCCGACGATGCGATCCAGATTCGCGCCAACAATCGGGTTTACTACTCAAAAGGCATCCAGGCGAAGGTCGAGTGGGACCTCGGTTTCGGCGAAACGGACGTATCGCTAAACGTCGGACTGCGCGTACACGAGGACCAGGAGGATCGCTTCCAGCATCAGGACGGTTATCGCATGCAGGATGGCACGCTGGTCCTGACGACCGCCGGAGCCGGTGGTTCGCAGTCGAACCGTGTGTCCGACGCCGAGGTGACGTCGTATTTTGTGGATACTGAAATCCGCAGCGGCGACTGGATCTTCACGCCGGGTGTGCGCTTTGAAGATATCGACATCACCCGTTTCGACTATTCAACCGCGGACCCGACCCGGTCGGCCGGCCCGGCACGCGTACGCAATAACACCGTGCAGGTTTTCATTCCGGGAGCGGGCGTTTTGTATCACCTGAATGAAGAATGGCGGCTACTCGCCGGCGTGCACAAGGGCTTTAATCCACCCGGACCAGGTAGCTCGGCCAGCGAGGAATCCAGCGTCAATTTCGAAGCAGGCGTTCGCTATCACAATGATGAGCTGCGCTTCGAGTCGATTTACTTTATGAACGACTACGACAATCTTGTCGGTACTGTGACCGACTCAACCGGTGGCGGTGGACAGATCGGCGATCAGTTCGACGGCGGCGAAGTCGTTGTCAGCGGACTGGAGATGAGCACGGATTACAGCATCGCTATCGGCTCATTCGATATTCCGCTCGGCCTCCAATACACATGGACCAACGAAGCCGAGTTTGAGAACGCCTTCGATTCAGGTTTTGGTCCCTGGGGTCAGGTGGAGGTTGGTGACGCCCTGCCCTATATCCCGGAACATCAGTTACGCGCCAGTGCAGGTCTTACGAGCGAGCGCTTTCGTATCAATCTTGCTGCCAATTACGTAGGCAAAATGCGAACCAAAGCGGGACAAGGCGGGTTTGATCCGCAAGAAACAATCCAGTCACGGCTTGTATGGGATGCAATCGCGACGTGGAACTTCACCGAGAACCTGTCGACTTACCTGAAGGTCGATAACCTGTTCGATGAAACCTACATAGCAGCTCGCCGCCCGGCAGGTGTACGACCCGGCCTGCCCCGCACGGCCTACATCGGCCTGACCTTCCAACTGTAGGAGCGCGCCCCACGGCGCGACACCGGAGGTCGACCCCCTACAAGGTCCTGGAGCTCGCGATAATGCCGCCATCAACTGGAATTACTACCCCGGAAACATAGGCCCCCGCCTTCGAAGCCAGGTAAATAGCCGTGCCTGCCATGTCGGCAGATTCTCCCCAGCGTTTCAGCGGCACGCCGGCAGTGATCTTGTCGCCCATGACTTTTTGCACACCGGCGGTCATCTTGCTCGGGAACGGCCCGGGCGCAATCGCGTTAGCAGTGATATAGCGATCCGCAAGATGCGAAGCGAAGGTACGCGTGAGGTGATGGATAGCCGCTTTGCTGGGGCCGTAGGAGTAGGTACCCATCTTGTTAACGTTGAGCCCGTCGATCGAGCCGACGTTGATGATTCGCGCCGGATCTTCAGGCGAAGCCGATGCCTCGAGCAAGGGCAGCAACGCTTGCGTCAGAAAGAACGGCCCCTTGACGTTGATGTCCATGACCTTGTCCCAGGCGGCCTCCGGGAATTCCTCGATGCTCGCTCCCCAGGTTGCGCCGGCGTTGTTAACGAGAATATCGAGCTGGCTCTCGCGAGACCTGATCTCATCGACCAGCACCTGGATACCTTCCGTCGTGGATAAATCGGCAGGAATCGAGATGCACTCGCCCTGCTCCGACAAGCGTTTCGCCGTTTCGTCACAGGCCTCGGCCTTGCGCGCAGAAATATACGTTTTGACACCGTTCGCGACGTAACCTGCGGCGATCATCTCGCCAATACCGCGTGAACCGCCCGTTACCAGAGCGACCTTGCCGCTCACATCAAATAGTTTATTCATGTACGGAGTCTATCGTAGGATCGCGCGCAGGGCGCGCTCCTACGGTAGAATGCCGAAAAATCAGAACAATATAAGGGGTCAACATGAAACTCTCACGTCTCTGCACCATCCTTCTGGCGCTGGCTGTTACGACCGTATTCGCCGCTGACGACGAAAAACCAGAACCCGGTTTTAATGAGGCGACCTTCAAAGGCCTCGAATTTCGCAGCATCGGTCCAGCACTCATGTCGGGCCGCATCGCGGACATCGCTGTTCATCCGGAGCGACAAAGCACCTGGTATGTCGGTGTGGGTAGCGGCGGTGTCTGGAAAACCAAGAATCGGGGTACCACCTGGGAAGCCATCTTTGAAAACGAAGACGCCTATTCCATCGGCTGCATAGCGATTGATCCGAACAACCCGAGCACGATCTGGGTCGGTAGCGGCGAGAACGTCTCGGGACGCCACGTGGGGTATGGCTCAGGGCTGTTCCGCAGTCTGGACGGCGGTCAGAACTGGGAGAAGATGGGGCTCGAGAATTCCGAGCACATCGGCATGATCCGCGTAGACCCGCGCGACTCGAACACCATCTTTGTTGCTGCTCAAGGACCGTTGTGGTCCGGTGGTGGTGATCGCGGTCTGTACAAATCAACAGATGGCGGCGAGAACTGGCGCAAGGTGCTCGGCGATGGTAATGGCAACACGGATCAGGACGATGAATATACGGGCGTTTCAGAGGTTCACATGGACCCGCGAAATCCGGATGTCATGTATGCCGTAACCTGGCAGCGACTGCGCACTGTGGCGGTGCTCATGGACGGTGGACCAGCGACGGGCATTCACAAGTCGATAGACGGTGGCGAGACCTGGCGCGAGTTGACAGAAGGCCTGCCAGAAGAAAACCGCGGCAAGACCGGCATTGCCATTTCGCCGCAAAATCCGGATGTGATGTACGCGACGATCGAAGTAGCGAATCGCGAAGGTGGATTCTGGCGCTCGGCCGATGGTGGCGAGTCCTGGGAGAAAAAGAATGACTACCTCTCCGGCGGCACAGGCCCGCACTACTACCAGGAAATATTTGCGAGCCCGCACCAGTTTGACCGTGTTTACCAAATGGACGTATGGATGCACGTCACGAATGATGGCGGCGAAAACTTTATCAATTTACAAACCGATAGCAAGCACTCGGATCATCACGCAATGGCGTTTGATCCGAACGACGAAGACTACCTGCTGGTCGGCGTCGACGGTGGCGTTTACGAGTCTTACGACCTGGGGGAATCCTGGCGCTTCATCAATAACCTGCCGCTGACGCAGTACTACAAGGTGGCGGTCGACTATGCAGAGCCGTTCTACAACGTATACGGCGGCACGCAGGACAACAACAGCCAGGGCGGCCCGTCGCGGACGATGGAGGTTTCGGGTATTCACAACTCGGACTGGTTCATAACGCTGTTTGGCGATGGCCACCAGTCGGCCGTTGACCCGAACAATCCGGACATCGTTTATGCTCAATGGCAACAAGGTAACCTGACGCGCGTTGACCGCAAGACGGGCGAGATGACCTATATCCGTCCGCAAGCGGCCGCTGGCGACCCGCCGGAACGCTACAACTGGGATGCGCCGATACTGATCAGTTCGCACGATTCCAAGACGCTGTTCTTTGGCACGCAACGCGTGTGGAAGAGCGATGACTACGGCGATAGCTGGACCGCCATCAGCGGCGACATAACCCGCGATGAGAAGCGCACCGACGCACCGCTCATGGGGCGCACCTGGAGCTTCGATGCGCCGTGGGATCTGTATGCGATGTCGATGTTCAACACCATCACGTCGTTGTCCGAATCACCCCTGGTTGCCGGCCTCATTTACGCCGGCACCGATGACGGCATTATTCAGGTGACAGAAGACAATGGACAGACCTGGCGCCGGATCAACAAACTGCCGGGTGTGCCGAACCGCTTCTTTGTGAACGACATCAAAGCGGACTTGTTTGATCCCGATACCGTGTACGTCGTCGTAGACGATCACAAGAATGGTGATTACGCGCCCTACATACTAAAGAGCGAGAACCGCGGCCGTTCCTGGAAGAGTATCTCGAATAATCTGCCGGAGCGTCATGTGCTGTGGCGAGTGGTACAGGATCACGTTAAACCGGGGCTGATGTTCCTGGGGACAGAGTTTGGCGTGTTCTTTACTGTCAATGGCGGTGATGACTGGACCAAGCTCAAAGGTGGTAGCCCGAACATTCCGTTCCGGGACCTCGTCATTCAAAAACGCGAAAACGACCTGGTCGGCGCGACGTTCGGTCGCAGTTTTTACATCCTCGACGACTACTCGGCGTTGCGTGATGTGAGCGCAGACATGCTGACGAACGATGTCACGTTGTTCCCCGTGCGCAAGACGCGCTGGTATGTGCAAAAGCACGAATTCGGATGCTACGAACCGCTGTGTACCAGTAGCCAGGGTGACAGCTTCTACGTGGCTCCGAACCCCGACTTCGGTGCGAACTTCACCTACTACCTGCCAAAAGGACTTGCGACCAGCAAGGATGCACGCCGTGAGGGCGAGAAAGAGCTTGAAGCAGAGAACAAGAACGTCAAGTTTGTCGATTTTGATGAGGCCATTGACGAACAACGCGAAGACGCGCCGGCAATAATTTTCACGGTGAAAAACCGCAACGGAGAAGTCGTTCGGCATATCGAAGCTCCTGCAGAAGCGGGTTTCCATCGAATTGCATGGAATCTTCGTTATCCGGCGCTCGACGCCTGGGCGCCGATGGAAGAAGGCGAAGAGCCGCATCCCGAAGGAGCGGGTGTACTGGTAGCGCCAGGAACTTTCTCGGTGTCGATGCAGCAGCGTGTCGATGGCGTGCTGACCGATCTGAACCAATCACAGACCTTCGAATTGGTGTCAATTCGAGAAGCCACCCTGCCCGGCAGCACACAGGAGCAGCGCGTGGTGTTTGAGAGCCAGGTGGATGAACTCGGACGAGCTGCCGATGGAACGGTCAATGCCATCGACGCCATTAGTGGCGAACTGGATGCCATCAAGGCGACACTGGTCCGTTCGACGGCTGATCCATCGCTCTACGAGATAGCGGACTCGATTCAGGAACGCCTGCTCGCAGAACGCGACCGCCTGAGCCAAAACGTGGCACGTGAGATGTTCAAGGACTGGACCGACGTGTCTCTGCAGGAGCGCCTGTGGCACGCCAGGTTCGCTCCGGACGTTGGCGCCTATGGCCCGACACCATCACAACGGCAATCGTACGAGATCGGTAAGACGCTCTACGACGATGTAGTCGAGGTATTGAGCTCACTGGCGGATTCCGAGTACGCAAGCCTCAAGGAAGCGCTGAACAAGGCGCGCGTCCCCTGGACGCCAGGCCGCGGAGTACAACCGTAGGACGGCCCCATACGAGCGCGGGCTCGTACGGGTTTACCGTAATGCTATTGACAATCATTCGCATTTAGGCTTCAATCGCTGCATGTATGTATGTATTTGCAATGCGGTAACCGAGAAACAGGTCCGAAATGCCGCCACAATGGGCGCGACGAACCTGTTGAGCTTGCAGCAAAAACTCGGAGTCGGTGCTGGCTGCGGGTCCTGCAAGGAGATGGCATCGGAGATTCTGGTGGAATATCGCCAGCGGCCGGGGCCACACGCCCAGCCGGTCCTTTACCGGCCGAAGGTCGCTTAAAAAAGCCCCGCATCGCGGGGCTTTTTCTTTACAATTGCCGGAACCGATAACCACCCTACTCCGGAGCCCAACATGAAAGGTGACGCCACTGTCATCGAGCACCTCAACAAAGTGCTCAAGAACGAACTAACCGCGATCAATCAATACTTCCTGCACTCCCGCATGCTCAGAGACTGGGGCCTCACCAAGCTCGGTGATTATGAGCACAAGGAATCGATCGACGAAATGCAGCACGCGGATCAATTGATCGAGCGTATTTTGTTCCTGGAGGGATTACCGAATTTACAGAAACTCGGCAAGCTTCGGATTGGTGAGGATGTGCCTGAGATTTTGCAGTGCGATCTCGACATGGAACTGGACGCGATTCCGGACCTGCGAGCCGCTATTGCCTATTGCGAAAATCACAAGGATTACGTGAGTCGCGATCTGTTCGACTCCATCCTGGTATCAGAGGAAGAACACGTGGACTGGCTCGAAACGCAAATCGATCTGATCGAAAAGGTCGGCTTGCAAAACTACCAGCAGTCTCAGACCTGAGCAGAAACAGGCGCAGCATCAGCAGCATGGTCAAGCCGATGAGGGTTGACCTGTCCATGCTACCGCCGCCACTTCCATTAGTGACCGGGCCCAGCGCCGCGCCGTTACTGTTCACACGGATTGTGAGCTGTTCGCTGTCAACCAATTGTGGTGTGCCATTGTCAGTGGCGACAATCGAAATCGCATAACTACTGGCATCACCGCTTTTGGGCAAACAGGTTAGCGTGGCACTGTTATTCTGGCCGTCCACCAAATCGCAGAACCTCGGCAGATCGATAGCCGAGAAACCCACCAGTTCCTGATCGGGATCGCTGGCATCAATTTGTACGGTGAGTGTGCTGCCCTCATCAACGGACTTATTGCCGATACCAGACAGAACAGGAGCCTGGTTGACGTTTACAACCTCAATGGTGAAGACCTCGCTGTCCGCGAAGTTGGGCGAGCCATCATCCGTGACCGTAACCGTTACCACGGACAACCCGGCATTATCCAGCCCGGGGCTGCAGCTAAGCTCAGCCGTGCCATCCCTATTATCATTAAGGTCGCAGAAATTAGGCAGCGCCGATTCACTGAACCTCAGACCGTTGCCATCCGGATCGCTGGCCGCCAATGACACAGTCAGTATCTGGCCTTCGTCCACCACCAGGTCGCCAATGGATTGAAGTACCGGTGCTCGATTGTCAGTGTTCACTGACAGGTTGAACATCTCACTGTCGTTCAGTACCGGCACACCGTTGTCTGTCACGACGACGGTCAATGAATACAGACCTGAGTTCACCCCAGCCGAATTACACGACAGCGTACCAGTGCCCCCGCCATTGTCTGTGAGGCTGCAGAACGATGGCAGGTTCGGTGCGCTGAGCAGCAAAGCATTGCCGTCAACATCAATTGCACTTATCGGGATATTGATAGTCTGGTTCGCACCCAGTATTTGGTCACCAATCGGCGATAGAACTGGTGCCTGGTTGATGCCAATTACAGTCAGCGTTAATGACTCACTGGCCGACAAAATGGGCGAACCACTGTCCGTTACGGTGATCGTGATCGGGTACGATCCTGCACTCAGAAAATCGGGATCACAACTCAGCATAGCAGTGCCACTCAGGTTATCTGTAAGGCTGCAGAAGTTCGGCAGACCCGTACTGCTGAATGCCAGCCCATCGCCATCAGGGTCGCTGGCAAACAGCGGTATGTTCAGTAACAGGCCTTCGCTTGCCACCTGATCACCGATGGGTGCCAGAACCGGGTTCCGGTTAACGCCCGCAACACTGATCGTCAACGATGCACTGTCATTGAGAACGGGCGTGCCGTTATCAGAGACCGTAATCGTTAGCGGATAGTTACCGGCATCGCCAGATCCCGGGTTACACAATAGTGTTCCGCTGCCGTTGAAGTTGTCCGTCAGACTGCAGAACGCAGGTAAACCCGTACTGCTGAACACCAGGCCGTCGCCATCAGGATCGCTGGACGACAATGCTACGTTCAGGGTTTGCCCTTCATTGACTACCTGGTCACCAATCACGTCCAGATTCGGCGCCTGGTTGACCCCGTTTACGGTAATCGTAAACAGACTGCTGTCGTTGAGGTTTGGCGTACCGTTGTCGGTGACAGTCACTGTCACAGGGTAAGACCCGGAATCCGTTGCGCCCGGCGTACAATTTACGTTACCGCTACCGTTGAGGTTATCCGTCAGGCTGCAGAAGATCGGTAACCCGGTTGCGCTGAACGCGAGCCCATCACCGTCAGCGTCGCTGGAAGAAAGTGCTACGTTTAGTACCTGCCCTTCATCCACGGTCTGATTTCCGATCGCGGACAGGATCGGCGCCTGATTAATGCCGTTAACCGTAATTGTCAATGCTTCGCTGTCGTTCAACGCCGGCGTGCCGTTATCGACGACGTCCACAGTGACCGGGTAAGAACCCTGGTCACTTACCCCGGGTGTACAGGTAATTATGCCGCTACCGTTGAGGTTATCCGTCAGGCTGCAAAAGGCTGGCAAGCCGACCGCGCTAAGTAACAAGCCGTCGCCGTCCGCATCACTGGAAGACAAGAGCACATTCAGCACCTGCCCTTCGTCCACGGCCTGATTGCCAATAGCACTCAACAATGGTGCTGCATTCGTTGAGTTGACAGTGATGGTCAGGGCTTCACTATCACCCAGGACCGGTGAGCCGTTGTCAGTAATAGTGACAGTGACCGGATAGCTGCCGGCATCCGTCGCGCCGGGAGCGCAAGAAAGAGTGCCAGTGCCATTGAGGTTGTCCGTCAGGCTACAGAACGTCGGCAGACTGGTGGCGCTGAACGCGAGCCCATCGCCATCCGCATCAGTTGATGACAAGAGCACATTCAGCACCTGACTTTCATCGACGCTCTGGTTGCCGATTGTATTGAGTACAGGCGCCTCGTTAACGCCACCGACAATTATTGACAGCGCTTCGCTGTCATTGAGATTGGGTGTGCCGTTGTCTGTAACGGAAACCACTATCGGGTAGCTTCCAGCATCTGTTGCACCCGGTGTGCAACTTATGTTGCCGGTGCCGTTGAGATTATCGGTCAGGCTACAAAACGTCGGCAAACCAGTAGCGGCAATCGCGAGCCCGTCGCCATCCACATCACTGGACGATAAGGGAATATTCAGCGTTTGACCTTCGTTCACAGACTGATTGCCAATAACACTCAACACGGGTGCTACGTTGATCGCGTTAATGGTGATCGTCAGTACTTCGTTATCGTTCAGGCTCGGCGTACCGTTGTCGGTGACAACCAGCGTAACAGGGTAAGCGCCTGCATCGCTTGCACCCGGCGCACAACTGATGCTGCCGCTGCCGTTGAGGTTGTCTGTAAGGCTGCAGAAAGTCGGCAGACCGGTGGCACTGAACATTAGTTCATCGCCGTCAACATCGGTCGCGCTTAGCGGCACATTCAATGTCTGCCCTTCGTCGATGCTTTGGTTGCCGACCAAGGCCATGATCGGCACCTCGTTGACCCCGCCGATGACGATCGTCAGTGCTTCGCTGACACCGAGATTCGGTATGCCGTTGTCGGTGACGGTAACTGTAACTGGGTAAGACCCTGCATCGGTCGCGCCCGGTGCACAGCTCAAAATGCCGCTGCCGTTGAGGTTATCGACCAGGCTGCAGAATGCCGGCAAGCCAGTCGCGCTAAATGCCAGTCCGTCGCCGTCAACATCCGTCGCACTCAAGGCAACGTTCAGCGTTTGACCTTCATCTGCGGCCTGGTTGCCGATGGGGTTAAGTGTCGGCGCCTCATTGGTTGTACTCACGGTAATCGTCAGCGCTTCGCTGTCGTTTAGTGCCGGCAAACCGTTGTCGGTGACTGTGACTGTGACCGGATAAGACCCGGCGTCCGTGGCGCCCGGTGTGCAATCGATTCTGCCGCTGCCGTTGAGGTTGTCGGTCAGGCCGCAGAACGCTGGCAGACCAGTGGTGCTGAACACAAGTCCATCGCCGTCGGCATCACTGGATGACAGTGGAATGTTCAGCACCTGGCTCTCGTCTACGCTCTGGCCACCCATAAGGCCAAGTACGGGTGCTTCGTTTGTCAGATTGACGGTAATTGTCAGCGCTTCACTATCGCTTGATGCCGGCGTGCCGTTATCAGTGGCTGTAATGGAGATGGAGTAACTACCTGCATCGGTCGCACCTGGTGCGCAACTTAAGTTGCCAGTACCGTTGAGGTTATCGGTCAAGCTACAGAATGTTGGTAAGCCCGTGGCGCTGAATGCAAGTCCATCACCATCAGCATCGCTCGCACTCAGCGATACGTTCAATACAAGACTTTCATCGACACTTTGACTGCCAATTGCACTTAGCACTGGCGCATCGTTAGTTGCGGCAACGGTAATCGTCAACCCCTCACTGGCACTCAGCGCCGGCGTAGCGTTGTCGGTGATCGTGACAGAAATCGGGTAGCTACCCGCATCTGTGGCGCCCGGTGTGCAGTTGATATTGCCAGTACCGTTGAAATTGTCGCTCAGGCTACAGAATGTCGGCAAGCCGGTGGTGCTATAGCTCAGCGCGTCCCCATCGGCGTCACTGGATGACAATGGAACATTGAGTATCAGACCCTCATTTACGGACTGATTGCCAATGGCGCTCAACAGTGGTGCTTCGTTTGTCGCATTGACGGTAATCGTCAACGCTTCGCTGTCGTTCCGGTTCGGTGTGCCGTTGTCGGTGATTGTCACCGTTACAAGGGATGAGCCAGCATCGGTTGCACCCGGCGAGCAACTTACGCTGCCAGTACCGTTGAGATTATCGGTGAAACTGCAGAACGTTGGCAGACCGGTCACACTGAATGCAAGCCCATCGCCATCTGCGTCACTCGCACTCAGCGGCACATTCAATACCTGACTTTCATCGACACTTTGATTGCCGATAACACTCAATACGGGTGCATCGTTGATTGCATTAACGCTGATGCTTAATGCTTCGCTGCTGCTCAAGTTCGGCGTGCCGTTGTCAGTAACCGTGACAGAGATCGGATAGCTACCGGCGTCGGTGGCGCCCGGTGCGCAGCTAATGTTTCCGCTGCCATTCAGGTTATCAGTCAGGCTACAGAATGTTGGCAGGCCGGAGGCACTGAGCGCAAGCCCATCGCCGTCCGGGTCGATGGACGACAACGACACGTTCAGCACCTGGCCCTCGTCCACGGTCTGATTTCCAATCGCGGACAGAGCCGGTGTCTGATTGACAGAGTTAACCGTAATTGTCAGTGCTTCGTTGTCGTTTAGCGTCGGCGTGCCGTTATCGGTGACGATCACGGTTACAGAGTAAACGCCTGCATCGATAGAGCCCGGTAAGCAACTGACGCTGCCAGTTCCGTTCAGGTTATCGCTAAGACTGCAGAAGGTCGGCAGGCCAATCGTGCTAAACGTGAGCCCATCACCATCCGCATCAGTTGACGACAAAGACACATTGAGTGTCTGTGCCTCATCCACAACCTGATTACCGATAGCGCTCAAGACCGGCGCGTCGTTGCTTGCATTGACGGTAATCGTCAGTGACTCGTTGTCGCTAAGATTCGGCGTGCCATTGTCAACGACAGTAACCGTAACGGGATAAGACCCGGCGTCGGTGGCGCCCGGCGCGCAGCCAATGCTGCCAGTACCGTTGAGATTATCAGTCAGGCTGCAGAAAGTCGGCAACCCGGTTGCATTGAACGCGAGGCTATTGCCATCAGCGTCAATCGCACTAAACAGCACGTTCAGCACCTGACTTTCATCAACACCTTGGTTGCCGATAGCACTCAATACCGGCGCTTCGTTTGTCGCGCTGACCGTGATCACCAGCAGTTCACTGTCATTCAGGTTTGGCGTGCCATTGTCGGTGACAAATACAGAAATGGGATAGCTGCCGGCGTCTGTGGCACCAGGGCTACAACTGATGCTGCCGGTGCCGTTGAAGTTATCGCTCAGGCTGCAAAATGTTGGCAGACCTGATGCACTAAACGCGAGGCCATCGCCGTCGGCGTCACTTGCGCTCAATAACACATTCAACACCTGACTTTCATCGACACTTTGGTTGCCGATGGCACTCAGTACCGGCACCTCGTTCGTTGCATTAACCGTAATCGTCAGCGCTTCGTTGTCGTTGAGAATCGGTGTGCCATTGTCAGTGACGGTTACCGTAATTGCATAAGAACCTGCATCGGTTACACCCGGTATGCAGCTAATGTTTCCGGTGCCGCTGAAGTTATCCGTCAGGCTGCAGAATGTCGGCAGGCCGGTGGCGCTGAACGTGAGCCCATCGCCGTCGGCGTCATTGGCGCTCAAGGCTACATTCAGCGTTTGACCTTCGTCGACGCTCCGATTGCCAATCACGGACAGAACCGGTGCCTGATTAACACCGATTACAGTTATCGTCATTGCTTCATTTGCATTCAGGTTCGGCGTGCCGTTATCGGTAACAATCACGGTTACGGGATAAGTCCCCGCATCGGTCGTGCCCGGGTTGCAGCTGATGCTGCCGGTGCCGTCGAGGTTGTCGCTTAAGCTGCAGAATATTGGCAAGCCAACCGACGTCAGAACCAACGTATCGTCGTCAGGATCATTCGCTGACAGGGAAATATTCAGCGTCTGACCCTCATCGACACTCTGGCTGCCTACAGGATCAAGCCTTGGCACCTGGTTCACTCCACCGACTTCAATAGTCAGCGCCTCGCTTGAACTACGGTTCGGCGTGCCATTGTCGGTAACGGTCACCGAGATCGGATACGAGCCCGCATCTGTCGATCCCGGGCTGCAAGACAGGGTTCCTGTGCCATTGCCGTTATCGGTCAGGCTACAGAAGCTTGGCAGGCCAGTCGCGCTGAATGCGAGACCATCGCCGTCCGCATCATTCGCACTCAACGGTACATCCAATGACTTGTTTTCATCCACCGCCTGATTGCCGATGGGGTTGAGTGTTGGTATCTCGTTGGTTGCACTGACAGTAATCGTCAATGCTTCAGTGTCGTTTAATGCTGGCGTGCCGTTATCGATGACACTTACCGAAACGGAATAAAGCCCTGCATCGGTCGCTCCTGGTGTGCAATTTATGTTGCCAGTGCCATTGAGGTTATCAGTGAGACTGCAGAATGCGGGTAAACCGGTGGCACCGAAAGCAAGACCGTCGCCATCGATGTCGCTGGATGACAGCGAAACATTGAGGGTCTGGCTTTCGTCAACAATTTGGTTACCGATGATACCCAGCACTGGTGCCTGATTGACGCTGCCGACCGTGATTGTCAGTGCCTCACTGTCATTGAAGTTTGGAGTGCCGTTATCAGTCACTGTTACAGACACGGGATAAGACCCGGCATCGGTCGCACCCGGAGCGCAGCTTAAGTTGCCCGTTCCGTTGAGGTTGTCCGTCAAACCGCAGAAGGTCGGTAA
>JAJFKV010000060.1 GCA_021773055.1 Woeseiaceae bacterium
TCCGCTTCAGTCGCATGCGCGGTTTCGAAGCGAATTAAGCCCTGATTGAGGGTAGGTTCTGCGACTACCCTGGCACCCTGTAACGCACCGATGCCAGACACGAGCGCATCGCAGAATTTGCAGCAACGGTCGACAAGCGCCTCGACACCCTCTCGTCCCAACTCGTTTAGCGCCGCAAAGACGGGCACGCCGCGAGCCCGCCTTGACCATTCAGGATTCCAGTCAATTTGATCACGTGCATCTCCACAGGACGAAATATACGAAGTGGACACCGTCATCGCGGCCTTGTGAGCAGCCGTATCGCGGATGATGGCGATACCGCAGTCAAACGGTACATTTAGCCATTTGTGAGCATCTGTCGCCCAGCTATCCGAAAGATCGACGCCGTCGACCAAGTGGCGTTTGGAGCGGCTCGCACGGGCGAACAGTCCAAATGCGCCGTCGACATGCACCCAGGCATTCGACGCCCGGGCGATGGGAATGAGTTCGCTGAAGTTATCGCACATGCCTGTGTTGAGATCGCCCGCATTCAATACAACGATCGCAAGTCCATCAATATTCTCAAGCGCGGCGCTCAGTCCCTCTGCTGTAGCTTGCCCGATTTCGTTGGTCGGGATTAGCTCAATAGATTGACGCCCAAATCCAAGGAATCGAACTGCGCGCTCGATCGACTCGTGGTGTTGTGCTGTGGTCAGGACCGTAAGTCGAGGGGCACCAAAAAGGCCTTCTTCTTCGACATTCCAACCATGGCGCTTCAACAACGCATGCCGTGCGGCGGCCAGACTGGTTACATGAGCGGATTGGCAACCGGTGGTGAATGCGAATGAGGCCTCGCGCGGCAGGTCAAGCAAATCCTTAAGCCACTCGCCGGCCGTTTCCTCGATTACGGAAACGGATGGTCCGCAGGCATAGATGGCAGCGTTCTGGTCCCATGTTGATACCAGCCAATCGGCGGCCAGCGCAGAGGTCAGAGACCCGCCGATAACCCATGCGAAGAAACGCCCGCTCGCGCTGCCCATGTGGCCACCCTCTGATAGCGCGACGAGTTCGTCGATGACGCGCTCTGGTGGCGTACCGCGATCTGGCATCGCTCCTCCCAATCGACTTCGAAGCGATGCCAAATCCGTTTTCGGGCCGACTGGGCGGTGGTCTAGCTGGTCAAGCCATGTCTTTGCGTGAGTAAAGGCATGGTCGAGGGCCAACATAGACGGCGCCAACGGTTTTTGCGTTGTCATTACTCGTCACCTGGTTCCCACTCTTGCAGGCCGTGGATCGCCGTGACGTCGCGTATAACATCAGCAAAGGTGCGCTCCGGAACAAACTTGAAGTCATTCCAGCGAGCAACGCCGAGCTCGATCGTGAATTCCTCCAGGTCATGCGGCCTCGATGTCTCGACAACCCAGACCAGTGTGTGCTCGAGCCCGGAGTGGTACATATCCACTATGTCGGTGACTCCGTACTTCTCCATAAGCGGCGCAAGATCGGTTTTGCTGATCGTAATGACCTCTTTCGCGGTTTCGCGATTGTTGACAGGACAGTCGTGTCTGTTATGCGCGCCGTAGATTCCCCACAATGTAGGCTCCGCAGAGGCGTATCCGGAAAGGAGCGGCAGCAGTGCGCAAAGTGATGTAGCTATGATGTTTTTCGTATTCATGATTTATCTCCAAATGTTATTTCTGTTAAAAAAAGTGTCGGGCTTATTTTGTCGTCTATTCCTTTTCGTTGCTTGGTTCAGAATCCGATACGCCGCTCATTGGCAGATATCGGAATGTCGTTGGCACTAATGTCGCGTCGAGTCATGTAACCGTACGTATCGAATTCCCAGTGTTCGTTACCGTGAGTTCGATACCACTGGCTGGTGCTGGCGTGTTGCCATTCGTATTCCAGGCGCACCGAAATGCGGTTGTCCGTGAAGGCCCAAACTTCTTTAAGCAGTCGGCAATGCGACGCAATTGCCCACATGCGCCTGAGGAGGAATTTGATTGCTGCTCGACCCTGAAAAGATTCCTGGCGGTTTCGCCAAATACAGTTCGGTGAATATGTTTGAGCGACTTTCTCCAGGTCTCGTGTGTTCCACGCGTCCTCGGCGGCCTGAACTTTTTCCAGTGCCATGCTGCGCGTAAAGGGCGGAATTGGAGGTCGTTGCATATTAGTTTTCCAGATCGAAGAGTTAGTAAATCTAAGTCGCGTATCGTTAGTGATGGCCGGAGTTACGTTTTATGCCGTTTTCAAAGCCTAGACAAACGACAATTTCTCACGCAGACTTAGAAAAACTAAGGTAAGTCAATGTCTCGACGAATTTACCCACTGAACTCGCTGCGTGCGTTCGAAGCTTCCGCGCGTCATCTCAGCTTTGTGAAAGCGTCTGCAGAGTTGTCGGTAACGCCGGCCGCTGTTAGTCATCAGGTTAAAAAGTTGGAGGAGTACCTGGGTCTGCCGCTGTTCCGGCGTCGGACGCGCGGTTTGTTGCTGACGGAATCCGGACAGTTGCTGTCGTCCGAGTTGCTTGAGGTGTTTCTCCGTCTGGATACGGCTATGGAACGCGTGATAGACAGCGACTCGCGCGGAACGCTCACCTTAAGTGTCGCTCCCACTTTCGCAGTTATGTGGCTTATCCCGCGACTGCAGAAATTCTATGCGTTACATCCGGATATCGATGTTCGGATTTCGACCAGCCTCGGTTTGGTCGATTTTCAGCGCGACGATTTCGACGCGGCAATCAGACTAGGCAGTGGACAGTGGTCGGGTCTGGAAGCAATCAAACTTTTCGACGAAACGGTTACACCAATGTGTAGCCCTCGTCTGCTTAAGGGACCCGATGCGCTAAAGAGCCCGAACGATCTGTGCAAGCACGTGCTACTACACAATCATTCTATGGACCACGACCCGGAATCGCCTACC
>JAJFKV010000007.1 GCA_021773055.1 Woeseiaceae bacterium
CCAAGAACGCCCAGTCGATGGCGATGATTGGCTCGATAATAGCCGACACGAGTCCGTTGGTGATCGGTGCACCACCCGACATCATCGATCGCTATCTGGAACCGAGACTGGCGAAGTTCGAAGCTGAGAACTCTGGAATCATGATCGAGCGACGTCCCGTCACAATCTGGACGGAGGAAGCGATCGAGTCTGTGGATCTCGGCATCACCCTGGCGCCACTGGCATTCACTGGCGCCTGGACAAATACAATCGCGTATGTGCGTCAGTCAATATTCGGGAGTACGGATTATGCATCGCGCCACGCTCCGGTAACGTCGCCGTTCGACCTGGAGGCGCACGAATGCATCGTTGAAAGTAGCGGTAGCGAACAAAATTCATGGCGATTCAAACGCGGCGATGCGATAACCACGGTGACCGTCAACGCCAAACATGTGGTCTCGAGTTTGCTCGAGGCTCGAGAGGCAACTTTGGCGGGACTCGGCATCAGCCGCCTGCCACAATATTTGTGTGAGCCTTATCTCAGGTCTGGCCGAATCGTCGATCTCTTGCCAGATACCGAGTCAGCAGGCCGGGATGTCGTTGTCATCAGTCCGCGTCAGCGACAGCGTAAAACGGGCGCCGCCGCATTACGCATGTATCTTGAATCGGCGTTCAGCAAGAAACTCATATAGTCATTACGGCAGCAACAGTAGTTTGCGCAAAATTCTGTTGCTACCGACCAACACGCAGCGATTCTGCACTGTGACAAAAATGCTGTTGCATTAATTCCCCGGTAGCTTGCTTGGACATCCCCCAGCAATGACTGACGAAGAGTCGAGCACGGGGTGTTATTGCTACGCATCAAAAACGCCGATGCACTTACGCCGCGTAAACCTTTTTGAGTCATATTCACAACACTTTTGTTCAGTGCTCAGATGCTTGCAAGTGCTCTGCGTCATCGCGTTAGCGATCAGGCGGGGCCAAGACATTGCAGCTTTTTTCACTGGAGAAATCAGAATGAGTAATAAGGGAAAAATACGGCCGGCCAGGGTGACAGCCTTGAGCACGGCGATAAAGAGTGCCTTGTGCCTCAGCCTCGTACCTGGGCTCGCTATAGCACAAAGTGACGCGGGTTCCGGAGCCGGACTGGAGGAGATCACGGTAACTGGTTCCAGAATTCCGCGCCTCGATCCGCAAATGGTAACACCGGTACAAATCTACGATGCACAGTTCATCGAAAACTCTGGCGCGGGCAGCATTCAAGACTTTCTGTTCACCGCGAGTTTTGCTGGTCCCGCTCTATTCAGCGAGAACTCGACGTTGTCGCAGACGGCCGGTACGGCTAATTTTGACAGCCGTGGCTTCGGTGATGATTATGTGGTCATTCTGTTGAACGGTCGCCGCTTGCCAGCGGATCCGCTGGGTGGAGATAGTGCAACCAATCTGAATCTCATCCCGATCGGTTCCGTTGACCGAATTGAGTATTTGTCGACCGGTGCTTCGGCGATTTACGGCGCTGATGCTGTGCAGGGTGTTATCAATGTCATCACCAAGCAGAATTATGAAGGTCTCGATGTGAGCATTCGTTACGACGACTCTCTCGATGGTGATGGTGCGCGTACTGGGATAGCACTCACCGGCGGTGTCGTCAGTGACAAAGGTTTCGCCACGTTGTCGTTCGAATATCAGCAACAGGACGATGTCGACGCAGCCGGCCTGCCGGTGATTGGCTCGACTATATCCCCGGATGGCACCGATGGGCGCAGTCCGACCGGTTTGCCTGGCACGTATCTCGACTTTGGTCAGGACGCGACTTCTTATCCGGTACAGGGCTGCCCTTCAACGAGCCTGCGGACTTCGACCTTTGGGCTCGGCGGGAACGAATGCGCATTCGACTTTGCGCCGCTGTATGACGCGATACCGGCCATGCAACGCACAAACTTCCTGGCCAGTGGTGAGTACAAAACCTCCGATAGGGTTACTGTCTACGGCGAATTCCGCTTCAGCCGTAACGTCACCGAAGTTCGCAATGGCGCAGCGCCAGCATTCTTCAATATCACTGGCGCGCCGTTCCTGGCTGAGGTTGACGCGGCCCTTGGTTCCGACATGGCGAACTCGCCATCGGTTTACATCCTGCGCCGATCAGTCGATGCCGGTCCACGCGCAACAGACAACACCAACACCGCGTTTTCGACGGTTATCGGTAGTCGTGTTGATTTCGGTGAGGGGCATGCACTCGACATTAGCCTGATGAATGTCGAGTCGGAGATGAACCGCGTTGGCGTCGGTGGACAGATATCGAGAAGTGCCCTGAGCGCGGCAGTTGTTGGCGGGATTCTGGATCCAAGGTTAACATTCGATCCGGCATTCTATGCGACTAATGGCCTGTCTCTCTCGACGCAGCGCCAGGCGATCGGTACCGAAAATACGGTGAATGCTCAGCTGACCGGTGAGATTGGTAGTAGCTCAATTGGATATGCAATCGGCGGTCAATTCAGAGACCAGTCCTTCGATGATCTCGCGGATGTCGCATCGAGCACCGGTGACGTTGCCGGTGGTGCGAGCTCGAACGGTGACGGCGAACGAGAGGCAGTGTCAGTCTTTGGCGAGCTTTCTTACAGCCCGACCGACAAAATTGAGTTGTCGTTGGCGGCTCGCTTCGACGATTACGAGTGGTCGGGTCTGGCCACGACGGGCGACGACAGCGCTACGACCTACATGGCCGGGATTTCTTTCCGCCCGGTCGATAACCTGCTGTTGCGCGGATCGTATGGCACCGGCTTCAAGGCGCCAACCCTCGGCGAACTGTTCCTTGGCCAATCATTCGGCGTAACCTCTGCAGTTGATACGACGGTCTGCAACACTGTTACGCAAGACCCAACCTCGACGCCGGCCGCCATCACCAATGCGTGTCGTATTATCGAAATTCGCTCAGTGTCCGGCGGCAACCCGCTGCTCCTGACTGAGTCTTCCGATAACTGGAGCGTTGGGTTGGTCTTCGAGCCAACCGACACATGGTCGATCGCTCTCGACTACTACAACATCCAGGTCGAGGACAAAATTGGCTCGCTGACGACGCAGGAGATCCTGAACAATGAGGCGGATTTTCCGGATCTCGTATCGCGCGTAAACGGAGCGCTGACCTGCAACAACGGCTGCGAGGTTCGTTCGAATAACCAGAACCTGTTTGAGGAAAATGGCTCTGGCATCGACCTCTCGACGCGGGCGAGCTGGGAATTGGGTTCCGGTTCGGTCATAGCCGATGTGCGTGTGGCTTATCTGTTGGAGCACGAGCGACAATCCTCGGCTGTACAGCCGCTGTGTGATGACAAGGGCACGACGAGTGAACCGGAGTGGCGTACCAACGGCCAGCTCGGTTGGCAGGCGTCGGACTGGAACGCCACATTGACGTTCCGCTACCTCGGCGAGACGGAAGATTTGCCCGGTGGTCGCGACTCAGCCAATTTCAGCTGCAGCGTCAACCCGAGCGTGGCTGCTAAGCCGGTTGACGACTATTTAGAGTTTGGACTGCGTGGTAGCTACAACATCAATGACTCCACGGAGATTTCGGCGGGTATTATCAACCTGACAGATGAAAAACCGCCGGTCTCTGACGTTGCTGCTGGTGGTTGGCCATTTTTTGATCAGGCCTTGTATGACCCCAGGGGTACACGTTTCTATCTGAACCTGAGCCACAATTTCTTCTGATAGAATCAAAAAGTATTCAGCATTGTTGAACCAGCGGCTAGTTGCGCAATGCAACTAGCCGTTTTTTTGCTGTCTGAATTGGACGATGTTGCGCGGGCTGGTATTGCGAACTGTAAGGAACTACTGGAATGGATACGTTTGCTGACACTCATACGGCTTTCGCAAAGGCCAAGAACCTGCATACCCAAGGTCGCCTTCTGGAGGCGGAGCAGGTTTACCGGTCGCTGGCGAAGGCCGGTACATACCGGCATGTTGCATTGGAGGCACTCGCCGATATGTACTTACAAGAGCAGCGCCTGGATGAAGTTTACGATACGCTCAGGACGCTGACCGAGGAAGACCCGGATAGCCTGCATTACTGTGCGCGGCTCGCAAGTTATCTTGACTCCGTTGGACAAACCCAAGCGGCTATAGACGAGTATCTGCGACTGCTGCAGCGACAACCCGAGTTCCCGGTCGCACACTACAACCTCGCACAGATGCATACACGGATGAAACAATATGCTGACGCGTTGAGTGCCTACAAACAATCCGTCTTGCTGAAGATCGACCGGGTGGAGGAAGTCTACTCCAATATGGGTGTCCTGCTATCGGAAATGCAAGATGCAAACGGGGCCAGAGAAATGTATCAACGTGCCCTGGACATCGCACCGGACTACATTCCGGCCTTGTACAATCTAGCCGGTCATTTCGAAGAGGCGAACGAGAAGCAACAGGCGATCAAATATTACGAGCGCATACTTTCCATCAACCCCAGACACTGGGATGCGCTGGCACGCCTCGCGTACCCGCGAAAAATCACGAGCGAACATCAAGAGCTCATCGTTAGACTCGAAAGTGCGGTCGAAGAAGCGAAAGAAGACTACCTGGCGCGTGAAGGATTGTACTTTGCCTTGGGCAAAGCACTCGATGACCTCAAGCTGTATGACAAAGCAGCTGCCGCCTACGTAGCTGCCAACGAACTGGGTAAACGGCGCGCTGCACCGTACGACCGGGGAAGAACGGAGCAGGCATTCGATCAGCTGATCGACTTGTTTGACTCTGACTGGGTTAATCAGGCCGCAACTGAGTCGACGTCTGCGCCCATTTTTATTTGCGGCATGCTTCGTTCCGGTTCCACGTTATTGGAGCAAATGCTTGCTGCGCATCCCGCGGTCACGGCCGGCGGGGAGATCGTCTTCCTGCCTTGGTTGATAGGGCGCGAGCTAGCGCCCTATCCGCAGGGTGCAAGGAATGCATCCTGCGAGCAATTGTGCCGTGTTCGTGATGAATACCTGTCGAGGGTGCGGGAGCTGTTTCCGCACCACGAAAATATCACCGATAAGCGGCCCGATAACTTTCTTCATCTGGGAATAATCAAGGCTCTGTTTCCGGCGGCGAAGATTATTCATACTCGACGGAACATGCTGGACAATAGTCTGTCCTTGTATTTCCAGCAACTCGGCCGTGCCCTCAGTTACGCAACCGACCTCGATAGTGCTGCCCACTACTATCAACAGCAAGACCGCCTGATGAAGCATTGGTGCTCTTGTTTCGGCACGGACATATTCGCTGTCGACTACGAGGAGCTGGTCGAGTCGCCGGAGCCCGTAATGCATCGTTTGATTGATTTTCTGGGGCTTGAGTGGGACGCCCGGGTACTCAAGTTTCAAGAGACGAGTGGCCTCGTGAAAACAGCCAGCTTATGGCAGGTCCGGGAGGAACTGCACTCGCGGTCCAGCGGGCGCTGGCGGAACTACGAAACACTCATTCACGGCATTCAAGGGAACCATCCATCACGAGACTCCGAATTGTAAGGCGCTTTCATTGGTCGCATATGCGGCAGCCATTTCTTTTCGTACTATACCTTTTCGCATTTTGAGTCGCGTACCGTTTGTTAGTCACAATCAATGCGTGAACGGAAATCACACAGAAAACCTGTTCCGAAAGCAGGCGATCAAATCCTTATCGGAAAAAAACCGGGTTATCCGATCGGCGTGATCCCGCGCCCTTGGTTATGGGTGAATGGATTGCTGGCCATACTCTTCTTGTCGGCCGCACTGTTCATAGCTAACGCTGAGTATTCCCGAAAAGAGTCCGTACGTGGCTGGCTGGTATCCAGATCCGGTGTTGTCCGGGTTGCAAACATACAGCTGCCGTCGTCCGCGAAGTAAGGTCGTCGCCCGGTGACCATGTCGCTGTTGGCGAGCCACTCACTTACTTGTCGATGGACTCGACCTTATCTGACGGAAAGGACAAGAACCAGCAGGTCCTCTCACAACTGCGCAAGGAAGTACTCGAGGTCGATACACAACTGAAAGTGTCACAGCAACAACAGGACATGGAAGACAAGGCACTGACGCGGCAGCTCGACGCCTTCGACAAAGGGGTCAGAGCCCTGGTATGAGGTATCGCTGAAAGGCGCGACGCTCGCCAATATCTCCCGTTGCTGCACAATCCTGGGATTATCTGCGCGTGCCATTCGCTGCGATGTCAGGGAGCTGGAAAAACTGCGTATGCGGTGTATTCTGCATCGGCTGCTGCAGTTACCAATGCGCTTTTTTCGAAGTCGCGAACTCGGCGACATACAGCATCGCGTGCAATCACTGGGGCGTATTCAGAGCTTCGTCGTGCAGCCGGTCCCTGCGCTGATACTCGACTCTTTGTTTGTGGTTCTTATTACTGGCCTGATGACCTTGTACGAGCCGCGGCTAACGCTACTCATGGTAATAGTTCTCGGGCTTTGGAGTATCTGGCGGTTACTCAATCTGTCGCTAAGCCTGCGACTATCAAGCGACATTACACAGGCAGAATCATCCGTTCAGACACACTTTTTGGAAACGCTGCGTGCAGTGCAATCGATCAAGGTCACAAACGGCGAATCGCAACGTGAATCGGAATGGCGCAATCTGTTCGCCGACGCCACGAATACCCGTATCCGCGTCAGCAATCTGCATGTCGTTGATGCCGCTATTCGACAGGTGTTGTTTCAGGGCGCCCGAATTGTGACGGTGTATTTGCTTGCTCTGCGAGGTCTCGACGGCCAGGTCAGTATTGGCAGGATGTCGGCATATGTTGCCTATCTCGGAATGTTCACCACTCGCGGCTGGGGATCGTTGACAGGATTCTTGAATACAAACTACTTGAGATACCTCTGAACAGGCGTGCTCCATTTGCATTCCCGAATCCGGCTTTACGGCAATAGCAGGCCCAGCCGGTGTCGGCAAGAGTACCTTGCTGCAATTAGTCGCCGGTCACGAGATTATCAGTGCGGGTGAACTCTTGATCAGTGGACGAGCCACGCATCACTGGCGCCTGGCGGTCGTGTTTCAGGGCGACAGCCTTCTAAAGGGATCGGTCGCAGAGAACATCGCACTATTCGATTCAGATTTCGACAGGGAGCGGATTCGCAGCGCAGCGACAGCCGCCTGCATCGCCAGTGATATTGAGTCACTGCCCATGGGGTCCGAGACGCGTATAGGTGACCTCGGCTCATCTTTATCACGCGGACAGGTGCAAAGAATTCTGCTGGCTCGTGCTTTTTACCGGCGGCCAGCACTCTTATTACTGGATGAGGCCACCAGCGGTCTTGATCACGACCTGGAAAAAGAGGTGATCACTGCACTGTGTGAGCTGCCACCGACCAAGCTTGTCGTTACTCACAGCGATCTCATGCTGCAGGCGGCTGATACGGTGCTGTGGTTGCATGAGGGAAGGCTGTTATTATCTCGACCTGATCTCAATGTGTGGGGCTCAAAATGAACTCGAAGAAATTCCTCGTTGCCGCGATCCTGTTGCTGCCAAGCGTTTTTGCCGTCGCGGAAGAAGAAGAGTCGGAAGGCTGGGACGTCAATTCCATTCCCGGAGAGTCTCGTGACATCACGATAGATACCCGCTCCGGTACCTGGATGAGCGTCGACGTAAGTCCGGATGGTCAGTCCATAGTGTTTGATCTCCTGGGCGACATCTACGTCATGCCCATCAATGGTGGCGATGCCAGGGCCGTTAACAGTGGTCACGCCTGGGCGATGCAGCCGCGATTTTCGCCGGACGGATCTGAGATTGCATTCACCAGTGATGCCGGAGGTGGCGACAACATCTGGATCATGAATGTGGATGGCAGCGATGCCCGGCAACTGACGAAAGAAGACTTTCGCCTCTTGAACAATCCTTCCTGGTCACCGGACGGCGACTACATCGCCGCCAAGAAACACTTCACGACGTCACGTTCGGCCGGTACCGGAGAAATCTGGTTATACCATCGTAATGGCGGTGGTGGTGTTGCCGTTGTCGAGCGTCCGAATGAGGCCCACCAAAAAGCGCTGGGAGAAACAGCGTTCTCGCCTGATGGCCGATACATTTATTACTCGCTGGATCAGACTCCGGGTGGCAGCTTCGAGTACGCACAGGACTCCAACGGTGAAGTCATGGCGATTCGACGCTTTGATTTACAAACCGGCGAGAGCGAAGGCTATGTGAGTGGCGCTGGCGGCGCCGTTCGGCCAACGCCGTCGCCTGACGGTAAATACCTGGCATTCGTGCGACGCATTCGCAACGAAAGCGCTTTGTTTCTGAAAGACCTCGATAGTGGTGCAGAGTATCCGCTCTACGAAGGACTGGACAGAGACTTGCAGGAAGTTTGGGGGACGCACGGCGCGTACCCGGGCATGGACTGGACACCGGATTCAAAGAGCGTCGTCTTTTGGGCCGGCGGCGGCATCAGGCGTGTTGATATCGCCAGCAAGCAAGCGAGCAACATCGAGTTTCATGTCAAGGATACCCGCAGCGTGTACGACCCTCCGAGACCGGAAGTTGAAGTCGCGCCTGAGAGCTTCGCGACGACGATGGTGCGCAACGTTGAGGTATCGCCCGACGGCTCAAAGGTTGTTTTCGAAAGTGCAGGTCACCTTTACGTCAAGGCGCTGCCCAGCGGCGATGCGAAACGATTGACGCGTGATGCATCTGACCATTTCGAATACGACCCAAGTTGGTCCCGCGATGGTCGATATATTGCCTTCATTACCTGGGACGACGAAGAGCTGGCGCACGTCCACACCGTCAAAGCATCGGGTGGTAAAAGCAAGCGCGTGACAGAGCAGCCGGGTCATTACCATGGCCCGCGCTATGCCCCGGACGGTAAGTCAATCGTCTTCTGGGCCAACGGTGGCGGGTTTCTGACATCACCGGACTGGTCTATGCAAACAGGAGTTTTCGTCGTTGCAGCAAGTGGCGGAAAAGCGCGTCTCGTGGCCGACAGCGGTAGCAATCCACATTTTGGTGCTCGCGACGACCGGCTCTATGTGACACAAAATGGCGAGGGCGGGCGATCGCTGGTCAGTATCGATCTAAATGGCGAAAAAGCTCGCACGCATGCTGTCGGCGAACACTTAGTCCGTTATGAAGTCGCCCCGGACGACAAGCACTTCGCGTTTCGCCAGAACTATCACGTTTATGCGTTGCCATTGCCTCCCGGCGGGAAGCCGCTGTCACTATCAACCAGTGTCTCAAGTATCAACATGACACAGGCCAGTGGAGATGGTGGCAATTACCCGAATTGGGTGAATGGCGGGTCGACGCTTGCCTGGACATTGGGTGCCACGCTTTACGATGCAGATGTCGATGGCCTATTCGCCCTGGCGGACACTGAGAACGAGGAAGATGGTGAGGGCGGTTACGAAGCGCCTACCGACGGTGTTTCATTGTCCATGCAACTGCGCGCCGATGTACCTGCATCGGTGGTTGCTCTAACCGGTGCACGAGTCGTAACAATGGCTGGTGAAGACGGCGGGGTGATTGAAGACGGCGTGATTGTCGTTGACGGCAATCGCATCAGCGCAGTCGGCGCATCTGCCGATGTGAGCATTCCGGCCAACGCGCAGCGGGTCGACGTTGCGGGCAAAACTATTATTCCTGGAATGATCGATGCACACGCCCACGGCTCGTCAGGCGTCGGCATGATTCCGGAGCAGAACTGGATGGCGTACGCGACGTTGGCATTTGGTGTCACGACGATTCATGACCCGTCGAATGATGCGACGGAGATCTTCGCAGCAGCGGAGATGCAACGTACCGGAGCGATACTTGCACCACGAATATTCTCGACCGGCGACATCGTTTACGGTGCGCGCTCAACTTACCTTGCGGACATCAATTCGCTGGATGACGCTCGCAGGCACGTGCGACGGCTTAAGGCGCAAGGCGCTGGCAGCATCAAGAACTACAATCAGCCGCGTCGTGAACAACGCCAGCAGGTTACGACAGCAGCCCGCGAAGAAGGCATGCTGGTGGTTTCCGAGGGCGGCTCACAGTTCCACATGGATTTGTCCATGGTCGCCGACGGCAACAGTGCGATTGAGCACAATCTGCCGCAATCAATGTTGTATGACGATGTGTTGCAGTTCTGGAGTCAAACCAAGGTTGCCTACACGCCGACACTGGGCGTGACCTACGGCGGACTCGGCGGTGAAGACTACTGGTATCAGCAGTCAAACGTCTGGGAGCACCCCATTCTGTCGCACTATGTGCCGCCGCACATCCTGCAGCCGCGCACAGTGCGACGCGTAATGGCGCCCGAGTCGGATTACTACCATTCCGTCAGTGCCAGGACGGCCAAGCTAATGGCAGACAGAGGTGTGATGGTCAGCATTGGTGCGCACGGTCAGCGTGAAGGTCTGGCAGCACACTGGGAAATGTGGGGCTTCGCGCAGGGCGGCATGTCCGTCATCGACGTACTTAAAACAGCAACCAGTACGCCGGCAAAAGCGCTTGGTTTCGATGGCGATATCGGTTCAATCGAGGTCGGCAAGCTTGCCGATCTGGTTGTCCTCGACGCGAATATTCTCGATGATATTTTTAAATCTGACCAGGTCAATATGGTGATGCTGAACGGCCGACTTTACGACGCCGCAACCTTAAACGAAAAAATCACCGGTAGCCGAACTACAAATCCGTTCTACTGGCAGTGACTCGAATTCTCGGCATCCTGCTTGCGGTGTTAGTAGTCGCAGCATGCTCTTCGGAGGTAACCGGGCCTGAACCCACTATGGCCCGGCATGCGCTTGTGCACGATGGCTTGGAGCGAGAGTATTTCGTTTATTTGCCATCGAGCTACGATGGTGAACAGGATCATCCGGTCGCCATTTTCATGCATGGCTACGGTGGTACCGCAACCGGTACCGAGGCTGAGGTTACTCAGGGACTGAACGCTTACGCGGAAAAATTTGCTTATGTAATGGTGTATCCGCAAGGCACCTGGTTCATGGCCGGTGACTCGCCGGATACCCGGTGGGAAGTGACCAGCTGGAATCACATTACCGACGGTTTTGACAAAGGGCCCGACGGTCCGATCTGTAGCGATGACGCGACGCAGTATCCCTGTCCGCCTGAGTGCGGCACCTGCGGTAAGTGCGGCTGGACGTCCTGCAATGATGACGTTGGTTTCCTGAAAGCACTCGTTGCCAGGGTGGCGGCAGACCTCAACATCGATGAGCAGAGTTTCTTCGTAAGCGGGTTTAGCAATGGCGCGATGATGGCGAATAGAATCGGCTGCGAGGCATCCGAATTGTTTGCTGCCGTCGCATTAATCGGCGGGCGCGTTGAGCCGGGCTTCGAGTGCACGCCGGCAACTCGGTTACCGCTCCTGCAAATGAATGGCGGACAGGATGAAACAGTTCCTCATGACGGCCGCGCAAGTGCGAGTGGCTACTACTTCGCGAGCACAACATCCGTAACGGAGCACTGGATTGACGGTGAGTCTTGCTCCGTTGAAAGGCGTGACTGGACGTCCCCGACAATCGCAGGAATCGAGGTGCAGTGCACGGTCGCTTGCGGTGAGACAGACTATGCTTCGACAGATTGTGTCTGGCCGGAGGGCAATCACCGCTGGCCCGGTACACTCGGTTTTCGCGGCAGCAACGGGTATTGCGTAACAGAGCGGCAGGCAGCGAGCATGCCGGAACAGACCTTGTGCATCGCGCCGGACCCGCAGGAAAAATTCTGGGGTTCTCAACTAATGTTTGAATTCTTCGACAAGCATCGAGGTAGCTGATGGGTATCATATTCGCATTCATAGGCGCCGCAATTGGCATGTGGGTAATGTCCGATAGTCGAACGAACTTCGGCTTCTTTGCCGGAATGTTGATCGGCTGGTTGTTGCAGCGTTTGCTCAGCACACAGACGACCGTCAGGAAGTTGGCCGATCGCGTGGACAATCTTGAGCAGCGCAACGCAGCCAATGCGAAGCCTCTGGATCCCCCGCGACGAGTTTCGGTCTACGAGCCCAGCCCGATAGCGGTCGAGCCCGAGCCCGAGTCACGGCCAAAGGTCGTACCGGCCGCCATGCCCAGACCTGTTGTTCACGAGCAGGTACCTGCGGCGAAACCCGAGCCGGGCATAGGTGAGCACACGATCGAAGTCGCCAAGCGCTGGCTGACGACAGGCAACGTGCCGGTCAAACTTGGCGTAATCGTTTCCTTCTTCGGCGTGGCTTTCCTGCTGAAGTACGCTGTCGAGAATGAGATGTTTACCATACCGATGAGTCTGCGTTATCTGGCCGTCGCCGGATTCGCAACTTTCCTGCTGGCGTTCGGCTGGCGCAAGCGCGAAGACAATCGTGTATTTGCCCTGAGTATTCAGGGCGGTGGTATCGGTATCCTGTTCCTGACAGTATTTGCCGCGCTGCGCCTGCATGAACTGTTGTCACCAACGGTGGCTTTCGGTCTCCTTATCCTGATTACGGCCGCAGCGGGTACGCTTGCGATCAGGCAAGAGTCGAGGGCGTTCGCAATATTGGGAACGACGGGTGGTTTTCTTGCGCCCTTGCTGGTGTCAACGGGCAGTGGTAATCACGTTGCGCTGTTCGGGTACTACCTGGTACTGAACTGTGCCATCCTGGGCGTCGCCTGGTACCGGCCTTGGCGCGAACTCAATATCATTGGCTTCGTTTTTACTTTCGGCGTCGGCACGATCTGGGGTTATCAGTATTACGTGCCGGCACTTTTCGCGACGACAGAACCGTTTCTCATCCTCTATTTTCTGTTCTACACGATTATCGCTGTGTTATTCGCGTTTCGACAGGCGCCACAGCTACGGGGCTACGTCGACGGAACGCTGTTGTTTGGCACCCCAACGTTTGCGTTCGCCCTGCAAACGCAGCTCCTGAACAACACTGAATATGGACTCGCGATTAGTGCGGCAGTAGTGGCCGTTTTCTATGCCGCAATGGCGTTGTGGTTGCGGCGTACACAAGAGAAAAATTTCGAATTACTAACGCAAGCGTTTATCGCATTGGCTGTCGCGTTTGCCACGATCGCGGTTCCGCTTGCACTGGATGACCGCTGGACTGCGATCGCATGGGCTATGGAAGGTGCTGCACTCGTCTGGATCGGTGTACGTCAGACGACGACTCTGGCCAAGCTGACCGGAACTGCGCTCGCCTTTGCAGGCGGTGCCGAGTTCGTGAGCTACGGTTGGGTGGACAATCTTGGTATTCCGGTACTGAATGGCAATTTCATGGGCGGCGCCCTGATCGCATTGTCATCGTTGTATTCGTCACGCATGTTGCACACAGATCAACGTGGCCGCGACTGGCAAAAACTCGCAGCCATTGGTCTGATGGCCTGGGGGCTCGTGTGGTGGTTTGGTTCAGGCTCAGCAGAAATCCTTGATCGTGTCCGGGGCGCCAGGCAACTGCACGCATTGTTATTATTCGGCTCCCTGAGTTTGGCAGCTATCGCGTATGCCGGAAAGCGCTTCAGCTGGATCGTATACAGTCGTGTCTCACTTGCCTTGTTGCCAGCTTTATTCGTCGGCGCGCTCGGATACCTTCTCGAGCACGATCATTTTTTCAAGGGGCTGGGTGTACTCGGCTGGCTGGTCGCAATGGCTGCCCATGTCTGGGTACTTTATTGCTGCCAGGGCGAGAAGAGTCGGGCGGAAACGATTGCGCATGGCTGGGGAGTATTGTTTTTTGTCGGCGTAATCGTGCTTGAGGTCGCATGGCAGCTTGAGCGATTCATTGCCAACGATGTCTGGTCCGCCAGTGCGGCTCTCCTGGTCATCGCACTTGCCGCATTTGCGTTGCTTTATGAATGGCAGAATCGCCAGGACAATCGGCGTTGGCCATTTTCCAGCCACTCTGACGCGTACTTCGTCACCGGTTTGCTTCTGGCAGCGAGCTTTACGGCGCTGATTATCGCGGCATGCATAAACGATCCGGGCGATCCCGCGCCGTTACCGTACATACCGCTTCTGAATCCGTTCGATATTCTGTCGGTCATTGCGGTGGTGTTGACATGGTACGGATTGAAACTCGAGCAGAGCAGCGAGACCTGGCGATTCGGCGGAGGCTCGCGCATACCGCAACTCGCGCTCGGTGCCACAGCTTTGCTTTTGTCAACCATCGCGGTCGTGCGCATCGTGCATCACACAACCGGCATAGCCTGGTATCCCAAGGCGCTGATGAACTCTGTCGGTGTACAAAGTACCTTGTCGATTTACTGGGCGATACTGGGTCTGGGCGGAATGGTGCTCGGCGCGAAACGAGTAAACCGCAGTGTCTGGATGGTCGGCGCAGGGCTGATGGCGATTGTGGTCTTGAAACTCTTTGTTATCGATCTCGGCAATACGGGAACGGTCGCTCGAATTGTTACATTCCTCGGCGTTGGAGTAATGTTGCTCATCGTGGGTTATTTCTCGCCTGTGCCACCTAAACAGCCGGATGCAGCAACCGGGTAATCGAACCACATGGATACCGAAGCGCTCGATAGTCTAAGAATCGTTCTCGATCCACTCGGCCAGGTGGGTGTCGCTCTGGCCCTGATGTTGGTCATGTTCGGTGTCGCACTGGGGTTGCGCGTACAGGATTTTAAGATCCTCGCTGCGGAGCCGTCCTTATATATAGGCGGTGTTGTTGCCCAGATCGTGTTCTTGCCACTGGTCACATACGGTTTGATTCACCTGATTACACCGCCGCCATCCATCGCGCTGGGGATGATTGTTGTCGCCTGTTGTCCTGGCGGTTCGGTCTCGAACTTGTTGACGTATTTGTCGCGTGGCGATGTCGCTGTGTCCGTCGCGCTAACGGCAACATCCAGTATGCTTGCGGCGCTTCTCACGCCTGCGTTAACGTTGTTCTGGGCGCGGGCGTATCAGCCAACCGCTGAACTGCTGGTCTCTCTGGACGTAAATCCCTTGCTGTTCGTTGGCCAGACGACCTTGTTGCTGGCGATACCGCTGGCGGCGGGCATGATCGTCGCGGCGCGAGCCCCTGATGTTGCCGAGCGAATTCGAAAAAGAACCACGGTCGCAGGAGCGGCAGTGCTCGGTGCCACGATAATCTACGGTATTGCCTATTTCTATCCGGTGCTCTGGCCGGCTGTTGGTTTGCTGGCCAGTATCACGATAACGCACAATACTGCCGCCTTTCTGACCGGCGCCATTGTAGGCCGGGTGTTGACGAGGGAGTCGTCGATACGCCGGGCACTGACATTCGAGGTTGGCATTCAGAACTCCGGGCTTGCTCTCATTATCCTGCTGTCACAGCTACAGGGAGTTGGTGGTGCGGCTGCCATCGCCGCCGTCTGGGGTGTCTGGCACTTGATTGCTGGCGGTTCGCTGGCGATTTTTTACAATTACTTCGACAGAAAAAGGCTAGCCGTTGTCATCGACTGAAATAGATCCGACTGAGTATCGACGCGCCATGGGTTGCTTCGCGACGGGTGTGGCCGTCGTTACAGCGCTGGATAAGAACGGCACTCGAGCCGGAATAACGATCAACAGCTTTAATTCGGTTTCATTGCAGCCGCCACTGGTACTTTGGAGTATCGCCAACGAGGCGCAGAGCTTCGAGACGTTCGCGACGGCAGAGCATTTCGCAGTCAATGTTCTCGCAATGCATCAACGGGATATCTGTGAGCAATTCGCGGTACGGGGGGGCGACAAATTCAAAGGGCTGGAATGTAGCGAAGGTATTGCGGGGATCCCGATCTTGCCGGAGTATTCCGCGGTATTCGAGTGCGCGGCCGAGCATCGTTATGACGGTGGTGACCACGTCATCCTGGTTGGTCGGGTTTTAGGATTCGATGATCGCAAATCTGATCCGCTCATATTCTACCGCGGACATTATCTCGAGTAGATGTGCCGCGCTCAGTCGTGTTTGTGTTTTACGCCGAATGCGACAACGTGAATCAGGGAGCCGGAGACAAATGCCTGCAGCATAGCCAGGGTCTTTGCCTCTCCCAGTTCGATAATGGAATCGCCAACGAAATAGCCGCCTGCCGTAGTCAGGCTGATTAGCGCAAACGAGCTGACGGCGATGACTTTGCCGAAACTAGGCCGAATTGCCCACCACAAGGCCATACCAACCGGCAATCTGTGCAATATGATTGCATATGCGAGGCCGGTACCACTCTGCGGTAAAAGCGCGATACCGTCGACGGTGGCATGTATCAATAATCCGACGGCTGCGATTGCGACGATGACGAGGTGCGCCGCGTCCGTAGCCTCTCTGAACAGACGTTCCAGAAGCATCGGAAAGATGATTCCGAGTACGATGAGAACGACTGCCAGTGTACCGCCTTGCCTGATCGCTTCCGGGATAATGTGAACAGCAATAATTATCGCGATGGTAATCACGATCAGAGCATCGAGAACGCGTCGTGCCAGGTGGTTTTTCCGGGCCACTGCGTAGATCAATGGACCGAGCAGCAGCGCAGTGATGCTTAGGATCAACGTCATGGTTTCGGTGTACTGAGGAGTGTGGTTAGAATAGGCTCATGATTGTGCACCGTATCGTCCGTATTTGCCTGTATTTCTGTCTGACGGGCCTCTTTCTGCAACAAAACGTATTTGCGCATGGCGGTGTTGTGGAAGACGGTGATCTGTGCGTCATCAAGGTCAACTACCTGCGGGCGCACTTCAAGATCTACCAGCCACGCACAAGTGGTCATGAGCAGTATTGCGAAGACCTGCCCGACGCCTCGGAAAGCGTTTTCGTGATGGAGTATCAGCACGATTCTCTGTCACAAATGTCGGTCGACTTTCGTATCATTCGTGACGTTACCGGCAAGGGCCGGTTTGCCAGAATAGAAGACGTTGACGGCATCGCAGACATTGATAGTGCGACGGTCTTCTATCGACCGCCCATCATCGAACCAGACGTTTACACGATCAACTACGAGTTTCTCGAAGAGGGCGACTTCATAGGCATTGTGTCGGCAGAGCACCCGGAATCAGGCAAGCGCTATGCGGCTGTCTTTCCGTTCGAAGTCGGTTTCACGGGACCCGGTTACTGGCCGTTCTTCATCGGTTTGCTCGTATTGATTCAGTTTCAGTTTCTGCTGACGAGCGGTCGACTCAAACGCTGGTTCACAAGTGGTTCGGCAAGCATAGTTATCTGCCTGCTATTGCTTTCCCCGGCGACGTTTGCAGAAGACCTGGTTGTTACTTATACGACGCCGGATGGGAGTCCCGTCATCAATAAGATGCACAGCTGGATCTTGCACATAGAAACGTCGGCAGGGCTGGGGCTTGAAGGCGCAATTATTGCTGTCGATGGCGGTATGCCGGAGCACGATCATGGTTTGCCGACCAAGCCACGGGTCACTACGGAGTTGGGCGGTGGGGATTACAAGCTGGACGGTATGCGGTTTCACATGAATGGTTACTGGGAAATCGTTGTGAACATTACAAGCGATAGCGGTACCACCCAAATTACAATTCCCATGCAATTGTGAAATCGACCATATTCAAATTTACGATTTTAATCGCCGCGTTCGGTATTACCATCACAGCGTGTCAGCGGTGGTCAGCAGCACCTCCGGAATGGACGTCCGCAGAAATCACGCTACTGCAAACCTTGTGGCTTTCGTCGCTGCCAGAGCTGTCCCCGGATGCCAGCAATGCCGTAGCAGATAATCCACGGGCGGCGAGCTTTGGCCGGCAGCTATTCTTCGATACACGATTGAGCGCTAACGGTGCTATCTCATGTGCGACCTGCCACCAGCAGGAACGTCGCTTCACCGACGGCCTGCAAAAGGCACAGGCGATCGGCACGACCGCTCGCCACACGCCGAGCATTGCTGGTTCGGCCTACAGCCCCTGGCAATTTTGGGATGGTCGGCGAGATAGCCAGTGGTCGCAGGCACTTGCACCGCTGGAGGACAAGAACGAGCACGCAACAAACAGAGCTCAAGTGGTAAGCCTTATTACTCAAGACGGTACGTATCGCAGCCAATACGAGTCATTGTTCGGTCCCTTGCCTGACGAAAAGGAGCCTGACCCGTTTTTGTTGAATGTGGCATTTGCGAATATCGGTAAGTCCATCGCCGCATTCGAACGCACCATCATGCCCACGGCATCGCGATTTGATGAATATGTACAAGCGCTGGTTGACGCGGATGCCGAACAACAGAGAAAACTATTCAGTGATGATGAAGTGTGGGGTTTGCGACTGTTCATCGGCGAAGCGAACTGCATGCAATGCCACAACGGCCCGCTGTTCACCAATCACGAGTTTCATAATACGGGTGTCATCAGTTTTCCCGGCGATGTTCCCGACAAGGCCCGTGTATCCGGCGTGCAGGAGGTGCTGGCGAATGAGTTCAATTGCAAAGGTCCTTATAGTGACGACCCGGAATTGCGTTGTGATGAGCTGGATTTTGCTCGCACCGGGCCTGACCTGATCGGTGCCTTCAAAACGCCGTCCCTACGAAATCTCGAAAACACCGCACCGTTCATGCACAAAGGTCAGCTTGCGACGATTGCGGACGTGCTGCAACACTACAACGAGGCACCAGACTCGATGATCGGACATAACGAAGCGAAGCCGCTGGGACTTGGTAGTCGAGAGTTAAGTCAGCTCGAATCGTTCCTCGGCACGCTGGCGGCACCTGTCACAGGCTGCGACTCCCACGCGACCCGGTAGACGTCGGTCGCCCATGTCTCGTCAACTCATTACGTTGTGATATCGTAATAAGACTTGCTTGAACGCGTTTCATATTGTGAGATAAAAAAATGAGTGCCGTCATGAAAAATGACCAGCGGTCCATCGAAGAACTCATTGCGAGTCAGAAACCAGGTCATTCTCTTGACCAGAGGTTTTACACCGACCCCGCGATCTATGAGCTTGAAGTTGAGAAGATCGTCAATCGCAACTGGATACTCGCGGGCCATGTATCGCAGTTGGCGGAGCCGGGTGATTTCACGGTCCTTGATGTAGGCAAAGAGTCCGCGATTATTGTTCGCGGTAAAGATGGCAGTCTCAATGGCTTCGCAAATGTCTGTCGTCATCGCGGCTCTCTTGTCTGTCTTGAGCGGCAAGGTCATACCGACAAACTCGTGTGTCCGTACCACGGCTGGATGTATGACATCGATGGCAATTTGATTGCCGCTCGAAACATGCACGAAGACTTCGACAAGACAGCCCACGGTTTGAAGCCCGTATCAGTCGGCGAAATCCATGGCCTGATTCTGGTGTGTTTCGACGACAATCCGCCATCGCTGGCAGGTGCAATTCGTGACCTCGAAGAACCTATGGGAATGTACGATTTCGAGAACCTCAAAGTCGTTGCACAAAAGAGCTATGCGATTCCCGCGAACTGGAAGCTGATGATCGAGAATTATCAGGAGTGCTACCACTGCGCCACGTCTCACCCCGAGTACGCATTGATGCATACGATGATGCTCGACGATGAAAAGCGCGAGCGCGCGTCTACGCACATGTACGAAAATATGGAAGCCTGCGGCATCAAAGATATTTGCATCGATCACGTCGATAGTGCGGCAAGACCCGGCGAGATCGGATACGGCTTTGCGCGAACGGCGATGTTTAGCAAGTACAAGACAGGCAGTAAAGACGGCCAGCCGGTAGCACCACTCCTGGGTAGTATCACTGGCTATGACGGTGGCCAGGCGGATTTATCATTTGGGCCGTTCTCGTTCCTGCTCGCATACAACGACCATGTTGTTTGCTACGTATTTACGCCTGTCGACCATAACAATTCCAATTGCGAGATCTACTGGTTGGTTCGCAGTGATGCGAAAGAAGGCAAGGATTACGATGTGGACGCCTTGACGTGGTTATGGGATATCACCACGCAGGCCGACAAAGAGATTATCGTCAATAATTCTAAAGGTGTGCATTCCAAGTATTACGAGCCGGGGCCGTTTTCCGGAATGGAAGATCTCGAGCAGATCTATATCGAGTGGATCCTGGCCGAGTTGCAAAGGTCCTAAGGCTGCTTGGCCGACCGACGTATCACCAGCCAGGCGATGGCAACCCCAACGCTGACAACACCGATAATCAAAGATGCCAGTGCGTTGATATCAGGTGACACACCGAGCTTAACTTTCGAAAAGATATACATCGGCAGTGTTGTGCTACCGGGCCCGGATACGAAACTCGCGATAACAAGATCGTCGAGCGACAAGGTGAACGATAGTAACCAGCCAGCCATCATTGCCGGCGCGATCAGCGGCAATGTGATGTCAAAGACAACCCGTAGCGGTCGGCCACCGAGATCCATTGCCGCCTCTTCAAGAGACTCATCCATTGCGAGCAGCCGTGATTGCACGATGACAGCGACGTAAGCCATTGAGAATGTTGTATGTGCGATCATTATAGTGGAGAAACCACGTTGCCCCGGCCAACCGGTCAGTTGCTGCAGTGTTACGAACATCAGTAACAGTGATAGCCCGGTGATAACCTCGGGCATGACCATCGGTGATGAGATCATTCCCGAAAACAGCGTGCGGCCCTTGAAACGACCGAATCGCGCCAACACGAAGCCGGCCATTGTTCCCAGGATTGTGGCTAGTGTCGCCGACGTGACAGCGATTCGGACACTTAGAAATAAAGCATCGAGAACTTGCTCATTCCTGAAGAGTTCGCCATACCAGCGCGTCGAAAACCCACCCCACAATGTCGCCAGACTGGAGTCGTTGAACGAGTAGAAAACGACCGAGATCAACGGTATGTACAAAAACGCATAGCCAAAACACAGGACCGACAAGATGAATCGCGATTGTGTCTTCATGCCGCGTGCTCCTGATCGCTAGCCTGTGCTCGCTGCAGTAAGACGATAGGAACAACCAGCAACAACAACAAGACAGTCGCTACCGCGGTTGCTAACGGCCAGTCCCTATTTAGAAAGAACTCATCAAACAGGACGCGTCCGATAAACAGCGAATCGGGTCCGCCGAGCAAGTACGGAATCACATATTCGCCCATTGCCGGAATAAAGACGAGTAAACAGCCGGCGATGGTTCCAGCTTTCGCGAGTGGCCACGTTATATCCCAAAATGCTCGAGTGCGTGAGGCACCGAGATCCTGCGCTGCTTCAACGAGATCCATGTCCATGCGTTCAAGTGATGCGTACAGCGGCAAAATCATAAAAGGTAGATAGGAATACACGAGCCCGACTGCCGTGGCGAAGTCGGTATACATGATTTGCAGGGGCTGCTCGATGAGACCAACCCAAATTAGTAAATTATTGATGACTCCATGGTTATTCATAAGTCCCATCCACGCATAAACGCGGAGCAAAAATGAAATCCAAAAAGGCAGGATGATCAGAAGTAACAAGAGATTGCGTGTTGCCGCGGAAGACCGGGCGATGCCATAGGCAATCGGAAAGCCCAGCAAAAGACAGAGAACCGTTGTGATCGTCGCCATAACGACGGATCGAATATAGGTTATCGCGTAAAGCTTATCCGATAGCAGGAAGCCATAATTGCCCAATGACATGGCCGGACTGCCATCGCTGTCAAAAGACGGCGAATAGGGTGGTTGCGCCAGAATAGGGTCACCAAGGCTGATCTTGAGAATGATTGCAAACGGCGCGAGGAAAAAAACCAGTAGCCACAAATACGGGGCCGCGATAGCGAAGCGTTTCCACAGTTCGTCATTCTTGTGGATATCGTAACTCATTAGTCGAGCAAGACCACGGCGCTTTGCGGCTTCCACGAAATCCATACCTTGTCTTCCCACTCGAGAAAGCGCGTGATGGAGCGGCGTCTGTTCTGGGAGCTGACTTGTACGATTTTGCCGCTGGCCAGTCGGATTCGGTACAGCGAACGGTTCCCAAGGTAGCCAAGATCATCGACGACACCCTCAATGCACACGTCGTCTGAATCGCCTGATTTCTCCTTGCCTATGAAAATTTTCTCAGGACGAACGGCTACTTCAATTTGTTGACCAACATCGACAAGTTGCCGGCCCAACGCTGTCAGGGTTTCGCCCGCTTCATCGGCGTAGACGCTGATCCTGTCTTTGTCGACGACAGTCACAACGCCTTCAAAGGTATTGATCGTACCAATGAAATTCGCCACAAATCGATTGTGCGGGAACTCATAAATTTCCTTCGGCGTACCTACGTGCTGAAATCGGCCGTGGTCCATGACGGCGATGCGGTCAGAGAGAGTCATGGCCTCTTCCTGATCGTGCGTGACAACGACGAACGTGATGCCAAGTTCCTCCTGAATATTGATGAGCTCGAACTGGGTTTGCTCGCGAAGTTTCTTGTCGAGTGCGGCCAGCGGTTCGTCGAGAAGCAGAACCTTAGGTCGCTTGATCAATGCTCTGGCAAGCGCGACTCGCTGGCGTTGGCCGCCTGACAGCTGGTCAGGCTTGCGATCTTTGAGCTCGGAAAGTTGTACGAGCTGCAACATCTCATCGACGCGTTTGTTGATTTCCTTTTTGGCGATGTGGTCTTTGCGAAGACCGTAGGAAATATTTCTGGAAACGCTCATGTGAGGAAAAATCGCGTAAGACTGAAACATCATATTTACGGGCCGGTCATACGGCGCCTGGCATGTTACATCCACGCCGTCAATTTCGATGCTTCCAGACGTTGGCATCTCAAAGCCGGCAAGCATTCGCAACAAAGTCGTCTTGCCGCAGCCCGAGCCGCCGAGAATAGAAAACAACTCACCCTGAGCGATTTCAAGATCGACATTATTAACCGCGACAAAATCACCGAAGTGTTTGCTGATGCCTTTGATGTGAATAAAATTCTTCACAGGCCACTCTTCACGCGCGCGAGAGTTCGCGTTCGCATTCGTTCTTGTGCCGGGTCGGCCAGGTAGACCGCAAACATGCGGTCCCAAATTTCATCGTCGGGGTAGATTGCCGGATCATTGAGTTTATCCTCGGGGAGAAACTCCCATGACGCCGCATTCGCGTTGGCGTAATCAACCTGGATAGCGATATCCGCAGCTATGTCCGCACGCAGCAGGAAATTCATGAATTTGTAAGCATTTTTGACGTGCGACGCATCAGTGGGAATGTAAATGCCGTCGACCCAGAGTGAAGCCCCTTCTATCGGTACCGTATATCGCATGTCTATTTCAATTCCGGCCTCTTGCGCGCGGCGCGCAGCCGTTGAGTAGTCACCGGACCAGCTCATGGAAACGCAAAGTTCTTTGTTGGGCATGTCTGAGATGAACTTATCATTGCTGAAATAACGCACATAAGGCCGGACCTTTGCCAGGAGTTCCTGAACCTTCGCCATGCTCTCCTCATCAATGGCGTTTGGGTCCAGCTCAAGATAAGCGAGAGCCATTGGAATGATGCTGGTCGTCCCGTCCAGAAAACTTACGCCGCAGTCTGCGAGCTTCGATATGATCGCCGGGTCGAACAATACTGCGGCGGTGTCCATCGATTGATCGGGCAGTCTCTCGCGGACCATCTCGGCGTTCCAGCTAAAGCCCGTGGAGCCCCAGTGGTAGGGAATATTGTAGCCTCTGACCGTTTCATAGACGTCTATTCTTTTCATGGTTGCCGGGTCGAGGTTCTTCACGTTCGGCAGCAAGCTCATATCGAGTTTTTGGTAGACACCGGTTTCGACCAGCCGGGCTGACAGAACATTAGCGTGCACTACGACGTCATAACCGCTATTGCCCGTGAGTAGTTTTACGTCAACCGTAGCCGATGCGGCATAGGTGTCGTAATTGACCTTGATGCCCGTCTCCGATTCGAATCGCTCTATTGTGTCGGTCCCAATGTAATCCGCCCAGTTATAGACGTTAAGGACGTTTTCGGAGTCCGCGTCGGTCGTCGAATCACCGCCACAGGCAGCTAGCAATAACAGCAACGTGCTTGCGATGACGCTATTCGGTTTTGTCACATGTTGTCCAGACCGCGCTTCAGGAGCGATCGAGCGATTATAAGCCGTTGAATCTCACTTGTACCTTCCCAAATGCGATCTACACGTAATTCTCTGAAAAACCGTTCCGCGACGTTCTCGCGCATATAGCCACGACCACCAAAAATTTGCACGGCACGATCGGCGACTCGATTCGCCATTTCGGAAACATACAGTTTCACTATGGAGCAGCGTACATGCTGAGCCTTTAGATCGTCACCGCGGTCCCATGACCGCGCTGCGTCATAAGTCATCAGTTGCGATGCGTAGAGTTCCGTAGCGCTATCCGCCAGCATGACCTGGATGATTTGTTTTTCGCTGAGCGGCGCGCCGTCAACAATACGTTCATTCGCAAACGCCATGGCCTCTTCAATGAGCCGCGCCGCCGCGCCGCAACTGCGCGCGCCGATCATGAGTCGCTCGTGACGAAACCAGCTGCGCGTGTAAGACATGCCATCGCCCGACTGGCCGACGCGTTGTGCCGCCGAAACCCGGACGTTAGTGAACTGGTAGGTCGGATGGTGCGCGGCGTAGCTGTGGCTGAACTTCGGGGTTGCGACGATCTCGATTCCCGATGTGCCCTTGTCAATAAGAAACAACGCATCTTCATCCTCGTCGGGAATGCGTCCCTGAAACCAGAAAAAGTCAGCCAGGTTAGCGCTGGTGACGTACCATTTTTCACCATTCAGGATGTAATCATCGCCGTCCCGGACCGCAGTCGCTTCGAGCATTGCAAGGTTGGACCCGGGACCGGATTCGGTAATCGCGTAACAGTCCTTTTTCTCGCCCCGCATCATCGGCAAAATGTAGTTATCAATTTGCTCCTGTGAGCAAGCATCGAACATCCATTGCTGGGGTTCGGAGAAGCACCAGGACAACGCATTGGTGGTGCGTCCCAGCTGCTCCCAGATAGCGACCTGTGATTCCATGGACAATTCGCGACCGCCGTGGTCTTTCGGAACATCAATTTCAGAAAAGCCAAGCTCGATCGCACGCTGCTTGTTTCGCCGCGTGATCTCATCGGGCAAAACACCGTCATTCAGTTCCGCCTCAACTTCATGCGGCTGCAGATATTCGTCGGCATACTCCCGAGCGATCGCCTGCCATTGCCGGGCGTCTGTGCTGATTTCGATTTTCAATGTTTTCTCACAGGGGAAAGTGTTGCGGAAAAATGCTGCACAGATATTCGTCGACAGCATTGGCGGCGCTTAGCCGGTCAAATCGTTTCGGGCTGATCAGGTAGGAGAGCCACATACCATTGGTCACGGATGTCAGAACCGTCGCGACAGCCGCGCCGCTCACATTCTTGTATCGACCTGCTGTAATAATTTCGTCACACAAGGACCGCACGACGTCGTCGTAATACTCGTCGGACGCTTCACAAATTTCGCGATAGCGGGGCCGCGATTTAACTTCTCCCCAAAATGCGAACCAGACAGCCAGTTTGCGGCGATCGAGGATGGACGGGCGCAGGTCGAGCTCCATCAGCGCATGTAGCTTGGCTGCGGCGCCCGGGCCGGACCTGTCGAGTACGTGGTTAAACTGGGTTTTATAATCGTCAGCGATATAACGCAAGGTCTCATTTAGGAGATTTTCCTTGCTCTCGAAGTGCAGGTTGACAATACCCTGAGATAAGCCGGCTTCTTTGGCTACATCGCCCAGTGTGGTACTGCCCATACCTTTGCGGGCGATGCATTTCATCGTTGCGTTGATCAACTGCTGTTTGCGTTGCTCGCGCGTCGCGGTACGACGGGATTTTTTCGCTATGGCCGACATCAATGAATCATGCCATAATCTGAATGAATACTCATTCATTTTTCTTGTGTCCAGACTCGGAGAGTCGCATGCGCAGCCTGTCTCGTTCTAACGCGCACTTCAAGAACGCCTCGTCCCGGCTGCCGCTCGGTGTGGCATCGAACTTCCGTTACTGGGGTGATGACAAGACGATTTATGTCGATCGCGGTAAGGGGGGGCGGGTGTGGGATATCGACGGTAATGAATACATCGATTACCGCCTTGGCTACGGCCCTGTAATTCTCGGCTACGGGGATGATCGCGTCGATGCAGCGGCCAGGGAAGGAATGAATGTTGGCGGCGTATTCGCGCTCGCGACCGAAAAGGAATACGAGGTCGCCGAGCGGATTTGCAATATGGTGCCTGCTGCTGAGCTGGTGCGTTTTTCGAACTCGGGCACAGAAGCTGTTATGGCGGCATTGCGAATCGCCCGTGGATTTACGGGCAAGGATTGCCACGTCGTGATGGAAGGTGGTTACCACGGTCTATTTACCGAGCTCATGTGGGAAACAGACGTCGAGGACTGGCGCCCGGGTGAGCCTGAACCGGCAATTGTCCCGTTTGGTGATGGAATTCCGGCGGCGACAAGACAGTTGTTCCATTCGGTGCCAATGAATGATGCTAATGCACTGGAGGACCTGCTCAGGCAGAAACACGATCAGATTGCCGCCTTCCTGATTGAACCGATCATGGGCAATTGCTGCGGCATCAGGGCAGATGATCAGTACATGAAAGACGTTCGACAAATCTGCGATCGTTACGATGTTCTTCTTGTTATTGATGAGGTGAAGACCGGTTTCAGAGTTGCGAAGGGCGGAGTGCAGGAGCTCTACAACGTCAAAGCGGATCTTTGCACTTTCGCCAAAGCCATCGCTAATGGCTACCCGCTTTCGGTTGTAGCAGGTCGCGAGGAAATCATGCGTAAAGTCGGCGACGGTATCGCCCATGGTGGCACATTTACTGCACATTCAGTATCGCTCGCGGCCGCAGCCAGGACGCTCGAGATTCTGGATGAAACATCGGCGCTTGCAGACATCGAAAGTTACGGTCGCGAACTGCAGGCCGGACTCGGCAGCATTTTGCGAGGTCGCGACATCGCACACAGTTTCACCGGACATCCGGCTCTGATGGGTTTGTTTTTTTCGGAGACGGCTCCGAGTAGTTATCGTGAGTGGAGACACTCAAACTATGATTTTTACGACGCGCTTGCACCGGAGCTTCATGAACTCGGAATTCTCATCGAACCGGACTCCCGAGAACCCTGGTTCCTATGCGAGTCTCACAATGTGGAATGCCTGTCCGAAACGCTGGACAATTTCGAACAGGCGGTAGACATTACGTTACAAAAAATGCCCGCTGGAGGGCCGAAACACCCATGAAAACTTATGACGCAATTGTCGTTGGTGCCGGACACAATGGCCTGACGAACGCAGCATTTCTGGCGAAAGCCGGGCTGGACGTAGTGTGCGTTGAGAAAAACGATTATATCGGTGGCGCCACCGTGAGTCGTAACCTCTACAAAGACTGGTGGTACTCAAACTGTTCCTACGTTTGCAGCTTGTTGCGACCGGAGATTTATCGATCGCTCGAATTGCACAAACACGGTCTGCAGGTCACGCCTTATGGCGGTTCTGTGACGTACATGGAAAACGGGGACTACTACGGTTCCTACCACGACCCCGAGGCGGCATACCGGGAAGACGCGCGCTTCTCCCGAAAAGATGCCGACGCGCACAAGAACTACTCCGCGGACACAATGCGGCAATGCCGGTTGATACGTGACTTCCTGCTCAGAACTGCGCCTGACCCAACGTCCTTTAAACCAAGGGACCTGATGGAACTCGTCCGCATCGGCGGCAAAATCAATGAGATGGGTGAGGATCGTATTGGTGAGACCATTCGTTTCTGGACAATGAGTGTTGCCGAGTATCTTGACGAATATTTCGAAACCGACGTCATTAAGACGGCGTTATCCGCGAGCGGCATCATCGGTACAGCATTGGGAATTCACTCACCGGGTACTGCTTACGTACTGCTGCATCACTATATGGGTGATGTCGACGGCAATGTTGGCTCCTGGGGTTTTGCTCGCGGTGGTACCGGTGCGGTTGCCAATGCAATCGCCGGAGCGTTCCAGGCAGAGGGTGGCGAAATTAGAACCGAGGCCGGTGTTGACAAATTCATCGTCAAAAATGGCAAAGCTGTCGGTGTTGCTCTGGACAACGGTGACGAAATTCATGCAAACGTCGTAGTGTCGGCGATGGACGTGAAACGGACCTTCCTGACCTGCATGGACAAGAGCGATCTTCCGGAGAAATTCCACAAACGCGTCGAGAATTTCAAGATTCGTGGTTCATCGGGCAAGATCAACATCGCGCTCGACGGATTGCCGACATTCCCGGCATTGCCGAAAGACAGCCCGCTGTATCTCGCCGATATGCATTTCACCGACTCGATGGAGCGCATGGAGCGTGCCTATGACGACTGGAAAGATGGCACCTGGTCAAAGGATCCCTATATCGATCTGACGATTCCGACGACAAACGACCCAACAATGGCGCCGCCAGGCAAGCACTTCATGAGTTGCTTCGTTCAGTACTGCCCACGCCAGATCAACGGGCGAGACTGGACACAGAAAGATAAGGATGGCTTCCAGAAGTCGGTCTTTGACCAGATTTCGAACTACAGCCCCGACTTCGAGGACTTGGTGCTGCACGCAGAAGTTCGGACACCGCAGGACATCGAGAATGAAATCGGGATAACCGAAGGCAACATCTTCCATGGCGAATTGACCATGGACCAGTTGATGTTCAACCGGCCGGTTCCGGGGTATGCACAGTACCGTAGTCCGATCGACGGTTTGTATATGTGTGGATCAAGCAATCACCCGGGCGGTGGCATTATGGGTGCACCTGGGGCAAATGCGGCACGGGAGATCCTTGGCGATCTTAAACGTCCGAACACCGTACCGGAGAACTTTGGCGATGACTAAGAATATGGGCAATGAATACGATGCAATCGTGGTGGGCGCCGGCCACAATGGCCTGGTGTGTTCTGCGTTGCTGGCCAAAGCTGGCAAGCGGGTGCTGGTGCTTGAGGCCAACGAACAGGTTGGAGGTGCGTCTGTTACGCGCGAGTTCACTGAGGGTTACTCGGTGTCAGCCTGCGCTCATCTTTTGTATCAACTGCAAGCGGAGGTTCGCAAAGAACTGAAGATTGCCACACGAATGGCCTCCGAAGACATGACGACGATTGCTCTCGGTGAAGACGGTAATCACCTGCGCCTGAAGCCTGACAGTGTGGAAGGCGTTTCTGACGAAGACGCCGAACAGTATAGAGATTTCAGGAAACGCATGGCGCGCTTCTCGGATCTGCTTCGCAAATACTTCAACAAGACGCCACCACGATTGGGCAGCAACGATTTTAAGGACCTCATGACCCTGGGCCAGCTCGGTCTGGACGTACGCATGCTTGGCAAGGCTGAGATGGAAGCGCTTCTGCGACTAATTTTCATGAACATCCACGATGAGGTCACGGAGCGTTTTGAAAGTCCGTTGCTAAAAGGGGCGATTAGCCTGGATGCGGTCCTGGGAACGCACCTCGGTCCTCGGTCGCCAAATACAATGATGACCTACCTGTACCGCATGGCTGGTGATCATGGTCGGACCGGTGTTCCGTCCGGCGGCATGGGCAGCGTCAGCAATGAGCTGGCACACGCGGCGCGAACTGCCGGCGCGACGATTCGCACCAGCATGCCCGTCAAACGCATCATTATTGAGAACGGTCGGGCGACCGGTGTGGAGACGGAATCCGGTGAGCGGTTTGACAGCCTGATGGTCGTATCGAACGCTGATCCGAAGACGACGCTAATGAAACTCATTGGTGCGAAACATGCGGAAACCGGATTTGCACGTCGGATTTCTCATCTGCGCGCCAAAGGAAATGCTGCAAAACTGCACCTCGCATTGGACGGACTGCCCACAATTGACGGCCTGTCCAGGAAGGACTACGCAGAGCGACTCGTCATTGCGCCCGATGAGCACTATGTGGAGCGGGCGTTTAATCCGGCGAAGTATGGCGAGAGCTCGCCGAATCCGGTTATCGAAATCACCTTCCCGAGTTTCAAAGACGAAACGCTGGCGCCGACCGGCAAACACGTCATGTCAGCGGTCGTGCAATACGCACCGTACGCGTTGAAGGGTGGATGGAACGACGCGGCAAAAACCGCTTTCATGAAAGCGATCCTCGATACTCTGTCGAAATATATGCCAGACATTGAGCAGCGCATAACAGCCAGCGAATTGCTTACGCCAGCCGATCTCGAGACTGAGTTCCACATGACAGGTGGACACTGGCATCACGCCGAACTGACGCTGGATCAGTTCCTGTTTGTGCGGCCCGTGAATGGAGCAGCGCAGTATAAAATGCCGATTGACGGCGTGTATTTGTGTGGTGCGGGAGCGCACCCGGGTGGTGGCGTCAGTGGTGCGGCGGGCCGCAACGCGGCGCGGGCCATCCTGAGTCGGGAGAAAGCAGCATGACTATCGTTCAAGGACCCGTGCGAGAGGCGGTCCCTCAGGGGCCATTGAAGACACCGTTCTACCCGCGTGTTGAGAAGCTCGACACCGTCAATCAGTGGCATGAGTGGAAGGGATACTCCAGTCCTGACGCGTTGTACTGTGGGGATCTGGAATATTTCGCGATTCGGAATGGTACGGGAGTGTTCGATCTCTCGCCGATGACGAAATACCGGATAACCGGCCCCGATGCGCTGGATTACCTCAACCGCCTGGTGACGAGGGACATGGCGAAGGTTAAGCGCGGGCGCGTTGCCTATGCCGTTTGGTGTGACGATCAGGGTCAGGTTATCGACGATGGCACGATCTTCCACCTGCAAGAAGGCGAATATCGTCTTTGTTGTCAGGAGCGCCATTTCGCCTGGTTTCAGGCGGCGACGATTGGATTCGACGTTAGCGTTGTGCACGAGACCGAGGAAATCGCCGGTCTTGCGGTACAGGGACCAACCTCCTACAGCGTATTAAGGACGATGGGTGTTGAGGGTCTTGAAGAACTCAAGCCATTTGGATTGATCCATGTCGATTTTCAAGGCTCGGAGATGATGGTCTCACGAACCGGATTCACAGCGGACCTCGGCTACGAGTTATGGATCGATCCAGGCAAAGCGCTGCAGTTATGGGATGCACTGTTCGAGGCGGGCAAGGACTACAAAATTCGGGCGATAGGGACACATGCACTGGAACTCGCGCGTATTGAAGCGGGCTACCTCGCACCGTACGCCGAATTCCTGCCGTGCGACGAAACCATTCGAACAGGACGTTCCCGTTCGCCACTTGAGCTCGGTCTGGAGTGGCTCGTGGACTTCAAAAAGCCAAACTTCAATGGCCGTCGCGCATTGGCTGAAGAAAAACGCAATGGATCGACGTGGCGTTTGGTGAAGCTCGATATCGAGGGTAATAAAATCGCAGACAGCTCGTACATTTTCTCGAACCCGAAAGCAAAAGGCGATTCAATAGGATTTGTCACATCGGCCGCATGGTCGCCGGTTTGCAAACAGAATATTGCTCTAGGTACTGTGCTCGTGCCGCATGGCAAGCCTGGTGACACTGTTTGGGTCGAGGTTTACTACCAGCGTGAAATGCACTGGAATCGCGCCATGGCGAAAGCTACGGTTGTCGATAAACCGTTCTGGTTCCCGCCGCGGCGAGGAGCAACTCCGCCGGGTCCGTACTAGCGGATATGCGTGGTGAATAGACACCGGTTGGATCCGTTATTACGACCAAAATCGGTCGCAGTAGTGGGTGCGTCGAAGCGTGCCGATTCCATCGGCGAATGGGTGCTCAAGAACCTGAGCATTGGCGGTTACAAGGGTCACGTTTACCCGGTTAATCCCCGCCACAGCAATATTCAGGGCCACCCCTGCTACAAGTCATTGTCCGAGCTGCCGGAAGTTCCGGAGCTTGTGGTTTTCGGTGTCGGCGATCATCGCCTGGAGGCTGCGCTGGATGAGGCTATTTCTGCTGGCATTCCTGCCGCGGTCATCCAGTCGACGCTGGCACTGGACGATGACGCCGACCCGCCACTGAAAGAACGGCTAAGACAAAAAATCGTCGCAGCCGGAATGCTCGTGTGCGGAGCCAACGGCATGGGTTATTACAATGTCCGTGACCACGTCTGGACCTGCGGGTTCGACAGCGCAGCACACGACGCGCCCGGCAACGTTGCGCTGATCAGCCACTCGGGTTCCGGAATGTCTGGCATCATCGATTGTGAAGAGCGTTTACAGATCAACCTCGCGGTATCGACCGGTAATGAACTCAGCACGACGATGGACGAGTATCTCGATTTCGCACTGGAATTGCCCGAGACCCGGGTTGTCGGGTTGTTCATCGAAACAGCACGCAATCCGGCAGGGTTCCGGGCTGCCCTGAAAAAAGCTGCGCAGCGCCGCATACCTGTCGTTGCATTGAAGTTGGGGCGTAGCGAAGAATCGGCGCAGCTCGCGGTTTCTCACTCCGGCGCTATGGCGGGTGATGATGCGACTTACGAGGCGTTGTTCGATCGCTATGGTGTGCAGCGCGCTAGTGATCAGGACGAACTCACAACGATGCTCATCATGTTTGCCGCACTGCACCCGGTCGGCGCTGGCGGCCTGGTGTCGTTGCACGATTCGGGCGGCGAGCGAGCTTTGCTCGTCGATCTCGCGGCCGACGCGAAGGTGCCGCTGACGCGGTTGTCTGAGAGCACCGTAAAGAAACTAGAAGAAGTTCTCGATCCGGAATTGCCCGCCGTAAATCCGCTGGATGCCTGGAGCCGGGGCGGGCCGGATGCATCGTCGCAAATGGCACGTAGTTTGACATTGATGATGCAGGACAGAGCAGCGGCACTCGGTGCTGTCGTTCACGATCGGGCGCCCTTCGGAAAGATCTATCCAAGCTATCTCACATACATGCAACGTGCCCGCGCGGAGTCCGGCAAACCGGTCGCACTCGTATCCGCGACGCAGGGAAGCGGTTGCGATGAAGCAGTCGTTACCAGTACCCGGGCGGGATTCCCGGTTCTGGACGGCGTTAGTCAGTTCCTGAAAGGCGCGAACGCGCTGTTTGCTTATCGTGACTTTCTGTTACGCGCTCAATCCGAGTGGATGGTACCCGATGAAGCAGTCGTGACGTCCTGGCGGAGCCGATTACGTACCGGCGAGACGCTGGGCGAGCACGCTGCGCTGCAAATGCTCAGCGATTTTGGTGTGCAAACGTCATCACCCAAAGAAGCAGCCGACGAAGATACCGTTCTGGAGGCCGCGCAACAGTGTGCTTATCCGGTTGTTCTAAAATCGGCCCGGCCCGGTTTGCTGCATAAGTCGGATCAAGGGGGTGTTATCGTCGGCATCATCGATGCAGACCAGTTGCGGCAAATGTATGCGTTGATGCGGGGGCGTCTTGGCGACGATGTCCTGGTATCGAAAGTGGTGGATACCGGTGTCGAGATGTTTCTTGGACTGAAACGTGACCCGCAATTCGGTCCTGTTGTACTGCTCGGTTTTGGTGGTGTCCTGGCAGAAACGATCGACGACTTACAGTTTGCGTTGCCGCCGTTCGACGCAGAACATGCCCGTCGTTGCATCGACAGGATGAAATTACGACCACTCCTCGACGGAGTTCGTGGCGCACCCGCCGTCGACGTCGATGCGTTTTGCACGATGGCTGAGCAGTTTTCTGTGATGGCGCACGCGTTACGTGATGTCGTTACGGAGATCGACGTTAATCCGGTCATTGTCAACGAAGGTGGTGCAGTAGCCGTCGACGCGTTGCTTGTCGGGCGCGATCGCAGACAGGAGCAGCGTGCAGAAACTTGATATATATCAATCGCTCTGGGGGATGGAGCTGCGCAAGCCCGGGCTGCCGGAGCGAAGCAAGGAAGAGGCTTTCAGGATGATCGCCGATGCCGGCTTCGATGGCGCGTGCATGGACCCGTCGGTGGCAGAAATTCCTGAGTGTCGCGAATACGCGCACTTGTTCGCGGCGCACAAACTTGCTTGCATGGTGAACGCATTTCCTTACAGTCCGGATGACATGGCACCGATACTGGACTTTGCGACGGAAATGGATTCCCGCCTGGTGAATGTTATTAGCGGTGTGATGCCCATCAAACCCGAGGATGCCGTTTCCGATGTGTGTCGCTGGATTGGCGAGGCAGGTGATCGCGACATGCCACTGTTATTCGAGACACATCGTGACGGACTACTGAACGACCTGTACTTCACTCTACAGTTGATGGACCTTGTGCCCGAAATGCGTTTGTGCGCCGACCTTTCGCATTTTGTAGTGGATCGTGAACTGCGCTCACCCATTCCGCCGCGCGACCAGGCCTACATCAGCTCAGTGCTGAACCGCTCGGACTGTTTTCAGGGCCGTATTGCGAATCGCGAACAGGTACAGATCCAGATCAATTTTCCACAGCACCAGGAATGGGTGGAGATATTCAAAGGCTGGTGGAAAGAAGGCATGCGCGAATGGCGCAAACGCAGTGATGATGATGCGACCCTCATTTTTCTGTGCGAACTTGGACCACCACCGTATGCGATAACGGATGGAAATCAGAACGAGTTATCTGATCGGTGGCAAGAGTCTTTACAAATCCGGGACTGGGCACGCACTATCTGGACGGAGCTTGAGAGCGAGAACGAATAATGAAAACCATAACAGCAACTGTTGTTTCAGTGCACTCTGGCGGTAGCGAGCAACTCGCCAAGGAAGAGCAGGCGTCGATTATTGTTGAGCTTGATGGTGTCGTTGGTGACCGTCATCGCTCGTACTCGCGCGAGGCCTGGGCTGGTGACAAACAAGCAAAAGGAACGGTGCGACGCAATGAACGGCAATGGTCAGCTGTATCTGCCGAAGAATTGCTTGAAATTCGGGGGGCGATGGATCTCGTAGAGCCGCTGACGGCAACTGCACTTGGTGCGAACCTGTGTCTTGAGGGTGTCGCCGAGTTATCGCGATTGCCGAAGGGCAGTATTTTGCGCTTTCCGACGGGCGCTGAGCTCATGGTTGCCGAGTACAATCCACCGTGTCTGGATATGGGCACGAAACTCGCTGAGACACTGACAACGCGCTCCGGAGCGCCGCTGGAAAACACATCATTTTCCAAGGCGTCGAAATCGTTACGAGGCGTCGTCGGTGTGGTCGAAGTGGCCGGGATCATCAATCCCGGCGATGAGGTCGAAATTATTCCGTATGAGCACCCGTCGTGGCTTGCTCGCTCTGCCGATTAACAATCGTTCCACCCTTGATTACAACTCGGATATCCTGCAGCTCAGCAATATCGTCAAGCGGATTACCGCGTACGGCGATCAAGTCAGCGTAACGCCCGACCTCGATAGCGCCAACATCGCCAGCAACACCCATGTGATCTGCAGCCGCTGAGGTAGCGGACTGGATCGCCTTCATTGGCGCCATGCCGTGCTTCACCATTTCTGCAAATTGCCGAGTGCCCATGTCGTGGGGGAGCACACCGAGATCGGTCCCGAACAGCAACGTCACGCCGGCGTCGAGCGATTTTCGAAATACCTCACGTTGTGCCTCTGTCGTTTCTTCGTTCTTCCGCATGAACTCCTCGGCGTAGCCGTGAGCCTCGCCAATCTCTTCAGTGTAGGTGCCGTTGTAAACGTCCATTGTGAACGCGACATCGTGCTCCAGCGCCAGAGCGACTGATTCGTCGTCACCCAGAGAGGCATGTTCTATCGAACTGACACCAGCCAGGATTGCGTCCTTGATTGACTCCGCACTGTGCGCATGCGCGGTCACTTTAATTCCAGCAGCATCGGCGACTTCGACTACGGCCTTAATCTCCTCAAAAGTCATTTCCGGGGCGCCCGGAATGCCGCCGTGTCCGAACACGGCGCCCGAGGCGATGACCTTGATGAAATCCGCGCCACCGGCAACGAATTCCTGGGTCCGGGCCCGGAATTCGTCAGGTCCGCGAGCAACTCCCATGCGGTAGTAGTCCGGAATCTCACTGTCGTCAATTCCGGGGATGTACATATCGCCGCCACCGTGCGGAATAGTCAGGTACGGGCCGGCTATCCGTATCCGGGGGCCTTCGACCTTGCCGGCTTCGATCTGATCCCTGAGATCCCGGGCAACCCATGCCTTGTAAGTACCGACGTTACGGACCGTGGTGAAGCCGGCTTTCAGGACAATGCCGGCAAGCTCTTCGGCGAGCTGTTGAGTGTCTTCCGGGGTGCGCCTGAGGTATATCGTATAGTCGTCGGCGTCTTCTGGCCGTCCGTCCAGGTGTACGTGCATATCGATCAATCCGGGCAGGCAGGTGTGCTCGCTCAGGTCCAGGATTTCGGCATCCGCCATTGACGGATCATTGCCGGCAAGAATTTCGCTGATGCGCTCCTGTCGAACAACAATAAGCTGGTCACGAGTAGGCTCATCCGACAACCCATTGATCATCACGCCACACCGAACAATAAGGTCGACGTCATCGGCGTTTACTGTCTCGGTTTTCTGGCCGCAAGCGGTCGCAAGCAATAACAGGATAATTGGTACAACAAATCGATTCACCGGTGGCTCCAATTAGTTAAGCAAACAATAGTAAGCTGGCGAACATGTTGCCACAGGATTCAAAATTTATCCGGCTCCTAAAGCGTGCCCAGCCACTGCTGCTTGATGGCGGCCTGGCAACTCAGCTTGAGGCACAGGGCTGTGATATTGGTAACGAACTCTGGTCAGCCTCCTTACTAAGTACGGATCCCGAATCCATTGTCATCGCACACCATGCCTATCTTGCGGCTGGCGCGGAGTGTCTCGCGACAGCCAGCTATCAGGCGAGTCGCGAAGGCTATGCAAAACAGGGTTTGTCGGCCGATGAAGCAGATGCATTGATGCTGTTATCTGTGATGCTCGCGAAGCGCGCGCGTGACGAAGCGGGGTCACAAGCCGCGATCGCTGCGAGCCTCGGGCCCTACGGTGCGATGTTACACGATGGTTCTGAGTACACGGGTAACTACGGCGTGACAGCAGATGTACTCAGAGACTTTCATCACACGAGATTACAGCTGTTTGATGCGGCGGGGACAGACGTGCTCGCATTGGAGACGATTCCCTCGTTACAGGAGGCGCTTATCTTGTCCGAGCTGCTCGGTGAGTGTGAAACGCCGTCCTGGATCAGCTTTTCGTGTCGAGATGAAAAGCACATTTGTGATGGCACACCGATAGCGAAAGTCGCGGGACTATTCGAAGGACATCCAACTGTTGCTGCCGTGGGTATTAACTGCACGCCGCCACAATACGCAGCGGCGCTGGTTCGTGAGTTGTGTACGGTGTTGCCGGGCAATTCTGTAATGGCATATCCAAATTCTGGCGAGACTTATAACGTCTCTGACAAAAGTTGGTCGGGCACTGTCACGCCTGGTGATTGTGCGACCGCGGCCGTTGAGTGGATCGAGGCTGGTGCAACAATCGTTGGCGGCTGCTGTCGCATGGGTCCGGAGCACATTAGTGCCATGGCATCGCTTGTCAGCGAGGCTTATCGATAATAATGTCTGGCAAGTCTCCTGGTGCAGCAGCGATCGCCGTTGCGCCTGCCGCATTCAGTTCTTCAGTCGATCCGTATCCGTAGGAAACTCCGATCGGTCGGATCCCGTTCGCGATAGCGCCGATAAGATCGTGCTTGCGGTCTCCGATCATCATGCGAGTTGCCGCGACGGGGTTTTTGTCGATCGCATACTTCAGCAACTCGGATTTGTTGGCGCGCGTACCATCAAGCTCGCAGCCGTAAACGTCTTTGAAGAAATGTCCCATGCCAAAGTGATTGACGATTTTCTTTGCGGCGACGTGCGGCTTGCTGGTTGCAACAAACAGCGTGCACCCTGAACCAGCGACTGCCGCCAGTGCATCATGAATCCCGTCGTAAGCTACGTTCTCACGCCAGCCGATCTCGTTAAAACGTTCGCGATAAAGGTCGACAGCTTTGAGTGTCAGTTCATTACCAACCAGTTCGGGAAACGTTTCGTACAGCGGTGGGCCGATACATGAATGAAGGAATTCGTCCGAGGGTTCCGGGAAGCCAAGTTTTTCGACTGCATAGAGAATGCATTTGGTGATGCCCTCGAATGGATCAGTCAATGTACCGTCTAGGTCGAAGTAGACATGAGTTGGCACTAGCTGTTCATCGCCCTGGCAAGTTTCTTCTTGGCGGCAACCTTGGCTTCTTTTGTTGCATCCGGAGCAGCCTCAATGTCACGCATCGCCTGTAATGCGGACTCGACGTCGGTCCCAGGCAGCCATCCAACAACAGCGCTTACTTTTCCCTTATCGTCGTCCAAGACCGCGGCCGCATCACCGTCCAGAACAGCGACACGATGTTTGCACGAATTGCCAAAACTTCCGGCCGGACAAGTACAGAGTGCGGTAAGGCTTGCGCCATCTTTTATGAACGTAAGCTCGTAGGGATCGGAGGACGATCCTTTAACCTGCAGGGTGAGTTCTTCCATCGGGTAGCTCCTGAGTCTCGGTGCCTATGCTAGCTCGCACTCGGCCCATAAGCATCCCCATTCGCGATCTGTGCCCACTGACGCACATGAGGAGGGCTGTCGTCGAGCCAGCGCGCCTCGCCATTTTCTATTACCAGGATCTCTTCCCATTTGGCGCCAACCGGGCCGCGGCCGGCATGCGGCTCGACCAGCCAGAGACCGTCATGGGCCTCATGGTCGGAGGTGTCGAGGGAATTCCACAAAGGACTGTGTCGCCCCCAGCCACTTTTCGCCATGCGATCCTTGAGTCGAAACCAGCTCAGCGACACCGCATCGAAGCCTTGTAGTCGCAGTTGAAACGGCAGATTCGGTGTCTTGATCGCCCGGTGGCCCAGGACCTCGCCAGGGTGTTTACTGTGAACCGGTTGATACCCGGCGTTTGCCATGGTCTCCAGCACCCGGTCGGCAATGAGTTTGAAACTGTCATGATTGTTGATAGCAGAGGGCACACTGTCACGGTATTGCGCCAGGTGCTGCATCATCGCGCGGTGGTCGTCGTTGTCGCCGAAGCAATAGCTGTAGGACGTATCCACGAGATAACCCTTGAACAGCGGCGCTGCATCGAGGATCACGCTGTCACCGGGTTCGAGTATTTTTGCTTTCGGAAAGAAATGCCGCACCGTCCACTCGCCCGGCAAGGCAGTGCGCTCGCCGAACAAAACAACGGGCAAGTGAAAAAATGAACCAGCCCCGGCGGCGCGGTAGCGCTTCACCAACGCGTGGGCGACTTCCTTTTCCGTTTCACCACCGGTAAGACCGGCCGCAGTTTCTTCCAGAATCGAAAACGACATGCGTTGTAAATCACGAAAATGAGAGAGTGCAGTCTTCGAGAAATTGTGCGTTTTTACGATCATGCCAATTCGTCAACTGTCTTCCACATTGCAATGCTCCGCTCAGGGTCCGGGTCACTGCATGCTTGCTTCGAATCGATGAGCTGCAAATAGGCATCGGGAAAACCGTGCAATCGCGCGCCGGCCAGCACCAGTTCCTGGTACCAGTCATACGGCAATAGAGAGTCATCAATGTATGACTTCTCGGCAATGTATGAGACGCAGTTTCCAACATTCGGAATGTCCAAAACGATTTCGGAGTAACCGACGCCTTCGATCCGGTCGAGTGTCAGCCTGTCCTCGGTGCTGATTTCAAAAATTGCGCAGTGAACCCCGTCGCCCCCGGCAAGAATGCTGCACTTCGCCGATTTGTCGTCGCCGCGCTTGTGAAAATACAAGGCCCAGTCTGGCAGGAGCGCGGTCGTTATCAGTCGTGCTGATGATATTCGCTCGAGCAATCGACGCGGATGCAGGTTGGAACCGTATGCCGCGTACAGTATTGGATTATTCGGCGATTTCGGAAAACTCAATCCGCGTTGTCTTCCGGTTTCTTGTTTCGTTGTAGCCCGGCCCCGACTGCAGCACCAATCGCGATGCCGATTGCAATGCCTGCTCCAACGTTGTTCATCGCGGTACCAAGTGCAACGCCAACAGCTACACCGATCGCGATGCCCACACCAACCATGTTTTGGTCCGAGCTCTTCTTATTTTTTTCTACGTTGGATACCATAATGTCGTCGAAGTCTGTGAATGTCGTTTTGGCCAACTATTGCCCACCTTACGGCGTGACCCTCCTTCGGCGCAAGCTTCCTTTCAGCAGTTGAATCCGGGCATAAAATAACGATGTGGTCCGCTGTAGGATTTAGCGGCTTCGAAATCAGAAATAATACTGGTCCTCAGGATTAACATTACGCTGCGTACGTTCGGTTGTAGCTGCAGTTCTCTAAGGGATCGGTTAGGCCCGAAAATTCGAGCCGCATAAACACGAAATGGACGCGTCGCCAGATCGGCCATCCCCTTTGCTTCCTTTGCTGGCATGTACTTTGCCATCTTGGCAAAACACTTTTGCTCCGACGTAATCATGAACGTGAGCCTTTCTTCAAAGCTACCCCGAATCGCGAACAGGTCCGCCATGCCGCCCCCGATGGACATGATGGTGCCATTGTCTCCCTGCGGTGCCTTCATGTGTACGTCGATCACCTCAATACTGAAGTCGTTGCGCAAATCGTGGAGTTCACGGTAGGAAAGCCCGGTGCTGAAGAAAACTGTGGCCGGTCGAACCTCGTCGGGGGCCTGCGTTGCGGCCTCAACTAGCTCGTCAAAATGCCGCCTCAGTACCTTGTCCCGCTTTTCGGGGTCTCTGGATAAGGCGGGGGATATCGCCTCGCCAGCCATTTTTTCGTCGCTGGCCGGTTCCGAAAACCCTTGCAGCGGAATGAGGGCCAGGAGTAGAAGGAACAGTATCGGACTTTTATTCATTGTTGAGTATCTCGTAGAGCACCTGGGTACACGGCCTTCGTCGTATCTTCAACGCTTCCGTATCGAGCGCCAGAAGTATCAGGGATTCTTCTTTACCACGTGTCCTGCCGCCAATGCCTTTCAGGATGATCTCCTCGGAAAGGGCCTGTTCGCGGGCTTGTGCCTGGGCTGCCAGTACCCAGCAAGCCGCAAACGCTTCAATAGCATCGAAGAGAATAGACTCCTTCTCTTCGCTGGAGAGGCCCCGATCGTCCAGTGTTTTTTGGTAATGCTCGATGCCACTCGCGTAAAACTTTTCAATCAGTCCTAATTTCGCCGCCTCGAGCATATCGCTTTCACTCTGGGGCCAGGCAAGGGTGGGAAGAAACGCCGTGAACAGAATAAAGTAAATAGTTTTCATGACACGCTCGATTGCGATCAGAATGATCATTGGACATAGAAATTATGGCGAAGTCGTGGTCAAAAGCTGGCAAAATTGGGCGTCGATCCCCGGAACCATTTCGATACGCATCGTTCAAATCACGAATGAAATATGTCTGCATATTGTTGTTACTGTCCACGGGCACGGCTGTTGCTGCCGGCAACCTCAGCTCCAACATCAGGATATCCAGCGATGTGCTGGGCTACGAGCTTCAATATCGTGTCTACGTTCCCGAGGGTGTTGAAGCGGCAGAAGACCTGCCTGTTCTTTTCATCACGGACGGACCGGGATACATTCATCGAGGCAATGTACCAAAGGTGCTGGATAGCCTCTTGGATTCCGGCGCAATGAATCCGGTTATCGCCGTGTTCGTTGATTCGCGTGACCCGGACAATCTGGAAATCAATCGCCGCAATCAGGAATTCTTCTGCAATGCGGATTACCTTAGGTTTTACGTTGACGAGCTCATTCCGGCTATTGAGCATGCCTATCCGGTTGGTCACGGACGTCAGGCAAGAACGATTCTCGGCGTGTCCTTTGGCGGACTCAACGCAGCATGCTTCGGACTGCTGGGATACGAAACATTTTCGGGAATCGGCATGCACTCACCGGCTAATCACCCGGTCAAGAATCTACTTCCCGCCTACGAGCAGGCGCCCAAACTACCCTTACGAGTTTTCCTTAGCACGGGTTCGCCCAACGACAACGCGGCCGCCAATCGCAAGTTCCGAAGGTTGTTGAAGGATAAGGGATACGACATGAAATTTATTCAGAAAACCGGGGGCCATAACTGGGACAACTGGAGGCCGCTAATCGACGATGTCTTGCTGTATTTCTATGGGCGTTCGGCCCCGGAATAATGTTGTATCGATTCGGTGGGACCAGAATTACAATGAGTCCACCAACCGGGTAACTCAAGTTTCCGGAACATCGTCCTTACACAAATCAACTTCGGCGGACAAACGATCCCACAATCCCTTCGCCAGAAAAGAAAGCCCGCCAGATGCAACTGCAGCACCGGTTGCTGTCACAGAACCTGCCGCGTCAACATTGACACTCGGCTCGCTAAGTGTTCCGCCAAGCTTCAGGAACGAATTGGCGACGCCGCCAATACTCAGTCCGAAGCCCTCACGTGTCTTGGTTCGCATAGACAAGTCGATTGTCTCGTCACCCAGATCAATCGTGCCACTGCTCAATATCACGAGTGAGTCCATCTGTGCCGCGAGCTCATCCACCGTGGCAATGCCATCCGTGATGTCGAGCCTGTAGATGCCACACTCCAAAGTCGCGTATTCAGGCGATTCGGCGAGCGGATTCAGGCTCGATGTAATCGATGAAATGATATCGGAGAACAAAACGCCCGCGGCCTGAAGGTTGACCTCGCCGACCGCGTGTCGACCGGAAAATTGTCCGTTGGATGAGGCCATAATCTGGTGTAGTGAACTTCCCGTTCCGCTGATCTCGAGGTTTGCATCGAGCGGCGGGAGTTTGGCGGGGTCCTGACCTTCCGCTGCCATGCTCGCTACACGAAGTTGTTCGACCTCGGAGCGCAACGTCATTGCGTAATTGTCGCCCACGGGTTCAAGCGACAGAGCGATGGTGACACTACCGTCACCAAGCTTGAGCTGTAAAGGGTTAAGGTTTAGCTTGCCGTTTTCGAGCGACAAATCAAAGTGAACATCACGAAAACTGTCGCCATCGATGAGTACATTTTCAGCGGATACGACCGCGCTTAAATCGAGGCCGTCAAGGCCCGCCATCTGCAACGGTGAATCGTCGAATAAGCGTGCCGGTTCATGCTCTGGTGTTGGGTCGGGTTCTGCTTCATCATTGTTCGCGGTTTGAATCTTGAGCTCGGGGACCGTCAACAGCAGGTCAATCCTGGGCGTAGCCTGTGAAAAATCGCTGGAGATTTCGCCCGACAAGGCGGCGTTGCCGGTGAGCGTCCCGTCAGCAAATGCCGCGTCGGCGGCTGTGTCAAAAGCGTATGTCGACGCATCCAGCAAGCGGAGCATCAACTGTGGGACGTGTCCTGCCCAGGCCGGTTCGCCATTGATAGCAGAAACGAGCTCCACACCATCAATTTTTACTTCATGAAGAATAAAGGCAGTAGCCGCTTCGTCCTGCTCAACGGCCGGCGTCGCGACATCCTGAGGCGCCGGTGTCCAGTTCGCCGTTCCGTCGTCCAATTGATCCAATCCGATCTTCACGTCAGCAAGCTCGACCACCGTGATCTCGATGGGGCCGGATACCAGCGACCACGCGTCCACAACGATACGAACCCTGCCGACATCCGCCAATGGCTCTGAATCAGGCCAGGCGGCATTGCGAACAGCCAGGTTCACCACCGTGAGCTCAAGTTCTCGGCCGAGATCGAGTTGTAGCGGCTCACTGGCAGCGATTTCGAAACCGACCGCATCCGACAGCGCTGTTTGAATGCGATCCTGGTGGAAGCGAATACCACCTAGCTGCACATACAACAGCAGGCCAACGACAATCGCGACCAATGCCAGCACAGTGCGCAATAAAATGCGTAACAGGTTCTTCATAGATCCGATTTTGCCACAAGGTGGACGATCATCAGCTGATTTTCGTTATTTCACGGGGCTTCACGAATCGGCGGGCCACTCTGTGTCGTTTCTTGCTGTTCCGGTATCGGCCCTAAGGCGGCCAAAAGAGGACCGAGATGCGCTTCGTATCGTTTCCAGCGAGAGACGGCAGAACGGTTAATAGGCCTCCGCACCTGCCAGCGGCTGGCAGTTGCGACGGCGCCGGAAGCCTTGTGAGGCTCAATGCAGGCCGGGTGCCAATCCAGGCCGCAAAAGTCGAGTATCTCGCGTACAACCGTCTCGGGCTCAGTCACCAGGGATTCGTAGCTGACGCTGAGCAAGTTCGACGGGATTACAGATCGCCAGTGTCGCATCAACTGTTCGTAGCACCGATAAAACGACCCAACATCTTGAAGGTCAAAACTGTACTCCTGACCGTTGCGAAAGTTCTGGAAGTAACAGGACAAACAGGTATCCCGTGGATCTCGTCGCACCTCCAAAATTCGAGCATGCGGGAACATGCCAGCGATGAGCCCCAGGTAGCGAAAATCCGTCGGGTTCTTATTGCTTACTCTATCGGCGGTCGGACCCAGGCTAGTTAGCCTTCGCAAGTACCGAGCGGCACACTCCTTGAGTACATTCGAGTCTATCCCGTCCAGGCACTCGGGGAACGGACGCCGAGCCGAGTCGTGCTGGGAAAGCGCTTGCACGATTTCCCATATGTCGTGCAGTTCGCCACCGGCAACCACCGAAGGGTGGGACGCAAGAATCTGTTCCACAAGCGATGTGCCTGAGCGCGGCATGCCGATGATAAAGACAGGTAGACGGCTCGAATTGCCTCCGTCGACATGGCTGCGGAGCCACCGTGGCGTAAGAGTAGTCATGATGCTTTTAAAGTTCTGCCGCGTCGTGCCGATGTCGAACCTTGCTTTGCGGGCATCATTTGCATTGCGGTAATGGGCGAAAGCCAGTTCGGTCTGGCCTATGTCGTCATAGTATTTCCCCGCTGCGAAGTGCAGAAAGCTCCGATCTGTATCAGAATTCTCAGCTTCCTTGAGGCAGAGTTCGACCCCCTCGACAAACGGATCGCCAGGCTCGAATCTGATAATTCGGGATAGGTTGAAATAGGCTTCTGCGTAGCTCGGAGCCAGACGGATCACCTCACGATAGTGCCTGATCGCTTGTTCAAAACGACCTAAACGACCATGAATTACAGCGATGTGCTGGTGAATGGCAGGGTTTTCTGGATTGAGGTCCAGGGCCTTTGACACAAGCTGAAACGCTCGATCGTGGTCCTTCCGGGTAATTGCGATCATACCGAGTACGTGCCACGCATCGGCACACTGCGGCGCCTTGCTAAGAATCATTTCGTGGATCGCCCTCGCCTCATCGAGGCGCCCTTGTCGATACAAGAGCATGCCCTGCTGCAATTCTGTTGCGATATTGCTCATTTCAGCGTTACCTAACTAGTCTTGCTCTATCGGACTGAACCGGTCAAGCAATCAGTGAGCGGTTTGCAAGTGCAGCGCATTGCCAGGCTGCGCCGTACCATGGTCAAACATCATCGGATGCTTCACGCTTGCTAAGCCGACCGTCCAGCACAATTAGCGCTACCCACCAAACGATCGTCGCCGGCCCCATATCGATACTTCCAGCAGCGGCTGGCGGTGTCGGGAAGAACCACAGGTTAAGAACAAGCAAACTGGTCGCGGCCACTATGCCGTAGGCCCCGATCAGGCGTTCAAATCCTTTGCCCCGAACCAGCGCCGATGAGACGAAGATGATGCCGAGGGAATAGAAGATGTCAAAGGCGACATCCGCACCCAACTGAACCTGATTAGTGAGTGCGAAGGACGCCTTTAGCGATGCCTGTGCCTCAGGCGCGGCGTTTGCATCGAGCAGCTGCTGGTATTCCGCAAATATGGCCTGCTGCATGGTAAGCATCAGGGTTAAGACAGCGAAGGCGATGACAAGGAAAGTCGTCCCCAGGCGAAGTGTGGATGTGTCGAAGACACGCGTGAGGTTCTCGCTAAGCGCCAGTGTTCCAAACACTGCCACCGGCCCGATCGCAAACGCAAGCACCAGACTGAGACGCTCCGACAGCATGATCCAGCCAAAGGCGAAGTTCAAATATGCCAGGAGAATCGATAGACCAATGACGCTGCCAAGAATTGAAACGAGTTTTCGCATACCGTAGTTCCTTTTCAGGGTTGTGGTTCGCAAGTGCAGGCAATGTCAGGTGGTGTCCAGGGAATTGCTAATTTTCCGCGCTTGTGACTCTGCCCGAGACAGCAAGTCTTCTTCGTCATGCCCGGTGATAGAGACAGTACGCCCCCAGCGGTCGGTGCCTGAAACCTTCCACGCACCAGCCGATGTTTCGTCGAGCCTAAAAAACCAGTCCGGCGCCGTACCGCGGATTGGATACGTGACGAGCAGCTCGTCATCAGACTTACGTGCGATTTCCTGCGACAATTGTTCGCGCCACCTAACGTTAATTCGTCTACAAATACTGAGTATAGACTTTATGGGTTGTCCAGATTAATGAACTTACCGAGCTCGCAAAATCGCCTTTGCTGCGTTGTAACCGGGCGCGCCGGTCACGCCACCACCGGGATGTGTGCCGGCGCCGCAAAGATACAAGCCATCAACTGGTGTTTTGTACTGCGACCATTTCGGTAACGGACGCATGAAGAACATCTGCTCCAGCGAAATATCGCCATGAAAAATGTTGCCTTCAGTGATGCCGAATTGCGCTTCCAGGTCGGGCGGTGTGATGACGCGTCTCGCGACAACTGAGGCGGGAACATTCGGTGCAAATCGGCTGATAAGTTCTGTGACCCTATTGCCCAGAGGCTCGCGCTGCGTATCCCAGTTCCCGTCGCGAAGTTCATAGGGGAGGTATTGCACGAAGCAGGTCAGCATGTGGCGCCCTTCGGGCGCGAGGGTGTCATCGACATTAGATGCCAACACGCAATCGACCCATAAGCGCTCTGGAATATCGCCGCGCTGGCAGGCGTTGTAATTGTCTTCCGCCTCCCGCAGCGATGGAATCAACGTGAACAGCGAGCGCTGCGGCTTGGACCTGTCCACTGGCATGCCGTTGACCTGTGGCTCTTCCGACAAAACAAAATTCACTTTGCCGGCCGGACCATTCATTCGAATGTTTGCAATATCGCGGCGAAACTCGGCGCTAAGCTCATTGCTTTCGACAAGGCCGAGGAAAGTCCGTTTCGGGTCCGCATTGGATACAACAACTTTCGCGTCAATCACATCGCCGCCATCAAGCGTTACTCCTGTGGCAGTACCATTCGCTACATTGACTTGCGTTACGGATGCGCCGGTTCGAATCTCAACACCTAAATCTTCGCACGCCGATTTCATCGCCTGAGTAATAGCACCCATGCCACCGATGACATGGCCCTGCCAGGCCTGTTGTTCGGAGTCGCCACCGCTCAGCAAATGAAACAGCAATCCCATGGCCGTACCCGGTTGATACGGGCCACCGTGTTTTCCGTACAGGCTGTTCGACAGGATGAGGCGTTTCAATTTATCAGATTCGAAACGCTGATCGAGAAACTCGCCGAGCGAGCCGGTGAGGAATCGAAGCAAGCCGCTTACCTCGTCACTCTTTATTCCACCGAAGCGCCTGTATAAACGCCATGCCTGAGAAATTTTGTCTAAACCTTTTGCGTTCAGATCCGGCGGCGATTCAAGAAAAAACGGCTGCAGGTACGCTGCGAGTTTCTTGAGTTCTTCTTCGGTTTCGAAAAAGGTATGGATGTCATGCGGCGCCACCCGCGACAGCTCCGCCCGCATCCTGTCTTCGTCCGACCACCAGCCGACGACATCCCCGTCATCGAACGCGGCCTGCACGCCCGGATCACAAGCGACCATTTTTAGCCCATAGGAGCCCAGCTTCAGGTCTTTGATGATGGTGGGTCGTAACATGCTCGCAATGTAGGAGGCGGTCGATACCCGGCAACCAGGCGCAAGCTCCGGGTCCACTTCTTCGGTTACCGCACAACCACCGACGATGTCGCGGCGCTCGAGCATCAGCACATTGCGTCCCGCCCTGGCGAGGTACGCAGCAGTCGTCAGGCCGTTGTGGCCAGCACCGATGATGATCACGTCGTATTGCATGTTGGCGAGCGTCGCGGTTGAATAGCCGTAGCATAGGGTTACCGCGGAATGACAACAACTAGAATGCACAACGAAGAATCTCAAACAGATAGTCCCAAAGCCTCATTCGACAGGGCAAATACGTTCTTGCGGGCGGGCGATGCCCCGATGGCTGAGAGAATTTGTCGCCAGGCACTCAACGAGCACCCCCGCGATTCAAACCTGTTGTGCTTGCTGGGAGCAGCGTTAATTCGCCAGCGAAGACCGGAAGAGGCGGAACATACGCTGTCGCGTGCTGTACGAATTTTCCCGGACTTCTCGCGGGCACATGAGGGCTTGGCAGAAGCGCTGATCATGCAGGGCCGATTGTCGGATGCACTCACATCGCTTGAAAGGGCGGAGGAGCTCGAGCCAGGGAGTGCGTCAATTCGCATGAAGAAGGGCAAGGTCCTGATCGGCATGGGCAGGGATGACGACGCATCTCGCGAGCTCGAAGAATCCTTCAAGCTCGCGCCTCATCGTGAAGATCTTGTTCGTGGTCTCGGATTGCAACGTATGGGTAATGTTCGCGAGGCAGAGAAGATCTACCGCGATGTATTGCTGAGAGACCCCACCAACGTCGATGCGCTACGTTTACTGGCGAGTGTTGCCATGCGAGCGAATCAGTGGGGTGACGCAGAGGCGTTGCTGGAACGGGCTCTCGAAATATCCCCCGACTTTCACCAGGGCTGGAACGATCTCGGGCTGGCGCGACAGGAACAGGACAAGACAGAGGCTGCTATCGAGGCATTCCAGCGCGTTATCCGGCTTGAGCCGCACCGGCCGACCGGGTATGTGTCGGTTGGTACCGTGTACGCCATGATTGGCAAGCACGACGAATCGCTGGACATGTTCAAGAAAGCATTGCAACAAGATCCTTCCAATTTTGGCGCGCTATCCGGGATCGGTCACGTCCTGAAGACAATTGGCCAGCAAGATGAAGCAATCGCGAGCTATCGGGAATGCATCAAGCAGAATCCGGATCATGGCGAAACGTGGTGGAGCATGGCGAACCTGAAGACGTTTCGTTTCGATGACGGAGATATCGACAACATGCTGGGGCGCGTCGCCCGTGAATCATTGATCGAAGAGCAGCGCACCAATTTCCACTTTGCATTGGGCAAGGCATTCGAGGACAAAGAGGATTTCGACAGTGCCTTCGAGCAATACAGTCTCGGCAACGGCAATCGTCGTCAACGTGAGTCCTACGATCCTGTGCAGACGGCAGACCTGCATGACCGGTTTATCGAGACGTTCACGAAAGAATTTCTGGTTGAGCGTATCGGCAGTGGATGCCAAAGCAACGCACCTATTCTTATCGTCGGTTTGCCGCGCTCGGGCTCAACATTGATCGAACAGATTCTTGCAAGTCACCCGGACGTCGAGGGCACGCACGAGTTACCCGATCTCGGGCGAGTGGCCCGCTCTGTCGGTACACAGCGCGACGACCGCAAGTCGTATCCACAAGTCATGCCGCTGTTGGATGCCGAGGAATTGTCAGCGCTTGGAGAGGAATACCTGCATCGAACTGAGCGGCACCGTGTGGGCGGCAAGCCGCGATTCACGGACAAACTGCCAAACAATTTCGTGCATGTCGGTTTCTTAAGCCTAACGTTGCCCAATGCAAAAATCATCAACGCTAAACGGCACCCGCTTGATAGCTGTCTCGGCAGCTTCAAGCAATTATTCGCTCGTGGTCAGCCATTTACTTACGATCAGTTTGAGCTGGCGGAGTTTTACCTTGAGTACCAGCGTGTAATGGATCATTGGCACGAGGTGCTGCCAGGCAAGGTTCTCGATGTGCAATACGAGAACGTCGTCGATGATCTCGAGACCGAGGTGCGCCGCATCCTCGAATACTGTGAGCTACCCTGGGACGATGCCTGTTTGCGGTTTTATGAAAACGAGCGTGCAGTCAAGACGGCGAGTTCCGAACAGGTGCGTAAACCAATCTACTCGACCTCCAAACATTTATGGCGCCGCTACGAGCGACATCTCGGCCCGATGATCGAGATTCTGGAACCTTTGCTCCGTGAGTTGCCCGAAGGCTGGCAGCCGAGTCAGTACTAAGAGGCACGGCCGGCAATTTGTCCAGGTGGCATGTAATCAAAAATGAACGTAACGCGGTCTTCTTTGCCGCTGTTGATTACGCTGTGTGTTTTTTGATTATTGATTTCGTAGGCTTTGCCCACCTCAAAGCGAAATGGTTTGCCATCTATCGTGAAGCGGACGCGATTGTTGGTCGTTATCGGAATATGAATACGGTGGCTGTGTTGAAACGAGGCATGGCTGTCAAAGTGCGGGTTGATGCGGCCGCCGGACAGTAATTTGGCGGCCATCGCTCGAATGATGGTCCCACCGGGTGGATAAAATCGTCCAATCAGGTTGTGCATGACCGGTATGGCTTCTTTAGCCAGCAAATCCCAGCCAGCCTCTTTCGTGATTTGCATGTCTTCCATCGCTCCGTCGCAGAAAACGAGGACAACGGATTGTGTCTGCCGATGCACTTCGTAGTCGTTCTGTCGATTGATATTCATTCGCCAAGCGTCTTCGCTAAGACCAAGAACAGCGTCGATCAGCGCCTGTGAGTCCACATCGCCGAGATTTTTGAGGGGTTCTTCAATATTCATAGGGGCAAAAACATAGCAAAAACAACGAACGTTGCATAATTACCATTTCTACCGTGAAGCTGACCCGATCAATCGGGCTGATTTGTTGTATCAGGGCAAATTTTGATAGTAGACTCGGGGAGTTAGCAAAAATAATAGCGACGGGGGTGGCAAAGATGGCGCATGTTTCTACGACTGATGGGGTTCCTGTAAAGAGTGCTCTGGCGATTGCCGTATCAATGGCCGTTGCCGGCCACTCAGACGATGCCCGAGCACAGGAGGATGACTCAGCTAGTTCCGGTGGCCTTGAAGAAATCACCGTTACGGCAAGAAAACAAGCAGAAAGTCTGCAGGACGTTGCCGGCAGTATCCAGGCATTGACAGGCGCCGATCTCAAACGCCAGGGTCTCCTAAATCTCGAAGACACCGTGCGCATGCTGCCGAGTGTTAGTAGCGTTGGCGGCACATCCGGCGCCCAGAAAATCATTTTCCGCGGAGTGTCGGATAACCCAGGCGCCTTCATCGCCGCATCGTCGGCCGGACTGTACATCGACGAGCAGCCACTCACTCAGTTTTCTGTCAATCCCGAACCACGCATGATCGATATTCAGCGCGTCGAAGCATTGGCAGGCCCCCAGGGCACTTTGTATGGCGACAGCTCGCAATCGGGTACGCTTAGAATAATTACCAACAAGCCCGATCCCACGGCTTTTGCAGCGAATGCTGACTTCATGGTCAGGGCGGGCGATAAATCGGATTTGAGCCACGAAGTTAGTGCCTGGATCAACTTGCCGTTGATCGAAGACAAGTTCGCATTGCGCCTTGTGGGATTTTCCGCGACGGACGGCGGCTTCATCGACAATGTCCTGGGTGTTTCACCAATGCGCGGTGGTAGGACTAACGCAAATGTGGTGGAAGACGACGTAAATTTCGCAGACCATATCGGCGGGCGGATTGCTGCCAAGTGGTTCGTCAACGAAGAGTGGTCAGTGATGGGGAGCGCGATGCTGCAAACCTCGGAAGCGAACAGCCACAATGATTTTGATCCGAGTGTCGGCGACCTGAAAACGGTCAAGTTCTTTAACGACACACGTGATGACGACTGGTCGCAGTTTGCGCTAACCATCGAAGGTGGCTTCGGCAACGGTTTCGAATTCACCTCTGTCACGAGTTACTTCGATCGCGATCTCAACTACGTATTCGATCGCACGACCTACTCAGCCTATTTCAACTACAACTTCTGTCCAAGCTACGCCACCTACTGCTGGTCGGGTGTTGCTGGTGCCGGGCTTGATGTCGACCCGAACACCGGCTACCTCACGTTCTATTCAACGGTACCCAACGACCAGGACGCGATCGGCTTTAACACCCAGGACCAGCATGACGACCGATTTACGCAGGAATTCAGACTGTCAAAAACGGGTGATAACTATCGCTGGGTGCTGGGCGCGTTCTATGAAGAAAAGACCGAGTATTGGGAATATCGAGCAAAGACGCCGGAGTTTCTGGAGTCGCTGTCCTATGCCTACTGGACCTATCTTTATGCGCCGTCGGGCGTGGATCCGTCCTGGTGGTTGTCAGTCGATGACACCGATTGGGAGCAATGGGCGGTATTCGGTAATTTCAGTTACGACCTGACGGACGATTTAACTGTCGAGGTCGGTGCACGATTCTTCGATCAGGAAATGAATCGCACTTACTTTGTCGATAAACCATTTATCGTTCACGCAGGTTTCCCGGATGTCACGAATCCCACCGGCGGCAACGATGACGTCGTGCCGAAGATTACAGTGGAATACAATCTTGACGATGACAAAATGGTCTACGCCCTGTATTCCGAAGGGTTCCGGGCCGGTGGTGCGAACCGAAATCGTACACCGTTTACCGTTTTCCCGCAGGCCTACGACCCGGATCTTCTGAAGAACTTCGAGGTCGGTGCGAAGACCCGCTGGCTGGATGGTAGATTGCAAATTAATGCGACTGCCTATTTTGGTCAATGGGAGAACTACCAAATCGAAGCCATCGATCCAAGCAACCGACCTTGTCAGACAGGTGAGATCGCAGATGTCGATTTTTGTAACCAGCCGTTCCAGGTCATGGTCGCGAACGTGGGTGATGCCGAGCAGGTCGGCTTGGAGTTTGATTTACGTGCGGCACCGAATGACAACCTTGATCTCGGGCTGGGCATCGGTTGGGTCGAAGCCGAAACAACCGAGGCATTTGAGGTCACAGTCCCGGTGCCGGCCGGCACACAATTACCGAACGTGCCGGAGCTCAAGATCAGCAGCTTTGTCCAATACAACTGGTCTGTTCTTGGTGGCGAAAACATGTACCTGCGAGGCCAGTACACCTGGCAGGACGAATCCAAGAATCAGCTGGAGGAAATCGCGGCGGGAGCGCCGCTGGATATTACCGGTCCACCACTTTTCAAACAGCCCTCATACGGCATAATGGACCTGAAGCTGGGGCTTGTTTCTGACACTTGGACTCTGGAGGGCTTCGTAAGCAATGTCTTCGACGAGCGTGCGACCTTGTATGACAACCCGCTTTTCTTCGACTTCTTTTTCGGTCGCAGCAGGGTAAACACAAACAGGCCGCGCGAATTCGGCTTACGCTTCTCGTATAACTGGGACTAAACGTCTACGGGCACAAGAAAGCCGCGGCTGACAAACATGCGAAGAATCGCCAACAGGTCAGACCTAAGTGCGCCCATGTCTGCGTCGGTTGTCGCACCGAATTGGTCAATACATTCCTGCACCGATTGCTGGCCATTAAAAAGGTTTAAGAAAGCAGCAACGGCGCCGTCAATTTCGGCGTCCACCGCGAGGGCATTATTTAGTTTCAAATAGACGCCTGTGATATTGCCATCGGTTTCCAGACGCTCCGCGCCCACGCCGTCAGCCAGACTCAGTGTCGCTTGCAGTAATGAATCATCATCGCAGGCCTCAAGAAAATCGACTGCGGCAATGCTATCGGCGATGACATCTCCCGCTTCGCTCACGACGTCAGTTGTCAGGTTTTGTATGTGCAGCCAGTTCTGTCCGTCGCGTCGCCGCAGGGTGAGCATCCCGGGGTGCACTGCGCGCACATCGCGTGCTTCGAAATAGGCCAACCAGGTGTCGGGTTGACCAGTATTGACGGCATCGCCAGAGATATCGCTGCTTCTCTGTTGCACATAGCTGGCCGGTAACAACGGTGGTGTGTGCAAAATCCATGCATCGCAATTCCGTACCCAGCCGGTGATGCGTTCCTGCCAGGATTGCCCGGTGATTTCCACCCACTCACAGAGCATTTGCAGGTGTCCGCCGAGTTTCAAATAGCGAGGCGCCTCGCCAACCAGCACCTGGCAGAAGCTGTCGAGTTCCATGGTGTTATCGCGGTAGACAAATGATTCGGACGGACTGATGACAAATGGCGGATTGGTAACGATCAGGTCGAACTTACGTTCTGCCACCGGCTCAAACAGACTGCCTTCGAGACATTCAACGTTGTCGATGCCATTGAGCATCGCGTTGAAGCGGGTGTACCAGATCGCGCTGGGGCTGATATCCGTGGCAACGACAGTTATGCTGTGGCGAGCAGCAAACAGTGCATGAATGCCGCAACCACAGCCAAGATCCAGCGCGCTTTTCACTGGATCTCGCATCGTTAACAAACGCAGGAAATTTGCAGAGTGCGTGCTGGCCGGTAATACGAATTCTGAGGCCTGCTCTGTGCCCAGCATATGGAATGCATCGGAGGCGAACAGAAGATCTTCGACCGGGACGATGACGATACTGCCGTTTACGATGTCGCCGCTCGTTTCGAACAGCCCGGCCTGATCACAAAACTCAAGAACAGGCGCTGGAATAAATTCCTCAATGCTAACCTTGTCTACTGGCGCGCCGAGCAGGAACAAGCGAATAAGCACGTTGGCCGTGCTTATTTCGCTCGAGTCGTCGAACATTTGCTGCTCTTCGCCAGCGGCCGGCGGACGTGCGCGTCCCATGCGCTGCGATAGTGTCGCACTGTCATAACCGTGCGCATCCAAAAAGGCACGAAATTCTCGTACGTCTGAAATCTCGGGGGTCTGCTTCATATGTGTCGTAGTCTAACCGAGCTTTGCCTGCCACTGGTATCATGACGCACATGCAAACACTCCGCGACGCGATGCAGCACAAGGAATTCGTCATTACGGCCGAGCTGCCGCTGCACCCGACATCGCAAGTGGCAGACATAGAAGGATCGGCGGCGACGCTGTCGCCCTTTGTCGATGCTATTCAACTTGTTGACGATCGCAGCGCTGTTGGCCACATGTCATCGCTGGCGGCAGCGGCGATCGTTCTGCGTTGCGATGCCGACGCGGTGTTTCATCTGACGGGCCGGGATCGAAACCGGGTGGCGTTACAGGCCGAACTCCTGGGGGCCGCCGCCCTTGGCGTTAGCTCGGTTGTTGTCAGACATGGGGAAAAACTGTCAAAACAGGATTTAATCCGCGGCAAGGGTGTGTTTGATACCAAGGAAGCACGTTTGATAGAGATGGCGCGGCGCGTTGGCGAGGAGTCGGGCCTGGTATCGGCGCCCGGGTTTCAGATTGCTACCTATATCACGGTCTTCAGTTTCAGCGAGGACTGGCAGGCGACACGTATTTCTGAATCAATCGACGCCGGGACCCGGGTTCTTTACACACAGCCTTGCCTGAATATTCCCTTACTCGAGCGTTACATGGACAAAATCGTGCGGCAAAAGATACTGCATCGTGCCGCTCTAATGGTCGATGTGCCACTCTTGGATTCGCCGGACCTCGCGCGTAACTACAAGAAGCAAGATCCCGAAGCGCTGATTCCGGATGCGACGGTCGCAAGAATTGCCGAAGCCAGCGACCCCCTTGCTGAGGGAATCGCGATCTGTGCTGAAATGCTCAAGTGTTTGCGAACGATCCCGGGAGTTTCCGGCGCGAATATTCGCCACAATGGTGATACCGCGAATGTAGTAGCAGCAATTACTGCCGCCGAGTCTGAAGCGACCTAAGCGCCGCCCGGGACCGCATATGGCCACACTTCCAGGCCGTGAATCGCATTGCGGATGTCCATCGAGAAGTTGACTGAAAAGACCGTGGCGCCGCTCTTGAGGTCGAAAACGCTTACGGTCGATGGCGACGAGCCGACGGCAACAAGACGTTCGTTGATGACACACAGCCCTCGGCCAAACCCTTGCCGGGCGATCTTTGAATCATCGACAGCAGCGAACTCGAGTTCACGCTCCGCGTAGGTGGGAAACGCAAATCGGCGCTCTTCGCCATCCCGCGTTGCGAAGCGCAGATAGTTGGCAGCGGTGTCGTTGAACAGTACTCCGTCCCGAATCAAACGCGCATTGTGTATGCCTTCCGGCAGTTGTACCTGTTCCATCAACGTGCCGCCGGGTGCGAGGCTGATAATGCCCTTGCTGCGCAGACCCGCGAAGGACAAACCGTCGTCATCACAATGGATATTATTGATGTGTAGTCGATTCTTCGCGCTCGGCCCCGTATTCGATTTTGGATCAAAACGGTGCGCGTGCCAGACGCCGTTGATCTTCGCGATATGCATGCCCCACGAAAAGTCCTGTTCGTTGAGGTCAAACGCAAGAATGCTGTCGAACCCCGTGCTGGTCAGGTACAACTTGTCTTTGTGGACGCAAATTTCGTGGCAATGTTTGAGGTAGGCGTTTCGAAACGAGCGTTGCTGCACGAATTGCTGGTCGTAAACGAACAGCTCGTCACTGGCGGCGATATAGAGTTCACCATCGTGGAATGTGACGCCTCTCAGGCCACGGTCCCAGCCACGTCCGGACCAGTCGATGTCGGCCGTATCCCAATCGAGCATTTGCTGCACGGTTTGCGACGCCGGATCGACGATATAAACGCCGCCGTGACTCTGGCCCTGTTCACTGCCGCGCACAACCGAGGTCGCGATCAGTGGCGGGATGTCGGATACTGACTGAATGGGATGATTCATCGGGTCGGTACGGTATAGGATTCGAAATGCAGGGGCAACAACAATGACAAACGCTAACGATACCGTCAGCTCGGTCTGGAACAAACCGCTTGAGCCGCCTGCAAAGATTCCGGAAAGTGCCGATGTCGTCATCATCGGTGGCGGCATCGTTGGTGTCTCGACGGCATGGTTTCTTGCCCGGCAGGGCATCGCTGTCGTGCTTTGCGAGAAGGGACATATTGCTGGCGAGCAATCGGGCAGGAACTGGGGCTGGGTTCGCGTTCAAGGTCGTGATACCCGGGAAATTCCAATGATGCTTGAGAGCCTGCGAATTTGGGAGAGCCTCAAAGAAGAGACCGGTGAGGACGTCGGGTTCACGCGTGGCGGTTGCTTTTTCACGGCCAATTCGAGCAAAGAGCTGCAGTCATTCGAGGACTGGGTAGATGTTGCCCGAGACTACGAGATCGACACGCGCCTTATTAATGCCACGGAATTGCAAAAATACATCCATGGCGCAGCGATAGATTGGGCCGGTGCGATGGTCACGATGAACGACGGACGTGCGGAACCGCACAAAGCGACTCCCGCTATTGCTCGCGCGGCTGCTCAGAGTGGCGCGACCGTGCTGCCCGGGTGTGCCGTACGCGGCATTGAAACTTCCGGTGGGGCGGTCTCTGCGGTCGTTACCGAACATGGCACGATTCGCACTTCGACCGTCTTGTGCGCGGCGGGCGCCTGGACCTCAATGTTTTGTCGTTCGCTTGGCATTAACGTGCCGCAATTACGGGTGCGTGGCACGGTTGCACGCACGGCGGCTTGCGAGAGTGTCCTGGACGGCAATGTTTTTGATGCCCGACTGGGAATCCGTCGCCGCGAAGATGGCGGCTACACAGTCGCGCACGGCTCCGTACTGGAGCATCCGGTTACGCCATCGTCGTTCAAATACTTTTTCAAGTTCCTGCCAGCGTTGTTGCAGGAGTTCAAAGTCGTGCGTTTGTCATTCGGGCGCGAGTTTGTCGACGAGTGGACGACACCCAGGGTGTGGGACCTGGACAGGCTCTCACCCTTTGAGGAGGTTCGCGTTCTCGATCCAGAGCCAACGCCCGCAGTTCTTAAGGGCATTCGGCGCAACCTGGATAAAATGTTTCCGCAGCTTGTAAATACGCCGATTGTGGAAAGTTGGGCGGGCGTAATCGAGTCGTCACCCGATGTCGTGCCCATCATCGACTCTGTCGATAGCGTGAAGGGCTTTCATGTCGCAACCGGGTTCAGTGGTCACGGTTTCGGCATTGGTCCAGGTGCGGGCAAGGCAATCGCCGGCATGCTGACCGGTACAGATACCGGTATTGATCTCGCGCCGTTGCGCTTGAGCCGATTCTTTGACGGCAGCCCCATTCGGCCACAGTCAGCCATATGAGTGAGATGACCGGTTATCCAGACAGCTTCTACGCGGCGACGGCGGTCGGTGTGCGCGATTACCCGGTACTTGATGGCGAACGCCAGGCGGACGTTTGCGTTATCGGGGGTGGTTTTACAGGATTGTCGGCGGCGTTGAATCTCGCTGAGAGGGGTCTCGACGTAGTCTTGCTTGAGGCTGAGCGTGTTGGATTCGGTGCGTCCGGTCGTTGCGGCGGACTGGTTGGTAGTGGCCAGCGACAGGAGGTTCTTGACGCTGAGAAGATGTTCGGCCTCGAGCGCTCGCAAGAACTTTGGGGTTTCGCGGAGGCGGCGAAACAGGAAATTCGCGAGCGTGTCGAAAAACACGATATCGCTTGTGACCTGCACCGCGGTCAATTGGTGGGCGTACACAAGAAACGCTACCTCGGTTGGGCGCGCGAAACGGTCGATGTGTTGGCGGAGCGCTATGACTATCCATTTTGTGCCGCGTTGGACAGAGAGGAGACCCATGCTCGCGTTGCGACGAGTACATTCCTCGGGGGTCTATATGATCCTGAAGCGCTGACAATGCACCCGCTCAATTACTCGCTGGGACTCGCACGCGCCGCCGCCGAAGCCGGTGTACGAATCTACGAAAACTCACGGGTCAGCAGGTATTCGCACACTGATCCGGCGATAGTCGAAGCCGGCGGCGGCTCTGTTACAGCTGCATTCGTGGTGCTTGCCTGCAACGGATACCTGGGTGATCTTGAGCCGCGCGTGGCGGGCAAGATCATGCCGATTAATAATTTCATGATTGCGACTGAACCGCTCGGCGAGGCGCGGGCTAATGAGCTCATCAATGGCCGATTCGGAGTTCACGACACCCGCTTCGTGGTGAACTATTTTAGAATGTCAGATGACCATCGTCTGTTGTTCGGCGGTGGCGAGAATTACAGGGCCGGTTTCCCGGCGGACATAAAGGGATTCGTCCGACCGTATATGCTTAAATTGTTTCCTCAATTACGGGATGTTGCCATCGAGTATGGCTGGGGCGGAACTTTGTCGGTCACCGCAAATCGTCTGCCCCATGTCGGCAGGCTGCAACCGAATGTGTTTTACGGCCAGGGATATTCAGGGCACGGCATTTCCATTGCGAGCTTCGCCGGGAAGGTGATCGCTGAGGCGATCACGGGAACTGCGGGGCGATTTGATGTATTTGCGAATCTACCAACCCACACGTTCCCGGGTGGAACGTTGCTTCGCTATCCAGGCATGGTTCTGGCTATGTTGTACTACACCATTAAGGATCGGATATAACATGAAAAAAACGATAACGGCGTTGTTGATGTTGTTTGTGATGGCTCCGCTGGCATCGGCTGATGATGGCCCGCGTACAGGTTTCTTTCGCAAGGCGCTTACGCCGCTGGAGTTGCTGGGAGAAGAGGGGGCAGAAGTCGTTTCTTCGCAATTTCCACCGAACAAAAAGCTGACGTGGCAATTGTCTGTGCCCAAAAACTACGATCCGATGAAACCCGCGGGCGTCATTGTGTTTATTGGTTTCGCAGAATGGGGTGCCGGCAAGAAAGTATGGACCAGCGTTCTTGAGGATCACAACATTATCTGGATAGGACTTATTAACGGCGGCGACAAAAAGCCTGTCAACGAACGCATGTTGCGGGCGATTCTTGCTCAGGCGGTGTTGGAACGCGACTACAAGATCGACACTGAGCGCTACTATCTCTTCGGCTACTCGGGTGGCGCAAATGTGGCGGCGATGCTCGCCACGTCCAAGCCAGAGGTGTTCAAGGGTGCTCTGTTTTACGGCGACGCGCTGTCGTGGGGAGGCAATGTGCCGTCCAAGATCGACCTGATAAGCCAAAACCGATACATGTTCATGTGCGGATCCAAAGACAAGGACCGTCGCAAAATGCTGAAAATTGCGAATATCTATAGAAAGGCGGGCGTGGTTAATACAGAGGTGGTTACCGTCGCGAACGTCAACCGACAAATGCCGGGCACCAGCTATTTCGAACAAGCTGTAGAGTTTCTGGATACAAGGTCAGATGGGAAGCAATGACCGCAATCGCCATTAAGAATGCCGTCGTGACCGGCGGCGGACATGGCATTGGCCGTGCGCTGTGTCGCCGCCTCGCGGCTGATGGTGTGGGCGTTGTCGTCGCCGACATTGAGGGCGACGCTGCAGAGACCGTCGCTGAAGAAATCGGCGGCATTGCCAGGCAACTTGATGTGTCTGATGAAAAAGCGATCATATCGCTGGTGGACGACACCGAAAGCGATGTTGGCCCGATCGACTTATTTGTCTCCAATGCCGGAGTTGGTTTTGGCGACGGTGAAAGCGGCGCGATTTCGACAGAGGGTGGCATGAACCCGATCGATGATCGCTGGAGCATTAGCTGGAAAGTGAACGTTATGGCGCAGGTGTATGCCGCTCGCGCCGTTATTCCGAAAATGATCGAGCGCGGCGGTGGTCATATTATCAATGTCGCGTCGGCTGCCGGCTTGCTGAGCCAGATTGGTGATTCGGCCTATTCAGCGACCAAGCATGCCTCTGTCGGCTTTACCGAAGCGCTTGCGATTGACTACGGCGATGCGGGAATCAAGGTCTCTGTCGTTTGTCCGCAGGCCGTAGCTACTCGGCTGATCGGTATGGAAGACGATTCCGGTGCGACCGAGGGTGGATTTAACGGCAACGCGATCGACGGCATCATGCAGGCCGGGGAGGTCGCCGATATCATCATCGATCAGGCGCTCGAAGGTCGCTTCATGATTCTGACCCATCCACAGGTTACGAATTACATGCAGCGAAAGAGCGGTGACTACGATCGCTGGGTCGGCGGCATGCGCAAGTTCAGGCGCTCCCTTTCTTCCGGGAACTAGCCGGCGAGAATCGAGTCACGAATTTTGTCAATTTCCGGCTTGAGTTTGGGAGTCTGCTTGCCAAGACAATGTTTATCGCGTGGGCAGTTAGAGCTGCGTTGGCAAATAATCGTCGCAACATTTTCGCTGCCATCCGCGATCCAGCCGATATTCAGGATCTTCGAGATGCTTTCAAGCTGTTGCCGAGCCTCGAGCGGAATGGCTGCGGAGCCACCACCCCGATTGCAGCTGGTTTCGATCATATCGATCGTTCTCATGGCATCGATATTCTGCGCGCTAAGTGCCGGAGCCAGATCGACGCCGGCACACAGGACATGCGGATTTCCGGCGGCGTCCTTGCTGCGAATAGACTGACAGCAATACAGGCGTTTGTCGTCGCCACTGCGCAGGACCGATATCTGTGAGGTGGGTTTGCTCGAGGTGGTGTTGAGCATTCTGAATACCGCCCAGTGCTGACAGGGGTCCGATACCAGCGTCATGTTGCCCCACGGCAATGGGATCCCATTACCGCGGTACACCGCACGCAGGTTTCCGGGTGGATAAGCATCGAAGTAGTGCCAGTGTGGATATGGCGAGACACTGGACATGCGGCGCATGACGAGCGTGTTGGTCAGGTCGATTCTGTCGCCGGAGTCGATAGCGTAAGACTGCTTCGCAAGAAATTGCCTGAACGGTGTTTTCGGAGCGAGCAGCGCAGACGCGAAATAGCTGCACTCGAAATCCCGCCAGGCGAACAGCACGTCCTTTGCATCAACATTCATCGAATCGGTATCGTCGCGGCGTCCACTCACGCGGCCACCTGATACCTGAGGCGGCCGGGCGCCGTCACCGTCATGTAGAATTTTATGCGCGATGTGATTTGCGAGGTCGTATTTTAGGCGGGCAGGATTCTTCTCCAGAGAGCGGTTGAGGTAGACCTTGTTGGGGGCGTCAAAAAATGAGCGCACCAGCATTTTCAGCGGCGCATCGGTATCACCTTTGTCCTTGAACGAATTCTTGTCGAACCATTCAATCTTGAGGTCGAGGTTTTTCGCAATGGCGAAGACATCTTCAACGGCCAAAGGGAACTGCTTTTTACCGACACTTTCTGCCGCTCGTTCGATATCCGGAAAGCGGTTTTGGCTGGCTTCCTGGTGTGCGCGAATCAACAGGTGCGCGAACTGTCGCCCGGTGGTGCCGGTCTGCGCGAGCAGTTCCGGGATAGCCAGCTGCAGCAGGCTTTCTGAGAACAGAAAGCCTGGTTCCAGCGGCATACCGCGTACGGCGGCGCTGGGCGCCGTATCAATGGCCTCTACGTCCAGTGATTCGTCGAAAAACCAGCTCGGGTCCTTTTGGAATATCTCCGCGATGACTTGTAGCAATCGCTCGGATGGTACGCGCTTGCCGTTCTCTATCATCGACAAATAGGACACCGATGGCCCTGCTTCGGTGTCAATCTGAATGCAGCGGACCGACAAATCCTCGAGCGTGAGGCGGTTGCGTTTCCGCAGACTCTTGATCTTGGTACCAAGAAAGTGGGCTTTACGTTTGAGTCCGTGCTGCAGTGCCATGACGCTACCCTTGTGAAATTAACAGTGTGAAATTCTTTCTGTGAATTTTTAACGCTCCCCAGCGTAGTATAGCCCACGAATTCACCACGCCCCACATTCTTGCGCACAACGCAGATGGAGAGATGTCATGTCACGCAAAGAGCAGATCGAGAAGCTGGAACACGAATGGGCAAACAGTTCGCGCTGGAAGGGTATTACTCGTACCTATAGCGCTGAGGATGTGATCAAGCTGCGCGGTACCGTCACCATCGAGCACACGCTGGCGCGTCTTGGCAGTGAGAAATTCTGGCGACTCATAAATCAGGAAGACCCGGTTTGTGGGCTGGGCGCGCTGACTGGCAACCAGGCGATTCAGGAAGTTCAGGCAGGCCTCAAGGCTATTTATTGCTCGGGTTGGCAGGTGGCCGGCGACGGCAATAGCGCAGGAGAGATGTACCCCGACCAGAGCCTCTACCCGGTTGACTCGGTGCCGAAAATGGTTGAGCGCATCAACAATGCGTTTATCCGCACTGACGAAATTCATGCATTAAATGGCGATGACAGCATTGACTGGTTTCCGCCAATTATCGCTGATGCAGAAGCAGGCTTTGGCGGCAACCTGAATGCCTTCGAACTCATGAAGAACATGATCAAAGCGGGAGCTGCAGGCGTTCACTTCGAGGATCAGCTCTCATCAGCCAAGAAGTGCGGTCATATGGGCGGCAAAGTACTGGTGCCGACGTCCGAAGCAGTTGCGAAGCTCAATGCTGCCCGTCTTGCTGCGGACGTTTGTGGTGTGCCGACGATTTTACTGGCGCGTACCGACGCGGACGCCGCAAATCTGATCACCTCTGATTCTGATGAGCGCGATCATGCCTTTATCACCGGCGAGCGTACGCCGGAAGGCTTCTATCGTACGATGCCGGGCATTGATCAGGCGATCGCACGTGGTTTGGCTTATGCGCCCTATGCAGACCTGCTCTGGTGTGAAACATCGAAGCCCGACCTCGAGCAGGCCAAACGCTACGCGGATGCGATTCACGCAGAATTCCCGGACCAGTTGCTTGCCTATAACTGCTCACCGTCCTTTAACTGGAAGGCCAATCTCGATGACGAGACCATGAAGACCTTCCGCGAGGAACTCGGCAAGATGGGCTATAAGTTCCAGTTCATCACCCTGGCGGGCTGGCATGCACTGAACTCCAGCATGTTCAATCTGAGTCGTGCGTACAAGGAGGACGGCATGTATGCTTACTCCAAGCTGCAAGAGAAAGAATTCTCTGACGAGCAGCATGGTTTCCGCGCAGCGAAACACCAGTCGTTCGTTGGAGCCGGTTACTTCGACGCAGTTCAGAACACGATTATGGATGGCTTGTCATCGACGACAGCACTTGACGGTAGTACCGAAGAGGAGCAGTTCGTCGCTTGACCAATTTGATACGGTAGATCGAATGGCAATAGACGAACGAAGGACAATTGGTGAACTGAGTATTGCCGCGGTTTTTCACGATTTCGTGGAAAGCGAATTGCTGCCGGCGATAGGATTCGACCCCGCTACTTTTTGGAGTGGGGTTGAGTCTATTCTCACTGATTTAAGCCCGGTTAATCGCGAATTGCTGAATTTACGCGATGACCTGCAGGCGAAGATCGATGCATGGCACTTATCGAGGCCCGGCAACGGCTGGGAACACGCCGAGTACGTAGCATTCCTGACCCAGATCGGATACCTGAAGCCATCCGACGTATTTCCCGAGATTGCGACCCAGAATGTCGATGCTGAAATCGCCGAGATCGCAGGGCCTCAACTCGTGGTGCCTGTGAGCAATGCGCGCTTCGCAATTAACGCTGCCAATGCCCGCTGGGGCAGTCTCTACGACGCCCTGTACGGAACTGACGTCATTGCCGATACGCCCGGACAGGAACGCGGGGGCGAGTACAAGCCGGCTCGCGGTGCGGCGGTTGTTCGCTACGCAACAGAATTTCTGGATAAGACATTGGCACTGGACGGCATCAGTCACTCAGATGTGAATGTCTATGGCCTTGATCACACCGATGAGGGTTGTCAGTTCATCGCAGCTCAGGCCAGCGGTGAGACCAAGGGCTTGAAAGACCCGGGCCAGTTTGTTGCTTGTACTGAACAGAATGAAGGGTGTCGCTATCTGTTCCGAAATCACGGCCTGCATATAGAAATTCAGATCGATCCTAAGCACCCTATCGGCAAGGACGCGACCGGTAATATTGCCGACGTGATCCTTGAGTCCGCGGTAACCACAATTCAGGACTGCGAAGACTCCGTCACAGCGGTTGATGCAGAAGACAAGGTCGGCGTATATCGCAACTGGCTGGGTCTCATGCAGGGCAACCTTGAGGCGAAATTTTCAAAGGGCGGCGAGGAGTCGACCCGGACACTCGCCCGGGATCGAATCTATCAAGCCGTTGACGGCAGTGAGCTTGCGCTGTCCGGCCGCAGCCTGTTACTCGTGCGCAACGTGGGCCACCTCATGGCTACCGACGCGATTCTGGATGCAAACGGTGACGAAACTTTCGAAGGAATACTCGATGCGATCATCACCACGGCCTGCGCCTTAACCGATCGTAAACGTGATGGCCTGCAAGCCAACAGCCGTGCTGGCAGCATCTATATCGTTAAGCCGAAAATGCACGGACCCTACGAAGTCGCTTTCACCGACACACTGTTCGGTCGTGTCGAGCAATTGTTCGACCTTGAAGCCGACACGATCAAGGTCGGCATCATGGACGAGGAGCGCCGCACAACGGTTAATTTGCCAGCGTGTATTGGCGCCGCGAAGAACCGCATAGTGTTTATCAACACCGGTTTTCTGGATCGGACCGGCGATGAGATTCACACCAGCATGCGAGCTGGCGCAGTATTGCCAAAAGAGATCATCAAATCGCAACCCTGGATTAACGCTTACGAAGACTGGAATGTCGACGTGGGTATTCGCTGCGGATTGCCCGGCAAGGCTCAGATCGGCAAGGGTATGTGGCCAAAGCCCGATGAGATGCAGCAGATGGTGGATAGCAAGCAGGCGCATCCGGAGGCCGGCGCAAATTGCGCCTGGGTGCCGTCACCTACCGCCGCGACCTTACATGCCATGCACTACCATGCGGTTGATGTCCGCAAGGTGCAGTCGAAACTGGCAAGGCGCAAGCTGGCAAGCCTGGATGAGATCCTGACGCCACCATTGAGTTGCGCGGAGCAAATCTTTCCCGAAGAAATTCAAAAAGAATTGAACAACAACGCGCAGGGTATTCTCGGTTACGTTGTGCGCTGGATCGATCAGGGCGTCGGTTGTTCGAAGGTGCCGGATATTGACGATGTTGGCCTCATGGAGGACCGCGCAACGCTGCGTATTTCGAGCCAGCATATTGCGAACTGGCTGCTGCACGAAGTCGTAACAAAACAGCAGGTGCTTGAGACCTTCAAGCACATGGCAGAAGTCGTCGACAATCAGAATGAGAGTGATGCATCATACGGTCGTATGAGTGATAACTTTGACAGTAGCATCGCTTTCCAGGCCGCGTGTGCATTGGTGTTCGAAGGCTGTGATCAGCCAAACGGATATACAGAACCTCTCCTGCATAAATATCGTCGGCAAAAGAAAGCGGAGCTTGCCTGCTAGCCTGGTGACGTGAGCTTTCTCCGCACAGTTTTTCTATGGGCTGTCTTGCTGCCTTGCGGGTCATTCGCTGCTGACAGCCTGACGGTAGCGGTCGCCAGTAACTTTCACACGGCTGCGAAAGAAATCACAGCAGAGTTTACGAATGCGACCCGGATTCCGGTGCGCATCAGCTCGGGTTCAACGGGCAAGCTCTACGCACAAATCGTCAATGGTGCGCCTTACGATGTTTTCCTTGCGGCTGATTCAGCACGACCAGCACTCCTGGAAGCAAGCGGCGCAGCCGTCGCTGGTTCGCGGTTCACCTACGCGACCGGCGCGCTCGTGCTGTGGTCATCCGATATCACGCTCAAAAACAAGGAGTGTCTTGAGGCGCTGAAAACGGGTTCCTACCGGCGACTGGCTATCGGCAACCCATTAACGGCACCCTATGGATATGCCGCGAAGGAGTTTCTGCAGGCGATCAAGCTCTTCGATGTGGCAGAGAGTCGCATCGTCTTTGGCGAGAATATTTCTCAGACCTTGCAGTTCGTCGCGACCGGCAATGCAACGCTCGGGCTGATCGCGTTATCGCAGGTGAAGGGTGGATTGCCAATTACGGCCAGTTGCTCGTGGGATGTGCCTCTGACCATGCACACAGCCCTTGATCAGCAAGCGGTGCTCTTGAGTGCTTCGAAGCACCGCGATGCAGCACAACGCTTCATGAGCTTCCTGCAGACAGAGCAAGTCGCGACGATTCTCGAAAATCACGGTTACACGGTGTCTGAGTAATGGACTTTGGCCCCCTCTGGCTCTCTGCGAAACTGGCCATCGTTACGACGGTTGTCCTGATTCTGGTTGGCGCACCACTAGCGTGGTGGTTGTCGCAAACCCGATCAAGATGGCAACCTGTTGTGCAGGCAGCCGTCGCGATGCCGATAGTCTTGCCGCCCACCGTGCTGGGATTCTATTTGCTGATCTTGCTGGGGCCAAATGGTGCCATAGGGAGCTGGTGGGTCCAGCTCACGGGCGACACACTGACTTTCTCATTCACGGGGCTTGTCATCGCCTCTTGTATCTACAGCCTCCCGTTCGCCGTGCAGCCAATGCAGAACGCGTTTGAAGCGCTGCCGCGAAAGAATCTCGAAGCGGCATGGACGCTCGGAGCGTCGAAGCTGGATGCTTTCTTCTCGGTGGCCGCACCGCTATCGGTACGAGGTTTCGTGAGTGCCATCGTTCTCGCCTTTGCACACACATTGGGTGAGTTCGGTGTCGTACTCATGGTGGGCGGCAATATTCCCGGCGAGACGCGCGTAGTTTCTATAGCGATTTATGATCATGTTGAATCACTGGATTATAGCTCCGCACATCAGTTGTCCCTGGCACTCATCGTGTTTGCGTTTGTTACCCTGTTCGCCATGTTTGTGATCAACCGGCGCTGGCAATCGCAATGAGTATTGTTGCCCTGAAACACGCGGTCACGAAAGGCGATTTTCGTCTTGATGTGGATACAGAGATTCCGGCGACGGGTATTACCGGCGTCTTTGGTGAGTCGGGATCGGGCAAAACGACATTGCTGCGCTGTATTGCGGGTCTTGAGACATCCAGCGGTGGTTCCATGCGGCCTGTACACCAGCGCCGCATCGGTTACGTTTTTCAGGAGCCACAGTTGTTTTCGCATCTTTCGGTGCGGAAAAACATCAAATACGGGATGCGAAGAAACCCCGTTGCTGCGGATACGCTCGACGAGGTTTCGAATCTACTGGAAGTGAACCAATTACTGGATCGCTCAATAGGTGATCTTTCGGGCGGCGAGGCGCAGCGTGTCTCCATCGCGCGCGTACTGTGTCAATCGCCACGACTCATTCTCATGGATGAGCCGTTGTCGGCACTGGATGAGCGTCGCCGCAATGAGGTCCTGCCGTACCTTGATCGACTGCATGCCGAGTGGTCGGTGCCAATAATTTATGTCAGTCACAACATCGAAGAGATATGCCGGCTGAGTGACCATCTTGTTGTTCTCGACAATGGCAAGGTCGCCGCAGAAGGCGGCTTGCACGATATGCTGGCGCGAATCGACTTGCCGCAACTGGGTGGTCGTAATGCGGGCGCAGTTCTCGACGCCATACAATCGCGTTACGACAGCCAGTTCGACCTGACCCTGTTTGAATTTTCAGGCGGCGAAATATGGGCAACCGGGCGTTACGAGCCGGCAAATGTTCGCTTGAGAGTCAGCGCCAGTGACATCAGCCTGACTCGGACACCTGCCGAGTCGAGCACCATACTGAATATTCTTCCTGCCACGATTGCCGCGATCGCAACAGAAACAGAGGCGACGGAACTCGTTGGCTTACGCCTGGGACATGACAGGCTCGTTGCTCGGATCACGAGACGCTCACTGCAGCATCTTCAATTGCAGGTTGGTGACAAGGTCTACGCACAAATAAAATCAGTGACCGTTCGCCGCTGATAAAAGGGCCCGGAACGACTCCTCGGTGACCTCGTCGGGCAGGCGTCGCAAAACGTGTTCTTCGATCTCAACGGGCCAGGTGCCGATGATGCAGGCGATCGTCACATACATTCCCTGCAGAGAAATGATGTCGATCACCTGCCGCTCTGAAAGGAAGGTCTCGAGTCCGGTTTGCGTTGCCGGATCGATGTGATGCTTGCTAACAAGCTCATCCACCGCCTTCAGCAATGTCGAGTCATTATCATTCCACTCGTCAGCGTCTGGCCCTGCGACAACTCTATAAATCTCTGCGAGCGTTAGCCCCGCCGCCAGGCCACGATCAACGTGTGCGGCCCACTCGTACCAGGCCTGCATATGCACAGCGACGCGCAGAACGACCAATTCACATTCCCGCTGCTCAAGGTCACCGCCACCCACTGAGTACATGCGGTAGTTCCACCACGCTTGAAGTAAAGCGGGGTGATTGGCCAACAGGCAATGGATATGAATGGGCCGGCCATGCATGTCGTCAATGATGTGCTGCAGTGACGGGTCCCATCGTTCGGGTGGCAGGGGGTTCATACGAGCTTCCTTAAGTGCCGGATGGCCAGATGCAATTTACGGCAAGTCGCCGACACACTCAAACTCAGAACCGCGTGGACCAACCGGTGTAAACTGTTCGCCGCACTTTCGAACGGCGATGCGGTGATGGCGGTAACAGACAAGCTTGTTGGAATTATCGGTGGCATGGGCCCGGATGCAACGGTGGATTTCATGGCGCGTATTCTGGAAGCGACACCGGCAAGCACAGATCAGGAGCATGTCCGCATGCTTGTGGAGAATAACCCGCGAATTCCCAGTCGACAGTTGGCGATGCGTGGGGAAGGTCAGGACCCCGGACCGGCGATAGCGGCTATCGCTGTTCGACTGCAAGCGTCGGGTGCTGAATTTCTGGTTATGCCGTGCAATCTCGCGCATGCCTGGCAGAGCGATATTGAGGCGCTTATAAGCATTCCTTTCGTCAGTATCGTCGAGGAATCAGTACAGTCGGCGTTACAGCACAGTGGCGATGGCAGTGCCGTTGGTTTGATGACAACGCCGGGGTGCTTCGCGGCCAACCTCTATCAGCAAGCCTTGGCCGAGGCAGGGCGAATCCTGATTTCTCAAACCCCGGATGAACTGGCAGGGACGATGTCCCTCGTCGAGCAGATCAAAGCCGGCGATCAGTCGGAGGAGGTCGTTTCCGGTCTGAGAGCACTGGCCGACAAACTGGTGGACCGCGGTGCGAGCGTCTTGATAGCGGCGTGCACGGAGTTGCCACTTGTCCTGGACCAATCGATGTTCGACGTTGCATTTGTTTCATCGACAGATGTGCTGGCGCAGAAGACGGTAGCGCTGGCTTTGGGTATGGAAAACTACAGTAACGAATAAGGAAAACATTATGCAGTTGTCAAAATTCCCACGCGTTTCGCTCGCACACCTGCCGACGCCGCTGGAGCACATGCCGCGGCTCAGTGAACATTTGGGTGGCCCGGATATTTTCGTCAAGCGGGACGACTGCACGGGACTGGCGACCGGCGGCAACAAGACCCGGAAACTCGAGTATTCCATGGGCGAGGCGGTGGAACAGGGTGCAGACACAATAATTACAGTGGGCGCGATCCAGTCCAACCACGTCAGGCAAACTGCGGCCGCAGCATGCAAGCTCGGAATGGCCTGCGAAGTTCTGCTGGAACATCGTATTGGCCAGCCCAGCGAAACGTATACGACCTCAGGCAATGTCTTCCTGGATCGAATTTTCGGTGCAAATCTGCGCGAGTATCCGGGTGGATCAGACTTCGATGTCGCGATGGCAGATGTGGCCGAAGAAGTACGAACGTCTGGCGGTACTCCGTACATCATTCCCGGAGGTGCATCGAACACCGTCGGAGCATTGGGTTACGTCGGCTGCGGTATCGAAATGCTCGAGCAGTTTTCAGAGCAAAACCTGCAGATCGACCATCTCGTCACCGCGACAGGCAGTGCGGGCACACATGCCGGGCTGGCGGTCGGGTTGCGAGGTAGTGGCAGTGATCTGCCCATACTCGGCATCGGCGTGAATGCACCGCAGGACGTGCAGGAAGAGCGCGTTTACAAGTTGTCCGTTGAAACGGCGGATCTCGTCGGCTCGCCGGGTTGTGTTGCGCGCGATGACATCTTCGCCGACTGCAACTACATCGGCTCAGGCTATGGTGAACCGACGGACTCCATGAATGAGGCGGTATTGATGCTGGCCCGATTCGAGGGATTGCTGTTCGACCCGGTCTACAGTGGCAAGGCGCTGGCCGGAATGATTGACCATGTGCGCCAGGGCCGCTTCACAAAAGGACAAAACATCGTGTTTCTGCATACGGGTGGATCGGCCGGTTTGTTCGCGTATGCAGATACGCTGACCCTGTAAGAATCAATGGCAGCGTTTGTCGCACTGCTGCGTGGCATCAATGTTGGGGGGAAGAATCTCCTGCCGATGAAGAAGCTCCGTGAGCTGCTCACGGAGCTTGGGTGCAAAGACGTAGCAACCTATATCCAGAGTGGCAACGCGATTTTCACGTATGTGGGCAACTCGGCTGAGCTGCCTGAGTCGATCGCTGCCGCAATTGAGTCAGGTGTCGGGTTTCGACCATCGCTTATGGTGCTGTCGGAAAACGCGTTCAATGATGTCGCCGCGGCGAACCCTTTTTCGGCGGAAGTTTCCGAACCGAAATTTCTGCATATCTGGTTCGCGCAGGCGCCTGCAGGAAACGCAAATACCGCGCGGCTGAGTGAGATCGCATCAGCTGATGAGCGGTTTCTGCTAACCGATTCCGCGTTCTATTTACATGCACCCAAGGGTATCGGTCGTTCGAGGCTGGCCCGAGAAGTGGAGAAGTGCCTGGGCGTTCAAGCCACCGCCCGTAACTGGCGAACTGTAAGCAAGATCAGAGAAATACTATCCGGGCTGGACCAGCTGAATCCGGGCGCCTGAAGCCGACATTCGCGGTAGCTAGTCCGTTGCGTTCAGGCCCCAGTCGTAATCACGAAACTCGATTTCGTAGTCACTGGCTTGTGCGAGTTCCTGTGCCAACTCGTCCGTTGCATATCGAGAAACGTAGGCAATCAGTCCATTGCCCACTAACTTGCCGTGAAGCCGCACATAATTTACGAAATCTTTTTCATACCACTTGAAGATCGTCGACAGGTAGATGACTTTGGCATCGTGATCGAGCGCCACATTTTCGGGGTCGTTGATAAAGTCGTTTGTCGCTTCCGCCAATAGTTGCTCGAGATCGTCACCGACGGGGAGGTCAGGTCTCGCGACAGGGCAGCTTTCACTCGCACAATTTAGAAAGAAGTGAATTCGCGGGTCCTGGTACTTATTTCGAATTTTCCGGTTCTCGACGTCGAGAAGACTCAAGTATTCGCCACCGAATGAAAACCGCTGTTGATGGAAAAATCCCAGACCCTGGACCGCCTCCAGCGGCGCTTTGACATCAGTGACACTTTCTATCGGCCAGTGGTCAAGAACGGACCTGATGACATATCCGTTATACCCATACATCCAGTAGGCAAGTTCATCGTTGCGGTTTGAAAATCGCTTCGGTGTGCTATCGGGGCTGAATTTACTAACCGCCGCCAGGTAGGAGTCCAGTTGCTGCAGGGATGCCGGAAACTGTTGCCAGCGGTCATAGTCCACGCGTCCATCCGCAGTGACATAGGACTGTAGCAATTCCTCGAAGCTGCCATGAGAAAAGTCCTGTTCGGGAAAATCCACCGGTAGCGCTGCATCTATGATCATTTTACGTGGGCGGTTAAGCCAGAAGTACGCTGCCGCGAGAACGGCAAGCAGCAGGATGATCCATATTACAATTGAGGTTTTGCTCATAGCCTACAAAGACCGGCGATAAACGTAATGTATTACGCCATCATCAGGAGTTATTGCTACCCCCTCAGGGCGCATCGACTTTGTTGCCGGGTATGCTAAAGCGCTGAAAGCACCGTATGATTGACTGAATGCACCCGATGATATCAATCAAAGGCCTTACCAAGACCTATGCGGGCGGGTTTCAGGCGCTTAAAAACGTTGATCTGCAGATTAACCGCGGCGAGATATTCGCGTTGCTCGGCCCCAATGGTGCTGGCAAGACAACATTGATCAACGTTGTTTGTGGCATTGCCAATGCAACATCCGGTGAAATTCTCGTCGATGGTGGTGATATTGCCACCGACTATCGACACACGCGGTCCAAGATTGGCCTGGTGCCGCAGGAACTGGCATCCGAGTCGTTCGAAACCGTCTGGAATACCTGCCGTTTCAGTCGTGGCCTGTTTGGCAAGCCGGCAAGCCCCGCATATCTTGAAAAGGTTCTCAGGTCGCTGTCACTCTGGGACAAGAAAGACACCATCAGTATGGAATTGTCCGGCGGTATGAAGCGCCGTGTGCTCATCGCCAAAGCGCTGTCCCATGAACCGGAGGTCCTGTTTCTTGATGAACCGACGGCCGGTGTTGACGTCGAACTGCGGCAGGATATGTGGAACGTCGTCGCCGCCCTCAGCGACGAGGGCGTTACCGTCATCCTTACGACTCACTACATCGAAGAGGCCGAGCATTTAGCTGATCGGGTTGGTGTTATTAACCACGGTGAAATTATCCTCGTGGAGGATAAAGAAAAACTGATGCGGGATCTTGGCAAGAAGCAGCTCGTGCTGCACCTGCAGGCGCCGCTCAGCGAGGTGCCGACACACCTGGCGGACTATCATCTGGACTTAAGTGATGATTTCATGGACCTGACTTTCACCTACGACACCAAACAGAACAGCACCGGAATAACAGCTTTGCTGGGGGAGCTGCGCAGTGCTGATATCCACTTCAACGATCTGCAAACGTCGCAGAGTTCGCTGGAAGATATTTTCGTCGACCTGGTGCACAGAGACCAATGAACTTCTACGCCGTCAAAGCTATTTATCGGTACGAGATGGCACGCATGTTTCGTACCGTTGTGCAGAGCGTCGTCGCCCCGGTATTATCGACGTCGCTGTACTTCGTCATCTTTGGCTCTGCCATAGGTTCGCGTATAACTGAAATCGACGGCGTCAGCTACGGTTCGTTCATTGTTCCCGGACTGATCATGTTGTCGATCATGACGGAAAGCATTTCGAATTCATCGTTCGCAATCTACTTCCCCAAATTCACCGGTACTATTTACGAGGTTCTGTCGGCTCCGGTGTCCTACGGAGAGGTGGTACTCGGTTACGTCGGCGCAGCAACGACGAAATCACTGATCATCGGTACGATTATCCTCGCCACCGCGAGCTTTTTCGTTGATATCGAGATTGCTCACCCGGCCGTCATGGTCATGTTCCTGCTGCTGACCTGCGTTTCGTTTTGCCTGTTCGGCTTTATCCTCGGAGTCTGGGCAACGGGTTGGGAAAAGCTCACGATCGTGCCCATTCTGGTCATCATGCCGCTGACCTTTCTTGGTGGCACGTTTTATTCGATCAGTATGTTGCCGCCCGTCTGGCAGACGATCAGTTTGTTCAACCCGGTGGTGTACCTGATCAGTGGTTTTCGCTGGAGCTTTTACGAGAATGCCGATGTCAGCGTCGGTCTGAGCCTGGGGATAACCGTCGGTTTTCTTGTGATGTGTCTGCTCATCGTGCGCTGGGTTTTCAAAACCGGCTACAGGTTGAGAAGCTAAGTGCCACGAATTCTGTTAATGCTCTCGCTGGTTATTGCAGGTGAGCTCGTATTCGGTCTGGCTTTTAATATCCCTCGCTTCTTTCGCCCGACGATGCTTGACGTGTTTGGGCTTACCAACACTCAGCTTGGTGACATGTTTGCCGTTTATGGGGTTGCGGCAATGCTCGCCTATTTTCCGGGCGGGGTTCTTGCGGATCGATTCTCGGCACGCTCTCTCATTGTGTTGTCGCTGATGTCGACATCGCTGGGCGGAATCTATATGGCAACGATTCCGGGCACGGTGGGGATGCAGATCTTGTACGGTTATTGGGGTCTTACAACGATTTTTCTCTTTTGGGGTGCGTTGATACGGGCCACGCGGGACTGGGGCGGAGACAAATCGCAAGGTATTGCCTTCGGGGTTCTGGAAGGTGGCCGGGGGCTGGTCGCGGCGTTAGCCGCCTCGGTCGGCGTCGGTATCCTGGCATTCTACTTGCCCGAAAATGTGCGCCTCGCAACGGCCGAAGAACGCGAAGCCGGATTTCGAATGATTATACTCCTCTATTCACTGCTCACGTTTCTCGCCGGGGTTTTCGTCTGGTACGCGATTCCGCAAACAAAACGGGGTAGTGATGTGGAGTACAACCCGTTCAACGGAATGGGAATCGTATTGCGGCGCCCCATCATTTGGGCACAGGCCGCTATCATTGTGTGTGCCTATTGCTGCTTCAAGGGTCTCGACAATTACTCGCTGTATGCCGTGCAGGTTCTGGGCAAGGACGAGGTCGAAGGGGCGAAACTCGCGGCCTACGGCGTCTGGACACGTCCCGTCGCCGCCGTTCTTGCCGGTTTGATTGCAGATCGCTTCAACGCGACACGTTCAATTGCGGCCATGCTTCTGATTCTGTGTGCTTCATACCTGTCCTGGTCGGCTGCCTCGCCGACCGGTTCGGGCATGGCAATTATCTACACGAACTTTTTCACAACCTATGTCGCCGTGTTTGCCCTACGCGGCATCTATTTCGCTTTGCTGGAAGAGAATCGCACACCAAAATTTCTGACAGGCGCCGCGGTTGGCCTGATTTCCCTGGTCGGTTACACGCCAGACATCTTTTTCGGTCCCATATCGGGCCGCATTCTGGACGCAAATCCTGGTGCGGTCGGGCATCAGAATTATTTCCTGTTTCTGGCAGGCATCGCCGCCACTGGTTTCCTGATGGTCTGCTGGCTGGTCTGGCTGCGCCGCCACGGCGCACAACAGCTCTGGCAGCAGGTGGAAGGGAGTACGAAATAAAGTCGTATTGACGGGGGTCTTTCTATTTCATGAATTCCAAGCTCACAATTAGAGAACAAATTAGGCGCAATTTGGTGGCGCTCATCAGCCTTGCGGTCGCGGTAACGGGCCTGGGTTACAACACCTGGCGCAATGAAGCGAGCGAACATAATCGCAACCAGCGGCTTGTCTCCATCGAGTTGTTGTCGACGCTGGGCGACCTGCAGCAGCTAACGCTGGAAAAACACTACGGTGATGCGGAAGATCGCGAGGCGGTTAGTCGCGAGGCCTGGGCGAAGGTCTTGTTTGTTCGCGATCTGTCACAGATTTCCGAGGGCTCCGTGCCCGAGTCTGCAGCTGCCTTGTACGAAATCTGGCGGGACGACTACGACGAGCTTGGGAAAAACACGGAAGCGAAAGATCGAGTCGTTTCGGCTTTGGAAGAAGTGAGTAGTGACGTACACGAGGTGTTGACGAGTCTCGACTAGTTCGTCAGGTCGACACCGATAATCACGGGGTCATGATCCGAGGCCCGGTACGGTGAGTTGGCATCGAACAGATTGGCATCGCGACCGTTCTCGAGGTTGTAATCCAGCAATCGCGGCTCATCGGAATTGATATTCCATTCGATGGTCTCGCGAACTTGTGGGACCAGGCTCGGTGACGCGAGCGCATGATCCAGTGCTCCGGACATGCCATCAAACTGGAATGAATAGGCGTTGCTATTACTCTCGAGCAGACTGGTTAGCCCCGCATTCTTGAGTGCCGTCAGCGGATCCTCCATGAGGTAGGCGTTCAGATCGCCGATGATCAGGAAGTCCGAATCGCCGCTGCCGGTAGGGTCGAGATTGATCCAGTCACCGATGGCGGCCGCGGCGTTGGTGCGAGTCATGTTGCAGTTGCCCTGGCCATCACCAAGATTCTGGTCGCCGATCGAGTCACAGGATGAACCTTTCGATTTCAGGTGGTTTACGACCACTGTCATCACGCCACCACCAGCGACAGCTTGAAACGATTGTGCGACGGCAGGACGGTTGCGACTATCGACGAATCGAGGATCCACACTCGCATCCAGTATCGCAAACGACCCGGTCGTGCGGATTGAAGACGAGTCGTAAATGAATCCGGTTTTTATCGCGTCGCTATTTATCGATCCTGTGTCGACGAACGCGAATGTCGTTGTTGCGCCAGCGCGGCTGTTCAACGCATTAACTATCGCAGCAATAGATGCGCTCGCATTATTTTCCAGTTCGATCAGCCCAATAATATCGGCATCCATGAGAGCAATCGCGGTCGCGGTTTTTGCGAGCTGGCGAGATAATTCTGCGGCGCTGTCAGCACCACGACAATTCTGGTTTGCCTGCGGCCCACAAATAGCCTGGCCAGTGTCTATGTTGGAGAAGAAATTCAAGACGTTGAAGCTGGCGACACGCAGTGAGCCAGCAATCGCCGGAGCGCCAGGTCGCGGGTTGTCATCAGCGAAGATCACATTTTCGGCCGGGACCAGGCGCCAGTTCTCCTCGCCGCCGCCACCGCTACCTCGGGAGTACCGCAGGTTGCCGCTGGCGCTTGTTAGCGAGTCGCCAACACGAATCGAATAATTTGTCGCTGCACCGGCGTGCAGGTGGCGAATCATTGTTGGGTTGGATGCTCGTATGCCGTCATCAAGAACGATCGACTTCGCGGCGAGGTCGGCCTGGTGCGCCGCGTACGCGCCGGTATCTGGTGCATTGCTGTTCGTGAACTGAAAGGGCCGGCCGCCCTGCGACAAACCGACATCGCCGTATTGCTCCAGGTAACGCAGGTTCGAAACGGTCAGCGTTTGCGGAAAGCGCACCAGCATGCCTTCGTAGCGCTCGAGGTCGGCAATGCTATCGCCGTCACTGTTCGTTGTTACCGCAATGGCAGGCAGGTTGACGTCGGTTGCCTGGATCATGCCGGTACCCGTGACATTTACAGAGCTCGGGCTGATTTGCGTTTCACCAAAGTACTCGCTGACTGTACCGGTAATGTCGACACGATCGCCGACAGCTACGTCAACTGCTGGTGTGTCGCCGTCAAATATGAAAATCCCTTCCGACGTCGCAGCGTTCCCGTCGGGAGTCTCTTGCTGAACGTAGAAGCCGCCCAGGTCGTTCGCCGCGTTCGCATCATTGTCCTGAAAATCACCCGTAACGATGGCGGAAATGGATACCGACTGGCCGACCATGGGGCTTGCCGTACCGGGACCCTGCACGGTGGTGATAGAGATACCCCCGGCAGGTGGCGGGGGCGTTGGCGTGGGAGCAGCGGCTCCACCACTACCGCCGCAGGCGGCGATAGCGATGGCGCTGAAAGCGATGATGAGTTTGTTCATGCGGGCATTTTAGCCCATGTCGAAAACCAAAAACTCTGCTTCTGACTCGCTGCTGATCATTAGTTGGCCTTCGGCAGAGATTTGCACGCCGTCGCCAGCAGCAGCGGACTGCCCATTTACACTGATGACCCCGGAAATGACCTGCACAAACACTTTGTGCGAATCGGCGATGACGTGTTCAATTTCGCTATCGGGCTGCAATATGCTGGCGTACAAATCCACCCGCTGGTGTAACGTAACGGAGCCATCGCGGCCGTCTCTGGATGCAATAAGGCGCAGCTGATTCAGTTTTTCCTCGCGCGTAAACAGCGTCTGTTCGTAGCCCGGCTCGAGATCATTTTCTTCGGGGAATAGCCAAATTTGCAGCAGGTGCAGTTCGTCGTTCTCGGAATGATTGTATTCACTGTGCTGAACGCCGCTCCCGGCGGTCATGCGCTGGATTTCACCCGCGCTGATCACCGTGCCATTGCCCATGCTGTCGCGATGTTCTATCGCGCCCGATATGGGATAGGTGACGATCTCCATGTCCTTGTGCGGATGCCTGCCAAAACCCTGTCCTGGAGCAATGCGGTCTTCGTTGATGACCCGTAGTGGGCCGAAGCGGACGCGCTCCGGGTTTTGATAATCTGCGAACGAGAACGTGTGCCTCGCTTTCAGCCAGCCGTGGTCCGCACTTCCTCGAGATTTTGATGCGATAAGTTCTAGCATGATCTTCTCCGCTTAAGCCGCTGCCGCCGACAAATGCACTGCTTCCGCTATCTGTGCGCGTGCGCGATCCATTGATTCTTCTATGTCCGTGTTAATTCGGTCTGCAGCGATAATTTCGACATCGGTGATGCCGACAAACGATAGCGCGTGACGGAGGTAAGGTGTAGCGAAATCCATCGGGCTGCCGACCGGGACACCACCGGTTGCAACGACCAGGTAGGCCTTCTTGCCTTTGAGCAGTCCAACCGGGCCGTTTTCTGTGTATTGGAAAGTCAGCCGGGCCCTGGCGATCATGTCTATCCAGGCTTTCAGCGTTGCGGCTATCGAGAAATTGTAGACCGGCACCCCGATCACGACGGCATCCGCGTTCTTAAGCTCATTCACAAGCTCGTCAGAGTAGGCGAGTGTTTCGCGGTGCTTGAGCGTGCGTTCTTCATCGGGCGTGAAGTTTGCCTCAATCCACGCCTCGTTCACGAACGGGACGCCGCTGCCGACGTTGCGACGAGTGATGTCGACGTACTGGTGGCGGTCCTCGAGAGCGGCAATAAGGTCCGCGCTCAATTGCCGGGTAACTGAGCCGTCATAGCGGCCGCTGGAGCTGATTTCCAGAATTCGTAAGCTTTTGTGTTCCATGATTGTGTCTCCTGGGCGATGCCCGTTGCATTGACTACAGTCTCACTGTTGACATGAACAAGATAAATAGTAGTTTAGGAATAAGATTGTTGAGGAAAGCGCAACAGTATGGACAAATTTGAGGATATTCAGGCGTTTATCACCGTGGTTGACGCTGGCAGTTTCACCGCGGCGGCGGAGCGGCTGGGTTCTGGCAAGTCGGCGCTGAGTCGGCGGGTGTCAGGTCTGGAGGAGCGCCTCGGTGTGCAACTGTTGCATCGCACGACACGGGCTCTCAACCTGACCGAGACCGGGCGCAGCTTTTACGAGCACGGGACGCGTATTCTTGCAGACCTCGAAGAGGCCGAGGCCGCCGTGCAGCAGGAACACGGTGAGCTGCGCGGGACGCTCAGATTCGCGCTGCCATTGTCGTTCGGGGTGCGCCACATGTGTGGCCCGATCGCGACCTTCAGCAAGCAACACCCCAAGGTCAGGTTCGATCTGGATCTGAATGACCGGCGGGTCGACCTGATTGAGGATAATTTCGATATGGCCTTACGCATTGGCCGACTCACGGACTCATCGTTGATCGCTCGCCGCCTGTTCGATGTTCGTGCGGTGGTCTGCGCGTCACCGCATTACTTGCATGTGCACGGTGTTCCCGAGACGCCCGAGGACCTTCAGGACCACCGATGCCTGGTCTATTCGAACCTTAGCGACCCCGAAAAATGGCATTACGAAGATAGTGAGGGCAAGCGCAGCACCGTCAAAGTGACTCCGGCCATGGTTGCGAGCAGCGGTGATTTCCTGAGTAATGCGGCCGCACACGGCATGGGCATGGTTATCCAGCCGACGTTTATCGCCTCAGCCGCGATCCGTAGCGGCAACCTGGTGCCGGTGCTGACAGATTACTCATGGCCTATTTCGCCAGCCTATGCGGTGTATCCGCCAACGCGCCACCTGTCATACCGGGTGCGGGCGTTTATCGACTTTCTCGCGGATAAATTTTCCGGGATTCCTCACTGGGACCGGGATTGCGAAACACTTAGCGCCAGGCAGACCTGACCGGCGTAATACAGCGGCAGTCCCCAGACGTAGTGCGGAAATGTTGTCTGGGTAAGCCTTAGCGAGGCAACAGACAGGTCGGACAGGAAAAACAGCACCGCGCCAATCAGAATCAATACAGTCCCGTCCTTGCCGCGCGTGCCGATTGCCGCGATGACCATGCCGCTGATAACAACGGTGTACAAATTCACCGGCAGCGCCAGCTCGGGTGGAGTGTGTGGCGCGAGCCACAGGGCCACGCTCGTCGCCACTCCGATCACGGGCAGCGCCGCAGCGGCCATCCAGCGCAGGCTTACGCCGTGGACCGCAAATGCTGCAACATAGGCGAGGTGGGCCAGCAAGAAAGCCGCCAGTCCGCTGAGAAAAGCCCGTTGGTCGTCGCCGATAAGAAAAGCATCCCCCAGCATGGATAACACCAGCCCCGCCAGCAGGATTCTGCCGTAGGCCGCGTGCAGCGCACCGCCCAGAAAGGCTATTGTGACAAAACCACAGGAGGCAACTAACTTGGCTACTGTGGCGGCAGCATCCATACCAACCAGCAGTGTGTCGACCAGAACGAGGCAACCGATGCCGGTAACAACTACCGCAGTTCGTATTCGCTGAGTCATAGACGCCAGTCTACATTGTTCCGCGAGGGCAGCATCTTGTAATAAAACCGACCCAGAGCAGGTCTATTAGCGGGAGGACGTACGACGAAGGAAACGAGATGCCAGCGAAAATCAAAAACGGATTCAAATCCTGGATGATTGTATACGCGGCCCTCCTCATAGCGCTGGTTTCAGCCGGCTCTGCCGGGGAATCAAACGCAGCATCGGTTTCACCCGGAGCTTATCCTTCAGAGATCAAACGTGAGAAAGTATTCTTCACGCCGACAGTCGATCGACCTCTCAGAAACGATATATAGATCCCCTTAAGTCGGCACATGGATGTGCCGTACCTTTACTCAATCCACTATTTCTATTGCCAGTCTCGAAGTAGACTGTTAGAAAGTATTGCAGGAATCTAAAGGGTGCGGGAAAACATCTGGGAACGGGTCTACACAAAATGAAAAAACTCTTACTCGCAACAGCCATATTGATTGCGTCACTAAATTCACTGGCCGCGGACACCGTCAAGGAGTTTCACGGTACCGGCAATACGACGACGGACATATTTACTGTCGAATCACCGTGGCTGCTCGACTGGCATCTTAACGGCGATTACGATGCGTTGGTCGCGCTCGATGTCACGTTGATCGAGGCACACACGGGCCGGCACGTTGGCCGCATTTTGCATACCAAGCGCAAAGGGAACGGTCTGAAGCTGTTTGAGAATGGCGGCCAGTACCAACTACGGGTTAGCGCAACGCTGGCACGATGGTCTTTGAGAGTGCAGCAGATCAAGCCCGAAGAAAAAGAGCTCTACACGCCCAGAACCCGGAACTGAAGCAAAGCATGCGAATGCTCTAGTGTTGTGCGATCATCAATCGTGTGACTGATCTGGGCAACAGAAAAGGTAGCGCTGCGGTAACCGCAGCTGCGGTTATCGTCGTGATCTACGGCATGCAGATGGCCAAGGTATTGCTGGTGCCGTTTCTTATCGCGTCTTTCCTCGCATTGATTACCGTTCGGCCGATGCTGTGGTTGCAGCAAAAACGCGTGCCGAGCTTCCTTGCGGCACTTATCATCGTCTCAGCGATCATGCTTTTGCTGGCAATCCTGGGGATAATCCTGGGCAGCTCGATCGCTGATTTTACGGCGGCCCTTCCCGTGTATCAGGCGAGACTCGAAGTCATGGTCGCCGGTGTCATTGATTTTATGGTCGAACACCTGAACGTCGATGAGTCGATGGAGAGTCTCGGCGATATGATTGATGTTGGTTGGGCGATGGGATTTGCGGCGACCATACTCAACAGTCTAAAAGCTGTGCTGACCAACACCTTCCTGATTATTTTCACGATGATATTCATGTTGCTGGAAGTATCGAGCGTAGCTACCAAAGTTGAAGCCGCCTTCGGACGCAGTGCCGAATCACTACAACGTCCAAGAGCCTTTCTACAGAACCTCGGGCGCTACCTGGGCATCAAGACCATCGTCAGTATCGCAACCGGAGTCTGCGCTGGCATCTTAACGAGCATGATAGGGCTCGATTTTCCGTTGCTGTGGGCGATGCTCGCGTTTCTCCTGAATTACGTACCGACAATTGGGTCGATCATTGCCGCGGTGCCTGCAGTCTTGCTGGCATTGGTGCAGTTGGGACCGGGTGCGGCAGGCGCAACGGCTATCGGCTTTGCAGGCATCAATATTGCATTTGGTAATTTCTTGGAACCGCGCCTGTTGGGTTACGGTGTTGGCATCTCACCGCTGGTCGTTTTCGTTGGACTGTTTTTTTGGGGCTGGGTGTTCGGCCCGGTCGGCATGCTGTTGTCAGTACCGCTGACGATGACTCTCAAGCTGGCGCTTGAAAGTGATGCTGGTACACGGTGGATCGCGATATTAATCGGCTCCGAGCGCGACGCAGTTTACGCGCTAAAAAAACGGGCAACCGAACAGGACTAATTTTCAGGCGACGTCCAGGTCGTCAAAATCGTCATCGAACGGTTCCGCTGACTCAATCTGCTCCAGCAAATTAATGGCAACAGCGACGAAGTCTGTATCGGTAATGATTCCGACCAGATCGCCCTCATCCATAACCGGTAAGCAGCCGATCTGATGCTTTTCAAGAAACAAGGCTGCCTGCCTCAATCTCGCGTTAACATCGACCGTTGCAACATCTTTTACCATTGCATCGCTTACAGTGATTTCATCCGCATGGATTCGATTGCGATAATCGCGTAAGAACGAGTCGGTGGCAGCGAGCACATTTGTTAGCGTAAGTAGCCCCACTAGCGACCTGCCATCTACAACCGGCAAATGATGGATCTTGTACTGCTGCATCAATGTGCGTGCCTCAGCCAGAGTAGCGGACGGCGGTACCGTGACCAGGTTGGTGCTCATGATTGCGTCGATACTGAACATGGTCTCCTTCTCCCTCGTTACCTGTCTCAGTCTAGTCAAATCGGCGCAACGGACCATTGCGAGAAACACGTATTAGATGAAATTCTGCTACTGTGAAATACTGAGTAACCATATGCTTTACAGGCGAGATTCACTATGAACAAGCGACTAGTCAATTCGCTGATATTGCTAGTGATTCCTATGCTTGGAGTTGCCGATGAGCGTGACGGCAAAGCGATCGTGCGCGATGCAATAGACCACTGGCGCGGACTGTCTTCGTATACCGAAATGACGATGATTATTCACCGGCCGGACTGGGAGCGCTCTATGACAATGCGGGCCTGGACCAAGGGTGATGACCATTCGCTGGTACGCGTTGTTGAACCGAAAAAAGACCGTGGTAACGGTACGCTGACAGATGACGATCGCATGTGGTCCTATTCCCCAAAAATAAATCGCGTTATCAAGGTACCGTCGTCGATGATGGGGCAAAGCTGGATGGGTTCGGATTTTTCCAATAAGGACATCGCGCGCGCCGATGAGATCGTCGAGGAGTATGTGCACACACTGCTCGCTACCGAGGAAGTCGATGGCATCACCGTCTATGAGGTTGAGGCGGTGCCTGATGAAGATGCGGCTGTCGTATGGGGCCGCGAGGTGCTGCGCATTCGTGAGGACCACGTCGTTCTCGAGCACTCGTTCTTCGATCAGGACGGTGAGCTCGTCAAGAGTTTGCAGACGATGGAGATTACCGACATGGGTGGTCGAAGCACCGCAAAACGCCAGCGCATGAGTAAGGCGGATTATCCCGATGAGTGGACCGAAATCCAGGTGAAAGACGTGGCATACGAAGTCGAGCTTAAGGACAGCCTGTTTACATTGTCGAACCTGCGGAACCCTCGAGACTAGGTAGTGAAAATCGTCTTCCGACTTGCCTGGCGAAATATCTGGCGACAACCTCGCCGCACCTGGCTGACGACAGGGGCAATGGTATTTTCGAATATCCTGCTGGTATTCATGATGTCGATACAATTCGGCATGTACGGGCTCATGATCGACAATTCATTGCAGATTTTCACCGGGCACATGCAGGTGCAGGCGCCCGGATATAAAGACGACCAGAAAATGCGCCAGACCGTGCCCGATATCGTGCGTTTGGCGACCGCCATACGGGATGAATTGAATTCTGAGACCGTTGCGGCACGTGGCTGGGCATTTGCGCTTGCCTCGAGTGACGATCGCAGTTTTGGAATCGGCATTTACGGTGTGGAGCCTGAATTTGAACAGCGAGTTTCGAATATCCCGGGCCTTGTTCTGAACGGTCGATACCTGGACAAAACTGATGCGGCAGAGATCGTTATTGGCAGCGTGCTGGCAAGAAACCTGCGCGTCAAAATTGGTGATGAACTGACGTTGATGGGAAGCGGTGTCGACGGATCATTCGCTGCCGCTGTCGTAAATATTGTCGGCATCTTCGAGAGCGGCGTGAAAGATATTGACCGCAATATCGCAGAAATTCCCTTAGGCCTGTTTCAGGACATGTTCTTTATGGAAGGCGCTGGTCATCAAATTGTGATCGTTGGCGACAGCCTGGGTGTGGTTCCTGAAGTGCAGGCTACAGTACGTTCTCTATTGCCTGCCGACAGTAATCTGGTGGTACCGGATTGGGATGAGTTGTTGCCGGGCTTAAAACAGGCAATTCAGGCCGATATGGGAAGCTCCTTTTTTATGTATTTTGTCCTCGTCGTTCTGGTGTCGTTCAGCGTTCTTAATACGCAGTTGATGTCTGTACTTGAGCGCACTCGAGAATTCGGCATCGTCATGGCGCTCGGGCTCAAGCCGGGCAGATTAGGACGACTCGTCTTACTGGAAACCGCGATGATGGGGCTGATGGGTACGGTACTAGGCGTCGCGGCGGGTGCGCTGGTGACATCCTGGTTCACGAGCAACGGTCTGGCCTTTCCGGGTATGGATGAGATGGCGGCGCAATTTAATCTGCCCGCCAGGATGTTCCCGGAGATCAACCCACTGACTTTGTTCGCCGGACCGTTCATCGTATTCGTGTTTACGATGCTGGCGGCGATATACCCGGCTGTTCGACTACGCTGGCAAAATCCGGTCGATGCGATGAGGGTTGCATGATGCGTCTCTTCTTCGTTCTATCACGTCTGGCCTGGCGTAATTTGTGGCGCAATCATCGCCGCACAATCATCATGCTCGGTGCCATCGGCGTCGGTGTGTGGGCCATGATTTTCATGACAGCACTGACGCGCGGAATGGTTGATCAGATGATCACCGATAGCATCGACGTGTTGCCGGGCCACGTACAGATGCACCATCCCGACTATCAGGATGATCCGAGCATCGTTAATCGGATCGCGATTTCGGATGCTGATCTGAAACAAAAATTCGACGACGCGGGTTTCGACGCATGGGCCAGCCGGGTCAGGGTACCTGCGATCGTTACCAGTGAGCGGGAGTCACGGGGAGTTACCTTGCTTGGTGTTGACCCGGCAGTTGAGCGTGCATTTTCCTTCTTCGATTACGATGAAGTAGAGGGCCGCTTTCTGGAGAACACTTCGGACAAGGGTATCGTGATTGGGCGGAAGCTCGCCGAGACCCTGGAAACCGATGTCGGCAAGCGAATCGTGCTGATGAGCCAGGACCCTGACAACGAGATTGCTGATCGTGGTTTTAGGATTGTCGGGCTTTACTCGGCCAACACAAAGGCTGTCGAAGAGGCATACGCTTTTGTCGGCAAAAAGACGGCGCAGAAAATGCTGCGTATAGGGGGCGCAACAACCGAGGTCGTTTTTTTCGGTGACGACTATCGCGATGTTGAGCCCGTATACAGCGCGGTCACAAGCGCGGTAGATGATGCCGTCACGGTGCTGCGTTGGTACGAGATCGATACCTACCTGGGGACCATGCTAGGCGTCATGGATGGCTTCGTTCTCATCTGGGTTGTGGTTATTTTTCTGGCCTTGTCATTCGGGCTGGTCAACACCCTCGTAATGGCGGTATTCGAGCGCGTAAGAGAAATCGGCCTGATGCTCGCACTCGGTATGAAGCCGGGCAGCATTCTGGGCCAAATCATTATTGAGTCGATGCTTTTGCTGACACTGGGCTTGGCCGTGGGCAACTTCCTGGCCTGGGCGACTATCGTGCCGTTGCAGGACGGTATCGATGTGTCCATCGTCGCTGAGGGCATGGAAATGTGGGGAGCATCGAGCATGCTTTATCCGAAGCTGTACGTTGGCGACATGGTGCTCGCCAGTATCGTCGTGCTGTTGCTTGGGTTTCTGGCCAGTCTTTCACCGGCCTGGCGGGCGTCGAGATACGAGCCCGTCGAGGCAATTACAAAGGTTTGATTATGAGCGCTGTTCGTTGCGTAGACTTGTGCAAAACATACCGTCAGGGTGATCAGGACATCAAAGCTCTGGATCACGTCAGTATCGAAATCGATAAGGGCGAGTTCGTTTGTCTGTCAGCACCGTCGGGTGGCGGCAAGACAACCTTGCTGAATGCGATCGGTGGACTGGATATACCCGATAGCGGGGAAGTGCATGTCGCCGGTCAGCGTATCGATAATCTGAGCAAAGGCGAACTTGCGGATCTTCGCCTGCATCAGATCGGATTCGTTTTTCAGGCTTATAACCTGATTCCGGTGTTAACGGCCCGTGAGAACGTTGAATTCGTTATGCAGGTTCAGGGAGTGTTGTCGGCGGAGAGAAGAGACAAGTCAACCGCGATTCTGAAAGAGGTCGGTCTCGAAGGCCTTGAAGAAAGAAGGCCGGCGGAAATGTCGGGAGGTCAGCAGCAGCGTGTTGCTGTTGCGCGGGCGATAGCATCCAGACCCGCATTGGTGCTTGCGGATGAGCCAACCGCAAACCTGGACTCCAGGACGGCCGCCGAACTGATGACGTTGTTCACGCAACTCAATGAACATCACAACACCACTTTTGTTATCGCCACCCACGATCAACGTGTTATGACGTACGCGGGGCGTCTGATTCGAATGCTCGACGGCCAGATAGTTGATGACATCGATCAGCGTGCTGCATAAATTTCTTATACTGCTGATCGCCTGCCCCGTATGGGCGGGCGCGGCGGATGGCAATACAGAAATTGGTGGCCATACGAAGTTGCGGATGGTCGGCCAGGCTTATGCCACTGATAGCTTGTTCCATGACCTGTTTGGAAACAGCTCTATCGATACGCAAGCTGATCTGCGCCTGAACCTTGAGCATCGCGATGGCGGCTGGACTTTCAATAGTAGTTATCAGCTCGCCGCCCTCAATGGTGAAACGTTCTCACTGAGCGACGATAGCCGCAGAGTCCTGGACCTGACTTCCGTAGTGGACCAGGGCAGTCAATCAGCGCTCCTGCACAGGCTCGATCGACTCTGGCTTGGCTATTCAAGCGAGAAGACAGTAGTTCGTTTCGGGCGGCAGGCGTTGTCGTGGGGTAACGGTCTGTTTTACGCGCCGATGGATCTCGTCAATCCGTTTGATCCGGCCACTATCGATACGGAATACAAGGCCGGGGACGACATGCTGTATATGCAATACCTGCGTGACAGCGGCGCTGATGTGCAGGGTGCGTACGTGATTCGTCGTGATTTTCTGAGTGGTGATGTTGACGTTGATGCAGCAACAATCGCGACGAAATACCACGGCTTTAGGGGCGAGGGCGAGTTCGACATTTTGCTTGCGCGCCATTATGGCGACGACGTTCTGGGGATCGGCGCCAGTCATGCTATCGGCGGCTCACAGTGGAGCGGAGATTTGGTTGTCACGGATACCGATCTCGAAACCATCGTGCAACTATCAACGAATCTCAGTTACTCGTGGAACTGGGCCGACAAAAATATGAGTGGTGCTATCGAGTATCACTTTAATGGATTCGGCCAGGGATCGGGGCACTACGATCCACTATCGCTGGCAGGCAACCCCGATCTCCTGCGACGCCTGAGTCGAGGTGAAAGCTTTGCCGTGGGACGACACTATCTTGCCGGGAGCGTCATGATAGAGATGACTCCACTGTGGAGTCTTTCTCCCACGTTTTTGATGAATGTCAGCGACCCAAGTGGATTGTTGCAGTTGGTCACCAGCTATAGCCTGTCAGACAACATGACATTGCTGGGTAGCCTGAATATTCCAGTAGGAAATAATGGCAGTGAATTCGGCGGCGTGGATAGCGGGATAGCGGGTCGTTACCTGTCCACTGAAACGGGGCTGTTCGCGCAGTTGGCTTGGTATTTCTAGCCGAACTTTCCGGTCAGTTTCTTTCCGTCCCTGCGTTCAATTGTCGTTGATACTCAAGCTCGTCGTAGTGACTAAGCGACTCGAGTATCAGACTGTCACGCTGCTTCAATTTCGCTTCAATCCGCTGGGCGGTGTTATCATTGCACCGTCGCAAGAGTCATTTCGAAACGTCAAACCCAGACCAGGAGTCCATTCAATGTCCACCCGTCTAGACCTGTCCAAGCTCAGCCTAATGGACGCCCTTGATCTCGCGAAGCTGATCGAGATGGAGGCTTGCCACCGCTACCAATCGTTCGCCACCCAGCTCGGCCGCAGCGGCGGCTACGATGCCGGAGCTTTCTTCGCCTCAATGGCCGAGAATGAGGCCAAGCATGGCCAGGAGCTGGAGGCCCGGCGCAAGGCTATGTTCGGTGATGCGCCTGCGCGGCTGACGCTGGATGACTTGTACGACGTCGAGGCCCCTGATATGGGCGCGCCACGCCGCGGAATGTCCACCCTCCAGGCATTTGAGGTCGGGCTCGCTGCTGAAAAAAAGGCCTACGATTTTTACGATATGGCCCTGCCCGGCATTACCGATCCCGAAGTCCAGGAGCTGTTCACCGAGCTTCGGGACGAGGAGGCCGAGCACGTCGAGATGCTGCGAGATGCAATGGGCAGACTTCCCTCAAGTGCTAGCGCCGAGGTCGAGTTCGACCTCGATGAAACCCCCTATCTCTAGCACCAGTCGTTCGTTCATATTCCCGGCGTCCCGTGAAAGCCCGGGTCACGGGACTTATGTTTTGAACTTGCGCAACAGGTTCTTTGCATAAGCAATCGCGTCTCGCTCGATTTTACTAAGTGGATCAGCTTGTCCTTTCTTGGGCCCGGCCAATAGCGATTGGGCAAATTCAACTGCTTCTCGCTCAATTTTGTTGATCATCGGTTGCTTCGACTGATCTGTGTGTTCTCGGTCACTCATGGTCTGCTCCTGCATTAACGTACTTATGGAAGTCTCGAACACAGCTGCAAGGCATTTTAGCGATTCCAGTCCGGCCTTCTGCCCACCCTCGATTCGCTGGATCGTGCGGGTGCTTAAGCCGGAATGACGGGCAAGTTCCTCCTGCGACCATCCCTTTTCAAGTCTACGCTCACGAATGTTCATCACTTTCACCATTGCTGTTGTGTGCCCCTTTATGACAGGAGTTCAGGAGCAGGAACACGACACTGTCGCGACATGACGTGATTTTGGCGGTATCGATCAGTCGAGGCCACGGCCACTAGCGGCCATTGATCCAACATCAGGAACCTCGCGTGGCGCTCTCGTCGATTTCTGCTTGAAGGTCTTCAAGCTGATCGAGAACCCGGATGAATCTTCGGCCGAAGGTCGTCAATTCGTATTCGACTCTGGGGGGCAACTCAGGGTAGGCAATACGTTTCAGAATCCCGAAATTCAGATTCTTCCGAAGACAATCATTCAAGACTTTCGTAGTCAGTCCGTCAACGCTTTTCACCATTTTTCCCGGACGATTAATACCGAGCGCCAGCAGTTGGTAGACAGTTAATGACCACTTACACCCGTAGATCGCCTCAACCATCCGTGCGCTTTGCTCCGGAGCCAATTTTTTTTGAACTTTATTTTCGTGGTTTTTCAACAAGATGTACCGATAAGTGCCTATAGGACCAGTTTGTTCTTACTTTTCAAAGGGATATGACCACCGTAACTTACGCCATATTGAACTTACTTTCCACTTGGAGAAAATAATGGGACACACGGAAAAGGCACTAATAGTAGGCGGGTCATCCGGCATGGGGTATGCGATTGCCAAGCAATTACTCGAATCGGGAATTGACATAGAAATTGTCGGCAGAAACGAGAGCAAACTCAACAACGCTGTTCTGTCTCTGTCCGGCTTGGGAAACGTTGGCGGTATCCAGGCGGATTTAGCTGAGCACGAAGACGTTTCGAAACTAGTGGAGCAACTGCGTCGATCAGGTGACCACTACAAGTATTTAGTGAATGCGGCTGGTTACTTTAATCCAACGCCGTTTCTGGAGCATTCTGACGATGACTACGAGATCTACATGGGGATCAATAAGGCGATTTTCTTTGTGTCTCAAGCGATAGCAGAAAACATGAAAGCACACGGTGGTGGTTCAATTGTAAACATTGGATCGATGTGGGCGCATCAGGCCATAAAGGCTACGCCATCCTCTGCTTATTCCATGGCCAAAGCCGGGTTGCACGCTCTTACACAACACATGGCAATGGAACTGGCGGATTACAATATTCGTGTCAACGCGGTTGCTCCTGCAGTTGTGAAAACGCCTATCTATGAAGCTTTCATCGATGCAGAAGAGCTCGATTCAGCTCTCGAAGCGTTCGACGATTTTCATCCTATCGGGAGAATCGGGGCAGCCAGGGACGTCGCAAATACAATTTCTCATCTGCTTTCTGACGAGGCGAGCTGGGTAACGGGAGCAATCTGGAATGTAGACGGAGGCATAATGGCGGGGCGGAACTAGCATCCCAGTCCCAGAAAACAGGATGCCCGGCCCGTGGCTGCAGACAGTGACCCGAAAACCGATGAAAACGAGATGCGAAACTGGAGATCGATATGAATCAAGACACTACCCTCCGCTGGCTCAAGTTCGGCTCAGCGCTAACAATTATTTTTGGCATACTGGTTGCCGCGGCCGCGACGCCAATTGGCGTCGCTCCGGCGCAGTTTCTTGCCGATCTCATATTATTTCCGATTGACGGCGCTCAAGACTTAGGTGCCCCGGAAACGCGGCTGATTAGTGCGATTGGTGGTGGCGTAATGGCTGGCTGGGGCGTACTTCTCTGGATGTTGTCCACGCAGCTTTTTCCGAGGGACCAGGTGCTCGCCGCCAAACTGATCATCGCCAGTATTGTTACGTGGTTTGTAATTGATAGCACTGCTTCGGTACTCGCGGGCGCACCTCTTAATGCCGCATTCAACGTGTCGTTCTTGCTGGTTTTTTGTGTACCGCTGTGGCGGTATCGTTAGAATAATGAAAACGAAGATTGGTGTTCCGCCAGTTTTGGGAATGGATGCGAACTTGCTTGTGTTTCTCCCTATGCTGGGCCTTGTACTAATAGGGCTATGGTTAACGCGTAAACCCACCCCAGCCTAATATGTGAGCGCCTCCCTTCGGCCGGAAGGCGGCGGTCGCGAGGTTTCAGCTACAATGATGGCTACTGACCCAAAGCGGACAGACGTATTGCGAAGGACCTGTTCACGCTACCTTGCTAACCCCTCCACACATTTGAGTATAGCGCGTTGTTTTTGATTCGAGGCTTCGACGAAAAAATGGATTTGGCGGGTGTCCGGGCGTGCTTTATTGAGCTGCAGGATTTTGAACGCTCGCTAGACCCTCGGTTTCCGCCCGGCGCTGAAATAGTTGACGACCTCATTTCCCAAATGCTGGATCGTTGTCAAAAATGCGGTGGAAGGGTCTTGGTGGCGGTGTTGAACGAAGCGATAGTTGGCTTCGTAACGATTCTCGCAAAGGTCAGGAGCGAAGAAATCGGAGAGGGTGAAATCGAGTACGGACTGGTGTCCGACGTGGTTGTCGCAAGCAAATACCGAAAGCAGGGCATTGGCAGAAAGCTCCTGGAGGCGGCAGAGTTATACGCTAAGTCTAAAGGGGTGAGATGGTTGCGAATTGGAGTTCTTGCTGAAAATCACTCTGCGGATGGCCTGTACGACTCTATAGGATTCAAGAGAATGTACATAGAACGCGAGAAAGAACTCACAGGACCGTAGTCGAGATACCCAATCAAAAAATTATTTCTTGGGTGTTCCCGGGCCGATGAAAAACCAGATTATCAAGCCGACAAGCGGGAACAGGGCAACGATTACAATCCAGATTATTTTCTTGGTAGTGTCGGCAGAACTGCCGAATATTTGAATTGCCGCATAAATCAGCAATGCCAAATGAACCAATGGCCAAAACCCTAAATCACCCATTCCATTCTCCCTGCTCTGTATGCAACCGAATCTTACGCTAAAAACCTGGTTTCTTGAAGACACCAGATGCCGCTTATGGTCTTTTGAACGCGATGATGGATCAGAATCAAAAGAGTGAAAAACCCGTCTATTTCACGCCGCAGCCAGCGTTTTTCAGGCTCGCCGTCAAGCGCTCAAAAACAGACTCGATCTCAAGCTCGAATACGGGATCCTTGATGTGTTGAAACTCATCAATATTGATCGCCCGGTCGTCCTTTCCGATCATTTCGTCGACCCGTTTGAACAGATCGGTCTCCTCCCACTGCATGTGCTCTCTCAGGCGTCGCACATAGTCGCTCGCGTCCTTGACGAAGCTTTCACGGCGGACGGCCGCTCCAGCGATGATCGCCTCAACATCATCCCGCAACTTACTGCCCAATTCCGCAATCTGGCGGTGATCGGCCGGAACATCCTCGAGATCTGAGGCAAGCTGCGGTCGGTTCCTTATGAGCTCGCCGTACACAAGGTCTTCTTTGGGATGGTGTACCGCATCAGGATAGACCGTCATGTAGCGCATGATCTCATCAATAAGCTCGAAATCCGGGTCCTCGCCGGATCTTGCGGAGGCGGCCGTTTGCTCGAGTACATCGAGTACCAGCGCCATGTTGCGGTGGTCTTCGCGCAATTCCTCAATAAGCTGTCGCGTATCATGTCCCATAGCAGCATATTGCAGTACACCAGATTCCTCCGCTATCGGGAAAAGCCCCTATCCCCTGTATAGTTGCTGCTATGAATCCGAGAGGTAGCTCCATGCACAAACGCTCTTTAGTCCTGACCGTCATATTCGTATTTCTGACCGGTTGTGCGGTGAATCCGGTAACCGGGAAACGCGAGTTCATGGTCGTGAGCTCGGCGCAGGAAATCGCAATGGGCAAGCAGAACTATGCGCCCATGCAGCAGTCACAAGGCGGTCCCTACGACGTCGACCCCGCGCTATCGAGTTACGTGCAACGCGTTGGCAATCGGGTTGCGGCACAAAGCGGCGTTTCGCTGCCCTATCAGTTCGTCGTCCTGAATAACTCGGTGCCGAACGCGTGGGCATTACCGGGTGGCAAAATCGCGATCAATCGTGGTTTGCTGACAGAACTGAAGTCAGAAACGGAACTTGCCGCCGTACTTGGCCACGAAGCTGTTCACGCAGCTGCTCGCCACACAGCGCGGCAAATATCACGTAGTCAAATATTGCAGGTCGGTGTTGCCGCGACGGCAATAGCAAGCAGCGATAGTGACTACGGTAATTTGGTGGCGGGAGGCGCTAACCTCGCGGCACAGATGAGCTTGTCGAAATACGGCCGCAGCGCGGAATTGGAGTCCGACCTTTACGGCATGCGCTACATGTCGAAAGCGGGTTACGACCCCCAGGGAGCAGTCGCGTTGCAGGAAACATTTGTTCGTTTAAGTGAAGGACGTCAGTCCGACTGGCTCAGTGGTTTGTTCGCGAGCCATCCACCGTCCCGGGAGCGTGTGCAGGCCAATATCGCAACTGCTTCCACGTTGCCCCAGGGTGGTGAGCAGGGCGCCGAAGCATTTAAGACTGTAATGCGAATAACGATGAGCACGATACCGGCCTACGAGGCATACGATGAAGGTCGGAAAGCGTTGTCGGAAGATAAGATCGACGCAGCGCTCGAGCTGGCGAACACAGCGCTCGGCCTATACAACGAGGAAGCGCACTTTCATGCATTGCGTGGCGATGTGCGAATGGCTGCCGATAAATACGACATGGCGGTCACGAACTACGATCGCGCGATCGATCGGCGGGGCGGTTTTTTCTACTATCATCTGCAACGTGGCGTCGCGAATAAAGAATTGGGTCATACCGACAGCGCTGTAACGGATCTCAATCGCAGTCTGGAATTGCTGCCGACGGCGCCCGCTCACTTTGCTTTGGGTGGCATCGCGGAGGAGCGTGGCGATCTGCCGGGGGCTATCGGCCACTACAAAGTCGTGGCTAAATCAGGTGGCGACTATGGTAAAGCGGCGACCGCCGCCCTCGTGAAGCTGGATTTGTCGACCAACCCCGGCTCCTACATCGCAAGAGGTTGTGACGCCGACGGCAGCGGCAAGCTGGTTGTTTCAGTACGCAACGACACCACAGTTCAGATCAGCGGCGTGCAAATCGCAGTCAGTTACACGGACGCCTCCGGTCGCGCCGTTCAGCAGCAGCACAGCGTTCGTGGCACATTAGCACCAGGACAAATCGCCAGCATCAACACCGGCATGGGTCCCTATACGCCGGGCAGCAGCTGCCCGGCACAGGTTGTGGCGGCAGAGATCGCGCCGTAGAAGCTCGCCGCTGCTACTGCTGCTCGTCGAGCAGCCGTTCCATCTCGTCCATGATCTCATTCATTTTGGATACGAGTGACTGATAGGGGCCTGGCTGAGCAAGATCAACTCCAGCATTTGCGAGCAGGGTGTAAGGATAGTCTGAGCCACCGGCCCGTAGCAGGTTCTTGTAATTCTCTACGCCTGCAGCGCCATCCTTGACGATCTTCTCATATAAGGCAGTGCCCGCTGTCTGTGATGTGGCGTACTGAAACACGTACATGTTGTAGTAGAAGTGCGGTACGAACATCCACTCGTTTTCGTACAGTTCATCGATGACAACGACGCCGTCATCGTGACCGTGATAACGCCGCAGAATCTCGCCGTACATCTCCGTTATCTTGTCACCCGACAATGCTTCGCCACGCTCGGCCGCTTCGTACAGGGCGAGCTCGAATTCCGCGAACATCGTTTGCCGGAAGAATGTGCCGCGCAAAGTCTCAAGACCGTGGCCCAGGTAGAAGAGTTTTTCGTCTATGGTCTCCGAGTTCTGCGACATGTAGTCCTGCAGGATCAACTCGAGTGACGTCGAAGGAATCTCGGCGATAAACGTCGCGTACCCGGCGGTTTCGAACGGTTGCCTTTGTTTGGAGTACAGCGTGTGCATCGCGTGACCCCACTCATGGGCAAATGTTGACAGTGAATCGTAGTCATCATTGTGATTCAGCAACAGGTACGGATGAACGTCGTAGGCGAATCCGGACATATACGCACCGGAGCGTTTGCCGCGTTGCGGATATACATGCATCCAGCGATCATCCATCGCTTCGGCCTGCATGCCCACCCAGTCATCACCAAGAATTTGCATCGCCTCAAGCGTGATCTTCTTGCTGTCTTCGAGATTGAACTCGCGATCAAGTGACACGAGAGGCGGGTAAATATCGTAATAATGCAGTTGCTCTACGCCCAGCATGCGCGCGCGCAGTTTGAAATAGCGATGCAGCGTTGGCAGCGCCTTGTTTACTTCTGCAACAAGCGTGCGGTAAACGGCCGGTGGCAAATTGTCCTGGAACAGCTCTCGATCCAGCACGCTGTCGTAATTTCTGGCCTTCGCCAGCGCAACCTGAGTCTGCAGGTGTGAATTCATCACCATGCCAACAGAATTCCTGTACTCGGACCACTTGCTCCAAAACGTATCGAACGCCAGTTTGCGGTCGTCGCGGCTTTCGCTGTTTCGTGCGCGACCGTATCCTTGTGAGTCGAGGACGATCTCGTCGCCGTTTGCCAGCGTAATCGTTGGCCATGGGATATCGGAGTTCGCGATCAGGCTGTAGATCTCACTTGGTGAACCGAAGGATTGCGAGAAATAAGATAGCGTCTGCTCGGTCTCCGGGCTGAGTGTGTGCGCGGCATTGCGCAGGCTATCGTCCAGATCATGCGCAAACGGCGCGAGTCTTTCATCTTCCTTTATATAGGCCTCGATAACCTCACGACCAACACCAATTAGTTCCGGTTGAATCCAGGCAGTTACTTCGCCAAACCGAGCGAACATGATCTGTGCGAGTTGGGCACGCTCCTGACCGGTGGAGTCGCGCAGGTCTTCATCACCTTGAAGGGACGCGTAAACGTATACACGGCCCGCTTGCTTCAAAGTGTCGGATACCAGTCTTTGCGTTTCGTACAATGAGTCAGCACTTTCGCCAAGCGTGCCACGACGAGCGTCAATTTCATCGAAGCCAGCGAGAACATCTTCGCGGGCCTTGTTCCAGGCATCTTCGGTCGGAAACAAATCGGCCAGATTCCAGGTTGCCTGCGGGTCGCTACCAGCATCGTCCTGGGCAAGAGTGGGCTGGCTAAGGCACACGAGAAACGCTACTGAAAGCGTCAGCATAGATTTGAGCATGAAAATTCCCCTAAGAATTTGTCCTCTGTTAGACCGCAAAATGGCCACCAGTTCAGTGGATTTTACGCGGCAGAGGCTGCCGCTGTCTGCGATAATTCACGATTGACAGTCGAAAATATTCCGGGGGCCTCAGCATGCCAAGACTCACTATCGTATTGATCGTCAGCCTGCTGCTCGGAGTCGCCGTAGGTGCGTGGTTCGTAGCCGACGAATCGTCCGGGTCAGTCAAATCATCGGTCGCCGTCAATGAGACCGCAATACTGACCGATCGTATTGATAGCCTCGAACGCCTACTGGAAGAAGAGCGCAACGCCCGAGAGGTTCTTGAGGAGCAGTTGCTGGCAATTTTTGATCAGATTGAAGGTTTTGGTGTGCAAACCGATTCCTCACGCCCGGGGCGGGCGGTCGATGATGCCGTTGTCAAAGACAGACCAAGCGCAGGCCGTAACCGGCAACGGGACATGGTCGAGAGGGCGCGAAACGTTCAGAAGCGCCGTGTCACCCAGCTGGTCGAGAGCGGGTTTTCTGAGGACGAGGCATTGCACCTCCTTAAGCTGGAGTCCGACGCTGCTTTTGAGGTGATGCAGACCGTTTATGAAGCGCAGCGAAAAGGTGAGACAATCAATTTCGTCACGCATTCTCTCGATGCCCAGTCTTTATTGCGCACGAAGGTCGGTGACGCGGAATATGAACGCTTCTTAATAGCACAGGGACAACGCACTAACGTGCAAATTTCGAACATTCTTGACAACTCACCGGGCAGCAAAGCCGGTTTACGGCCGGGCGATGAAATCGTCAGTTACAATGGTGAGCGAACATTTTCGATGAGTGGTCTTCGTAAACTGACCATGGGTGGTGAACCCGGGGAGGCCGCCATTATCGAGATAGACCGTGATGGTGTACGTATGCAAATGAGTATTCCGCGCGGGCTGATCGGTATGAATGGCACCGGAGCAACCGTGCGCGGCATGAATTGGTGGGGAGGCTAGTCTTTGAGCATTTTGCGTTACACAATTCCGAATAGTTTTACGGCTCTGAGTCTGTTGCTCGGGGTTGCATCAATTGTTACTACACAACTGGGCGATCTCGAACTCGCGGCATGGATCATCGTTTGGTGTGGGCTGCTCGATGTGCTGGACGGTGTCTCGGCTCGCTTGCTCAAAGCGACCTCGAACTTCGGTGCTGAATTCGATTCCATGGCCGACCTGGTGTCGTTCGGTGTTGCGCCGGCGGTCCTGGTATTGAATGCCGGGCTGCAGATTGGCGGCATCGAATACGACACCGGCCCGTTCTGGATACTCCTGGTGGCAGTCGCTGTTTTCGTTTTGGCTGGTGCGATGCGTCTCGCACGTTTCAACCTGACGTCGGAAGAAACAACCAAAGGCTGGTTTGCGGGCGTACCGATCACTGCGGCCGGTGGCGGTCTGATCTCATCGCTCGTACTGGTGCTGATACATTACGAAGAAATCGCTGCGTCGTTGCCGCTACACCTTTATTTTCCGGTCCTGATGTTCGTGCTGGCGCTGCTGATGATTTCCAGAATCCGATTCCCGAAAGCGACACGTCGTGACAGCAATTTCATAAATGTCTTCCAGGTTATCGCGATTTCGGGTATCTACTACTGCGGCATCACACGGTCCTTTCCGGAGTATCTCCTGGGCATGGGTTTGTTCCTGATGATCGCGGGGATAATTGCAGGCCGAATAACAAACCGTCATTAGTTCTTAAGGGGCAGCGCATGCAGAGTCGGGCATTTCTGGCGACCCTGGTCGTCAGCGTATATCTAAACGTCGCCCAGGCGTCAGATGATCTGGATCTCAGTTCGTTCGACAGGCTGGAGGGCTTTGTCGACCTCTACTGGGACGCAGATACTGGTCGCGTATTGATTGAGGTTGAAGATTTCGACGAGCCTTTCATCTATCAGTCATCATTGTCCAGAGGCGTGGGCTCCAACGACCTCGGCCTGGATCGCGGTCAGCTTGGAAGTACCCGAATAGTGCGGTTTGTGCGCAGCGGCCCCAAGGTCTTGCTGGTCGAGGACAACCTCGCATTTCGGGCCTTGAGCGATAACGCAGATGAAAAACAGGCGATTACAGAAAGTTTTGCTCGCTCCGTGGTTTGGGGATTTGAGGATATCGATCCGTCCGGTGCGAGAATTGTAGTCGACGCGACGGACTTTATCGTCCGTGACACGCACGGAGTATCGGCGAGACTGGCTTTAACGACCGAGGGTAGCTACTCGGTAGATCAATCTCGGTCGGCGGTCTATCTGCCGCGCACAAAAGGATTTCCCGACAACACCGAAGCAGAGGCGATCGTCACGTTCGTCGGTCAGCCAACCGGTCCGTATTTGTCGACTGTGGTTCCCGATGCGACGTCTGTCACGGTGCATATCCACCATTCTTTCATTCGCTTGCCGGACGATGATTACGAACCGATTGTTTACGATCCACGCAGTGGTGTGATCGGTTTGAGCTACGATAGTAGTGGGTACGCTGATTATGCGACGGCCATTGGCGAGAACATGAGGGTCAATCTGGGTCGTCGCCACCGCCTCAGCAAGAAGGACCCGGGTGCAGAACTCAGTGAGGCCGTTGAACCCATTGTTTATTACCTGGATCGCGGCGCACCGGAGCCGGTACGTAGCGCGTTGCTCGAGGGCGCGCGCTGGTGGGATCAGGCATTTGCGGCGGCCGGTTACAAGAGCGCATTTCAGGTCAAAATGCTACCTGAAGACGCGGACCCGATGGATGTTCGCTACAACGTTATTCAATGGGTGCACCGCTCGACCCGTGGCTGGTCCTACGGAGCTTCGGTACTGGACCCTCGAACGGGCGAGATCCTGAAGGGTCATGTTTCACTTGGTTCGCTGCGCGTACGGCAGGACTACCTTATCGCCGAGGGTCTGCTCGCTCCCTACGCGGACGAAGCTGTGCCCGCCGATATGCTTGAGATGTCGCTGGCACGCATTCGCCAGCTCTCGGCACACGAGGTTGGGCACACTCTCGGCTTTGAACACAATTTTGCTGCGAGCACACAAGACAGGGCGTCGGTGATGGACTATCCCGTACCGCTCGTCAGGATCAGGGAAGACAAGACGCTCGACTTGAGCGAGGCGTACGACGACAAGATCGGCGCCTGGGACAAACGCACGGTGCTGTATACCTACCAGGATTTCCCGGACACCGAAGATAGTGATGCGGCGCGGGCGAAAATACTGAATGAGACAATCGCCGCGGGCTACAAGTACGTTGCAGACAACGACTCGCGCTCTGCCGCAAGCGCTCACCCGGATGGCAATCTTTGGGATAACGGCGAGGACGCCGTTGCCGAACTCGAGCACTTGCTGCGCGTGCGAGAAATCGCGCTCAAGAATTTTTCAGAGCGAATTGTTCGGACTGGCAGACCACTGGCTGCTATTGAAGAAGCACTCGTCCCGATCTACCTGTTGCATCGCTTTCAGATTGAGGCGGCAGGAAAGCTGATTGGTGGACAGTACTTTAATTACAATTTGCGCGGCGACGGCCAGCCGCTGCAAGAACCGGTGGCCGCGAAGCGTCAGAGGCAAGCCATCGATGCATTGATAGCAACACTCGATCCGCAGTTGCTCACGCTGCCGGATACGTTGGTGACCCTGATTTCACCTCGGCCACCCAACAATCCGAAGTCCCGAGAGACTTTTAGCGGAGCGACCGGCATCGTTTTTGATGCGAAGTCGCCGGCGGCAAGCTCGGTTGCGATGACGCTGGCGGTATTGCTTGAGCCATCTCGAGCCGCACGTCTTGCACAGTCGGATGCGCCCGGTTTGCCAGCATTAACCAGCGCACTTCTGGACGGGAGCTGGCATAAAAAAATGCCCCGCGGCATGACAGGCGCGATTCAACGCCAGACGAATATGCAGGTGCTGTACGCGTTGCTGAAGCTTGCGTTCAACACTGCGGCGGATGGCGAAGTACGCGCGATCTCACTGGCTGCGATCAATGACCTCGATCGCTGGCTCGCGCGGCAGTCGAATAAGGGCGCGGTCCTTAACGCTCACTATGAATTCGCCCGCTTCGAAATAAACAGACTGCGGAATGACCCCTCACAGCTGGAGTTTGTGGCTCCCGTTGTTGTTCCGCCAGGTTCGCCGATTGGTTCATACCAGTCTGGCACCCATTAGAGGCAAGCACATGTCAACGACCGTCATTGTACTGATCATCTATCTCGGAATTCTGGCCGCATTAGCAGTCTGGAGTCGCCGCGAAACGCACACTCTGTCGGGGTATTACCTCGCAGGCAAGAAATTGCCGTACTGGGTGGTGGCATTTAGCACCAATGCAACCGGGGAGAGTGGTTGGTTGCTGCTCGGGCTGTCCGGCATGGGCTATGCGGTCGGCATGCAGGCCTATTGGGTAGTCGCCGGAGAGATTATGGGTATTGCCGCATCCTGGTGGATTATCGCGCGGCGTCTGAAAAAATTCGGGGATGAGACGAATGCCATTACGGTTCCCGATGTGCTGGTCGCCAAGTTTGAAGACAAGTGGAACCTGATTCGTGCTATCGCGGTCGTCATTATCCTTGTCATGGTCACGGCCTACGTCACGGCGCAAATGGTCGCAACCGGCAAGGCCTTTAGCAGTTTCTTGGGGATGGAATACGCGACCGGGGTAATCGTTGGCTCGATATTTATCATCGGCTATACCTTTGTCGGCGGATACAAGGCGGTGTCCTACACGGACGTTGTGCAGGGCGTGCTTATGCTGGTCGGGCTGATCGCCGTGCCCGCAGCCGCAATTATTGCGTCAGGCGGCTGGGGCGAGGTGCAGAGTAATCTGGCTGCACAGGACCCGTCTCTGGTGGACCCGTTCGCCGTTACCAGCGGCGGCAGGCCCGTGTTGATCGCAATAGCAAGTTTCCTCGCCATCGGTTTGCCTTTCCTGGGCGTGCCACAGCTTCTCATTCGCTACATGTCGGCCAAAGACGATAAGGAAATCAGGAAAGCACGCGTCGTATCACTGTCAGTGCTGCTGGTTTTCACGGCCGGTGCTGTAACCGCTGGTGTTGCCGGCCGGGCATTGTTCCCGGGTCTTGAGGATTCGGAGACGATCTTCCCGGTGCTGTCGAACAACCTGTTCCCCGAGGTCATCGCTGGCATGCTGTTGGTCGTGGTTCTGTCGGCGATCATGTCGACGGTTGATTCGTTGCTACTTCTGGCGTCCTCATCGGTGGTTCGTGATACCTACCAAAAGATAGTGGGCACGACCAAGAGTGAAGAGTCACTGTCGAACTACGGCAAGTTCGTCACTGTCATTATTGGTGCGATAGCCGTCGTTCTGGGAATTCAGGAGCCGCGAGTGATTTTCGACTTCGTGCTGGCCTCATGGTCGGGGCTGGGATCTGCCTTTGGCCCGGTTATGGTTGGTATCCTCTATTATCGGCGCATCACCTGGGAGGGTGTCGTTGCCGGTATGCTCGGTGGTTTTGCGGCCAGCGTTATCTGGCTAACCTGGTTCAAGGTGGACTACTACGGCTTGTACGAGGCCATACCGGGATTCTTCGTCGGTTTCGTACTGACCTATGGCGTCAGCTGGCTCACCAGTAAAAAAGACTGATCATTTGTAACCAAATCGAATTCCGCGCCCTATAAGTCAGTATTAAACAAACTTTTGAGGGTTAACGATGCGAACTTTGAAAATTCTGATTATTGGGCTGCTGCTGGCTATTCCTGGGCTGGCGACAGCCGATGCGAGCGATATACCGGGCGCTGCAACCTGGTACCTGCATATCGACCTTAAGAAAATGCAGTCTGAGGAAGCGGGCAAGATACTCTACGACTGGGTGGAAGGTGAGGTGTTCGAAGACGTCAGGGAAGATGCCGGAATTGACCTTGGCAAGGAACTGGACAGGGTGACCGGGTACTCACTTGACGGGCAGGGGCCTGTGTTCCTGTTCGAGGGCAATATCAGTCAGGAATCCAAAGACATGGCAATGACCCTGATTGCCGCCCAGGGAGACCTGAAGGCCAAGAAATCATCCGGCAAGGCTTACTATCGACTCACTGACGGTAATAGTACGGACGGTAACAGTGATGGCGAAGACGACGCCCCGAGTATCAAAGGCGGCGATCTCGAAATTCAGATCGAGGCATTGGAAGATGAGTCCTGGATCAGCCTGGACCTGAAGAACAGAGTCGTTGTGACGGCCACTGAGGGGCAGATGAAGGACATGCTCGCCAATGGCGGCAAGATCGCGGGCGGTGGTGGTCACAACAGTGCCATACTTGTCCTGACGGCAGAGAAAGCACTGTTGCAAGCTGGCATAAACTCCGTTGCACTTGGTGAAAGTGATGATGGTGATTCGAGCTGGGATTCCAACATACTCAGGAATACCGAGCAGGTCGCATTCCTGGTCGCCGCGGCGGCGAACAAGCTGGCGTTTGAGGCGGAACTCATTACGACCGAACCGGAAATGGCCGAGTCGCTCGCCAGCGTTGTCCGGGGGTTGATCAGTCTGGTGGCGTTCAATGATGAAATGGATGATGAAGCGATCAACGTGCTACGAGGCACCAAGGTCGAAGCCAAGGGCAATAGTCTGAAAATTTCTGTAGCTATCGATCCCGGTCTGGTTGTTGCGACCTTAGGTGACTGACGAACTCGAAATGATTAATGCCGCGAAGGCGGGGTCTGCGGATGCTTTCGCGGACCTCGTTCGCAGCTATAGAACGCGCTTATTACGATTCCTGCTGACGCGCTGCGCGAGCTACGCGGATGCCGAAGATGCACTACAAGACACCTTAATAGCGGCCTACCGCTACCTGCATTCCTACGATCCTCGCTGGCGCTTCAGCACCTGGCTGTATCGAATCGCCATTCGCAACGCGCAAAAAATTCGGACGGAAAATGTGGTTGAGCTGGGGGACCTGAGCGATGATGAAAGCGATCCCCTGCTGCATTGCATCGCGGCATCTGAGACAGAGAACTTGTGGGTAAGCGCGCGCCGGGTTCTCAATGACGACGTTTTCGCGGCAACCTGGCTGCGGTACGCCGAAGACATGTCAATCAACGATATTTCAAAAGCACTTGATCGCTCTGACTCCTGGACCAAAGTAAATCTGATGCGAGCCCGAAAAACCCTGGATACAGAGATGAACAGCAAGAACACTGGAAGTGAAGCCTATGGATAAGCTAGCGAAGCAACTGAAAGCCGATGCCGCAATGATCGATGTGCGGGTTTCGGATGAACTTGACCGTCGAATTGCGGCGTCTTTGCAGGGTGTGACTCCTGAAAAGCCGGAGCTGCCAGCCGAGCCGGTACGCCCGGCGTTGTTTTGGTGGGCGAGCAGCCTGACTGGCGTTGCGGCGGCGCTGGTCCTTATCGCGTTTTTTAACGCTCAATCGCAACCTGGAGAAGACCCGGCGGTTCCGGGAGAAGGGACCTCCCCCGTTCCGGTGGCGGCCACACCAACCATCGACTGGAAAACGGAATCAGCCATGCTGACGCGGCCCCTGCAACAGGAGCTTCTGAATCTTCAATCGGACCTCAAGAAGGCTGAGGAGAAAGTCAAGAGAGAAATCGGGCTTTGAACCTGTGGAAAATACCTACTTAATCCACTATCCTCGGTGACTGGGGTCAGTTCGCCGGCAATAATTAGAATAAGTCCAATAAGTCCAAGACGCAAAAACTTAAGCCAGACCAGCCAAAACGCGAACTGAATAGAATTTCAGAAATCCGGTAGTGTGCAAGTCGCCTGCCGGGTCGTATATCGCTCGACCTTCAAAGGATGCATGAAGTATGCCTTTAGCTGTTGTCTTGATTCTGCTCGTCATCGGTTCGATCCTCTTTCATATATTGAGTCCCTGGTTTTTCACCGAGTTGGCTTCCAACTGGTCAATGGTGGATTTTACGATGAACGTCACGTTCTACGTCACAGGATTCGTCTTTGTCGTCGTGAACCTGTTCCTGGCGTATTGCGTCATCAAGTTTCGGTACAAAAAAGACGCACGTGCTGCCTATGAACCCGAAAACAAGAAACTCGAGTACATACTAACGGGGCTGACAGCCATTGGCGTTGCCGCAATGCTGACTCCGGGACTGTTCGTCTGGGCCAAGTTTGTCGACGTCCCTGAGGACGCGCACATTGTTGAGGCAGTAGGCCAGCAATGGCACTGGACGTTTCGTTACCCCGGCGAAGACGGAGAGCTCGGTGAGGTCGATGCAGAACGAATATCATACGAGAATCCATTTGGCATAGATCCGGATGACCCCAATGGCCAGGACGATGTTGTCGTCTACAATCCCGAGGCACACTTGCCAGTCGATCGCCCGGTCAAGTTTCTACTGCGCTCTAAAGATGTACTGCACAATTTCACCGTCGCACAGTTCCGCGTAAAAATGGATCTGGTGCCTGGCATGAATACTTTCATGTGGCTAACACCGACGAGAAACGGCCGCTTCGAAGTCCTCTGCGAGGAGCTTTGCGGGATCGGGCACCACACCATGCGCGGTGCAGTCATCGTTGAGGATCAAAACGATTTCGACTCCTGGCTTGCAAGTCAGCCAACATTCAGTGAGCAAAATGCGAAGCCGGCAGGGAATGCCGCGGTTGGTGCAGCCCAATATGCGGTTTGCGCGGCCTGCCACGGCCCCCAGGGTGAAGGGATTCAGGCGATGAACGCGCCCAGGATAGCTGGCCAGTCGGAGTGGTACCTGAAGCGACAAATCATGAGTTATAAGAACGGTCTGCGCGGCGTTCACGAAGACGACGCTATTGGCCGTGCGATGGTCGGCATGGTTGCTACATTGGCTGACGAAGCCGCTGTCGACAACGTTGTTGCGCACATTCGGACACTGCCCGACAATCCGGCGGCGGCAACAATTGAGGGCGACTTCGATCGCGGCAAGAAGTTGTATGCGGTCTGCGCCTACTGTCACGGTGGAGATGGCCTCGGAAGACAAGCGTTAAACGCGCCACGTATCGCCGGCAGTTCGGACTGGTATCTCGCGCGCCAGCTCAAGAATTTCAAGAGCGGAGTTCGCGGCGCACATCCCGCCGATTTCTATGGCTTCCAGATGGGACTGATGGGTCAGTCTCTGCATGACGAGCAGGCGGTTAACGACATCATCGCTTACATCAACACTTTATAGGTCGGTAATTTATGTCTTACGTTGCATTCGCAGATCGTGATCACGAACAAGAACACCACGATCCGGACACATTCATCACCAAATACATCTGGAGTCAGGACCATAAGGTCATTGCGATCCAGTATGGCATTACCGCAATTTTCGTAGGACTGATCGCGCTCGGGCTGTCGTCCATGATGCGGCTGCAGCTCGGCTTTCCCGACCAGTTCAGCATGATCAACCCTGAGAACTACTACCAGTTCATCACCATGCACGGCATGATCATGGTGGTCTATTTGCTGACCGCTCTATTTCTCGGTGGCTTCGGTAACTACCTTATCCCGCTCATGTGTGGTTCGCGGGACATGGTATTTCCGTTCATGAACATGCTCAGTTACTGGGTCTACCTGCTGTCAGTGATTGTTCTGGTCGCGAGTTTCTTCGTGGAGGGCGGGTCGACCGGTGCGGGTTGGACGCTGTATCCACCGCAAGCGATCACACAGGGCACCCCGGGTGCGGAAATGGGCATCTTGTTGATGCTGGGTTCGCTGGCGCTTTTCATCGTCGCATTCACGATGGGTGGTCTGAACTACGTCACGACCGTGTTGCAGGCTCGCTGCAAGGGAATGACGATGATGCGTCTGCCGTTGTCGGTGTGGGGTATCTTCATCGCAACGATTCTCGGTCTGCTGGCATTTCCTGCATTGTTGGTCAGCGCGATCATGATGTTGTTCGACAAATTGCTACACACCAGCTTCTTCATGCCGGCGATTAGCATGATGGGCGTAGACCCCGGCTACACTGGCGGCAGCCCGATCCTGTTCCAGCATCTTTTCTGGTTTTTCGGTCATCCCGAGGTTTACATTGTTGCGCTGCCGGCATTCGGTATCGTTTCTGATCTTCTCAGCACCCACGCGCGCAAGAATATTTTCGGTTATCGCATGATGGTCTGGGCCATCATTGCCATCGGCGGATTGAGCTTTATCGTCTGGGCTCACCATATGTACGTCAGCGGTATGAATCCGTACTTTGGTTTCTTCTTTGCCACCACGACGCTGATCATTGCGGTGCCGACGGCGATCAAGGTCTACAACTGGGTGCTCACTCTGTGGGAGGGCAATATTCACCTGCGCGTGCCAATGCTGTTCTCGATCGGTTTCATCTTCACGTTTATTCATGGCGGCTTGACCGGCCTTTTCCTTGGCAACGTGACGATCGACTTGCCGCTCTCGGACACCTACTTTGTGGTCGCGCACTTTCACATGGTGATGGGCGTGTCTCCGGTACTGGTCTTGTTTGGCGCTATTTATCATTGGTGGCCGAAGGTCACCGGCAAGATGTATAACGAGACGCTCGGCAAATGGCATTTCTGGATGACGTTCCTGGGTACCTATGCGATCTACTTGCCAATGCACTACCTGGGTTTCCAGGGAGTGCCACGACGGTATTTCGCAATGGGCAATACCGAGTTCCTTCCGGATTCGGCGCAGGATTTGAACGCCGCGATCACGGTCTCCGCGTTAATTGTCGCCGTTTCTCAGCTGCTGTTCTTTGCGAACGTCATCTGGAGCTTGCGTAAAGGTCCGAAGTCAGACCCGAACCCCTGGGATGCCACGACGCTTGAATGGCAGACGCCGGATAACCCGCCAAAACACGGTAACTGGGGACATGATCTGCCTGAAGTGCACCGCTGGGCATACGATTACAGCGTTCCTGGCTACAAGGATGATTTTATTCCGCAAAACGTTCCCGCAGATACCGCGCCGGCCGGTCGTGACCATGGTGAGGAGCACTAGGTGATCGTTGCACTTCTGTTTCTGGGCGTAATTCTAGTCACCTTGCTCGGCTGGTTGCTGAAGCAAACTATCAACGTGCAGCCGTGGGTGACGGAGGCTGTTGGCGAAACGGCGCATCATGGGCCGTTGGGATCCAATCGCAAACTCATCGCTTTGCTCACATTGCTGGCCGTCGTAACATCGTTTTTCGCTTTGATCCTGAGCGCGTATTCATTGCGCATGGAACTCGGTGACTGGATTCCACTAACAGAACCACAGTTACTGTGGGCCAATACGGCCATGCTGTTGGTCGCGAGTCTTGTCTTCCAGTGGACTCGCAACGCCGCAGTTGCAGGAAATCGCGGAAGGCTGCAACCCGGACTTTTGATAACCGGTGTTTTAACGCTTGGGTTTGTCCTGGGGCAATTTGTCGCGTGGCAGCAACTGCAGAATTCAGGTCAGTTAATAAGCAGTAACCCGGCCAATGCCTTTTTCTACTTTTTGACGGGCGCTCATGCGGTCCATATTTTGGGCGGCATGTATGTATGGGGACGGGCGACGCTTAATGTCGTACTTGGTAGGGGGGATGGCGCGGCGATACGTAGCAGTATCGAGCTTTGCGCCATCTACTGGCATTACCTGTTGCTTGTCTGGTTAGTACTTTTTGGATTGCTGTTATCGACCTGAGGGGTCTGTATGTCAGAAGCAGTACTGGATAGCGGAGCTACAGAGGCTCCGGGAACGCAAGGTCTTGTCGAGGACTGGTCTCGAGACAAGCAGGTATTTGGCGTGCCCTGGGGCAAGGCCATGATGTGGATCTTCCTGCTCTCAGACACATTCATCTTCAGCTGTTTTCTGGTCGGCTACATGATGGTCCGAATTTCGACAACGGACCCGTGGCCAGTACCAAGCGAAGTGTTCGCGCTGACACTTTTCGGGCACTCGATCCCGCTCGTGTTGATCGCCATCATGACCTTCATTCTGATTACATCGTCGGGCACGATGGCTCTGGCTGTAAACATGGGTTATCGAAAGGATCGCAAGAAAACCTTTTGGCTGATGGTCTCGACGGCGGCGCTCGGAGCATCCTTTGTCGGCATGCAGGCATTCGAGTGGACCAAGCTGATATCGGAGGGTGTCAGACCATGGGGCAATCCCTTCGGCGCAGCCCAGTTCGGTTCGAGCTTCTTCATGATCACTGGCTTCCACGGGTTGCACGTATCAGCTGGTGTTATTTATTTATTGGTCGTCGCATTTCGTGTGAAGAACGGTTTCTACGAGAAGCGCGGTGGCAACTACGAAATCGTTGAGATCACAGGCCTCTATTGGCATTTTGTCGATCTCGTCTGGGTCTTTATTTTCGCGTTTTTCTATCTCTGGTAGAACGCTTCAGGAGTCGTACGGTATGGCCGAAGAAGGACAACAACATCCATTAAAAGTTTACTACATGGTTTGGACCCTGCTATTTGTAGTCAGCTTTTTTTCATACATGGTGGACTATCTGCAGTTTCAAGGTATGACGCGATGGACGCTGATCCTTGTTTTCATGTTCGTGAAGGCGGGTTTTATTATCGCAATATTCATGCACATGACGTGGGAGCGGCTGGCGTTGAAAATCGCGATCCTTGGCCCGCCCGTGGCCATATTGGTACTTATTGGTCTCATGTCTCTCGAGGGTGGTTACGTTGAAGGCTCGAGAATCGACAATTACGGCCCAAGTACCATGCAACCGGAGACGCCGGGGCACCACTGATGGCAATTATTTCGTTATGAAAAAGGCCCGCTTGCGGGCCTTTTTTCATCTGGTGTCCAAGCGATGAAGTGGCTGTGGGATGTTATTCTCAAGCAAGCGTGAACCGGGACCCAAATGGATATGCAATGAACGAAGCGGTAACGACGATGAAGGTTGCAAAAAGCGACGACGATATAGCTCGTTGCTTTGCGGTGACCGCCGAGCTGAGGCCGCATCTTGACGAGGGCACGTTCGTCAATATGATCCGTGGCATGGAAGGCGAGGGCTATCGTCTCGCGTTTATTGAAGAAGACGGACTGGTCGTCGCGGTAGCGGGTTACCGGATCTTCACCAATTTGTTTATGGGCAAGAACCTGTACGTCGATGATCTGGTGACCAGTAGCGCATCACGCTCGCAAGGGCATGGCAAAACATTGATCGACTGGCTGCGGGATCTTGCGCTCGAATCGGGCTGCGCATACCTGCATCTCGATTCCGGTACACAACGGCACAGAGCCCATCGATTCTATTTACGGCAAGGCATGGACATCGCCAGCTTCCATTTTAGTGAAAAACTGGACACTATTTGACTATGAGCGACACCACCTCCCCCAAAAGAGCAATTATTCTGGTTCTGGACTCCTTTGGCGTTGGCGCCACTGCGGATGCTGACAAGTTCGGAGATGTTGGTGCGGATACCTTTGGCCATATAGCCCGCGTGCGCGCTGAGTCCGATAAAGGCCCGCTACGTCTGCCCAATCTTGCCAAGCTTGGTTTGTTCCATGCTGGCCAGGAGAGCACGGGTGAGTATTCCCCCGGCTACGATCCCGAAACAAACCTCATCGGTGCTTACGGTCACGCAGCGGAATTGAGCAGTGGCAAGGATACACCGAGCGGTCATTGGGAGATCGCTGGTGTACCGGTGCTCTATGACTGGGGTTACTTCACAGGTAAGGAAAACGCGTTTCCAGAGGAGTTGCTGGACGAATTGGTCGAGCGGGCAGGCTTACCTGGTGTGCTCGGTAAATGCCACGCCTCCGGAACAACCATCATAGCCGAGCTCGGTGATGAGCATGTCACGAGCGGCAAACCGATCGTGTACACATCGGCCGATAGCGTTTTCCAGATAGCCTGCCATGAAGAGGCATTTGGGCTTGAGCGACTCTATGAACTTTGTGACATCGCACGGGAACTCGTCGACAAGTACAACATCGGACGCGTCATCGCTCGTCCTTTCACCGGCGATGGACCGGATACCTATGTGCGCACCGGCAATCGCCGCGACCTGACAACACCCCCGCATGCGCCAACAGTTCTCGATAAGCTGGTCGAAAGCGGTGGCGAGGTCATTAGCGTCGGCAAGATATCGGATATCTACGCACACATGGGTATCACGAAGAAGATCAAGGCGAGTGGCAATGAGGCTTTGTTCGAGGCTACGCTGGCAGCCATGAATGACGCTGGCGATCGCTCCATCGTCTTTACCAACTTCGTCGACTTCGACATGCTGTACGGCCATCGTCGCGACGTCGATGGCTATGCGGCCGCGCTCGAGTATCTTGACAATCGCCTGCCCGAAGTCCTGGAGCTTCTGGACGAGGGTGATCTACTGGTCTTGTGTGCTGATCACGGTTGCGATCCAACCTGGCCCGGCAGCGATCATACGCGCGAGAATATTCCAGTGCTGGTCTATGGTGCCGGGATTAGTCCAGGCTCGCTGGGACTTCGCGAGTCGTTTGCCGATATCGGGCAAAGTCTCGCGACTCACTTCAGTTTGGCGCCGATGGATTACGGGACCAGCTTCGTCTAGATGTGATTGTCATCACCTGATATTGCAGCCGAGTGCTCGGCGCAGGGTTGCTGCTGATACGCCAATGACTTCTCCACGACCCACAGTCGAATTCATTGGCGTATCAGCAGCCACTCGTCAGTCAGTCACGTATTTCGCTCAACTGTCTGAGCATTGAGCAGGTGTTGGTCCGGGATGGTCGACGCTGGTGACTGTGGGTCGTGGAGCCGGCGTCGACCATCCCGGACCAACACCGGATTAAGAACTTCAGTGGCTGCAACATCAGGTGATGACAATCACATCTAGACGAAGCTGGTCCCGTAATCCATCGGCGCCAAACTGAAGTGAGTCGCGAGACTTTGCCCGATATCGGCAAACGACTCGCGAAGTCC
>JAJFKV010000061.1 GCA_021773055.1 Woeseiaceae bacterium
AGCGAACTCCCGAGCGGAGTCGCTGAGACGATCATCGCCAATGCCGTCATTGCAGCGGACATCACCGCTATCGACGCGGACGAAATGGCAGTAACGGTCCTGGGAAGCGTTGCATTGACGGATGCCGAAACGGTCTTCGAACGACTGTCCGGCGGTGACAAGTTAGATGACTTCACAATTGGAGATCGGATCAAGATCAGCGGCTTCAGGCAGTCGGACGGCAATATCCTGGCCACTCGCATTGAGGAAATTGCGCCCGGTAATGAAATCCTTGTTGTCGGAACTGTTAGAAATCTGTCCTCAACATCGTTCGATATCGACGAGCTGCACATCGACTTCAGTATGGCCGAAGAAATCAGTGGCTTTGACAGCGGCACGGTGCAGGAAGGCGATAGCGTTCGAGTGAGAAGCAGTGCAATCGGCACGAACGGAGAATTGATGGCCTCCCGACTGGAGTTTGTTCCGGGTATCGATAGTGCAGTCGGAGACGCAGGAGAGATTGAAGGACTCATTACCGCGTTCACATCGGCATCCAACTTCCGGGTCGGTGGTGTTCAGGTCGTCACTCAGGAAGGCACCGTGTTTGTGGGTGGCGGTGTGGCGAACCTCACAGCAAACGTCAGCGTTACAGTACGCGGCGACTTCGACACAGCCGGCAATCTTGTTGCCGGGAAAGTGGAGATTCGCGGCTCTCGAATTCGCGTTAACGCGCAGGTGGAATCATCGTCCGGTTCAGCGCTTTCAGTCCTCGGCATACCGTTCCTCACGACGTCGTCCGGTGTTGCCCAGATTGTCGCTGGCGATTTCGTGAGAATCCGCAGTTTCAGGAATCCTCCTGCCACAACGCCCGTACTTGCGGAAAAGATCGAGCGCAGAGACAGGGAAGAAGACGTTCGCCTGCAGGGCTTCGTTAGCGCCATCGATGCGAACACCGTAGAGGTTCTTGGCGCGGCAGTTCATACCACAAGCGACACGAAATTCTTCGATGCCAACGACGACGGCATAACGTCCGTGCAGTTCTTCGATGCAATAACACCCGGGACGTTCGTAAAGGTCAGCAGTGACGAATCGCTGAGCTCGAGCCTGGCCGATGTAGAAATCAGCCTCATGATCGATAACTAAGCCAAACGATAATCGAAACGGATTAGCGCTAATGAAAAAAATACTCGTCTATTCACACGACACATATGGCCTCGGCAACATTCGCCGCATGCTATCGGTTGTCGAGCATCTCGTTAAAAAAGATCCGGAAGTGTGTGCGCTTATCCTGTCAGGTTCTCCCATGATGCAGGCCTTCCGACTTTCACCGCGAATCGACTACATCAAATTGCCGTGCCTGACACGTGCCGAGAACGGCGACTACGAATCGAAGTATCTGGATGTCGAGTACGAAAAAATCATCACAATGCGCGCGGACCTGATTCTGAATACCTTGTTGAATTTCGAGCCTGATCTGCTGTTGGTGGACAAGAAACCCCTCGGTGTACAAAACGAAATTGCACCGGCGCTTGATGTCATCGGGCGTCGTGCGAACAGGCCACGCGTGGTGCTCGTGACGAGGGAAATTCTTGATGGCCCGGAAGTGACGAAAGATGTGTGGGAACGGAATGATTATCACGGTGCCATCGAGGAGCATTACGACAGCGTTCTCGTGTTGGGACCAAAAAATGTTTTCGACATGGCAGAGGAATACGACTTCCCAACATCTACGCGGCACAAAATACGCTATTGCGGTTACATTGCGAAAGAACAGCCCGTGCGGGCCGTTGCCGATGTTCGCGAAGAACTCAATGCAGGTGAATTACCCATTGTACTTCTGACACCCGGCGGTGGTCGTGATGGCATACACATGCTGGGCCTGGGTTTGCATACACTGTTACCCGACTGTCAGCGCGGCAAGATTCACCTCGTGGCGGTGCTTGGGCCCGAAATGGAAGCAGAGCAACGTGAGGACCTGCACCGCGTCGGTCGCGGAGTTCCGAACCTTACTCTCATTGACTTCACCAATGACATGATGAGCTACATGGCAGCGGCCAATGCGGTCGTCGCCATGGCGGGCTACAACACAGTGACCGAATTGCTATCGCTGGGTGTTCCCGGTGTCCTGGTACCGCGCACCAGCCCCTCGCAAGAGCAATGGATCCGCGCGACGCGACTGGAGCAGCTGGGTGCGTTTAATGTCATTCATCCGGACCAGTATTCCGCGGCGACCCTGCGCACGGCACTGGACACTACGCTCGCAAAATCAAAACAGAGTAACGCCGCAGTTCAACTGGACATGAATGCGTTGGATACCGTGCATGACTACGTTCAGGAACTGCTGACTGAGCACGACTCCGGTGGCTGGAAGAAGCTAAGGCTGCAGAATGTTACCGAGTTCGAACGGCCCCATGCAGACATCCCTCGGAAGCCGCTGACACTCGCAGTTCCGTTGAGCGGAGCAAAGTCATGACAGCGAGCAACGCTACTGTTGCGGTACTGGTCAGGTGCTTTCCGAAATTGTCCGAGACCTTCATCCTTGGCGAGATCGCGAGTCTCGTCGAAAGTGGTGTCGATGTGCAAATCATCAGCCTGAAACGGCCAACGGACACCTTGCAACAGCCGGACGCGAAGCTCTTTTCAGACCGTGTCACCTACGTTGAATCAGGAGTTGGTCTGCAAGGCTTGTTGACGACGAGCCGCTACGCAATACTTTGGCTACCGCGGCTGCCAACACTGCTTCGGCAATTACGCCAATTTGGTGTCGGTTTCGGAACCTTCTGCCGCCTGTACGAAATTTGCGAAGCGCAAAAAATTCAACACATCCACGCGCACTATATTTCAGAACCGGCGTTGCTGGCAGATTTGCTGGGCCAGATTCGTGGCCACTCGTTCAGTGTTTCGGCACACGCAAAGGATATCTACCTGACCGATAAAGCGGCCATACGCAGCCGACTGAAAAATGCGGCATTCGTAACGACCTGCACGGCACACAACCAGAAATTCCTTGCGCAGCAGGATGGCAATGCCGGATCGCAAGTGCACCTGCTTTACCACGGTATTAATAGTGACCGCTTTAGCCCGGCTGGGCAGACCGGCGGCGATCAACCTCCCCTGTTGATTGCTGTCGGTCGATTCAAACGCAAAAAGGGATTCGACCTGCTGATCAATGCGTGCGCGAAGCTCTTGTCAACGGGCGTGCCGCTACGCTGTGAGATTATTGGTTACGGTGATCAGGAGCACGAGCTGCGACGCCTGATCGAGGACAAGGGGCTGGCCGCTCACGTCACTCTTACAGAGCCTGTCACGCACCACGACCTGGTGCATATCCTGCAGAATGCGGCTGTCTGTGTACTGCCCTGTCGGCAAATGGAAGATGGCGACCGGGACGGTATTCCGAACGCCATGCTGGAGGCGATGTCGTGCGAAGTTCCGGTCGTCAGCACCACGGTATCGGGAATTCCGGAGGTCATCCAATCCGGGACCAACGGCCTGTTGGTGGCTCCCGAAGATGTTCAGGCATTGGCTACGGCCATCACACGGGTGCTCGACGACGAGCCGCTGCGACAGCGTCTCGCAGAGAACGGCCGGCGTACGGTGACGGATATGTTCTGCTGGGAGTCCAACGTGGCAGTCCTTGGGCAGCTCCTCGGTGCCGCGATGAATTCGCGGCACGCGCCGCAAAACGCATGAGCACACAAAAAACGAAAATCGCTTATGTGCTGAAAGGATTTCCGCGGCTGTCCGAATCATTCATTGCGAACGAAGTTCGCATATTGTCGCAAAAACAACTTCAGCTCGGCTTGTTTTCTATTCTCAAGGGCGATGATCTCGCCGCCGACAATGACTTGCCGCCGGTCCACTATCTGCCCCGAGTCAGCTCATTGTCCCGCACCACATTAGTCCAGTGGCTGCGACAGAATTTTTCGCCATTCTCACGTTTCCAGGGCTACTGGTTATCGCGCAGTCCGTTGCGTTACCTGCGAACGCTGGGTTTCGCGCTTGACTGCGCCGTTCGCTACCGTCATACATCTGCGACCTGGACCAAAAAGACCTACTTCAAGGAGTTTCTACTCGCTACCTGTATCGCTCAGGCGATTGATGAAGATGGCACCTACCTGCACGTTCATGCGCATTTTTGCCACGGCGCGACAACGGTGGCCTGGATGGTCAGCATGCTCACCGGTTTGCCGTTCAGTTTTACGGCCCATGCAAAAGACATTTACCAGGAAAAGCTTAATCCGGGCGACCTGCTGCAACGCAAATTGTCTGCCGCCAGCTTTGCAGTGACCTGCACACACGCTAACGTTGATCATCTTCGCGACTACACTGCCACACCGAACAAGATCCATGGCATCTACCACGGTCTGAATACGCAGACCTTCGTGCCACCCAACGTGAACACCAGCGGTCGCGAAGACGTCGATGGGAAGATAACGCGGCTGCTCACCGTCGGACGGCTGGTAGAAAAAAAGGGTTTCACCTACCTGATCGAGGCATGCCGGCTATTGCGAGATCGCGGTAGGTCTTTTCATCTGGACATTGTTGGTGAAAACGGCGATCAGGACGACATCATCGCTGCCGCCATTCGCGAACATGATCTGCAGGACTGCGTGAGTCTTAAACCACCGGTGCCACAGGCAGCGTTGCTTGACTACTACCAGTCGGCAGCCGTCTTCGTATTACCGTGCGTCATTCTGGACGACGGTGACCGGGATGGCATTCCAAATGTCATGGCTGAGGCAATGGCTTGCGCGCTGCCCGTGGTTGTCAGCAGGATTTCCGGCATTCCGGAACTGGTTGAGAACGGTGTTAACGGCGTGCTGGTGCCAAGCCGCGACGCGGCATCGCTGGCCGACGCTATCGACGAACTTATTTGCAGCCCCGAAACTCGCGCGGCACTCGGCGCGGCTGCCAGACAGCGCATCGAAGCCGTCTTTGATGCCGAATCCACGCACGACCGCCTGAGGGATCTGTTCGATGACGTCATCGCCAGCCATGCAGCCTGCGCTTGAATTAGAGCACAGTATTGCGCCTCTCCCGGTAGGCACACCGATGGCGCCGAACCTGGCGGGTCATATCATTCCCGTATTTGAAGAGGAATACTGCACCGAAACGTCCTTGCTGGACACCTTGCAGCACCGCTTTACTTTCAATGGGGAGACACATGCTCTTTGCGAAGAGGTCGACTGGCTGCGGAATCCGTCGCAGGACATCGAATGGCATATCCTGCTGCACAAATTTTATTACGCACCCGGTCTTGCGCGTCGCTACTCGCTGACTGGCGATACTAGCAACAGGGATTGCTTCGAACGACTGGTACGATCCTGGATCGCGCAGACACCTAATGGATACATCGCAACCGATGTTACGGCCCGCCGCGTGCAGAACTGGATTTATGCGTGGTGGTTGTTTTGCAAGCTCGACCCGGATTGTTTTTCCGAGGAATTTACAGACGAGCTGACAGCCTCGCTCGTCGATCAGGTCGACTATATATGTGAGAACCTGGCGACGAAGCGCAATCACCGCACCATGGCGCTGTACGCGGTCTTCCTGGCCTCTGTAGTGCTGCAGGACAGCGCTCGAGCGAGTGACTGGCGAAACCTGGCGGTCACTGAACTGCTCAACAATATTGAAGACGACTTGCTTGCCGACGGAGTTCATTGCGAGCTGTCCACGGACTACCACCACATTGTGCTGCGCAGCTACCTCCTGTTCTTTCGTGTGGCAGCGATGAACGGGATTCCGCTGCCGGATTGCGTGCAGAAAAAAGTTTGTCTGGCGCTTGATTTTGCGGCGTACGTTCATCGTCCTGACGGCGACATCCCGGCGCTCTCCGACTCGGATTCGCGATCTTTTCTGCAACTCCTCGATTGGGGCGCAGAACTTTTCGGCAGGGACGACTACGCGTTTGTTGCCAGCCGCGGTGCGATGGGCATGCCGCCTGAGAGCCAGCACAAGGTGTTCGCAGACGGGGGCTACGCTATTTTGCGTTCGCCGTGGGAGCGCGGCGAGAGCTTCACGGACGCGCGCTACCTGGTTTTCGACTGCGGTCGGGTCGGCGAAGGTAATCACGGTCACCTTGACGCTTTGAATATCGAAGTCGCGGCGTTTGGGCAGCCGTTAGTGCTTGATCCGGGCCGCTATACCTATGACGAGCAAGGCGACTACAACTGGCGCGCACATTTTCGCCAGACCGCGGCGCACAATACCGTTACGGTCAATGGTGAAAATCAGGCGATATACAAGCAGCGCGGCGCGAAACTAAAAGTTTTCAAGCCGCAGCCAGCTTGCGCACTCGTTGATTCTGCTCTGTCCGATGAGATGGCGTACCTGCACGGAGTTGTCTCGAGTCCCAACTACGCTGCACTGCATCACCGGCACATCTGGTTTGTCGACAACGCTTACTGGGTGATCCTGGATCGGCTGTTGGCGGAGGACATTCACGACTACGCACTACGCTTTCAACTGTCGCCAAACGCCTCGCAGAAACTGACCTGGATGAAACACGATGCCGGTACCGAGATTGTTGGGCCGGGTCTGACTTTATTCATAGCGCAGCAAGAGCCTGACGTGAGCGAGGAGGCGGCATACGTTTCTGCCAGCTACGGAAGCAAGCGACTCGCCCCAAGAATTTGCGCACAAGCGACCGCAGCGGATTATTGCTTCCTGAGCGTCCTCTACCCAAGGCGCCATTCATTTCCGCTCATTGAGGCGCACCACGACGGTACCGGCTACGCCGTGTTGATCGATCGCGGCAACGATTTTGATACCTGGCACTGGAGTGCGAACTCGCAACGGATGTTGCGACATACGAGCGAAGGCGTGCAGTCGTGGTGCATGCCAAAAGGAAACCACCATGGTTAATGACGACTTGTCCATGTTCTCTGCGGACCCTGTTCTGACATCGTTGCAGGATCTGAGCATAGAAAATCTGCGTTCCGGGATCCTGAAGTGCGTGCCACCGCAATTGCTTGACGCGCCGGTACCCAGTTACGACGTGTCAAATCTGCGCTACTCACCGGGCAAGAAGATGGTCGTTGGCCTGACATCGGATATCGGGCAAAAACCTATTTCGCTCAGGATTTTCCCCCGCAACAATCTTGAGGATCGACTAGCGAAGGCGCAGCGGGTCCACCCGGACCACTCTTTCCTGATGGACAGTATGAATGCAATCGCCTGGGTCTTTCCCGCCGAGCGTAAGATCAACCTGGATCTGGTTGCCAACCACGCGCGACTTGCACAATTACTGCGACGCCATCGGGGTTATGAGCTGTGCGATGTTGAGCTCATGCATTTCGTACCTGAACACACCTACACCGCAAGAGTGATCGGGACGAAAAGCGACGGATCACTCGTCCGCGAATACATAAAAATCTTCGCCGACGACCAGGGCGAGGTGACTTCTCGCATTATGGCCGAGCTGGTGCCCAAGCTTTGTGATGCCCGCATACAGATTCCAGATGACATCAGCTACCTGCCAGCGCATCGTCTGCTGATCCAGTCGGAAGTTCTACGGGATTCATCGCGGACGCTGTCCTACCGCGCGGCTGCATCTGCGCTGGCGACTTTCCACGGGCAATCTGTAGACGTTGCGCCGCAACGTACTGAGGATATCGACTCCGACCATGCAACGGTGTTGGAGCTCGTCGCTAGTGTCCTTCCAGACGAGCTGCCGGTAGTGAGGGCAGCGAGCATTGCCGTGCAGAAGGCGCTCGCGGAGTCTCCACCGCCGACGAACACCGTACTGGTGCATGGCGACGCCCATCTTGGCAATCTGTTTCCGGTCGCGGGCAGCGATGTCGGCGTTATTGATCTGGACCAGGTTGCGTGGGGATGGGCAGAGGACGATCTCGCCAGTTTCTTTGCGTTCACCATCTGGCTGCGCCTGCGTAAAAAACAAGATCCGCAGCTTGCGCTTCGGGATCTGCCGCACTTCGTCACAATCTACAACCGCTACGCCGAGAACCCCGTGATCGTGAGCACTGTTTACCGGCGCCTCGCGAACAAGCTCGTCGCTGAACGAGTACGCCGCGGCATCGCGCGCGGCAAGATATCCAGCGCGGCTCAAATACTGGATTTCGTACGCATCGCAGAACAATGTCTGGCTGCTGCCAGGCATGCGGAACTCGGGCCGACGTTGTGAAAACGTCGCCCCGATCATTAAGCCGATTTAGCACTTACCTGACGGAGCAGCTGCGCAGTGTAGTGACCGCATATGCGGCGACGGTCCTTGGCATCGGCGTAACTCTGATGCTGCCATGGCCGCTGAAATTTATCATCGATAGCGTGCTCACCGACCAGGGCGGACTATCGATCCTGGCGCCGCTAGGCAACGGCCAGCAGCTGCTTGTTCTTGCCGCAAGTATTGGCGTTCTGGCAACCGCGGCAGCGCTCGTTCAATCGACTGAGAAAGTCATGCATGCCAGGGTTCGGGAGCGGTTCAACTACCGACTGCGTGATGACCTGATGCAAACCGTGCATCGACTCAGTCGGGAAATGCGCCAGTCGGAGATGTCTGGTGAGCTGACCATGCGGCTGGTGAGCGATACGCAGCGAGTCAGCCGGCTTTTTTGCAAGACCATTCCAATTGCCGCTAAACACATGCTCACCGCAATCGCGACGTTGGGCTCCATCATCGTCATTAGCCGGCCAATCGGATTCGCAGCTCTTGTCGTGGCTGCCGTGCTTACCGCGCTGGTGGTCAGTTTCGGCCCGCGACTCGCCAGGGTTGCGGCGGCCAGGCGTGGCCTTGAGGGGCGCGTATCAGCGCACACCCAGGAAACGATTAATGGTATCGAACACATTCAGGCCATGGCACTTGAGGAACAATCGCGAAACGAATACCTGAAGGCGGCGGGTGCAAGCCTGAAGGCCGGAGTTGACGAAGTTCGTATGGCTGTGCGACTGGAGCGAAATTCCCAGATTATCGCGGGTCTCTCGCTCGCATTGGTCGCCGGTATCGGCGGTATCGCCGTAATTAACGGTGCCATGTTGCTAGGCGAGCTAACCGTCTGCTTGTCTTATATCGCACTGCTATTGAAGCCCATCGAAAAAATTAACGAACTGGCCATTTCGATCGGACGCGGCGTAGCCCGTGCGAATCGGGTGAGCGATCTGTTCGCTGCGGACACGACACCGGATTCACGCACGGGGACGGTCTTGACGGAACGGGTAGACCGTATCGATTGCGTCAACCTGGGTTTCCATTACCCGGATAGCGATGACCCCATCCTGTCCGGTCTGAACCACAGTTTCCGTCGCGGTGAGTGCACGTCGATCGCTGGCCCCAGTGGCTGTGGCAAGAGCACGTTGCTGCGCCTGATCCTGGGGCTGCAATCGCCGACCAGTGGTGCGCTCCAGGTGAACGGCAAGAACTATGGCGACCTGCAGCGTGGCTCACTGCGCACGCAGTTCGCGGTCTTGTTGCAGGATGCGCATTTGTTCGCGGGAAGCATTCGCGACATCGTGACCGAGGCGAACCCGATAGCCTCCGACAGCGCTATTTGGGACGTATTGAATGATGTTTATCTGCTGCAGGATATAGAGGCGTTGCCGCTTGGGCTGGAGACACCCATTGATGAAGCGGGCGCCCGATTTTCCGGAGGGCAAAAGGCACGTTTGTTGCTTGCCCGAGCATTGCTATCCGAGCGACCGGTGCTGCTGCTCGATGAACCATTCGCGAATCTCGACGACGATTCGCGACGCATCATTCTTGCTTGCCTTGCAGAGGCAAAGAAGCATCGCATCCTGATCATCGTAACCCACGAGCGCGCTCTCCTGGGCCTGGCGGATCACGTGCTGACAGCGGGTGATTTTCGAGGCGCGCAGGAACCGGCGAGCGGCGACAAGAGCGAGACGCTGCCTCGACTCTCGGAGTCCGGCGATCTGGAGGTGTTCGCTTGACTGCGCAAAGCCACATTAACGACCCGGCCTTCGTCGGCCTTGCGGAAGTTCTGCAGCAATATGGTTCTTGCGAGGTGCTGCGCTACAGAAAGGGCAAACGCATCACGGTTGCCGCGGTAGACGATCGTACAGGTTCCGTAATCGTCAAATATATCGTGAAAGGCGCCAGCAAAATCGTTGCTCGACTGAGCGCCGTTGACCGTGTCAAAGATGAACTGAAATTCGCAGTTAGCCGGACCGTCGAATTCGCGCCCGACTCAAAATTCTTCGTACAAGCGCGGCTGCCAGGCGAGCCTGTGGACGTGGAGAAAACAGTTCTCTCAAAACCTCTGGTGTGTGGGATGGCGGCCGCGATCAAGTCGCTGCATGCATCGAGCGCCTTGTTTGACAGTCGATTTGACGAAATTTCACAGCGCGTCCGGACAGAGCGTTACCTCGGTTTGATCAAATTACAATTTCCCGATACGGAGCAGAGCATCGCGGCCATACAGAGCAAGTTGGCAAGGCTCGAAGAGCATATCCTTGCAAGGCAAGCCGAGCTGGTGCCAACTCACGGATCACTGCACAGTCATCAGTGGCTGAACGACGGCGGTCGGCTTGTCCTGGTCGATTTCGACCGTGCGGCGATGGGGCATCCGGAGCTTGATATCGCGACGTTGCTCGCTGAGTTTGACTACGAAGAGCCGGACATCGCTGCAAAGGTCAATCCAATATTCCTGTCGCAATTCCCAGGCCACGACCCGCAAACATTGCTGTTCTATCGGGCACACAAGCACTTGTCGAAGGCGTACAAGGCGTCAAAGCACGCCCAGCCCGAGCTTGCATGCCACAAGGTGCGCCGCAACCTGGGCCGAACAGCCCGGCTGCTGGCCTATGTGCGGGGTTAGTCGTCAGTGAAGACACTCTTCTATTGCCATCATTCAGTCGGTATCGGGCATCTGGTCAGAACGCTCAGGTTGGCCGAGGCGAGCCTCGCGAACGGACCGGTCATGCTGCTTTCCGGCGGGGCGATTCCGCCCGGTCTAACGATCAACCCGAGAATACACGCGGTGCAGTTACCGCCGCTGTGGATGGACACTGACAACGCGCTGATTGACGCCAATGGCGATCGCGATGTTGAGGTGATTTTCGCGGAACGCCGGCTGATCGCCGCTCGATCGGTACGCATGTTCCTCCCTGATGTCGTCGTTATCGAGATGTTTCCGTTCGGCCGCAAGAAATTCGCCGCCGAAGTTCTGGCCATCATCGCTGCGGCTCGCGAAGAAAACAGGACAAGGATAATTTCCAGCGTACGAGATGTTCTCGTTACGAAGCGCCGGGACCAGGACCGTCATGACCTGCGTGCTGCGGTAACACTCAACGAGAATTTCGATGCCGTACTCGTGCATTCGGATCAAAATCTCGTGAAGCTGGACGCGACCTTTTCGACGCTGGCCAAAATTGAAATTCCGATCTACTACACGGGATATATCAGCAGTACGGCCCGAACCAAGAGGCCTGAGCGAAGCCGTCAGATTGTCGTTTCCGCCGGCGGCGGCCGGGTTGGCAGCGAACTCGTCGATGCCGCGCTCGAGTCTTATCCGCGCATCAAGCGCGATCTTGATCTGGATATGTTGATTGTAACCGGCCCCAATGCTAACGATCGACCGCGCTATACGAAGGGAGACAAAGGTCCCGAGATAGTCGAATTCATAGACAATCTTCCGAGTGTTTTCGCACGTTCAATGATTTCTGTCAGCCAGTGTGGCTACAACACGGCCGTGGATGTCCTGAAGACGCGCACGCCAGCGATTTTTGTGCCTTACGAAACCGCGTCCGAGGATGAACAGCTCAGGCGTGCTGAGTTGCTGGCCAGGAAGGGTCGGGCGGTCATGCTGCGACAGAAATTACTGACCGCGGATTCCATAACTCACGCTGCTTCCGGGCTGCTGGCGCGAAAGCAGCAGGAAGAGTTCAACATCGATCTTAATGGTGCGCTGCGAAGTAGTGACCTGATCCGAGAGGTGCACAGTCGTGCGTAACCTGGATGCTCTTGGCGCTGCGCTTGCTGCCCGGTCCGAGCCGCTTATTGTTTTCTTCCGCGACGATGATGCTGGCTGGGCTGATGACAAACTCAGCATACTTTGCGAGACCATGAGTGAGGCTGGTGTCGATCTGGACGTTGCCGTCATACCCGCAGCGCTCGATAGCTCAACAGCCACAAACATTGCCCGCCTGTCCAGGCAGTTTGCTACGAAACTTAACTTTCACCAGCATGGATATGCACACAGTAATCATCAGGCGGAAGGTCGAAATTGCGAATTCGGCAGTGACAGGGACATCGAACAGCAACGTCGAGACATCGGTCTTGGTCAGAGGCGATTGCAGGACACGTTGGGAACGCTGCTCGACCCCGTCTTCACACCGCCGTGGAATCGATGTACCGGAGATACGTGCAAGGCCTTGGCGGAACTCGACTTCAGGGCAATTTCGCGTATCGCCGGTTCCACCAACATTGAACACTTTGGCCTGACGGATATCTCAGTCGCGATCGACTGGCAGAAAAAACGGCGGGGCGTGCCGATAACGTGGTCAGAGTTCTGTCAGTACGCTCAGCACTACCTGCTCAATAGCGATGTGGTCGGCGTCATGTTGCATCACGAACATCTAAGCGATTCCGACTTGAGTCGCCTGCGCCGCTTCATCGCCTGTCTGCGAGATTCAGGCAAGGTCGGGTTTCGCTCGATGTTGCAGATCGTTGACTCAGGCGACCTCGAACAAAAAGGGGACAGAAAATGCAACTGAATAAAGTTTTGCTGCTCGTTCTCGCCTTGCAAATGCCAGTTACTGGCTGGTGTCAGGAGCAGCGCTTAAAGCTCGAAGGTGTCTGGGATGGCCAGACATTTCAGGTTGACCGAATCAAAGAGCGGGACGCAAGCAAAGATGTCCGCAAAATCCGAGTCGCCGGCGCAGTGTCGAGCATTTCCTATGCGAATCGTGCAGTCCAGATCGGCCCGGCACGACTGCGCTGGAATGCCTCGCAGGAAGCCACTTTTGCCGATATGAAAGTAGGTGATGTAGTCAGCATGGAAGCATTGCAAGTGGGTCCCGAGAATTTCGCGATCACCAGCATTGAGGCCAGGGATGTCGCCTCCAGCGACTCGATAGAACTTATCGGTGCACTTACCGGTTACAGCAATCGAGGTGAATGGACCGACTTGCTCGTCGCCGGAATTCCCGCACGAATTCCGAAGCGACTGTTTTCAAACGGACGGCTGCGCTTGCAGCGACTGGATGACCAACGACCTGAGAATCAGTTCACCACGTCGATCGGCGGAGTCCGAACGACTATCGGTGGAGAGTTCGGGCTAAAGGCCAATGCAAGGGAAGATCGTGACCTGGATAACACGGTGACGGATGAACGTCTGGACACCGAGGCAGAGCTCAAACTCGAAGCGTTTTTCGAGATCAGTGATTCCGTATCCGGTTTTGCTGAAATCGCAGCGGAGCAATCCGATCGTTACGGCTCGTCGCTGGATCACGAAACCAGCGAGTTCGAACTCAAGCGCGGCCTGTTGTGGCTGTTCGTCGATCAGCCATTCGGGCTGCCTGCCGGTATTCAGATAGGCCGGCAAAACATTGCCGAAAACCGTGAATGGTGGTGGGACACTGACCTTGATGCCATTCGTGCCTATGTCAGCAGCAGGAATTTCCAACTGGAACTGGCGATTGCAGAAGAACTCGGTTGCGAAGTACTGAGCGGCGATCGCGGCGATGCTGAAGACCTTGATGTCAGGCGATTATTCCTGACTGGCCGCTTACGACTGAGTTCGCTGCTCTCTGTCGATTTTTTCCTGCTGCGCCAAAACGATCATTCCTCGTCGTTTCGTGTTGCCGATGTGATCGCGGCCGATCAGCTTGACGAAGATGATGCAGATCTGAGCTGGGTGGGGGCGCGCTTATCCGGCGCCGCCGATCTTGGCAGCGGCCTTGAAGCGGACTACTGGTTGGATATCGCACGTGTTTCAGGAACAGAAATACAATACGACTTCGATGATTTCGGTGCCGGCGAGTTAGTCGTTGAATCATCGCTTGAGCAGCAACGTTCAGGCACCGGCTTCGACGTGGGAGCCACGTTCAAATGGTCGGACTCGGGATTCTTTGGTCTTTCCGAGCCCGCCCTGACTTTCGGTTATGCGGGTGGCAGCGGCAATGGCCGCAGCGACGGCACCTTCCGACAAACAGGACTGCAGGACAATAACAACAAGTTCGGTGGTGTCGACCGCTTCCGCTATTACGGAGAATTAAGCCGGCCTGACCTGGAAAACATTCGCATCTCGACGCTCTCCGTCGGGTTTCGAATTGGCGAAGACAGCTCTGTCGAGCTGGTGCATCACAACTACCAGCAGGTGTTTCCTCAAGCAGCGCATACTTTGCGAGTGAGACCGGATGCGAATGGGCTGTCCGCAGAACTTGGCGATGAAGTGGACCTGGTTATCGGCATAGAAAAATGGGAGCACTTCGAATTCGAAGCGGTCGGCGCGTATTTTGCTCCCGGGTCGGCTTTCGATACGAGCGATCCGTCGTGGTTCCTGTCTTTCAAACTCGATTACAATTTCTAGAACGATGGCTGTAAACGGACAAATGCTGGTATCAAGAGCTCCTCAAAGCGGCTTGGAGAACGATCATCCGGAAAACCTTCATCCGAAAGTCGTCGCTTTGTATCCAGGATCTTTCAAGCCCCCACACGCATCGCACATACATGCCGTAGATCATTTGCTAAACCATGTTGGGGTCAGCAAGGTTGTAATCATCGTATCGAATCGCTGCCGTCCTTTGCCGGGTACCGACCTGGTCGTCGATGCAGCGTCTGCCGTCATACTGTTTGAGAAGCTGTTGCGAAAATCTGCTCTCCCGCTCGAGCGTATTGAACTGGTGGTCGCCCGGCATCGCGCGGTCAGTGAGGTCACGAACTACGTTGCTCTCGCGGGCAAACACTCATCGTTACTGGTCTGCGTCGGGGAAGAGGATTTTCAATCCGACGACGACCGATTCTCCGATCTGTACTCGCTTGCGGCACGCCGCGAAGTGTCCGTCCGTGTCCAGGTGCTGCCCATATCGCCCGACAACGTGCACGCGTCCCAAATGCGCTTGTCGCTTTCCAGGTTAAGTGCCGGCAGGCGCGAATTCTTAAAGTGTCTTCCCGCATTCCTGTCATTTCGAGACAAAGTTGAGTTTTGGGAAGAGTGCAAGAAGCGCCTGAGGCCGATTGATGAAGTCGTGCGAGCCAAAATTTCATGCTCGCTCGAGGGCGGGCCCGTTGCGACGGACTCCCTGCTTTACCTGGTTGATCCGCCGGCCGTAGATCCGGTGTTCGAATCGCGCGGTCCAGGCGGCGAGGTGCGGATCATAAAGTATGCGGGAGACACAACCTCTGCAGGAAGTTTTGGCGACCGCATGGTGCAAAAACCGGCACGCCGTATTGCCGTCGAAAAACGTGCGACCCGATATCTCTCTGCGCATCTCAGTCGATCAATTTTTCCGACACGAATTGATTATTTTGATCGGGAGTTTCGTGTCCTTATTTTGGTGGGCCGACCCGCCGGAGCCACATCCGTTGCAGCAAGTTTGTCGAAGGGAAAATTCGATGTGGACATTGCACGGCGGTCGGGAATCGTTCTGGCGAAAATTCACGGCTGCCGGATACCGGAAACCGGTTTCTGGAGCGATTCACCGTCCGATGTGGGTCATTGGCGAACCCTCATCGCAACGCTTGCGTCACGGGCGATGAAAGGCAGCGAAACAACGGGAATCGACTGCGTCGAGCTGCAGCACCTGCATTCGGCAGCGCGATCGGCTCGGTCGCAAGTCATGCATTTGAGTTTTACGCCTGACGTGCTCTGGCATCAGCAGGATATGGTTTCTTTCGAAAACCTCGAGTGCGCGGGAAACTTTGGTGATCCGGCGTACGATGTGGCTTCGATGGTGTCGTCGTATCTGGCGGCAGGAGTCGAACACGGGCAGCAACAGGATTGTCTTCGGGCGATCGAGGAATTCGTATGCGCATATCGAAGCACCAGCGGCAGCAGCGATCAATCGTTCAGGAACAGAGTTGCGATCTATACAGCCTGCCACCTGCAGGCGGCAGCAGTCAGAGTAGAGAGACCAGGATGGAAGTAGTCAGTTATCGACTGCGAAGTTTGCGGATGCTTGCCGCTGCGTTCGTACTGGCGTTCGTACCGGCGCTCGTCGCGACCGCTGACGCGGCTGATGTGACATACACCGACATCGCACCAATACTGCATCAGCGTTGCGTCATGTGTCATTCCGGTCCCGGCGCGCCACGAGGACTGCATCTGGACAGCCTGAAAGGCCTGCTCGCCGGAGGCGATAATGGGGCAGTGGTAAAGGACGGTGACCCGGCGGCCAGCGAGTTGATTCGTCGACTGCAGGGCGTAAGCCTGCCGCGTATGCCGATGACCGGTCCGCCGTACTTGTCGGACGAAGAGACGCGCCTGTTCGAGGACTGGATAACTACCGGCATGCAAGCCGGGGCGGAGGCCAGCGATTCTGCGCCTGCCAGGGAAGTAGAAGCGAGTGAGTTCGTCACATTCGACCAGGTCGCGCCCATATTCGCGACGCGCTGTGCCAAGTGCCATACCGACAACGGCCTGATGGGAGCTCCTCCGGAAGGTTACCGGCTGACTTCCTATGAGTCCGTTATGTCCGCAGCTGACAGGGTGCGCATCGTGCCGGGTAATCCGGCTGCCAGCGAGTTGCTGCGACGCGTTAGTGGCCAGGCGCGGCCGCAAATGCCGTTCGATGGCCCACCGTTCCTCGAAGATGAGGAGATCGTCTTAATCGAGCGGTGGATCGAAGAGGGTGCCCGAAATTCAGCCGGTGATGTTGCGCCGATTCCGGTCGGTGCGCGAGTGCGGTTGCACGGCACACTTCGTAGTCGCTGGCAGCTCGATAAGCTGCAATTGAACATAAGCCGGAAGACTCGCGTTGATGGAAACCCACAAAGTGGTGATCAAGTGCGAATTCGGGGTCGAGTAGAGGCGGACGGATCCATACGTGTGGACCGCGTAAAAGCCCGGTAGCTGTACTTTGGATGAGATGAATGTTGGACCAGTTGCCAGTATAGAACCGGTCCGCTAGCCAGTGGCTTCGAATTGTATCGAGCCTAAAATTAAGAACAAGAAAAAACCTGACCGAGAGACTCAAAATGATGCTTGCGCACGCGAATTTCGATCTGAAAATTTTTCAAGATGGGGAAAGTCCGGCGAAATTGATCAGATATCGGTCACTACGTGAAGCCGACACCTTCCTTCGACTAACTTGCTCCTACGATCACGGACTGGGTCTTTTCAGCGGCCCCAGACAGTCCGGCAAGATGACAGCGATACGAAGTTTCGTTGACCATTTGCCCGACGATTGCTCGGCAGGAATTGTCGATGGAGCGAACCTGGACGTGCAGGATTTTCTGCTCGCCATATTGCGCAGTTTCGGCTTCGAACTCGAAGCATCTTCAACCAATGTGTTGCTCAATCTCATCAAGGTCTTCGTGGTGCGACAGACGACTGCCCACAAAGCACCGCTGCTTGTAATTCGCAACCTGAACAGGATGAAGCCGGAAACACTGCACACTGTTTGTCAGTTGGCACAGGTGAGAGTTAGTAGTCAGTCCGCTCTGCGGCTGATCCTGGTCAGTGACGGGCCCCTTGACAGAATGATCAGCGCACCGGAGCTGGGAGCGATTCGTTCCCGCAAGACCGGCGAACACGAGCTTGGTCCGATGACGCGTGCCGAGACCGCCTATTACCTTGACGCGAAACTCCGACATGCCGGTATCAAGAAACCGGAATCGATCATTTCACCAAGAATTGCGGACGATGTGCACGACGAAACCGGCGGACGTCCCGGACTGATCGATCAATGTGTCGTCAAGCGTCTTACCGCGGCACAGGAACGACCGCGCTTCGTCCTGACCAAGGACGGCGAAACACTCGCAACCATTAACCTGACTGACAAAAGAGTGCTAATTGGCCGCGCCGATTCAAATGATGTGGTCATTAACAGTACATTCGTCAGCCGCCACCACATAATGCTGGCGCGTGAGAACGGTGCGACGGTGCTGACTGACCTGAACAGCACCAACGGTACTTGCGTCAATTCAAGGAAAGTAAACGTTCGCGGATTGCGAGATAATGATGTCATCTCGTTCGGCGACTTTCGCATCAAGCTGCTCGACCCGAGCAGCCGGCAGCGTCCCGATGTTGATGACCCATCGTTGGCGGATACTTCAACAATGCTGGCTCTGGACGATATTCGCCGCCGCTACGAACACGACAAATTGAAAGCACAGATGGCAGAAGTTTCCTAACGTCGCCCGTTCCGGGAGTTGGGGTCCAGCACGAGTTCGGATACCTCAGCACCACGCTTGAAAGTCACTGCGGCACTACTCACCTTTTCCAGAAGCCAGCCGTCGTGTGACATGCCCTCAGCCAGTTGCAAAAGCTGGTTATTACTTGTATTGCGAAGCACAGCGACTCTGGAGTCGGATGTAATTGCGACTCCCTCGAGTGTCAGGCGCAGCGGCAGCCGGGGCGTTGTTGCTACCGGCTCCGGCGTTGGCTCAGGCGGCAATTTGCGGTCCTGGAAGAATAGTGGCCGTTCCAGTACTTCTCTGAACACGCTGACATCCGGTGCAACGAACTCCTGCGCGGACGTTGTCAGTGCTGCGGTATCCGAGACGCTATCTGGCTCCGTTGGCTCGGGTGTCTTAGCCGGATAAAGCTCGATCGCGACCACTCCCGCCAGGACCGCAATAATGAGCAGCAATGAAGTTCGAGTCATTGCTCTGCCGCCATGAAGGTGATCAGGTCGATATCGACCTCAAATTGAGTGCCGGTCGTTTGCAGCGCCCGGCGACTGTCCACGTTGTTGCGCAGTGAAACGTTGTCGAGGAACAGATAAACATCATTGCTTTCGATGGAGTGAAATGTGTTGACGATGCTCGTCAGTGTGCCGCGCAAGCGAGCCTTGAGCACCACTCGAACAAACTGCTCTTCCTGCCCGGCAGGAAGTATCTGGGTACTCAAAACCTGTGCGCCGTTCGCGCCGGCCAGGCTTTTAAGAATGCCTTGCAGTTCGGCTGCGGCGACAGCTTCGGTATTGCTCTGCAGGTAGTTTCCGGCGCTGAGTTGGGCTGCCCTGATTTGTTCATAACGCGGCCGCAGTTCCGCGTCGTTGGCAGCCATTTGCTGAAGTCGCCCCAGTCGCTGCTGCATCTGACCAATGCTCTCCCGGTACGAGGTATTAACGGACCAGGCAGGGATCGCTATGGCAGTGGTTATGAGCGCAAACACGATCACTAACAGCGAAACGGCCAGATTACGTTGCTGTTTCTTGTCCATGTCCTGAATCACGTCGCGTCCGCCGACTCAAGCTGCATCGATATGTGGAATCGCTCCCGGTCCGTGCGCGGTACCTGTACCACCGATGATCTGAACTGTGCTTCCTTGAACAGCGGCGATGACTCGAGTAACTGAATAAGATCAGAAGCCGATGTTGACTGACCTTGCAGCTGTATTTCCGAACCGGTCACGTCGAGACGAACCAGCCAGGTGTTGTCCGGCAATATGCGCGTGGTTTCATCCAGTATCCGCAAGACCATCACGCTGGAGAGTTTCTTTTGTGTCAGGAACTCAGAGGTCCTGGTGATGCGTTCGACATCGCGCCGTAATTCAAGACCACTTTGACCGGTGGACTCGGCGATAAGAATTTCCTGCTCGAGCTGCGTCACTTTATTCTTGTTCAATAGAGGTGGCAGCACCAGCGCTACGATAAAAAGCAAGACGCACATCGATGCGAGCACAGTGTTGAGACGAGGAGCCGCAAACGGCCTCGATGGGCGCATCGCGGTGGACAGCAAATTGACCGGAACCAGCTCGGAGTCTTGATCCTGCGTGGTGATGGTGTCTGGTGCGAGGCCGAGTTGTGTCATCTTCTCGATAAATTCGTCGACGACTTTCCTGGGAGAAACGATGAGGTCGAGGGTAATCGTATTCGTCGCGGAGTGCCGTCCTGTCACACGGAAGTCGTAGTAGACCTGGTGGGCCGCGAAGGGCGTATGCCGGTCCATTTCGAAACCAAGTACTTCGCGCAGATTTTCTTCCGCGGCGAGCGGCAACGTTAATGCGCGTTGTAGCACTTTGTCTTCAGGCAGGGCGAAGACAAGTTCATTAATCTGTGCCGACAGGTCGGCAGGGAGTTCGACCGCATCTGCTGGCAGGCGCGCGATATCTTCCCGACCGGAATTCTTGCTCTCGGAGAAAAGCCACTCGTCATTTTCCAGCGCAACAACGATGCGTCTGTTGGCATTCGCGATCGCTTCCCGGGTATTTTCCGGCAGCGCGGCAACGAGCTCACCGATCCACCACGACCAGAAATTCGAAATCGGTCGCAACAGCGGGTCGAATAGTCTGACGCGGTACCTGGAGAGGCTTTTGGTGAGTGCGGATGACATGATTGGATTATTGAGCCGTTTGCGGCAGAGAACGTCCGGGCTCGTGCCAGGCCAATACGGTGTACGGCCGATCATCCGTTGGCGCGACACGCACTACCACCTCAATCGCTGCTATGGCGGTCTCGGATGAGGCTTCCGCGTAAATATGAAACGTGCCCGCACGTACTGCCTGAGCCGGTGTGGAGCGCGGGTTACCGGGCAGGGTATCGTCCACTGAATTCACGCGCTCACCTGTCAGAGCCCGAACCAGCTCCGCCGGAGCGAATTCCAGGTTTACGCCGGGATGCCCGGAGTAAACGGTTACCAGTGGTGCGATATGTTGAAAATATTGATTTGTCATACCCAGGACGTAGCGTAGCTCATCAACGGCCAGAAAAGGACCGTTTCGAATCGTCCATCCGGACTGTCGCGATGGATAGTCGTCTTCCTCAGCACCGTGCAAGCGCGTCAGGTCGTCCGTGTCACGCCAGTCCAGAATCGCGTCGACGAGCGCCGCTTTTGAATCGGTGTCTGCACCGCTAACGTCGAGCAACGCAGACAAGAGCCGGGGAGTAGCGCTGTTCAGGTCCAGCAGCCCGGTTGATGTCCGTATAGCGACGGACACTGTCTCATCGTTAATGGTGACTTTTCGAACGTCGCCGTTAACAGGCCAGGGATCCAGGCTACCGCTACTCAGCAGCTCAAGTATCGCTCTTTGCACACCCGAGTTCGCAGTGGCCTGAAGCTGAGCGAATTCGAGCTGTCGTGCCGCGAGCCGGGTTGTCGTGTGAACGTTGCTGCTGTGCGCAGTGGCAATAACGCTGAGCAGTACAATAACCCACAGCACAATTACCAGCGCCAGACCGCGCTGCTTTTGTGGGAAATTTCTGCTGGCAGGGATCACAATGTTTGCCTTGAGTAGAGCGGCACGACAAGGTCTGGCCAGCCAACACCCTCATCTTTCGGGCTGAATCTGATGCGCACCAGTTTTGGCAACATCTCGGCGCTTGCTGGCCATTCGGAATACCAGGTTTCGCGGCTGTCCATTTCGACCGCGCCGTAGTAATCGAGTGCAACTGAGTCGAACGTCGTCGTGAAAGCGATCTCGTTCGCATTTGGAGATGCGCGAAAGTCTTTTGCCCCCGGATCGTACGCTACGTATTCGAGCCGCAATGTGGAGCTATCCGGCTGATTGTCGAATATCAATGCGTAGCTCAGTAGTCCGACCCTGTCGGACTCAAACGGCGCCGGTGCAATAAACCGGACGAGACTTTGCTTTCCCGTGAACGCAATTCGTGGATCATCCTCATCTTGCCAGCTTACTGCCACTGTCTGGCCCATCTGCCGGCGCAGGAATTCGGCAAATGAGCGCATCTCCTCAATGGAGTCAGACCGCTCATATCCGGCTTCCCAGCTGCGATTCCCGATACGGATTGCAGCGAATGCTGTCGTCATAACCATCGAGACGATCACCATGGCGATCAAGAGTTCGAGCAGCGTGAAACCCGCCTGATTCCTGTGATTATTCATCGGGTCTGCCGCTTTTCTTCACCGAGCACCAGGCTACTGAGTTGTACACGCCGTTCCGATTTCGCATTCGCCCACTCGACTTCAACCGTTACTGTGTACGCGTTTAGTGGCGTATTCGTAGCGGCTGAGTATTCGTAGTTTTCGACGGTCCGTGTCCAGCGAAATTTCTCGTCGCTAATGCCGTCAGACGAGCCTGTCGAAAGTGGCGCAAGTGCGCTCGCAGAGTTTAGTTGTGTTCTGGCGATCAAGACCGCGCGGGTGTAGTCATCAGAAACTGAAATGTTGCGTAACCCGCCGGAGAAAATCTGCAGCAATACGCTAAGCGCCAAAGCCAGTATGACCATGGCAACCAGCACCTCGATCAAGGTATAGCCCGAGTTTTGCCGCTTAGAAAACATTCGGCTCGTCCTGGCTGATCCTGATCTTGCCCATTAGCCAATCGACACTGACCGTATAGTTATGCTGTTTTCGTCGCAGCAGAATATTCGCACCGTTGCTGCTGCCGTCCGGGTAGAAGCGCAGGCGAAACGGGTCATCGCCTGTGACTTCATTGTCATGCGTTCTGATGTGAAGCGTCGCGCCTCGCGGCAGCAACTGCTCTTCCTTATCGTTGATAACGTAGCGAGCGGGTTCTGTACCAATGAACGTGATTTCCACTGGCACACCGCGGCTGATAGCGCTAAAGCGGGCATGTCGAAGCGACACGGCCAGCTGGCGCGTCGCGCCCTTGAGTTCGGTGCCAGGAATGACAGCGGATATCAGGGGTGGAACGGCTGCCATAAGCAGTCCGGCGATCGCGAGTACCACCAGCAATTCAAGCAGCGTAAAGCCGCGTACGAGTTTGGCTTTTGCGCGGCCCGTCATTACCAGCTCACGATATCCGCCGCTTCACCGTCGCCGCCTGTGGCTTTATCCTGGCCCAGCGAGTAGATATCAAATACACCATTTTCTCCAGGAAAAACATAATGATAGGGCGTTCCCCAGGGGTCGGTGGGGAGGTTCTTTTTCTTGATATACGGTCCGTTCCAGTTATTCGCCCCGGCCGGTTTTTGCACGAGCGCATCGAGTCCTTCCTCGGTGGAGGGAAAGCGACCGACCTCGAGGTGATAGAGCTCGATACTGGCGATGAGGTCTTCAATTTGCAGTTGTGCTGTATCGGTCTTTGCGGTGGCCAGGTACTTCAGAACCCGAGGGCCAACCAGTCCGGCCAACAGGCCCAGTATCACGAGCACCACAAGCAACTCGATCAATGTAAATGCAGCCTGGCGCCGTCTGGTTTCTTTATGTGCTTGTCTCATTTCGTTTTGTCTCCCTCGTATCAGATGACGAGTTCGTTAATGCTCAATATCGCGGCGAGTATGGAAATGATCACGGCAGCGATGATCACGCCGAGAATCAAAATAAGTGCAGGCTCCAGAACGGCGAGCGTTCTTTTTACGGTCACCTGTGTGTCACGGTCGTAGGTGTTGGCAACCTGCAGCAAGATATCCGCCAGCTCGCCGGACTCTTCGCCAACCCGAATCATCTGCACCGCGAGCGGCGGAAAGCGTGCCTCGACACCTAACGGCTCAGCAAAACTCTGGCCGTCTTTCAAACCGTTCGCGACACGTTCCAGGCCATCCGCTATTACCCGGTTGCCAACGGTGTCTCTTGCGATCACGAGAGCCTTTAACAGCGGAATTCCATTCTGCAACAGTGTGCTCAAAGTTCGCGAGAAGCGCGCTACTTCAATCTTGACCGTGATTGCGCCGATCATGGGCAATCGCAACAGACCCGCGTGCAGAGAATACTGGCTGGTCGGATTCCTGAGCCGCCGTCGCAGCAGCGCGACGAGTGCGGCGATGACGGGTAACAATATCCAGCCGTAACGTTGCATCGCATCGCCGAGGCCGATCGTAATACGTGTCGACAGGGGCAAAACCTGTTCCGCACTTTCGAACATTTCGGTGAATTGCGGCACGACGTAACCAAGCAATATAAAAATGGAAGCGAGTGCCACGACGATCAGGATGGCGGGATAAATAAGTGCCGAGACCAGCGTGTCGCGAAGCTCCTTGCTTCGCTCAAGGTGTTCCGCGAGACGTTCGAGGATAACGTCAAGGCTGCCACCGGATTCGCCGGCACGTAACAGGCTGACGTAGAACCGGGAGAAAACAGAACCCTGTTCCTGAACGGCATCGGAAAGCGCCACACCCTCTTTGACGCGTCCACGAATATCGTCCAGCAGTTTTTCCAGGGGCGTATCAGCATGCAAGGTCACCAGCACGTGCAGTGCCCGATCAAGTGGCAAACCGGCACGCAACAGGATACTCAGCTCTCTGGTCGCATCTGCGACGTGCGCATCGCTTACGCGTTGTCGACGTATCTGAAAACGTTTCTGTGGCGCTCGCGGTTCTGCTGCGGCATCGATTCGAATAGGAATGTGGCCTGATGCCTGCAATTGTTCGACGATGTTTTCGCGACTGCTGCCGGTCAGCGTGCCATTGGTAACTTTGCCGTCCGCAGTCGCCGCTTTATACAGAAACGTAGCCATCGGCTTGCTCCGGTGTTACGCGCAATACTTCCTCAAGCGTTGTTATTCCGGCAACCGCCTTGCGGAAGCCGTCGTCACGCATTGTCACCATGCCACCTGCAGCGGCCGCTGCAGCAATCTGGTTGGCATCAGGTTGCTTCATTATCAGGTTCTTAATCTCGCTGGACATGATCAGGATTTCGAGTATCGCGCTTCTGCCCGAGTAGCCTGTTCTTCCGCAGTGCTCGCAGCCGATCGCCCGGTTCAGGCTGACTTCGCCATCGATCGCGAATCGCTCGAGTTGCCAGCGCTCGATGACTTCATCGATAGGGACGTAACGCTCACTGCAGTTGTCGCACAGTTTGCGCACCAGGCGTTGTGCCTGAACAGCGTTGATCGACGACGTGAGCAGGTAGTCTTCAACACCCATGTCCAGAAGCCGCATGACGCTGCCCGCGGCGTCGTTTGTATGCAGCGTTGACAAAACCAGGTGACCCGTCAGTGCCGACTGCACTGCGATCTGCGCGGTCTCCGCATCACGCATTTCGCCAACCATAATTACGTCAGGATCCTGGCGCACGATCGAGCGCAGCGCGTTTGCGAAGGTCAGCCCGATTTGCGGTTTGACCTGCATTTGATTGATGCCGTGGATGTTGTACTCAACCGGATCTTCGATCGTGATGATCATGCGTTCCGGCTGATTCAAATGGCTGAGCGCTGCGTACAGTGTCGTTGATTTGCCGCTGCCTGTCGGGCCGGTCACCAGCAGGATGCCGTGCGGCATCGCCAGTATTTCCTGCATGGCCTTTTCCTGCTGCTTCGAGAAGCCGAGTGGCCCGAACTCCAGCGAGGCATCGTCGCGCTGCAAGAGACGCAGCACCACACTCTCGCCATACATCGTTGGCACCGTCGAAACACGCAGGTCAATCTCTTTGCCACGGACGCGGTGCCGGAAGCGGCCATCCTGTGCCAGCCGTCGCTCGGCGATGTTCATGTTGGCCATGATCTTGATTCTGGAAATTACGGCGGCGCTTGAGTCAGTGGCAGGCGGATCAACTTCACGCAACAGGCCATCAACGCGGAAGCGAACCTTAAGTTGTTTTTCAAAAGGCTCGATGTGCACATCCGACGCACCCGCTTCGGCAGCGCTGTGCAATAACTGGTTCACAAGTTTAATTACCGGCGCCTCACCCGCGAGTTCGCGAAGTTGTTCAACGTCGTCGATATATTGCGCTGACGTCGTCGATGACTGATTACCGTCATTGCCCGCGGCTGCGTCGTTGTATTGCTGTTCCAGTGCGATCTCTATTTCTGAAGGAACACCGATGCAAACTTCGATGTTCTTGCCGCTGCATAACCCGATCGCCTGTAGTACATAGTTGTCTTCCGGGTTTGCCAGCGCCAGGGTAAGTTTGGCGTCGTCTTCTTCCAGCACGACGGCTTTGTGCTGTTTGAGGAAACGCGGCGAGATATCGGATTCGACGACAGCTTCCAGCGGCATATCCTGTTTGCTAACAAGCGGCAGGCCGAGCTGCTGCGACAGGCTCTCTGCGACATCGTGTTCGGACACGAGGCCGAGCTTCACCAGGATTGAACCTATTTGCTCCCATTCACCCTGCTTGTGCTGCAGTTCAAGTGCCCGCTGCACATTATGTTGATCAAGTTTTCCGAATTCGACGAGGTACTCGCACAGCGATTTGTCCCGCAAATCATTTGCGAGGCGCTCACTACTGCCGGAATTCTCTTGATAAGCAGGTGCTTGCATACGGGTCCAGTCGACTGTTCAGTTGAATTTATTATTGCATTAGAACCCTAGCTTACTGATTACACGGAAAATCGGTACCGTCTGAGGCAAAACCTAATCAAAAGGTGGGTATTGGCGGCGAGCTTTGCACGGTAGGGTTGTAGGTCTGGATCATGGGGTAAATATGAAACCTATTATGTTGAGCCGGGTATTGCTGGCCCTTGTCGTTATTGTTGGCTTGAGTTCCTGCGCGACCGTCCCTGCGGCGAGGACCGACAGTGCTGCAAACTCCGCAAGTGGCGCTGACGTTGCCGTGCGAAGTGCTGCGATGACCACATCGGTGGCTGGTACTGCGGATGTCGATGCCACTTTGGAGGCGGCCGGGCCGCAAGAAGACGCAGTCGTATCATTGGGTACGGGCGTCTTCGTGCAAGCGGCTGGTACCGGTAACGGTAGCGGTTACGCCAGCAGTGATGGCGTGACGCTGAACTTCGAGCAAGCGAACTTGCGCGAATTCCTGCGCGTTGTCTTCGACACTATTCTGCATGAGAACTATCTCGTCGATCCGCAAGTGCAGGGTGTCGTCACCCTGCATACGGCGCGTCCAGTTAGAAAAGACGTAGTACTGTCCATCGTCGAGACCGTACTGCAATCAAGTGGTGCTGCTGTCGTTAAGGACGAGGGTGTATTCAAAGTGGTGCCGCTGGCCAAGGCTGCCGGTATGTCGCGCTCGCCTTCGGTTGGGCGGTATGCGCCTGGGGGCTCGCGGGGCTTTGGTATTCAGGTTGTGCCACTGCAATACGCATCTGCGCTCGAGCTGCAAAAAATACTCACTGGATTCATGCCGGATGGCAGCACCATCCAGGCCGATGAGTTGCGTAACGTGCTGATTCTGTCCGGACCACGCTACCGCCTCGACGAATTACTCGCGACGATTCGAACGTTTGATGTCGACTGGGTTGAGGGAATGTCGTTTGGCATGTTCAAACTGCGCTATGCCGATGCGGAGTCCCTGATCGAGGAGGTCATGGCAATCATCAACGGCGGCGCGCTGGCGCAATCGGCCAGCAGTCTGCGCCTGATTCCGGTAGAAAGATTGAATGCGGTTCTGGTGATCTCGCACCAGCCCAGCCACATCGCTGCCGTACAGGAACTCATTAAACAATTCGACTGGGGTGCCGAAAGTGCCGCAGGGCGTCGGCTTTACGTTTACGAGCTTGAAAACGGTAAGGCGGAGTCGATTGCTGGTGTCCTGCGGGAAGTATTTGGTGAGTCGCCGGTGCCAGGCCAGCAGGAACCTGTGGGCGATGACGATGGCCTGATGATAGGTGGCCAGAGCGCCGTTACTATTATTCCGGACCTCGATAATAATGCGATCGTCGTACTGGCGGGACAACAGGATCACCGCGCAATCGAGGCCGCCATACATCGTCTTGATGTCGCGCCACGGCAGGTGCTGTTAGAGGCAACCATCGCCGAAGTAACACTGTCCGATTCACTCGGTTACGGCGTTAAGTGGTTTCTCGCCAACGGCGATCACGAGCTTGGATTCGGTGCGCCGGTTCCATCACGGGCATCCGGGGAGGGCCTTGCATTTGCACTGTTTGATCAGGCGAATGACGTTAGCGCTTTTTTCAACGCCCTTGCCAGTGAATCCTCAGTGAAGTTTCTTTCAACGCCACAGGTCATGGTGCTCGATAATCAGACCGCAAATATTCGTGTTGGCGACCAGATTCCGGTGACGACGCGAAGTTCACAAAGCACCAGCAATCCGGATGCGCCGATCGTTACCGAAGTTCAGTTTCGCGATACTGGCACGCTGCTGACGGTCACGCCGCGCATTAAGGCGGGTGGCCAGGTGTCACTCGACATCAGCCTGGAAGTGAGTCTGCCAGGCACGGAGCCAGCTGTTGGCGGTGGCGGCAATGTATCTATCGCGCAACGCACCATCAATAGCAGCGTCGTGGTACAGAGTGGCGAGACCATCGTATTGGGTGGGCTGATTCTCGAAAATACGAGCGAGGGTAAATCCGGAGTACCGATACTGAAGAATATACCGTTGCTTGGTGGCCTGTTCAGTACTACGTCGCAAGACGTATTTCGAACAGAGCTCATCGTGACCATGAGTCCGCGAGTGGTTGATAACCGGCACGACATTCGCCAGATCACCGAGGAAATGCGCCAGCGCATGATTAACGCAACGGAGTACGAAAACTCCACGAAGCAGGATAGGTAACGCAAGCGATGGACTGGCCCTGGATACTGCTTTTTATTGTCGGCAATTTGTTGCTGGCGCTGCTGATCTATTCGGCTGTGCGAAAGCGTCACGGCGATTCGCCTATGACGCTGCAACAGGCCGTCCAGAGCGGTGGAGCCAGCAATCATTCGAGTACCTTCCTGCGAACAGTGATCAATGGTCTGCAGGATCCCGTATTGGTGATCGACAAGGACTTCAGGGTCGCCATGATGAATACAGCGGCAGAAGCCGCCAGCGAAGATCTGGTGTGGCAACTCGACAAGATTGATTGCCAACGAATGATGGAGAGTCTGGGTACGCCGTGCGGAGAAGTCGGCAGACGCTGCGCACTTGAGAACGGTTCGGCGTGCAAGCACATTCAGAAACGAACGACTGTCGACGGCGAGACTGTGCCGGTCGAAATTCGCATGACGCCGCTGATCAATGAAGCAGGCGAGTTCGTCGGTGCTATCGAGGTCATTCATGACCTTAACGAGGATGAGCAGATCGCGCTCAAACTAAGGCAGGCGAAAGAAGACGCCGAAACAGTGGGCCGCGCCAAGGCTGAGTGTGTCGCGATGATGAGTCACGAAGTTCGTACGCCGATGAATGCGGTACTCGGCATGGCGGATTTGCTGCAATTGACAGCCCTGACTCGCAAGCAGCAGGACTATGTTAGAACGATACAAAGCAGCGGCAGTGCGTTACTCAGCCTGGTCGACAATGTGCTTGATTACTCCGAGATGGAGTCAGGTGAGTTGGTTATTCGTGATCAGCCGTTTGAGGTGCGTAATTTTGTTGAAAATATCCTCGAAATTATGGGATTCCAGGCCTATTCGAAGGGGCTCGAACTGGGGTGCCGGGTCGAGAAGGATGTGCCGTCATGGTTGAACGGCGACGTGGATCGCCTGAATCAGGTCATGGTCAATCTCGTCAGCAACGCCGTGCGCTATTCGAACAACGGCGATGTCAGCATTTGTGTACGAACCGATATTGATGGCGACGGTGAGCCATCCTGGGTTTGCGCGGTGAAGGACACTGGAGCCGGTATTCCAGAGGATGTCAGAGCCCGGTTATTCGATCCATTTACTCGAAACAATAAACAGGAAGCCATCGGCAAACACGGCAGCGGTCTGGGCCTGACGATCTGCAAATGGCTGGTTGAGGGCATGGGTGGGAGTATCAATATCGACAGCGAAGCAGGCCAGGGAACCTGTGTGACGTTTCGATTGCCACTCAATGTTGATGAGTCGGCCGTAACGGACGATGTTTCTGTCGTTAATCTGGACGGCCTTAGAGCACTTGTCATGCATGGCAACCAAAGCATGGCCGCGATCATCGGCGAATATTTATCCGATTACGGCATGTCATGGGAAATGAGCCGGGACGGCGACGCGGGAATGCAGCGCTTACAAAATTCGGCAGTGGCGTTCGACGCAGTGATTATCGACGCCAGCCTGCCTGGCACCGACGGACTTGCGATGGCACGTCGCATCAGGGCAGAAAGTAGTGTCGCCGATTTACCCATTATTTTGCTGACGCCAATTGCCTTCCCGCTGAAAGTTGGAGAAATAAGCAGCATCGGCGGCATACGCTGCATTAACAAGCCGGTGATGCCAACGGAGTTGTTGCATAACCTTGATAAGTCGATTGGTGTCGAACGGAACCCGGCCGCGGCAGAAGTTGCTGAGTCGGACGTTGCCAGTGAGTCTGGCGATCTGCGAATTCTGATCGCTGAGGACAACGACCTTAGTCGTCGCTTGCTGCATAACATGCTGGCATCGCTCAACTACGAGGCAGATACCGTCGCTGACGGTCTTGGCGCATTGCAGGCGCTGACCGACAAAGCATACGACGTGGTGCTAATGGACTGCCAGATGCCGGGCATGGACGGAGACGAAGTAACGCGCCGCGTTCGCAGCGAACCGGACAAATATCCTGGTCAGCCGGTCATTGTTGCGGTAACAGCGGACGTATCAGCGAAGCACCGGGCCGAGTGCCGCGATGCGGGCATGGACGACTTTCTCGGCAAACCAATTCGACGACGGCAGCTTGTTGAAGGGCTGCAGTACTGGCGTGCCGACCTGGAGTACGTAGGCGATGGCAGTGACGCAAATGCGATCACAACCCTGAGCGCCGAAAAAGAGGTCCGGGAGCAGCTACAAAGCCGTGCTCACGACGAGAGTGGTTTCTTGTGCGATTACATTGACCTGTTTCTCGATGATACGAACTCTCGCCTGAAACTGCTCGACGCCGCGTCAGAAGAGCGAGACTGGAACACCGTCAGAAGGGAAAGTCACGCTCTTCGGGGAGCGTGCCTGGAAATGGGCGCATCGGCGATGGGCAAGCAATGTGTACGGGTCCAGGAGGCGACGGACAATGCTGATGCGAGCGCTGCTCTTCATCAGCTAAGAAGAGAATTTGATCGTATCCAACCTGTTTTCGTGGCGGCAAAACGACACTTCATTTGATGTGCTTAAGTTGCCTGTCGAACACCGATTGATCGGCACCGGATTAAGAACTCAGATTAGTCTGATAGCGGTTATCAGATCAGGTGCCGACTACCCAATCTAGTCGTCTGCAGTCAGACTGATAATGCCCTGCTGTACCGCGATCGAAACAGCTTCAGTCCTGTTGCCCACGTTCAGTTTTCTGAGGATGGCATGCACGTGAAATTTAACCGTTGATTCCGAGATGAAAAAGGCTTCGCCGATCTCACGATTCGTCTTGCCGCGAGCAAGCAAACCCAGGACCTGAGTCTCTCGCTTACTAAAGGATACTGTTTCCTTGGCCTTTTTCCCGGATCGCTGGTTCATGTGCTGCATCAGTTTGGCTGCAACGGACGCTTCCAGCGCGGTGCCACCTTCGCAGACGCTGCGAATGGCACTGATCAGTTCGCCTTGTGGACATCCCTTCAGTAAATAGCCATCCACGCCAAGTTCCGCCGCCTGAATAATGCGCTGTTCTTCATCGTGTGACGTGTAAATAACGACTCGCACCGATGGTGACGCGTCGTGTATTTGTTTAAGGGAGTCTTCGCCCTGGGCGTCACCGAGTTCAAGATCGAGCAATATGACATCCGGGTTTGTTTCTGCAATCACGGCGACAATGTCGCTCGCATCCTCCAGTTCACCGACAACTTCTATCTCGTCAGCCGCTGCCAGCATATGTACCAATCCGAATCGAACCACCGGGTGGTCATCGACGATCAAGGTGCGAATCTTGGTTGGCGTGCTATCCACTGATTTATCGGTCCTGATCGAAAGTATAGGTTCGAAGCTGTGAAGAAATGTACTACTTTTCAATAAATTAAGCTACATACGACATGATGTCGAAACTATAACAAATCAGTTGGCAATCCTCTCCTGATCACAAGATCAGCATCATCCCAACCCTTTGTACCGGAGTAAACCACCCGCTCTGCCGATATGAAGTTCCACGCGAAACCTTAGACTAAGTAACTAAATCAGCGTGCATAAATACGTCTGCATTTGCCGACAAGCTGATTCGAGCGCTAAGAAAATAATGAACGGATATTTTGGGGTGAAACAGATGACCAGTCTAACATTTCTGACAACGATCAGACGCTCATTGGCCAATAGCTGGACGATGAAGATCTTCCCTGTATTTGTGTGCGTGCTTTTTGGCAGCGCCGCTCAGGCACAAACTTGTGAACGAACACTTACGGCGAGTATCGTCGCATTTGATCAGCCGGTGTTGTTCAACCGACTCGGCGCGTCCAATGTTAACGGCATGATATTTGCGCTTGAGCGTGACGTTATCAACAAAGACACTGGCCTGACGCTCAATAACTACGGTCTCGCTATGCCGGGTAAGGTCGCGCTCCGTCCTGACAAGCGCCCAAGACCCATCGTATTGCGAGTGCGTGAAGGCGATTGCCTGACGATTGGAGTGACCAATCTCCTGACACCCAATCCGAATCCGATCAAGCCGGCTGTCGAGGGCGGTGACCCGATGCCGGGTAACGATCAGTTCAATGTACCTATTGATGAGCAAGTGCTCGAACGTCACGTCAGCTTTCAGGTTGCTGGCATGGAGTGGGTGGACGGTGACAAAGACGCCGCTTCTTACGTAGGCCAGAATGCTGACAGCACCATTGCACAGGGTGCCATGCGATCCTACAGCCTGTATGCCGCTGAAGAGGGCGTGTTCGTCGCGCGCGGTATGGCGGCAACCGTTGGTTCTGATGGTAACCAGGGCAACTCGTCGAATTTATTGTTTGGCCAGGTGGTGGTAGAACCACGTGGTGCTCGAGTGTATCGAAGTCAGACGACTGAAGAAGATATGCGGATCGCGTCTACGAATCTCGATACGGCTGACGCCAATTGCGGTACACAGAATCTGACTCTGGATGGTCAGCCGATCATTAATTACGAGGCAACTTTTCCCGTTGCCGATTGTGCGAACGGCGCATCGCTTGGGGCAGCAGTCTGGGCTGCGGAAGGCAAAGCGGGTGCACCCGTATTGAACATGGTTTGTACTGCAGATGGAGCTACAAATGATGGCTGCGCACTCAACGAAATAATTTACACGGACCTGCACGCTATCGTTGCGGGACCCGATGCTGACGGTAGCTGGCGCAGTGTTTGCCCGGACAACGACCCGTTTGAAGGAGCTTGCCCGTATCCGCTCGAAAGTGTGGGCAAACGAAACCCAACACTGCCTAACCGACTTGAAGCTTTCCGCGAGTTCGCCTCTGCGTATCACGGCGAGACCGCTGCTGCACAGGCATTCCCGGGTTTCTTCGTCGATGATCCCGTATTCAACTATGTACTGGCCGGCGTGGGCGACGCCTTTATGGTCAACTATGGTTCCGGCGGTATCGGATCCGAAATTATCGCTAACCGACTGGGCGTCGGCCCAATGCATGATTGCCTGAGCTGTGCTTTTGAAGAGTTTTTCCTGACCTCACACACGGTTGGTGATCCGGCACAACTGGCGGATGTATCAGCGAATATCGGCCTCGAAAGGCTAATGCCTGGTCAGACACCGGCAGCAGGCACACTTGGTCCCAAGGCCACATGGGTTCCGTATCCGGACGATCCCGCGAACGTGCATCACAGTTACACCGGTGACTTCGTAAAGATTCGAAATACTCATATTGGTAACGAGAACCACGTCTTCCACTTGCACAATCACCAATGGTTGTACAACCCGAATGATGACAACTCGAACTACCTGGACGCGCAAGGTATTGGCCCGGGATCGAGCTACACGTACGAAATTAACTACGGTGGTAGTGGCAACCGGATGAAGAGTTCCGGCGACGCGATTTACCACTGCCATTTCTACCCACACTTTGCTCAGGGCATGTGGTACCTGTGGCGTAATCATGACGTCATGGAAACCGGTACGCCGTTACAAGCCTCCGGTGGTGCCGCCAGCTACCATGCGGAGCCGTATGGACTGGAGAATGGTACGCCGGCGATCGTTGGTCATGTCACCGATCCGGCGCTGCCGACCTTCGGCATGCCGATACGTGCACGCTCTTTGCCAGACGGTGAGATCGTCGCAGGTGCACCGATTCCAGCCATCATTCCACTGCCCGGCAAGCCCATTCCACCCATGCCAGGTGAGGTACAGGTTGTACCGAATAACCTGACCACGACGGCGTCGATTTTCAACCCGTCAAACGTGGATCTTGATGATGCCGTGCTTGGCAACCAGGTGCCGGTTGGCAGTCTGGCGAATGTCGTGCAGCGTGACGTCAATCCTGGATTCCCATTCTGGATCGCCGGTATCGAAGACACGGTTGGTCAACGTCCGCCAACGCCGCCGCTGGATATGGCGACGGCCGAACTGGTTACAGCGCTAAACAATTCTCTTGATGACACGTTCGACGTTAAGAAAGCAGATGGCACCGTCGTTACTACCGTTAAGAATCTCTTCAACGATCTGGTGCCGGCGCAGGCCGGTGGCTGGGACGGCGGACTACCTCGTAGTGCGCTGCAGGGCTATGCTGCAGGCGGTACAACGGCTGTCAATGTTGTATCGAGATTGGACTTTAGTAAGGTTCTCGGTACCGCACAGGCTGTGTTCTTCCCTGAGGCGGGAACCGATGTCGAGCAGACTGCAATGGCATACCACGCCGTGCGTAATCACCCGACTTATACCGTCGATATGAATGGTGGGGTGACACCGTCATCGTACGTTCTAAACGGCAACAAGCCGGCTGTTGGTGCGCCTTATCACGAGCCGTGCATGGATGATCAGGGTGATCGATTCGATACCTTTAACGACCCGTTGACGTCATCCACGGGGCACGTATTCTGGGGCGGTGCAGCAAATACCTGGACCGCAGACGCGACCGGATTAACATCCTTCGACGCGGATACGCCACGAATTTACAAGGGCGTAAATATCCAGTTCGATGCCGTACTCAACAAGGCCGGTTACCACTATCCGCAGCAACGCATTCTCACGCTGTGGGAAGACGCGGTGCCCGTCATTACCAAAGCGAAACCACCAGAGCCTATGGTGTTGCGTTTTAATTCATTCGAGTGCGGCGTTTATCAACACTCAAACCTGGTGCCCGAGTACTACGAACTTGATGACTACCAGGTCCGCACACCGACTGACATTATCGGTCAGCACATTCACTTGCCGAAATGGGATTTGACGACGGCGGATGGCGCAGCCAATGGCTGGAACTACGAGGACGGCACGTTCTCACCGGGCGCCGTTCAAGAGCGCATCCATGCCATTAACGATTTCGCTGGTGCTCACAGCGCAGCGAAAGGCTCGCCAGAGGGAACCCTGCCGGGTGCTCCTCTGGTCGCAGCATCGCATCCATTCTTCGGCGGCGTCGCCCCTCCGGGTAACATCGCGAGCAAGTGGATGGGCGCACGAACGACTATGCAACGCTGGTTCTTCGATCCGGTCCTGAACGCCGACGGCGTCGACCGCGGTCTTGGCATAATCTTTACTCACGATCATTACGGTCCGTCGACGCACCAACAGGTCGGACTGTATGCGACAGTGCTTACCGAGCCAGCCAATTCAACCTGGTCACATAACGAAACCGGTGAACAGCTGGGTTGTCGTTACCCGGGTGAAGATGCGGATCCAGCAGGCAACTGCCGTGCTGACGGTGGCCCGACCTCCTGGCAGGCAGCCATTTTGCCTGATGCAGCGGGGTCGAGTTTGAACCCGGCAGGGCAACTTGAGCCGTACCGCGAGTTCTATTTTGAATACACTGATTTCCAGCATGCCTATGAGGCGGGTATTTACGTCGGCGCAGACCAGAACGGTGAAGCGCAGGCTGCTGCCGGTGCTGGTCTACCTATGGCGGTAACGAATACGGGCAATCCAGATGCCTGTAACGATCCGCTGAACGCTTTCCGCTGTGCGATCAATCCGCCCGGACTCGCACAGATTACTCCCGTGTATCCGGACCTCGCTGTAGAAGCGACGGGCGTATCCGGTGAGGTCCATGGTTGCACTGAGAGACCTTGTCCGATGGCTATCGATGCCGTAGATCCGGGAATGTTCGCGATCAACTACCGAAACGAACCGGTCGGACTCCGTGTTTACGATCCGAACCGAATTGCGCCGGACGGCAAGCCCGGCATGCAGTCCGCTGGTGAAGCCGGCGACCTCGCTTTTGCCCTGCAGTCACGGACCGATCGCGCGATTCCCGAGCTGAATGTTCAACCAGTTGCAGGAACGTCGATTCACGGCACGATTTTCCCACCGCCGATCAACACTGGCATGGTTGGCCCTGGTGATCCATTTACGCCGATGATGCGTACCTATGTGGGTGACCTTGTCCGAGTGAAAATGCAGGCAGGCGGCGACGAGGAAGAACATAACGCGACTATCCACGGTCTCAAGTGGTTGCAGGCAGGTTCTGCTTTCGGCGCTGCGCCGAACTCAGGCTGGCGTAACAACCAGGCCGGCGGCATCTCGGAGCAGTTCACGCTGACGGCGCCGATCGTTCCTGTCGAAGGTGATACGCGGCAGGCATTCATCGATTACGCATATTCGATGGATACGTCACAGGATGGCTGGTGGAGTGGCATGTGGGGCGTCATGCGTGCGCACGAGCTGCCCAGAAACGATTTGCAGCAACTGCCTACGACGCAGGTGCCGATTTCGTTTGGTAATGCAGCCGAGTTCAAGGGCGTTTGCCCGTCGAATGCGCCGGTCCGGAAATTCGACATTACTGCGGCCGCCGCGAACGATATATTAGCGGCCAATGCCGACGTCATGTTGCAAGGCGGTATTCGGGATGTTGCGCCGACGGGTCACCTTGGCACCGCACCGAATCCGGCTGGTGGAACGTTGGTCTACAATCCGAGAACGACAACAGTCGGTGGGCAGATTTCCATCGATCACGAGACTGGCGAGACGATCCAGCTAGCTTCGCACCAGGGTCCGATTCACGATCCAACTGCGCTGCTATATGTGCATACGTCAGATCTGATCGCGAACCCGGCTACAGCCGCAGAAATTCTGGAGTGCAGCCGCTTTGGTCTGTTCGCTTTCGATTCTGATGAAATTACGACAACGCAGATTAGACGCAGACGAGTTCGGGGTAATCGCTATGCCTACGACTACACCTATAAGGTTGACTTCGTCAACAATGGAGCAGCTACATACGGTGTAACTGCGACCGTTACTTCTACTGCGGCTGGTATTTCGATTGGGGAGGGAGATCTGAGCTTCGGTGATATCGCTGAAGGCGGTACAGGGTCGAGCGGTTCCGATACGTTCACTCTGCGCTGGGATCGGCGTTACGCATTCGATGGCAGCAAGATCGAGTTTGATTTCCACGGCGATATTGAGGGCGACGGTGATGGCATCAAGAATGCTGCGTGCCCGATCAAGCTGAAGAACGGTGTCAAGGTTGAACCGCTGATCTTGCGTGCTGCGGCCGGCGACTGCATCGACGTCAAGCTTCGCAATCGACTTCCGGTGGACGCTAAAGAGCTGCCGACGCTGGCGACGCTGCTTGGTGTGACAAAGCGCGATCGCTTTGGGCTGCAAGGTTCGACGACTTTCCAAACCAATCTTATGGAAACGTCGAGCTACGCGGGCCTGCATCCACAAATGGTTGCCTACGACGTTAGTCGCGCGAACGGTATCCTGGTCGGCGGCAATGTGTCAGGCGTTCTTGATTCCAAATCGGGATTGGCGAATCCAAACGGCGGCAAAGAGCGTATGAAGTGGTACGCGGGTGACATTGCGGCAGAGAAAGTCGGTGGTACTTATGTGCTCACGGCGACACCTGTTGAATTCGGTGCATCAAACCTGCATCCGGCAGATGTCATCAAGCAAGGTATGAAGTCACTGGTTGGTCAGTTGGTTATCGAACCGGAAGGCTCGACATTCGACGACCAGGGTGATGACGCGACTGGCCGTCAGTCAGCAACTGTAACGCGTGCTGATGGCACGACGTTCCGTGACTTCTCCGTTGTTATGACCAAGGGACAGACGCAGTATTACGCGGACAGTTCACCGGTTGAGCATTCGAATGGCGAGGGTGTTGCGGGTATTCCGGAGGACTCACAGGCCGGTAGCGGTATGGCGGTCAATTACGGTATCGAACCGATCTGGTTCCGTATGGGGTTATTGCCACAATCACCTTTCGGTAACGCCGGAACGCCGGCATCCTTTGGCGGAACGCAGCAATTCGATATCTACAGCAACGGCAAAGTTGGCGGCGATCCGGCAACACCTGTGTTCCTGGCAACTGCTGGCGAGGAGGCGCGCATGCGTATTGGCGTGCCGCATTCCACAAACCGCGGCACGGTCTTCGCTCTGCACGGTCACGTCTGGCAACGCGATCCGTATATCGCAGAGAAAACCGACGCCTGGGGATTCCCGCTGCCGTATTCGGCCGGTGGCAGTGGTGTAGGTTCGGTCAGGATCGGCAATAATCCGCTTGCTTTCTACCAGGGTGGTCAGGAAAGCATCGCCTCCGGTGCGCATTACGACATCGTATTGCCCAGCGCGGGCGGCACGCATGCGGTACCGGGCGACTACATGTATCGTGATGTTGCTTCGGCGAACGTTGCGAGTGGAATCTGGGGCATCCTGCGCGTACTACCAGCGCCACCGCCACCAGCAGAGCCTCCTACGACGCCCTGATTGCGAACCTTGAACAAGGATGTAATGTAGATGAGAGTCATTAGCAAACGATGGATCCCCGCCAGTATTCTGGCGGGGGTTCTGCTGTCAACTTCCTGGGCGACACAAACGGAGCCGGCTGCCAGTGGTCAACATGTCAGGCATGGCGTGGTAGTCGACTTCGATGCGCAAGCACTCGACGGAGATTCGAGCAAACTGGTTGCAGGTGAACTCGCAGAGCTGCGTTTTCGCCTTACGGAAGAAGCTACTGGAGAGCCGGTCAAGGGAATAACCCCGGGCGTCTGGCTTGACATGGGTGAAGTCCTGCAAGGGCAGGACGGCGCGATCCAAAAGACCTGTAAAGAAAAGATTGCGCTGTACCTCAAGGGCGTTGTTGGCATCCGACCGATGTTGGATCTCAACAGTTATTACATCGTTGTAATGAACCAGGAACCGAGTTTGTCGGTTGTTGACCCGCTGGTATCAATGGCGGGAGTGACCAGCACGTTGACCCAGATTTCACTTAGTGGTGTCGGCACGGACTGGGCGCAGGACAATGGGCAGAAGAATCTCTTCGTGAGCATGCCTGCTACCGGCAAAGTCGCTGTCGTTGATACTGGCGCGTTCGAAGTTATCAAAGATATCGAAGCCGGTGAACGGCCTACTCGGGTCTTAATGCAACCGGACGGCCGTTTTCTCTGGGTTGGAAACGACGCAGAATCCGAAGAAAAAAGTGGCGTAACCGTTATTGATACTCAAACGCTTGCCGCCGTTACGAATATTTCGACCGGTCTTGGTCACCATGAAATTGCATTCACGGCTGATAGTCGTACCGCATTCATCAGCAACCGCGAATCGGGCACGGTAAGTGTCATCGACGTGGCATCCCTCGAGAAGGTCAAGGACATCAAGACGGGTCCATTGCCTATTTCCATGGCGTATTCAGCCTTGTCCGAAGCACTTTATGTTGCAGATGGTAAATCCGGAACCGTGAGTGTTATTGGCGCTGCCGATCTTAGACTTGAAAAACGCATAATTCTGGAGCCAGGGCTGGGTCCGATCGCCATCGCACCTGATGGTCGTTTTGCACTGACTGTCAATCCAACCACGAACAAAGTTTTCGTCATTGATGCAACGACCAATAAGCAGGTGCACTCGATTGATGTCGATGCCAAGCCATACCAGGTCAGCTTCAGCCGCGCGTTTGCCTACGTGCGTGCGCTGGGAAGTGCGCGCGTGACGATGGTTAACCTCACCAGTCTCGGTGAAGATAAAAAGCCAATCGTCCAGGGCTTCGATGCCGGTGCTGGAGCGCCGATGGCTGCCGGAAATCTGCCGATAGCCAGTGGCTCAGCATTTACAACCAGCGAAGCCGCTGTATTCATCGTTAACCCTGCTGATAACACCACTTATTTTTACATGGAAGGCATGAACGCTGCGGCAGGCAACTACCGTGTCTACGGCGCAAGTGCACGTGCCGTTACGGTTGTCGATCGCAGTATGCGAGAGTCGGAGCCCGGTGTTTACGTCTCGACGGTAAAAATTCCTGCCGCTGGACGCTACGACGTAGCGTTTATGCTGGAGACGCCGCAGATTCTGCATTGCTTTTCTGCTCAAGCCAGTCCGGGTGCGGTACCGATAAAGAGTCTGGTAGGCTTGTCTGTCGAGTACCTACAGGACTCGCAGCGCGTTGCCTCCAATAGCGAAATGTCTCTGCGTTTCCGTTTGACGAGCAACGCGACGGACAGACCAATATCGGGTGTAGATGGTGTTAGCGTTTTGTTATTCCGCACGCCAGGTGCCGACAGAACTGTTATCACGGCTGTCGCAGAGGGTGACGGAATTTACTCCGCGTCGCTGCCTATCGGCCGTCCGGGCGGATATTACGTTCACGTTGGTGTTCCGTCACGGAATATTGGCTACAGCAAATTGCCATACCTCACACTTGCGGCAGTGAATGCAGAGGCATCGCAATGAAGTCAGCAATCAGTTTAGGTTGCCTGATTCTGCTGGGCGTATTCGGTGTTGCTGAGGCACAGCTACACGCCTACGGTACTGCCGCGCGCGTTAACGATGTGGACATCAGCAACGAGATGCTCGAAAGAAATTTCGAGGAATACCTGCGTGACAAAGACGTCAACATTGCGGCCATCCGCTATCCGAATCGGGTGAACATGATGCGGCGCGAAGTACTCGACCAGCTCATTAACCAGGAAATCATCTGGCAGGCGGCACAAAAAGATGAACTCCTTGCAAGCACCGATGACGTCGAAGAAGCAATGCAGCAAGTGCGTGCACAATTTACCTCCGAGCAGGATTTTATCGGTCGACTGGCGGCGGAGGGCTTCACCGTCGATGCATACCGCAAGCATGTCCGGCAAATATTGTCGGCCAAGAAATACATGTCATCGTTGGCAGAAAAGGTCGCTGTTAGCGATGCGGAAATTCATGATTTCTATGTTGCCAACCCTGCCAGGTTTCAAATGCCAGAAGCTGTGAAAGCTCGGCATATACTGCTGAAACTGGCACAGGGTGCCGATGAGGAAAGTCGCGGTGCCGTTCAATCACAGGCAGAAGCGATTTTGCAACGCTTGCTCGCAGGTGAAGATTTCACTGCCGTAGCCAAAGAAATGTCCGAAGACTCTTCTGCTGCACAAGGCGGTGATCTCGGTTATTTTCCGCGTGGCAAGATGGTCAAACCGTTTGAAGATGCAGTTTTTGCACTGCAGGTGGGAGAAATGTCGGGAATCGTAGAATCACCCTTTGGTTTGCATATTATCAAGGTCGATGACCGACAAGTTGCGAAAACCGTAGCCGAGGAAGTGGCGAAAGAGCGCATCACCGAGCACCTGGTACAGACCAACAGCCAGCAACTCATGATCGATGAAATAGCCACTTTGCGGGCAGCTGCAGACATCGAAGTGATCGCAGCACAATAGTGACGTTGATGACCGTGCCAATTATCAAAACCAAAACTTCAATACTTGCTTGCTTGGCCTTGCTCGCAATGACGAGTGCAGCAACGCAAGCAGCAGAGTCCTCGGCTGACGATCCACACGCCAAACATCGTGCGATGATGAAAAAATCTCAGGACACCGAAGCAGCGAGCGCGGAAGTCGAATTGTTGAATAGTCCGATGACGACGCAGAACGGCGAAACCGTCCAGTTCAAGACAGATGTTGTCGGCGATCAAATCGTCGTAATCGATTTCGTCTACACAACCTGCACGACGGTTTGCCCGGTAATATCGGCGATTTTTCAACAGGTACAAAACGGACTTGGTGATCGACCGGATGCGGAAGTCAGGCTGATCTCCGTGAGTATCGACCCGGTTCGTGATACGCCGGAACGGCTGAAAGAGTATGCTGACAAATTACAGGCCAGCGAGAACTGGGTCTGGTTGACCGGTGAGAAGACAAGCGTTGACGATGTTTTACGTGGGCTCGGTGCGTATACACCTGATTTCGAAGACCACCCATCAATTGTCCTGGTCGGCGATCCAAGAAGCGGCATCTGGAAACGGTTTTTTGGCTTCCCCAGCCCGAAGAAAATCCTGGCTGCGGTTGACGAGATGAGCGCCGAACGCAAGACGGCGTACCTGACGAATTAACACATGGAGAGTTCGGAAATGTTTAGGAAAAACGTATTTTCGCTGGTAATGATCGCTCTTGCTGCGGTAACAACGCCGGCCTTCGGCGAGCAAACCGCTGCAGAGGTCGAGGCCGCATCACTGGAATATTTTACAGACACTCAATTGCTGACGCAGGACGGCGAAGAGGTGCGATTTTACAGCGACGTACTGAAAGATCAGATCGTCGTAATCAATTTCATATTTACCAATTGCCAGGGCGCCTGCCCGATGATGACGCAAAAATTGCGTATGGCACGAGACCAACTCGATAGCGAAGCAAAAGAAAAGCTTCTTTTCGTTTCCATCAGTATCGATCCAACACGTGACACGCCGGAAGCGATGCGAGAATTCGCGAAGGAGCAGCATGCCGATGGCAACTGGGTATTCCTGACGGGGGACAAGGATAAGGTTGACCTCGTGGTGAAGAAACTCGGCCAGTATTATCCCGATGTTGACGAGCACTCCACTCTGATGATTGCCGGTAACGTCAAGACCCGTTTATGGATGAAACTTCCGCCGCAGCTTCAGCCTGCAGGCGTTGCTGAGAAATTGCGCCAGTTGGTGGACGGCTAAACACATTCGTCATCCAATTGGCAATTGGATCTTGCCAGCCGTCCTCTTCACAGGGCTGCTGGTTTTTTCGTTTTCGCATGCTGCCGAACTCAGCGAAGTCGAGTTACGTGGCAAGCAAATCTACCTGACCGGCAACACTCCGAGCGGCGCAGCAATATCCGCGATCCTCGGCGTTGATCAAATCGAATTGCCAGCCAGTGCAGCACCTTGCGGTAGTTGTCACGGCATCGATGGTCGTGGCCGACCTGAAGGCGGTGTCATTCCCTCCGATATTACCTGGAGTGAATTGAGCAAAGGCTACGGTCATGAGCATGTATTTGATCGCAGACACCCGGCGTTCGACGACGCTTCTTTGGCTGTTTCGATTATTGGTGGAACCGATCCTGCCGGCAACGCGCTGGATATGGCGATGCCGCGTTATCGAATGGAGCGGCAGGATATCGATGCGTTGGTCGCTTACATCAAACGAATCGAAGCAGATCTGGACAGCGGCTTAAGCGAAGATTCGGTAACAGTAGGCACATTGTTGCCGCTATCGGGGCCGGCGGCTTCACAAGGACAGGCAATTCAGGCGGTGCTCGCAGCTTTCATTCGGGAGCTCAATGCTGGTGGCGGGGTGAACGGTCGCCGTGTTGAGCTGGAGGTAATTCCGCTGGGCAATTCCCCTGCTGAGACCGTGGAAAATGTGCGGGGCGTGATGGGGTCGTCGGGTTTGTTTGCGCTGGTCGCAACCTACGTTACGCATGTTGAGTCACAATTAGCGTCTGTCCTCACGGATGCTGAAATTCCCATTATTGGTCCGATTACGCGAACACCGACTGCAAGGGCAGACCGACTGAAGAATGCCTACTACCTGTACGCTGGAAATTCCGAACTGATTCAGTCGATGCGCCAGTTCGCGGCCAGCGAAGGCCGGTCAACTGTTGAATTGGCATACTCAGATCCAGAATTCGAGGCTGTGAAAACCGCGGCAAGCATGAGCGGATCGGACGACGTATTTTTTCTCGGTACGGCGACGGAACTCAAGGAACTCATCGGTGCGTTGGCCCAGGCGCAGACCTGGCCGCGCATTTTCTTGCCGGCCACGGCTGTTACTCCTGAGCTGCTTAATGCGCCGCTTGAATTCGATGGCAGAATTTTCGTTGCCTACCCCACACAGCCGAGTGACGTCAGCGCCGGCGGTCGTGAATTATTCGCAAGGCTGGCTTCGACTGACGAGTTGTCAAACGCCCATATTTCAAGCCAGATTTCGGCGCTTGCGGCAGCCAGGATTCTGGTCGAGGCTATGCAGCGGGCAGGTCATTCCTTGAGCCGCGAACGACTAATCGCAGAGATTGAAGGCATGAACGGGTACCCGACAGGGCTGACTCCCCCGATTAGCTATGGTCTGAATCGTCGCATCGGCGCTCGCGGCGCCCATATTGTGAGGCTGGACCTTGCAGGGGGGCGTCTTGTCCCAGCCGCCGCCTGGAAAGAGCTCCCGCAGGCCAGATAAACGTCGAGATTTTTTGCAAATTTGAGCGTTACTTCTCATAAGTCATTGATTTCAAGTGTTGGAATGGTACTTGCACGAATACTAGATGGCACCATCGAAAGCGGGAGGCTTTTGAGTGGGTTGCCGCTCTAAGGGGAAACCTGTATCCGTTCATTTCCACTGAGATATCTTGTCATCGGCGTTCTCGTATTCGGCCTGCTGTCTATCGGCATGGTCGTCTATTCGCAATCCTTGAGTTCCCGAGCTTTCCAAAAGAACTCCGAACTGATCCGTTTGACAGAGCTTACGCAGCAAGAAGTTGCGACCGCCCATTTGTGGTTCGAGGAAGCACTGGGCGGCGACGAAACGATTGATCTGAAAGACGATGTACACGGTCGACTGGTGACTGCGGTTGGCCTGATCAATGAGCGCCTGATGAGCGATGACATGCTGGGCGATGGCAATGTCGGGCAACTGACGGAAGTTCGAGACAATCTGTTGCGATTACGGCAGAGCATTGGCCACTTCGATCGTCTTGTGGACTCCCGCTGGCAAGGACGAGACAGCACTGGCGTAATCGGCGGTGCGGAAGATCAGGCTTTCGATGATCTGTTTCGGGAAATACTCGCAACCTCGCGGACAATCTCAGGGCAGGTCGATATATTTATCGCGGCCGATCAAAGCAAAATTCTGGCCATCAACATCGTCATGCTGGTCTTGTTGACGGCCGTATTCTCTGGCATGGCCATCCTGATCGTCTGGAGTCGTCGAGCCGCGGACAGACGGGCCGGAGATCTCGAGGTTCTCGTACAGGAGCGCACCGCGAAACTTGCAGCACGCGAGGCGGAAGTTCGAACGAGAAACAAAGAACTGCAGATTGCCAGGGACGAAGCCGATGCGGCCAGTGACGCCAAGAGCCAGTTCCTGGCGAATATGAGTCACGAAATCAGGACGCCGATGAATGGCGTGATCGGTATGGCGAGCCTGTTGGAGCGCACGGATCTTTCTGCCACGCAGAAAGAGTACGTCCAGACAATGCACAACTCCGGCTTGTCGTTGCTGAAGATCATTAACGCCGTTCTGGATTATTCGAAGATAGAGGCGGGCAAAGTAGAGTTGGAGCAGACGCACTTTTCTGCAGCCGAAGCTATCGATGGTGTGTTGAGCTTGTTCGTTGGTGAAGCCAGTCACAAGAACCTCAGCCTGCACCGCGATATCGCGGCCAGCGTTCCAGCCGGATTGTTCGGGGATCCAGTGCGATTCGGTCAGATATTGTCGAATCTCGTCAGTAACGCAATCAAGTTCTCAGAGAATGGCCACATTGAGGTAACTTGCGAGCGGGGTCCGCAAGGCTCCGACATATCGAAGAACGTGGAGTTGTCGCTTGCCGTTCGCGACTGCGGTGTTGGCATCGATCCCACCGACCAGGAAAGACTGTTCGAACATTTTTCGCAGGTTGATGAGTCAACCACGCGAAGTCATGGTGGTACTGGACTGGGTCTCGCGATATCAAGAGAGCTGGTTACGCTAATGGGTGGCGAGATCGGCGTCGAGAGTAGTCTCGGCGAAGGCAGTACATTCTGGTTTACGGTTTGCTTTGGGATTTCTGATGAACCGGTACTGGCGCAGCCCACCGATACTGGCAATCGCACGTTCGAGTGCGATATTGACGAAAACAAGCAGTCTGAAGTTGTCAGGTCGAATATCTGGCCGGCTTCGGAGTCTGGTTTGACGGTGCTGGTGGTTGACGATAACGACGTCAACCTGCTGGTTGCAGAACGCATGCTTGAGGAACTCGGCTATAACGTTGATCTTGTCGAAAATGGCCAGGAAGCCATCGATGCAGTGCAGCAGGATGACTATGCAGCGATACTGATCGACTGTCAGATGCCCGGGATTGACGGCAACCAGGCGACGCGAGCCATTCGTGAACTGGAAGGCCAGGATCGGCGCACCCCAATTATCGCGTTAACGGCGAACGCACTCGAGCCCGAGCGAGCGAAGGCCTTTGATGCAGGCGTTGATGCGTACCTCAGCAAACCCGTATTTCTGGAAGACCTTGAGCTGGCGCTTGATAGTTTGCTCGGCGATGAGGAGCCATTGCCAGGACGGGAAACCCGCATCCAGCGTAAGTCGTCGACTTCGCAGGATTCGGTGCTGGATATCTCGCTCGTGGAAGAGCTTGTGGCGCTGGGTGGACCCGAATCCAACTTCTTCAATGACCTCGCGGGGCAGTTTAGAGACCAGCTGCCAACATGGATTGGCGAGATCAGACATTCCGCCGCGTCGGGCGACGTTGTTACCGTGACGCGTCAGGCTCACAAGTTGCTCGGACTGTGCCGGCAAATTGGTGCACAGCGAATGGCCGGTGTTTGCAGTGATCTCGAGCTGATGAATTCGGACGACGAATCGCAGCAAATCGAGGAGTATCTGGATCGTCTTCAGACCGAGTCTAACCGTGCTGTGCAGGAGTTGAACGAGCGTTATCTCTCCTGAGAGCTTTCCGTGTCGTCGGGATAATTTACACACCTCCGGAGTGCGATTTTCGGTCCTGAATTAAGTTAAATTGAAAATCCGTTAAAGTGTTGTTTTTAAAGAGGTTTAGAGATGTTGGCCTGGTACTTGCTTTGATATATAGCAAGGAAGATATGCGCTCTAAACCCACTGTAAAGAAACACTGGAATAAGATTATGTTAAGGACGAAATTACTATCATTGGCTTGCATCGCCGCATTGGTTTTGGGGGTGAGTTCGACAGCGTCGGCCGATCCAATTATCAGCGTCCAGTATGGATACGAAGACGTTGATCCGGGTAACTCTACTCTGCGCGACTTTTTCTTCAGGATTACGTATGACTCGTGCGACGTATCTACAGACACGACCGGAATATGCGGGACCGCAGAAGCGGCGTTGACGTCTGTAACCATTTTGTTTGATTTCGCCGATGCGATAACGATCGAAGGAGTCATAACAGATATTGGCTGGGTATTGTTTGATTTTTTTGATTCAGACAGTGGCTTCGGGGCCGAAGCTACAATTGACGCCGACCCCCTAACAGCTGGAATATTGCCGATTGCATTTTTCGACGTGACGATTCGCGTGGACGCTGGCGGTGCGCTTTGTTGCGCTCCATTCGACCCACTCGTCGAAGGGTATGGCACTGACTCCTACTACGGTGACCCGTCCGTGTTTCTGAGCGACGCCTACGCGTTCGAAAATGGATTCAGAAATGACCTCTACTTCGAGGTGCCGGAACCCGGAACCATGGCTCTTTTCGGCCTCGGTTTGCTGGGATTAGGCGCTGCGAGACGGCGCAGAAAAATCTGACAATTACCGCAGATCGTCCAATATTTTCGACTGAGCCGCAGGTGACCCCTGCGGCTTTTTTTATCGCTGATCGGCACCTGTGCTTTGGTACAGGTTCTTGTCATGCCGTTGACCAGTAGGCGAGGGCTCCACACAGCGTAAACTGGTGACTTTATTCTCCGCTGACAACGCCAAATAAGGTGATACTTCTTGCTGGAACGCCACGGAATCAGGCATGGATTATTGTCGTTGCTATTGGCAGCGATATTGCTTGTTCTGGCTGTTGCAATTCCGGGCAACACTTACGGTCAGCAAGCCCGAGCGACCAAATCTGGCGTTGCACTAAAACTGTCAACCAACCTGCTCGACCTCAGCCAGAGCCACAAGGAATTCCTGGCGCAACCAGCCACAGCGAGTAAGAAATTCTTCGAGCCGGAGGGGCCGGCTATGTTTGTTGGCCCGAAGTATGTCGTTGTAGATTCCCTACCGATAACGTCGGCAGCCCTGTTGCAAGAGCAGCTGCAGAGTATTGGTGCGACTGACGTGATTGCACACGGATTGATTGTATCCGCGCGCGTGCCGCTCAAAGCAATTGACAAACTCGCCGGGCTTTCCGAACTTCGATTCGCGCGCCCGTATATGGCTGTTATGTGGAGCGGTTTGACTACTTCGCAGGGTGACTCGGGCCAGCGCTCGGATATCGCTCGCAGTACGCGGGGCATTGACGGTAGCGGGGTTACCGTAGGTGTTTTGTCCGATAGCTACGGTTGCAGTAGCACCGCACCGACCGCCGCTGACGATGTTGCATCTGACGATCTTCCTGTTGGAGTTAATGTCATTCTTGACGCTTGTGCGGGCACCGATGAGGGTCGCGCGATGATGCAAATCATCCACGATGTTGCTCCAGGTGCAGCGCTTTCTTTTCACACGGCGGCGCTCGGCGAGGCAGCGTTTGCTGCCGGCATCAACGCGTTATTTGCTGCCGGTGCTGATGTCATTGTAGATGATGTTTTTTACTTCTCTGAGCCGATGTTTCAGGACGGCGTCGTCGCACAGGCTGCAGATGCAGCGGCGGCTGGCGGCACGGCGTATTTTTCGTCGTCAGGCAATGCGGCAGATGCTGCTTATGAGTCGGAATTCCGAAACTCTGGTGTTGCTGGTCCCAATGGCGGCATGTTGCATGACTTTGATCCGGGTCCTGGAGTGGTCACGGAGCAACCCGTTACGGTTCCGGTGGGCGCGAGATTGACGTTGGGGTTGCAATGGAATCAGCCTTTCTTTGCCGTGAGCGGAGCACCGGGTGCTGCTACGGATGTCGACGTGTTTCTCATTGGATCGAATAAAACGACTGTTTTCGCGCGTAGCGAAAACTCCAACGTCGGAAACGACCCGGTTGAAGCCTTTTTCTTCAACAACAACGGTGTCGGGCAGGGTAGCGATACACGTTTTTACCTGAAAATAGAGAACTTCAGCGGTGTGGATCCGGACCTGATCAGGTACATGTATATCGATCAGGGGAGCGGCGTAACTATCGATCAGTTCGCAACTTTCAGCGGTACAGCTTATGGACACTCCGCGGCTGCCGGCGCATCGTCCGTCGGGGCGGCCGCCTACTCGGAGACTCCCGCGTTCGGCGTCTCGCCACCGCTGCTGGAACCATTTTCATCATTTGGTGATGTTCCGATTTATTTTCAGGTTGATGGCACTCCAATCAATCCGCCCGAACTCAGACTGAAGCCGGAGATTGTTGCTCCGGATCGAGTTAACACAACATTTTTTGGTGGCGATCTCGAGCCGGATGGCTTCCCGAATTTTTCTGGAACATCCGCTGCGGCGCCACATGCGGCCGGTGCTGCGGCCTTGCTATTGCAGTTCGACAATACGCTGTCACCGGCCGAGATATATGCCGCCCTGGAAGATTCTGCGATAGACATGTGGGATCCGGGATTCGACTTCGCCAGTGGACACGGCTTGATTCAGGTAGATGCCGCAGTGAGTGCATTGGCTAATCCACCACCTACATTGAATACGATTTCCGGAGCCTTGGTTGCCGTCGATGCCACGGTCAATCTACCGTTAAGTGCTTCAGATTTCGGCGGTGGTGCTGTCGTGTTTTCGGCGCCGGTTTTGCCGGCATTTTGCAACCTGACCGACAATTCCGATGGAACGGGCAACATCAGTTGTACGCCAACTTCCACGGATGTCGGGCGGCATGCTGTAGTCGTTACCGTGGCAGACGTTGGTTCACCACCGCGTAGCAGTAGCCAGGGTGTTTACATCGTTGTTTCCGGTAGCGCTGTCGCCAACAATGCGCCGGCGCTAAATGCCATCGGCGGCCAGGGCGTCGCGGAAGGGCAGGTACTGAACATCCCATTGGGCGCAAGTGACAGTGACGGCGACACACTTTCATTCAGTGCCACCGGCCTGCCCGTATTCTGCAGCCTCACCGACAATCTCAATGGCACCGGCAACATTTCTTGCTCACCGGGTCTGACCGATGCCGGGCCTTACCCCATTACGGTGACCGTCACCGACGACGGCACCCCGAATCTCAATGACAGTGAAGCGTTTACGATCACGGTCAGCGTTGTTAACCAGGCGCCGGTGCTGGGCGTCATCGGCAATCAGAGTGTGAACGAAAGCCAGACGCTGAACATTCCCTTGTCATCTACCGATGCGGATGGTGATGGGCTCGTAATCAGTGCGACCGGCCTGCCGACCTTTTGCAGCCTGACGGACGACCTCGACGGTACTGGCGACATCAACTGCACACCGGGCGCGACCGATGCCGGGCCTTATGCTATTACGGTAACAGTCACTGATAACGGCACTCCGAACCTCAATGACAGCGAAGCGCTGACGATTACCGTCGTTGCTACCAACGAGGCACCGGTACTCAGTACCATCGGCAATCAAAGCGTTGATGAAAGCCAGACGCTGAACATTCCCCTGTCATCCACTGATGCCGATGGTGACACGCTGGCCCTGAGCGCGACGGGGCTGCCCACATTTTGCAGTCTCACCGACAACCTCAACGGCAGCGGCAATATCAGTTGCACACCGGGTACCACCGATGCCGGGATTTACCCGGTCGCTGTTACGGTCACCGATAATGGCACGCCAAATCTCAACGACAGCGAAGCGCTGACGCTCACCGTCAGCGCGATAAACGAGGCGCCGGTATTGGCTGCGATTGGCGGGAAAAGCGTCGATGAAAGTCAGACACTAAACATTCCCTTGTCATCCACTGATGCCGATGGTGACACGCTGGCGCTGAGTGCGACCGGTCTGCCGACGTTTTGCAGTCTGACGGACGACTCCGACGGTAGTGGCGACATACGTTGCACGCCGGGAGCCACGGATGCTGGCAGCTATCCGATCACAGTGACTGTGACTGACAACGGCACACCAAATCGCAATGACAGCGAAGCACTGACGATAACCGTCGTTGCTACGAATGAGGCGCCAGTACTCGGCGGCATTGGCAACCAGTCCGTGGGCGAAAGTCAGACACTGAACATTCCCCTGTCATCCACTGACCCGGACGGCGATGGGCTCGTGATCAGTGTGACCGGCTTGCCGACCTTCTGCAGTTTGACCGATAACCTCAACGGCAGCGGCAATATCAACTGCACGCCCGGTGCGACCGATGCCGGTAACTATCCGGTTACGGTGACTGTCACCGACAACGGCACGCCAAATCTCAATGATACTGAGGCGGTCACTATAACCGTCGTTGCATCGAATGAAGCGCCGGTATTAACGCTGATTGGCGGTCAAAGTGTCGATGAAAGTCAGGCGCTGAACGTTCCCTTGTCATCCACTGATGCCGACGGTGATGCGCTGGTCCTGAGCGCGGTTGGCCTGCCGGGGTTTTGCAGCCTGACAGACAACGCCGACGGCAGCGGCAACATCGACTGCACACCGGGTGCCACGGATGCCGGCAACTACCCGATTACGGTGACTGTCACCGACAACGGCACACCAAATCTCAACGACAGCGAAGCGCTGACGATAACCGTCGTTGCTACCAACGAGGCGCCGATACTCAGTGGCATCGGCAATCAAAGCGTCGATGAAAACCAGACATTGAACATTCCCCTGTCATCCAGCGACGCTGACGGTGACACGCTGGTCCTGAGTGCGACGGGCCTGCCCACATTTTGCAGTCTCACCGATAACCTCAACGGTAGCGGCAGCATCAGTTGCACACCGGGGCCGGTCGATGCGGGTAACTATCCAGTTACGGTGACTGTCACCGACAACGGCACACCCAATCTCAATGACAATGAAGCGCTGACGATTACCGTCGTCGCTACCAACGAGGCGCCGATACTCAGTGGCATCGGCAATCAAAGCGTCGATGAGAGTCAGGCACTGAACATTCCCTTGTCATCCAGCGACGTTGATGGTGACACGTTGGTCCTGAGTGCGACCGGCCTGCCGACATTTTGCAGTCTCATCGATAATCTCAACGGTAGCGGCAACATCAATTGCACACCGGGTGCTACCGATGCCGGCAGTTATCCGATTACGGTGATCGTCACCGATAACGGCACACCGAATCTCAATGATAGCGAAGCGCTGACAATCGCCGTCGCTGTAAGCAACGAGGCGCCCGTACTAAGCGGCATCGGCAATCAAAACGTCGATGAAAGTCTGGCACTGAACATTCCCTTGTCATCCAGCGACGCTGATGGTGACACGCTGCTCCTGAGTGCGACCGGCCTGCCGATATTTTGCAGTTTGACAGATAACCTCAATGGTAGCGGCAACATCAATTGCACACCGGGTGCTACCGATGCCGGCAGTTATCCGATCACGGTGATCGTCACCGATAACGGAACGCCAAATCTCAATGACAGCGAAGCGCTGACAATCGCCGTCGCTGCAACCAACGAGGCGCCGATACTCAGTGGCATCGGCAATCAAAGCGTCGATGAAAACCAGACATTGAACATTCCCCTGTCATCCAGCGACGCTGACGGTGACACGCTGGTCCTGAGTGCGACCGGTCTGCCCACATTTTGCAGTCTCACCGATAACCTCAACGGCAGCGGTAACGTGAGCTGCACACCGGGTGCTACTGATGCCGGCAGCTATCTGATCACAGTGACCGTGACTGACAACGGCACACCCAGTCTCAATGACAATGAAGCGCTGACGATAACCGTCGTTGCTACCAACGAGGCGCCTGTACTCAGTGGCATCGGCAATCAAAGCGTCGATGAAAGTCAGGCACTGAACATTCCCTTGTCGTCCAGCGACGTTGATGGTAACGCGCTGGTCCTGAGTGCGACCGGTCTGCCCACATTTTGCAGTCTCACCGATAACCTCAATGGTAGCGGTAACATAAATTGCACACCGGGTGCTACCGATGCCGGCAGTTATCCGATTACGGTGATCGTCACCGATAACGGCACACCGAATCTCAATGATAGCGAAGCGCTGACGATTACCGTCGGTATTACGAACGAGGCGCCTGTACTAGGTGCCATCGGTAATCAAAGCGTCGATGAAAGCCAGACTCTGAACATTCCCATGTCATCCACTGATGCCGATGGTGACACGCTGCTCCTGAGTGCGACCGGTCTGCCGACATTTTGCAGTTTGACGGATAACCTCAATGGCAGCGGCAACATCAATTGCACACCGGGTGCTACCGATGCCGGGTCGTATCCTGTTTCGGTCACTGTCACTGATAACGGCACGCCCAATCTCAACGATAGTGAAGCGCTGACAATAACCGTCGGCGCAACCAACGAGGCGCCTGTACTAAGCGCCATCGGCAATCAAAGCGTCGATGAAAGCCAAACATTAGACATTCCCGTGTCATCCTCTGACGCCGATGGCGACGGGCTCACAATCAGCGCCACCGGTTTGCCGACATTCTGCGGTTTAGCGGATAACTTTGACGGCAGTGGCAACATCAATTGCACACCGGGCGCTACCGACGCTGGCAGCTATCCTGTTACGGTGACCGTCACTGACAACGGCACACCGAATCTCAGTGACAGTGAAGCGCTTACGATTATCGTCGGCGGAGTCAATCAGGCACCAACGCTAAATCTAATTGGTAACCAGAGCGTTGATGAAAGCCAGACGCTGAACGTTCCCCTGTCCTCCACTGATCCGGATGGTGACGGGCTCACAATCAGCACAACCGGCTTACCGACCTTCTGCAGTTTGACGGATAACCTCAACGGTAGCGGCAGCATAAATTGCACACCGGGTGCTACCGATGCCGGCAGTTATCCGGTTACGGTGATCGTCACCGATAACGGCACGCCAAATCTAAATGACAGCGAGGCGCTGACGATTACCGTCCTTGCTACCAACGAGGCGCCCGTACTCAGTGGCATCGGCAATCAAAGCATCGATGAAAGTCAGACACTGAACGTTCCCCTGGCATCTACCGATGCCGACGGTGATGGCCTTGCCTTCAGCACAACCGGCTTACCGACCTTCTGCAGTTTGACGGATAACCTCAACGGTAGTGGCAACATCAATTGCACACCGGGCGCGACCGATGCTGGCAGCTATCCTGTTACGGTGACCGTGACAGACGACGGCACTCCGAACCTCAACGACAGCGAAGCGCTAACGATTACCGTCGGTATTACGAACGAGGCGCCTGTACTAAGCGCCATCGGTAATCAAAGCGTCGATGAAAGTCAGGCACTGAACATTCCCTTGTCGTCCAGCGACGTTGATGGTGACACGCTGGTCCTGAGTGCGACCGGTCTGCCCACATTTTGCA
>JAJFKV010000062.1 GCA_021773055.1 Woeseiaceae bacterium
ACTAGGCAGTGGACAGTGGTCGGGTCTGGAAGCAATTAAACTTTTCGACGAAACGGTTACACCAATGTGTAGCCCTCGTTTGCTTGAGGGACCCGATGCGCTGAAGAGCCCGAACGATCTGCGCAAGCACGTGCTACTACACAATCATTCTATGGACGACGTCCCGGAATCGCCTACCTGGGAATCGTGGCTAAAAGCAGCGGGCGCAAGCAATGTGGATGCTTCACGAGGCATGCATTTCAGCTTGCCCGATCACGGATTGCAGGCCAGCATTGATGGTGCGGGCGTTGTACTGGGTTGGCGTTTTCTCTCAGCGGAAGACGTCGCGGCTGGACGCGTCGTCGAACCCTTCGACCTCATCCAGTCACTAGAGTCCAGCTTCTACCTGGTCTATCCGGAGTCGAATTCGCTCAGGGCGAACATCGCAGCCCTCCGAGATTGGTTACTTCAAGAGGTCCGCGAGAATTAGAAAGTTTGGTGATATCCACGCGTGATACTCGGGCTCATGGCATCCAGCAGTCTTCGAACTTCGGGAACCAGCGTGTCAACGAATGTTGTTGTCAGGTGTTGACTGTCTCGGAAGACAACTACGCCACCCTCCGTCATCGCCGCACATTTTCCTTCGGGACAGACCAAATCACCGAGATCGAGCAGCTTCACATTTTCAAGCTCGTCGGTCGCCTGCCCCAGAAGTCGCGATACATCGTTGCTTTCGGATCCCACTTGAGCCTCCTCACACTCGCGTTTACCGCCACTCAGGCGGAGCGAAAAGCGATACGGTTGCTCGAGACAGCTTGGTCCATCAAAGGAAAGCTCGGGCGTGCCCGGTATGACGACAACGGCCTTCGCCGCGGCGGCCAGTCGCGAAAATATTCGCGCGCTCCCCTCGATCCACTGCAGCTCCGAAAAATCATACGTCGAGGAACTACCGACAAGAACAACATCAGGATTGACCATATCGATATAGTCGAGGGCTTGTTTACGCCATTGGGTACAAACCTGATAATCACCACCTACTTTTTCGTAATAATACGACTCGTCGACCATCGCGCACGACGACTTGGTCAACACAATCACTTGCCATTCTGGCGATGGGTACAGCGCCGGAATCAAAGACGACCATTGCGCACCAATGCTATCGCCGAGCAGGATCGCAAGTTTTTCTCCATCCCTGTTGCCGATGCCGCACGGAATAAGCTGTGCACTGCTGAACCAGGTGTCACAGGGACGGCCCTCGCCGTAAATAGCCGTAGGAAAATCGGCCCGCGGATCGTAACTATTATTGATGGCCGTCTGCATCGGTACGCCGTAAACATTCCGCTTCAGTGCGCCGGCACCGCCGACGGCGACAACGACGGCCAGAGTAGCGACGAGGGCTGTTCTCAGCGTTTTGACACGACTGAATCGCCCCTTCCAGAATGGCAGCTCGATATGGCGGTAACTCAAAGACGCAAAAATCAGTGAGACACCGATCAGGACAGCCATACCAATTGTAGCGTTGGATATGCCGAAACTGCGCCCAAGTATTAGAATCGGCCAGTGCCAAAGGTATAAGGAGTATGAGCGATCACCCAGCCAGACGAAGGGCCGCGATACGAGCACTATACCGGCACCGGTAGACCGCTGATCCGCTCCTGCGACGATAAGCATCGCCGCGCCGAAAGACGGGATCAGGGCATAGTAGCCTGGGTAAGTGATCTCGGCGCTAAGCATCACCGCACTGGCGAAAATCAACAGCAATCCGACGATTTCAACTGCCACCTTGTTTCGCAGCAGAAGTCGTGACGCTGCGTCGCCGAGGGAAGCATTGAGCCACACGTAGACCCCGGCTCCAAGCGCGAATTGCCAACCCCTCGACGGCATCATGTAAAAGGAAAGCAGCGGCTTGCTGGTCGACCAGTGCAAACTCAGCACCAGACTGACAACAAAGATGACGGCCAAAGAAACCAATGGCAAACTTCGCAACACCTTTTGTGACACATTCGTCGGTCGGAGCCAAAACGCCAGAGCTATTAGCCACGGCCAGACCAAATAAAACTGCTCCTCGACTCCCAGAGACCAGGTATGCAGAAATAAGTCCTCTGCCGTAAGCGCCGAAAAATAGTCGCGATCGACAAAGGCAAAGAAAAAGTTGCTGGTCCATGTGGCTGAATACACAAAAGAGCCGCTTTGCATGCGGACCTCGTAAGCTGAAAGCACGATCGAGGACAAGAGCAAAACAGTAGTCAGCATAACAAGCAGCGCGGGTAACAAGCGCCTCAGACGGCGAGCCAGGAACCGGCCATAGTTTATTCGGCCTGTGGCCTCCTGTTCCTGCAACAGCAGGCCAGTGATCAGATAGCCGGAAAGCACGAAGAACACGTCTACACCGATAAATCCGCCGGCAAACCCAGAAACGCCCATATGCCCAAGGATCACGAGTGCGACAGCGATCGCCCGTAATCCCTGGAGATCGAGCCGGAATGCGGCAGTGCCGTGCACGACTTTTGTCAGCCGTGTTTTATCATTGAACACAGGTTGTTTCGCTAAATAAGGTCAGGCAGAGCGGATAATACTAGCTGCTTGAGAATACAAAGCGCAACAACGCCCGCCAGCACCACAAACAGGGTCAGCAAACTCGACTCGTTAAGCAAATGTGTAAACCATGTGTCCGAATTATCTGTAAGCTATCTGTCAGGAAGCACACTTAACTTGTCAGTACCCTATTGATACCATTTGACATCCACTCGAATGAGGGCAAGGTCTTGCTAGTCTGACGCGATTCGGTGTCTATTTGCGAGTGTAATCGCAGTGATTGGAAGCCAGAGCAATGGACAGAAGAAATTCAGATCTCAAGGATAGCTGGAAACAGCGGCATGGCGCCCTGGGTAACACCAGGAGATCTGTACTCTACAAAAACTTTCCGGAATTTCTAAACAATTACATTCACGCCAGCCATGTCAAATTCGTTCTGAACCAACTTCCGCGATCGCCGCGGCACGTTCTTGATTTGGGCTGCGGGTACGGGCGCATTTCAGCAGAGATTCAAAATGTTCACCCGTCCGCCAAATTGCAAGGGGTAGAATTGTGTGACGAATTTGCCGAACAGTTTCGTCGGGACTTGGGCGACTGCGCTTCTGCCACCATTCAGGAATACGTCCCGACAGAACAGTTCGATGTGATTTTGTTTGTTACTGTTCTGATGTACGTGGCGCCGGATGAGGTCGCGGTAAATCTCGCTCGGTATTGGGATGCATTAGCTCCTGGTGGTCGGCTGATCGTCATTGAACCCTGCGATAACGCTTTGATCTGGTTGAGAAAAAAAACAAAAGCCAGGAACATTTCACCAACCGGAGGGAGCCTCGTTCATTATTTCGCGAGCGACGAACTGGGCTCGCATCTGGATCGATTATCGGGATCGAGGATAATTCGAAAGGAAAACTTCGGGTTATTTCCGCTGCTTGGTGTGCCCAGGCTGCACTGCGGTTTCTCTGTAGAGAAAGCTGCGCACTCGTAATTTTGCCGTGCAATCAGATACGTCTGATGAGTTAGTTGGCAATCGATGCCCGAGTACAGGTCAATTGCGATAAGCATTCGCTCTATCACGATATATCTGTTCGAGATCATTGACTGAGTTCAGTATGTTGTACTCTTCTTCAATGTACTTACTTGCCTGCTTGCGAATAGAGTTGAGGAAATCCGTGTCGCGAGCTGCATCAATTGCATCGTAGAAAGAACCAATATCGCCACTATTGTACGGAAGACATCGACCTTCGGACTCGTAAAATGGGGCTAAGAAATTTAGCTTCGGAAGTACGACCGGCACCCCGAAGTGCATCGCTTCAATAATGGATGTCGGAACAAATTGGACCTCTTCATTTCCGTAAGGAAAAGCAAACAAGCGTGCACGATCGAAAATTTTGGGAAGCGAAATCTTATCGAGATACTCAATTGACCCTGGTGCCCAATAATTGTCATTGCTTGATGCAACTCTTCGTCGCAGTCGTTTATTTTGCAGGAATGGAACGGCGACGATTAACCTGTAGCCGCGTTTTTGCAATTCCTCACCCGCTCTAAGTAATAGCCTAAGGCCCCTTACATCCATTACATATTTGAAGCTATCGTCACTCTCGACGGCTTCTCCTGACATGAAGAGGATGCATTTCTCGTCCGACGCTTCGCGCGCAAGAAAAACAGGATCAATCGCAGGCAAGTTCACGCCGAAGCGCACGGTACGCTGTGCGGCACTGTGCTGATTGAGGTAAGCGTTTTTCAACGCAAAGCGATGAAACCAGGTATCAGCATCGTTGGTCAGCGAGTACATGAGCGTACAGCAGGGTATCGATTGGCGCCGACATAGCCGTTCGACATACCTGATCGACCAGATGTTCGCCAAACCCCGCAAGCCCGAGAATACACCGAACGGGAGGTGGCACACCAAATCGGGCTGATGCATCCGGATCGCGTGTCTGAGGTGTCTGCGAATATGAATAAGATGCTGCGAACCGCTACGGCAAATATGTTCTTCGGTTTTTACCGGTAGGTCCGCCGTTTCGCCCTCATTGACAGTGATGAACGCCAATACATCCCATCTCTCTGTTGTAACCTGACAAAGGTCCCTAAAAAATTTCTTGCGACCTTCCGACCAGGGCGTACAGATTTTGGGGCCTACCATTAATACTTTCATGGTCAATTCTACCGGCGGAATATCACGTCTGACGGGCTGTGGAAATACTGGCTAACGACTGAGATCAAGTGGCTTCCTGCATGGCCTGGCCGACAATAACAAATTGTTCGGCAAGAATTCGATAGGGTGGAAAGCGATGACGGAGACCAAACCGGTATGCCAGCTTGGTCGACAAGAGTTTCACGAAGTGGAGATGCCAGCCACCGACGCCCAATATCTTCGGTGCATCGAATCCGTGATTGGTCAATAGTGATTTCGCCCGGCTTGGTGAACTGTAGTGCGAATCGGGCGCGAATCGCCGGTACCGAATGATGTTGTAGACCAAGTGTGGGATAGCATAAAACCAGCGTGCCACGAGATTGTCGAGATCTACGAGAATTGTTCCGCCGGGTTTCAATACCCGGGAGAATTCTTGCATTAGTTGGTCTTGATCGTCATCTTCGAACAGGTGAAGAAATCGAGTGGAAATCAAAAAATCAAAAGTGTTATCCGCAAATGGCAGATTGAACGCGCTGGTTTGAATGAAGTCTGTAACAGCCTCACCTGAATTTATGCTGTCTCTTGCTTGCACCATCATGTTCGGCGTCAGATCACATGCGATAGTGGATATTCCAAGCGAGTTGAGCAATCGCGTAGTGTGTCCAGTGCCGCACGCGACCTCCAGGACCAGTGCATCGCTTGGAATGGCTTCGCAGACATCGCTAACCACTTTGTAGTGAAGGGAGCGAAACAAACTGCCATAGCTTGTACCGTAACGAGTGTTCTCGTAGACGTCTGCTTCAACTGAGTAAAACTGTTTGTATTCCTGATTATCTGACACGCTACACCCTTAATATGTGGACTCTGTCTAACGACACACGGCAATCGTCCGCGTAGACTTCACCTCATGAAACTCCTGCAAAAGGCCGGGATGATCCGGGCAGCACTAATAGCGGCTGTGCTGTTGTCCTTGTTCGTCCTGATTCCGGCGATTTCCCCCAGTATGAATTTTCGGCTGCTCCTGACCGGAGAGGCGTCGCATTTTATCATCATCGCAATTTTCTTCGTATTTTTGCATTTTCTTTTTGAGCCGCTGAGATGGTACTTGTATATCGGTCGAAAATCGTCTGAATCGCCACAGCACAATGGAAACTTTGCTGCGGTATTCGCCGTATTGTCCACGACGGCGCTACTCAGCTACACGATGCCATTCAAGCTCGGACTGCCGACTCGTATTTATCTGGTCAAAGAGTATCTGGGGCTAAGCGTTAAGCGTATTGTGTACGTGTTGGCTGTCGATGGTTCGATGAACCTCACAATTTGGGGATTATTCGGTGCGGGATGTGCGGTCTATCTGCTTCCTTCCAGCTATCTGTCAAATCATCTCCATCTGATCGCTGTTGGCGTGAGTCTCTTACTTCTGGTGGCGTATCTGGGCCGCCGTCCCTTGTACAAGATCGTAAAACCGCTCCTGGAAAGAGAGTCCAGGATCCCGACAAAGAAGATATTCTTATCCGCGACGATCTTGGTCGCTGATGTTATCGGGTTCGGTCTCAGGCACTTGGCGATATTCATAGTATTGGGTTTTCAAATTAATCATTTCGATGCTTTTCTGATTGGGGTGCTCAGTGTTTTTGCCGGCATTGCGTCCACGTTGCCAATGGGTTTAGGAGCGTATGACGCGACGTTAATCTTCTTGCTAACCCGGTTCGGCGTTCCGTTGGAACTGGCCACACTCTCGCCTATCGTTAATCGAACACTGAACTTATTGAGCAGCATGTTATTCGGCGGCGCCTCGTCGCTGTATCTGATGAGAACGACGACCGAGCACCAATCGGATAGCCTGACATCGAGCAGATCAAAGACTGCACAGTGAGGTAGTCAAAGCCGAGCAAACGCCATCGATTTCCGCCCGAGATCATTCGGGTTCAGGATGAGAACTCCTGTTCGAAATAACGCGCCAGCGTTTAGGCGCATGAAGTACGTGTAATCCGCAGGGTTTTGCCACGTCAGAACTGACAATTGTCAGTGTATTAAACCTCCCAAGCTCGCATGCTACATCTCGGTCGGGTAGCTCGCGTTCCTCAAATTGAGATATCCGCTCTGCTCACTAAAACCAAACGGGGTTGGGATAATGAACAAACTTTTCTGGCGCTTTCTGCCGTTGGCAGCAAGCGCATTTTTGCTTACGGGTTGCTCAGGTGATGACGGTGCTGCTGGTGCCGCAGGCGCAGCAGGGCTAGCGGGAAACACCGGTTTCTCCTGTTGGGATCTGAATCAGAACGGCGTTGGTGATCCGGAGGAAGATCTGAACGGTGACGGCAATGTGGACGTTCTTGATTGTCGCGAGCCTCTTCCCGGGACAGCTATCGTAGTCAGTGGCAACATATCTACGCCTGCCGGTCCTCTCGATCGTTTTTCCTCGATCTTTTTTGTACCCAGTGGTGCCGCAGCGGGTAGTCAGTTCGACGCCGATATTGCCGCAGACGGTAGTTACACGGTTGAGCTGGCCGAAGGTACCTACGTCGGTCATGCGAGCCGACCGGGCTACGAGGACCTTATGGTTGATCCCGTTGCGGTCACACAGGCTGGTCCAAATATCTTCGACTTCGAACTGCCTGAGATTGCGGACGGCGAGTTTATCAGCAGTGAAGAGTGCGGCATTTGCCACACTGTTCAATATGCATCGTTCGTACAGTCCGGTCATCCGTACAAATTAAACAAGGTCGTAAACGGCAGTCAACCCATCTATCCGTTTACTACACTGAACGGTGTTCTGCAGCGAGTGTTCGATGATGATGCGGATATCGCTGGCGGGCTGGCAGATCCCCAACCAGGAACCGAAAACGGTCTCGGTACACCAGTCACCTGGGACGACGTCTCTTACGTTATCGGTGGTTATTTCTGGAAAGCACGCTTCGTTGATATGGCTGGGGCGGTCGTCACCGGCTCCAACGTTCAGTACAACTTTGCGACCGACGCTCTGACCGGTTATCACAATAATGAATCAGACAAACCGTATAACTGCGGTAACTGCCATACGACCGGTTGGCGCCACACGGATGCGACATTGAACCCGACAGGACAGGACGGTCTTGCTTTCATGCAGGGTACTTTCTTTGAAGGTGGAGTTCATTGTGAGGCATGCCATAGCGCAGGCTCTGCCCACGCCAAGTTCAGTGGCAAAATTGTTCGTGATGCAATACCTCGCTCATTGGCGCAACTCTCCATGCCAGAAGCAGGCTTCGGTCTTGCGACGGCCTGCGGTGAATGCCACACCCGCGATGGTGAACGAGATTATCCGAGCTACCTGAGTGGCTTCGATGTTGCGTTGGCTGCAGCCGCGGTTGCAGACACCCGGCCAAGTGTCATGGGTGGTCGCATCGCTGCCAGCGGTGGTCTTATCAAACACCACGAGCAGTATGATGAAGTGCTCGGCATTGACCCGGACACGTTACAGACGACTCGTTCGCCCGGATTCATGGCCTTGCACGGAGATTGCAACACTTGCCACAATCCACACGGGTCTTCAGTGAACGTCAATAATCCACTGTATACAGGCGTGGCCGGCGTTGATCCAAGCAATGCCGGATGTCTCGGTTGCCATTCTGACTACAATACGACGCTGCGTGGGCCGGGCATGATGAATCTCGATTGCATCGATTGCCACATGCCAGATCTGGCTAAGTCCGCGACCAAGGTAGCCGGTGATGTTGATCGTCCGACGGTCGGGGATGTTGCCTCGCATATCTTCAGGATTTCACTGGACTCGACCCAGCCGCAGTTCACTGCGAGCGGTGGATTCGCATATCCAGCGATTGACGAAGATTATGCCTGCCGGACCTGTCACAACTCGTCAGACACGGCAGTCACTTTCCCGGTTCCGGATCTCTTCGTTGATAGTTACGTTTACCACAACAATATTCCGTAGTTTCCACGTTTACGGATAGAATCACAGGCCCCGGTTGCTCCTGGGGCACTTGGCCCGAAAGGGGTCAGACCCGACAGGGGTCTGACCCCTTTTTTCCTTTTTTCGCCTATACTTCCAGCTGCCTTGCCATCCAACATCACAAGAAACAGGACGGGGGATTTATGCGAATACTCACACTGGCCATATTGTTCATCACAGCGCTTGCAAGCGCTGACGATGGCGCATTCAAGAACATCGATGTCTTCGAGCTTGAGGTTGCAACCGATACGCAGATCTCCCCGGATGGCTCACGGGTTGCCTACTCGCGAGTCTCCAAAGACATCATGACCGATCAGTCGGTCTCGAACATCTGGATAGTCGATGCTAACGGCTCTCACCACCGACCGCTGTTGTCTGGTGCACAAAGCTACGGCAGTCCGCGCTGGTCGCCGAGTGGTGATCGCCTTGCTTACGTGACGAGTGTCGGTGATCGCGGCTCGCAGATTCACGTGCGCTGGATGGATACAGGCCAGACGGCAGTGCTGAGCAACGTTCGTGGCGGACCGTCATCCTTGACGTGGTCGCCGGACGGGACACAGATCGCATTCGAGATGTTTGTCAAAGCAGAGGGCGCGTCGCTGGCCAAGCCGCCAGCCGCGCCGGAAGATGCCGAATGGGCGCCGCCTGTGACGGTTATTGATCAGATGCAATACAGAGCTGACGGTGCCGGATATCTGGAGCACGGCTATTCGCACTTGTTCGTCTTGTCGGCCGACGGTGGTAGTCCAAGACAAATTACCAGCGGTGATCGCGACTACGGTGGCCCGCTTTCCTGGTCTAGAGACGGCCGGCGAATCTATTTCGCCGGCAACCAGCAGGACGAGCGGGAACACGATCCGATGGAGGCCGAAGTCTGGTCGGTTGAGGTCGGCAGCGGTGAGCTCAAGCAGTTGACGGATCGCGACGGTCCGGATTTTTCACCGACGGTCTCACCTAATGGTTCGATGCTTGCCTATCTCGGGTTTGATGACAAGAAGCTGGGTTACCACAACAGCGATGTGTATGTGATGGACCTTGATGATGGCTCCATAGAAGTATTGACGGCCAGCTTTGATCGCACGATCGATGATGTGCAATGGGCCGGTAGCTCCAATAGTTTGTACGTGCAGTACGATGATCACGGCAAGACTCATCTGGCAACGCTTTCAATGAAAGGCAAGCTCATCTCCGTTGCGGATGATATTGGCAGCGTCGGGCTCGGTCGCCCGTATACCAGTGGCGGCTTTTCGGTTGCGAATAATGGTGCCTATGCCTACACCGCAGGACGAGTGGATCGGCCGGCTGATGTTGCTGTCGGGCGCGGCCGAACGTCTGCAACGCGCCTCACCGCACTGAATGAGGACCTGCTCGGCAATCGCAAGCTTGGTGCCGTTGAAGAAATTACCTGGCAGTCTTCTTTCGACGACCTGAGCGTGCAGGGCTGGCTGGTAACCCCGCCCGATTTCGATTCGAGCAAGAAATACCCGTTGCTGCTGGAAATTCATGGCGGCCCGTTCGCTGCGTATGGCCCGCAGTTTTCGGCAGAAATTCAACTGTATGCGGCTGCCGGCTATGTCGTCCTGTATACCAACCCACGCGGCTCAACTAGCTACGGCGCTGATTTCGCGAACGAAATTCACCACAAGTACCCGGGGCAGGATTACGATGACCTGATGTCCGGCGTTGATACGGTTATCGAGCGCGGCTTCATCGATGAGGAATCGCTGTTCGTTACCGGTGGTTCGGGTGGTGGCGTACTCACCGCCTGGATAGTGGGCATGACCGATCGATTCAGGGCTGCTGTCGTCGCCAAACCCGTGATCAACTGGCTGGATTTCGCTTTGACGTCCGATGGTGCACCTTTTTATTCGATGTACTGGTTCGAGAAAATGCCGTGGGAAGATCCTGAAGCCTACTGGGCCCGTTCACCGCTGTCGCTGGTCGGGAATGTAACAACTCCAACGGCTCTGCTGACAGGTGAAGTTGATTACCGGACACCACTGTCGCAGTCCCAACAGTATTACCAGGCGTTGAAGATTCGCAAGATCGATACTATTCTGGTGCAAATCCCTGAGGCGTCGCACGGAATTGCCGCGAGACCCTCTCACCTGATCGCCAAGGTCGACAACATACTTGCCTGGTTCAGCCGCTACGCGAAAGAGTAAGTCGCTGGCGCTCAACGTTCCTCAAGGTTTCTTGAGAATTGCCGATAGTCTATTGACTGAGGTGATTCTTGAGTTTTCTTGTGGACGGACCAATGAGCAATGATAGGCAACACTCAACAATAGAAAAAGCGCTTGAACTGAATCTGGATCCCGGGCGCTACGGTACTTTTGCTGAGATCGGCGCAGGCCAGGAAGTAGTGCGCTGGTTTTTTCAGGCCGGCGGCGCAGCAGGCACCATCTCCAAGAGTATTTCGGCCTACGACATGCAGGTCAGCGACGCAATCTACGGCGATTGCGAGCGCTACGTCTGTCGTGAGCGACTCGAGGCCATGCTCGAGTACGAGCAGGCACTTACCCGGGAGCGGTTAACGCCGTCGCGAGGTGACACGAGCAGCTTCTTCACTTTCGCCGATACCGTGTCCGCAAGAAATTATCACGGCAGCAATGAGTGTCATGCCTGGATGGGGATTCGGTTTCAAGCATCTCCCAACGAGGATGACAGCGTTATTATCCTGCATGCGCGTATGCGAGACGACAGCAATGCCTTGCAGCAGGAAGCACTGGGCATTGTCGGTGTAAATCTGATTTACGGCGCCTACGAAATGCACCAGGATCCGGCGGTGCTGGTGGGCTCACTCCTTGATAGTCTGTCAACGGAACGAATTGAAGTCGATATGATCGAGTTCAGTGGTCCGGCATTCGAGGGCGTTGATAATCGCATCATGTCATTGCACCTGGTGCAGCTCGGGCTGACAGGTGCCGCGATGTTCTCCGCGGATGGTCAGGTTCTACAACCCTCCGAGGTGCTGAGGAAGCGACCACTGCTCATTGAACGAGGGCGGTTCAAACCGGTAACACACGTCAATATGGACATGCTGGATGTCGCACTCAGGAAATTCAGCAAAGTCTGTGGCGACAATGCTGACAAGATCATTCCAATCATGGAAATTTCGATGCACAACCTCGTTGAGAACGGCGAGGTCTGTCTTGAAGATTTCGTGAGCAGGGCAGAGGTACTGGCGACTACGGGCAATACGGTTTTGATCTCGGACTTCCCGGAGCATTACCGTTTGGCGTCGTACCTGAGCCAATATACCGAGCAGCCAATCGGTATGGCTATGGGGCTGGGAACACTGCGCAGTCTTTTCGATGAGCAGTATTACGTGTCATTGGCTGGCGGTATTCTCGAAGGCCTGGGTCAGCTATTCAAAGACCAGATCACACTGTTCGTTTATCCACTGAAAAATAAAGTCAGTGGAGAAATTGAAAATCTTGGGGATCTGGTCCTTCCTGAGTCCTTGCACCACCTGTTTCACTACCTCAGGGACCGCAACGGTATAGTGCCGCTGGAAGATTTTACGGAACAATATCTCGATATCTACTCACCCGATGTTATCGCAATGATATCGAGTGGTGGTGACTGGAAAACTATGGTGCCGGACTGCGTAGCAAATGAGATTATGCAGCGCAATCTATTTGGCTATTCTCATCAGTCTGGAAACTGATAGTCCTTGAACTGTTCGCGCAGTGCCAGCTTGTTGATTTTCCCGGTTGCGGTGTGTGGTAGTTCGTCAACGAAGACGACATCGTTTGGGAGCGACATTTTTGCGACGCGGCTACTAAGCCAACTCAATATCTCTTCCTTGTTCACATCCGTGCCAGCATTTTTGACGGCTATCAATAGTGGTCGCTCCGACCATTTAGGATGGTAGCGTCCGATGACGGCCGCTTCCGCCACTTTCGGATTATCAACCGCTGCATTCTCAAGATCGATCGAGCTGATCCATTCCCCGCCTGACTTGATTACGTCTTTGGTTCGATCGGTTATCTGCATGTAACCGTCGGGATCTATAGTCGCCACATCGCCTGTGTCGAACCAGCCGTCTTCGTCCAGCGGGCTGGCGTTATCCAGTCTAAAGTAGCCACTGCAAACCCACGACCCGCGTACTTTCAGCGCTCCAAAAGCAACGCCGTCCCAGGGTAGTTCATCGCCGTCCGGGCTGGCGATCTTCATCTCAATACCGAATACGCCACGACCCTGCTTGGCCTGCAGCTTTGCGACTTCGTCGGCCGGCAGATCCTTATTGCTCGATTTCAGGCTGAATACCGTGCCAAGTGGGCTGGTTTCGGTCATGCCCCAGCCCTGGCAAACCGTGATGCCGAACTCATCGCGGAAGCCTTCGATAATTGATAACGGGCACGCAGCGCCTCCAACGCTCAAACGCTTGATGCTGTCGATTCTCTTGCCGCTTTCTTTCAGATAGCTCAGCAGGCCCAGCCAGATGGTAGGCACACCGGATGCAATTGTGATGGACTCTTCTTCAATCAGGGCTTGCAGTGTTTCGCCATCACCCATTTTAGGTCCGGGAAATACGATCTTTGCACCGACCAACAGAGAGCCGTAGGGAATACCCCAACCGTTGACATGGAACATTGGCACGATCGGCATTATCGTGTCGTGGCCGGACAGGCCGAGCACATCGGGCAGGCAGCTTGCGTAAGCGTGCAACATCGTTGATCGGTGGCTGTACAAAACGCCTTTCGGATTGCCTGTAGTGCCCGACGTGTAACACAACGAGCTCGCTGTATTTTCGTCGAACTCGGGCCACTCAAATTGTTCGAATTCCGCTGCGATCAGGGTCTCGTAACAGACGACGTTCGGCAGCGCCGTTTTCGGCATATGCGCTTCGTCTGTGAGCACAACGATTCCCTCAACGCCTGTTAACTGGTCCGCAAGAGCCTCCAGCAGGGGCACGACGAGCAAGTCGACAAAGATAAACTTATCTTCCGCATGCTGGATGATGTAGGCAACTTGCTCGGGATATAACTTGGGGTTGATGGTGTGGCATACCATGGCGCTGCCAGAGACAGCGTAGTACAGCTCAAAGTGGCGATAGTCATTCCAGGCCAGAGTCGCAATGCGATCGCCGGGTTCTGCGCCCAGGCGATTAAGTGCGTTAGCCAGTTGCCGTGTGCGCCGAAAAGATTCGCGGTAGGTATAACGGTGGCGCGGATTGTCTGCAGTGACCGATACGATCTCCCGGTCGGGATAATTCCTGTCTGCTGATCGCAGCAAGCCTGAGATCATCAGCTGGGTGTCCATCATCAATCCGCGCATTGTTTCTCCTGGGTGTGCTCCTGGTTGGTGGCGGTACTCAAATGCTCGAGCACGTGGCCGACGACCGTTGCTAAATAGACAGGTGGCAGGTCATGACCCATACCGTCGATAATTTCGATGCGGGCATGCTTTATACACTCGGCGATATCCAGTCCGTTTTCAAGCGGCACAAGCGGGTCGTCGGAGCCGTGAACAACAAGGGTCGGCGCTGCGACCTGCCGTGTCCAGTTGCGAAGATCGCGCGTAGCAATAATCGCTGCCATTTGCCGTTTAATGCCTTTTGGTGACGAACTCCGGTCAACGGACGCGGCAACCTGCTTGCGAAACTCAAGTGGATCTCTGCCGCTGTTCTTTGTGCCAATCAACTCCCAGATCCGCATCGTAATGTCGATGAGTTCTTCCCGGTTGCTGGACCGACTGCGCGCGGTCATGACATCCCAGGAGATCTTCGGGTGTGCTTTCGGTAAGGCAGGGTTGTTCGTTGATGACATGAGTGCGGTAAAGCTTTTCACCCGCTCCGGATATTCGGCGCAAAGAATCTGGCCGATCATGCCGCCCATCGAGGCACCGATAACATGAGCGCCTTCGATGTTCAGAGCATCAAGGACACCCACGGTATCCTTCGCCATGTCGTTGAGTTTGTACGGTGCGAGCAGGTCCGCCATCCCAATCGTGTTTAAAAGTGCTACCGCAACAGGAGATGATGCGCGATCGGAGGCCATTTTTTCAGACAGTCCGACGTCGCGATTGTCAAAAGCGATAACCCGAAACCCGTTATCCAACAAGGCCCCGACAAATGCCTCTGGCCAGCGAGTAAGTTGCGCCGCGAGGCCCATAATCAGTAATACCGGCGGGTCGGACGGATTGCCGTAGTCCTCGAATTCAAGCTTGAGACCGTTGCTGAGAAGTTTTGCCAAGGCCCTGCCTAAGCGGCCTTTGCTTTGGACGCGGCGAGCAAGTCGTCGAAAGATGATTGCAGGCACTCAGCGTAAAAGTCCGGGTCCGGCAACATGTCTCGACACGCCGTTACCGTGATGCCGATTTCTCCACAATAACTCGTGACCGCCTGGAACAGGCCCATCGAATCCATGACCGGTCCAACACCAAAAGAGCGAACCATGCGGGCACCGGCCATATAAAGAGGCACGGGTGGTCCTGGTACGTTTGTGACAACCGTATTGAACATGGGGCTTAGTTGGTTGGCGAGACCGAGACGCGAATATAGGCGCGTGGCAACACCGGAGATCATCGCGGGTGCCAGTTTCGAGATTTCCGAAATCTCGCGTGCGCCGACCGCATTTGATATTTCTTTGGATTTCTCAGCTTTCTCATGAGTGAATTGCAAGCGCTCAATCGGATCGGCAATGTGCGTACCCAGCGCGATGCTGAGAGCCGATACTTCATTGCCGAGGGAGCTTTTCTCACTGTTCGAACGCACCGACACGGGTGCCATCGCGACCAGCGAGTCTTCCGGTAATTCACCCTTGCTGTCGAGGTATTGGTGGAGAGCACCGCCGACGATTGCGAGCATGACATCGTTGACCGTGGTGCCCGGCATTTTCTGGCGGATCTTCTTGATGTCAGCAAGACTGAATGACACAGCCTCAAAGACACGATGCCCGGAAACGACGCCATTAAATCTTGTGCGTGGCACGCTCGAGCCGAACAATTTGAAATCATCACGCGTCAACCCGACTGCATACTTGAGTGCGCCAGGTGCCATTCTTCCCGCATGCATCAGTGCCTGAAACGGCTTCAGGAGATTGTTGTAATTAGCGCGGGCCAGCAGCTCAAAAGTACCAACCTCCCGGCCTGGATGCTTGCCGGGTTCGTCGTCACCCACTTCGTCTTCTGGTTTAAGGGAATGGATCGCCTCCGAAATTTCCACACCCGATGCGCCGTCGATCGCGCAGTGGTGCACCTTGGACACAATCGCGTACGAGCCTTTAGGCACACCGGCGACATTATCGAGGCCTTCGACGACGGTGAGTTCCCAAAGCGGCTTCGAAAGATCGAGTGGGCGAGCGTGCAGCCTGGCCACTTGTATGCAGAGTTGGCGCCAATCGCCTGGTTGCGGCAGTGCTATGTGGCGAATGTGAAATTCGACGTCGAAGTCCGGGTCATCGACCCAATACGGGCGGTCGAAATCCAGTGGCACTTGCTTGAGTTTTTGGCAAAAGGTTTTGGCCCGGTGGGTCCTGTCGTCCACGAACTTGAGGATATCTTTCAATCGAACCTCGCCGCCGGGTGCGGAGGAGGGGTCGTAGATCGCGCACGATCCAATGTGCATGGGGGTCCGGGCTGACTCGGCGTGCAGGAAAAAGGCGTCGAGCCCGGACAGTTGCTCGGGCGTCCATTTATCGAATACTTCAGTTAATTTCGTCGCCAAGTCGTTAGTCCTGATCGGTGGTGCTGCCCGGGAAATCGTCTAGTCTAGTATAAAAGCACAATGGCAGCGGCTGAATAGTCGAGAAACTGTGTTTCAATAAGCAATCCGATCCTTGAATTCCACCGGCAAACGGCAGCAATGACACTCGAGCAAGACAACCATAAAACACACTACCGCACCTGCAATATCTGCGAAGCCATGTGTGGCATCGAAGTGCGCCACGAAGATCAGCGGATACTTTCCATCAAACCCGACAAGAAGGACCCCCTCAGCCGCGGGCACATTTGCCCCAAGGCCGTGGCACTACAAGATTATTACCATGACAAAGACCGTCTGACGCAGCCGTTGCGCCGTACCGCTAGTGACTGGGAGGAAATCTCCTGGGACAGTGCGTTGCAGGAAATTGGCGAGCGTGTTCGGGGGGTTCAGAAAACACATGGCAAGCAGTCAGTTGCTACCTACATCGGCAACCCCAATGCACATAACCTGGGCTCACTGGTTACCATCCATAAGTTTCGTAAGGCGTTTGGCAGTAGCAATCATTACAGTTCTGCGTCTGCGGACCAGTTGCCACATCATGTAGCCAACAAACACATGCTCGGTCATGGTTCGTTAATCCCGGTTCCCGATGTGGATCACACGGACTACATGCTGATCATCGGCGCAAATCCTGTAGTGTCGAACGGCAGTATGATGACAGCACCCGGTTTTCCTCGCCGTATGAAGGCCATCCAGAAGCGCGGTGGCAAGGTCGTCGTTATCGATCCCAGGCGGACTGAAACGGCGGACAAAGCGGACCAGCATTTTTTTATTACGCCGAACACAGACGCACTTTTGTTGCTCGCTCTGAATCAGGTCCTGTTCGCGGAGGGGCTGGATAGTCTCGGTCACCTGGCGGAGGCAAGCGCCGAGCTCGACGCGTTAAAGCACGCTGTCGCCCCGTACACACCAGAACGTGTCGCACCGATAACGGGTATTGATGCCGTGGAGATACGCCGGCTAGCACTTGAAATGGCTAATGCACCATCAGCCGTTTGTTACAGCCGTATGGGTGCATCCACGCAACAATTCGGTGGCTTGTGCCAATGGCTAACCATCACTTTTAATATTGTCTCCGGGAATTTTGACCGGCGCGGTGGCGCGATGTTTACGACGCCCGCGTTCGACCTCGTCAAAATTACGGACAACAGCAATCGGCCGAATAGTTATGGCAGCAAACACAGTCGTGTTCGAGGCTTGCCATACAATAATAACGAGTTCCCGGTTTCCGTACTGGCGGAGGAAATTCTGACACCGGGCGATGATCAGGTTCGAGCGTTGATCGCGGTGGCGGGAAATCCGGTAATTTCTGCGCCGAACGGCCGGCGCCTGGCTGAAGCGTTCGCAAGTCTTGAGTTCATGGTCAGTGCGGACATTTATCTAAACCAGACCGCAAGGCTCGCGAACATTGTGCTTCCAGCCGCATCAGGATTGCAGATACCACAATACGACGTGGCGTTTCATATCAACGCCGTCCGCAACACCGCGAAATTTTCAGAGGCGCTGTTTCCGCCGACAAAAGAGCAAAAACCGGACTGGCAAATATTCAAGCTGTTGAGCTCCGCTATCAATCAGGTTGACGATGACGGAATCACGCCGGAGATGATTCTCGATCATTCGTTGCGGGCCGGTCCATACGCAGAGCAGGGCATGAGTTTAAAGATGCTGCAGGAACATCCACATGGGGTGGATCTGGGCCCGTTGGAAAGTAATCTCGTCGGGCGCTTACAAACTCCCGACGGCTTGGTTCATCTCGCGCCGCAATTGTACCTGGACGATCTGGATCGCCTCGAGCAGACGTTTTTTACCACGGCAAGCGCTGCAACCGAATTTCCACTCTCGCTCATCAGTCGCCGCTTGCCACGCAGTCACAATTCATGGACGCATAATTCTCATAGACTGGTGAAAGGAAAGAACCAATGCACGATGCTTGTGAGTCCTGATGATGCGTTGAGGATGAAGCTATTGTCAGGGCATGCGGCCCAGGTGAAATCCAGGATTGGTGAGCTAACAGTCGATGTGGAAGTCAGCGATGAAATGATGCCGGGTGTCGTGAGTATTCCACATGGCTGGGGCCACGATGTTGATGGTATGCATATGAGCACGGCGCGATTGCAACCGGGCGTCAATATCAACGACCTTACGGACGATTCGGTTGTCGACGAACTTACGGGCAATGCGTGTTTTAGCGGTATTCCAGTTTCTGTCCACCCGATAATTGATTAGCCATTGTTGATTAAACCATGAGCGATTCCACGGAGCGCATCGAGGTGCATGTGGCAATCGAATCTCCCGAAGATGCCTCGGTTGATCTATTGCAACGAGCAAGCGGACTGTCGAAGCAGCGAATCAAGCTGGCGATGGCTCAGGGGGCCGTCTGGGTGACTCGAGGGAGCAATACGCAGCGCTTGCGTCGCGTAAAACGAACGCTGAAAGCCGGTGATGAAGTGCATCTTTATTACGACAGGCGGGTTCTCGAGGAGATTCCGCCTGAGCCAGGCTTAATAGCTGATGTTGGGGCCTACTCGGTATGGCACAAACCCTATGGTCTACGCTCGCAGGGGTCGAAATGGGGTGATCACTGCACAGTCTCGCGCTGGGCGGAGCGGCATCTACAGCCTGAGCGTCCGGCCTTCATCGTTCATCGACTGGATCGTGCTGCCAATGGCCTGATTCTGGTCGCGCACTCCAGATCAATTGCAGCTGCTTTATCCGGTCTTTTTCAAGAACGAAAGGTGGAAAAACGCTACCTTGCGTTGGTGCATGGCGACTTTTCCCGGCCGACCGATCCTGTACGGATAGAAGACCCGATCGATGAAAAACAGGCAGTCAGTGAGTTTTCCCGGCGACAAGTCAGCGCCGATGGTGGGCGATCACTGGTGGATGTGCGTATTGAGACAGGACGCAAACATCAAATTCGCCGTCACCTGGCGGGGCTGGGCCATCCTGTTATCGGAGATCGCCTGTACGGGGACGGGGAGAATGATGGAGTGGACCTGCAATTGACTGCGTATCTACTGGCATTTGATTGCCCCGTTAACGAGCAGCAAGTTGAATATCGACTGACGGACGACTTCTTGCCATCGCTTTAGTCTACGAAAAGACCATTTTTTCGATTTCGGTAATGTCGTCATCGAGGCGGCTCGCAAGCAGCATGCCCCTTTGTGTGGCGCGGACTTTTGGTGTGCTTTCAGGCTCATCGTTGGCCATTGGCCGGATTAATTTGCTGATCGTCAGGCGTTCGAGGCAGAGTGAAACTGTGTCAGAGCTAAGGCCGATCAGCTCAGCCAGACGTTCGATGGTCATAATTCCCTGATTACAAATCACAGAAAGTAAAACGAAATCGCGAACTTCAAGTCCGTGTTTCTGTATGAGGCCCGCTATGGACTCGCCATCTCGAGCGTATTTCTCAAGCAACTCACCATATATGGGCAAATTTGGATCCGCTCGACGTAGCATATCGTTGGCCTCTTCCCACATTGCTCCGCAACCAACCTAGCAGCCCGTACATGACGAACTGATGAATGCACAGCGGATCGCACACCAGGTGCCCTAATGACGTTGGCCGCGAGCGCGGTTCTTGGCAACGCAGTTCGTTCCGTGTAATTTCTTGTGACGAATGATGCGATCGGAATTGTGAGCGGTGCGAATATTAGTAGTTGAAGACGAGGTATCCCTGGCGAACGGTATCGCCGAGGCACTTCGCTTGAACGCGTATTCAGTGGATATCGCACCTAACGGCACCTCGGCTGACCAGCTCATGTTCGCAAACTTCTACGATTTGGCAATTGTTGACTGGGGAATTCCACCGCCCAGCGGTATCGAATTGATTCGTCACTGGCGTGACGAAGGCATCGAAATTGCGATAATCATGTTGACGGCACGAGATGAGCTGGATGACCGGATCGATGGGCTTGATAGCGGAGCGGATGACTACCTTGGCAAGCCGTTCGAATTGCGTGAGTTGCTGGCTCGAGTGCGCACACTTCTAAGACGATCTGACAAATCCGTCCATGTGACTTACCAGGTTGATAACGTCGAGTTGGACCGGCGCCGGGTTGAGGTAAGACTTGACGGTAACAACCTGCAGCTTTCACCCAAGGAATTTGCACTACTTGAATACTTGATGACGCGTCAGGATGAAGTCGTAAGCCGCAGCGAAATAATCGAACATATCTGGGACGATGCCTACGATTCGGTCAGCAATCTGGTCGACGTAGTCGTTTATCGATTACGCAAGAAGATTGATGGTGACAATCCGAAACGACTCTTGCACACCAGGAAGGGGTCCGGTTACATGCTCACCAGTTCCCGGATTCGACCGGCATAAATTCACATTAGGTGTACGGCAGGACTTCCTCAATTGCCGTCGCCAGTTGCTCCACCGTGAACGGTTTCGACAGGAAGACCGTGCGTGTATCGTCTATCGGCAAACCGCCGAGAGCCTCGATGCCTTGCCCTGAAATAAAGATGACGGGGAGGTCTGGCCGCTCTTCGCGTAAATGACTCACAAGTGATTTTCCGCCACGCCCAGGCATCACGACATCGGTTATCAATAACGAGACGCTATTACGCAGTTCATCGTATGTCCGCAATGCGGCGTCGCCATCGGGCGCACTCCACACGTGGTAGCCGAGCAAATCGAGGATCTCAGAAGTGGATTTTCGAAGTTCCGCGTTGTCGTCAACAAAGAGAATGCCGCTTTGTTTACTCCGACAGGCGATGGGGGAAATCTCTCCGGAGCTGGTTTTTCTCGGCAGCTGTTCTGTTCTTGGCAACAAGATCGTAAATACGGTGCCGCCGTGTTCCGGGCTCGACACCGAGACTTCGCCACCATTCTGCGTAACAATGTTGTGTACTGTGGTTAGCCCGATACCACTATTGTGAGCTTCGGATTTTGTTGTAAAAAACGGCTCGAAGATCTTCTCGAGAATGTCCTCCGGAATGCCAGACCCGTCATCAGTAACACGCAGACTAATACAGTCGTCTCGCGCGGCCCTGTTTACGTGGATCTCGATGGTTCCGCCGCTGGGCAGCGCATCACGGGAATTGAGGACCAGGTTCAACAGGATTTGCTCGACGTTAGCCGGATCCATCAGGACATTATTTGGACCCGAATCGCAAAAGATATTCAGTTGGATATCGTCACCGATCAACCTCGACACCATCCTGGTCAGTTCCTCGACAGCAGAATTCAGTTCAATGACCTTGGGTTTGAAAGGCTGTCGCCGACTGAAAGACAGGAGTCGCCTGATCAACGTGGCCGATTTTTCGCTCGTTGCGATAATGCCATTCAGTCGATCGATAATGGGGTCATCCGTTCCCGTGCGGAGTTTGGCGACTTCACATTGCGTTATCACGGCGGCCAGGTGGTTATTCACGTCATGGGCTATGCCGTTGGCCAGCCTTCCAACCGCTTCCATTTTTTGTGCTTGCAAAAGGTGAGCTTCGCTTTCACGGGCGGCTAACTCCGCACGCATGCGCAGTCTCTCGCGTTGCCACAAGCCCACGACACTCAGGCCTATGACCAGGATCCAGGCTATGTTGATTGCCCGCACGAGAAGAATTCTACGTGTTTCCAGAGCACCCACCGCCGCTTCTATAAAACTGTTCAGATCATGCAAATGCCCCAGAAGTGATGCGAATTCGGCATCCAGCTCCACATCGGTGGCCGAACCGATTCCGACCGTATCACCGCGTAGAAAGCCGTCCAGGCGCCGCTCTGAAATATCAGTAACACCGACCAGTCCTGCCCTAACCAGGACAAGTTTCTCGATTAATTGCGTTCGATCACCAACCCCGAGGACGACGCTCTCGCGCCGGGACGCCGCGTAATCGTCGATGCTGTCGAGCCGTTGCATAGCGCTTTCCAACATGCGACGGATGTCACTGATATCGACGAGATCACCCGTCACATATTCTTCCACCCAAAGATGGCTGAGCGCGACGTCAGTCTGCATGCTGTGAACGACGCCATCAATTCTTGAGTGTGTCGAATATCGCTGATGCAGTCGGTCAACGACGAGGATCATGGCCAGCGCTGCGCTCCCCAGCACGAGAATCATCAGGGGAAACAGAATGAGTTGCCTTGTGTGTCTTGTGGCTGTGATATTGGCCGACTCAGTGATTAGCGAGGACATACGTGCCCAGACATTAGCAGTGAGCCAAGTCACCTTCAAGCCAGCAGAGCCGTGGGCTGAGCCGTTCATCTCGGTGTCATTCGTCAATTGTTAAAGTTATATGCATACAGCATTGGCAGTGAACGAAATAATACCCGTGAAAACCGTTTTAGTTGTTGAACGTGATCCAGACCTTCAGGACTCAATTTGCGAATTGATCACATCGTTCGGCTATCGGGCGCTTGCTGCGACAAATTGCGCGAGCGGGATTGCTTTCCTGTCAGTGCCGGAACCCCGGATTGACTGCTTGCTTCTCGGCCACGTGACACCTCACTCGAGTAGTTCGGATTCGCTTGCGACAATTCGCCGGCTTGCTCGAGCTTTGCCAGCCCTCATAGTTCACGACGGAGAAGACCCCGATATCTCAGAAGGTCCCTATTCGAGCGACAAGGTCGACGCACTTGATTTACCTTTTTCTGCGTATGAGCTGAAGCAACGATTACATGGCTTCCTGGACAATCCCTGAGGATCGGATGCAGCAATGAGTAACATCAAGCAAATGCTTAGCGGTGCAAATACTTCGATATCAGGTCAGTCGGCTGCGCTCTTCGTTACCGAGGATGACTCTTTGGCCGCATTGATACTTCACCACGACATCAAAGTTCGTGATTTCATTCTGCTGTCATTTCTTTCTGATCAGGGACCAATGACCATTTTACGACTGGCGAACGTTATTGGGATCGAACCACAGGAGGTGACTCTCAGCGTCAAACGCCTGACCGGCAAAGGTCTATTGCTGCGCGATCCGACCGATACCAATGCAGTATCTGATGAGATGGTTACACTGACGGGGCGTGGTCAGGACATCGCCTCGCGGATCTGCGACCAGATAGATTGATCATGGAGATCTACTGTTGAAACCCTCTGTCGCCGAGGTGGTGAATGATGCAATCGATAGCCCCACCGAATTCACTGTGCAAGTGTGTGCCGGAGATGGCCGACTGATAAGCGAGTACTCACTGACGTGGGAGGAACACCAGGTTCGAACTCTCGCAGCAGCCGAGCGCTGCGCCCTCACTGAGCTATCCAATTATCGCGGAGAGCCGGTCGTTGTTGTCGTGAGCGAGCAAACGCTTACGAAACTCCGCCAGGTGCATGTCAACCTGGTTCCGAACGAGCCCTGCGAATAGGGCTGCTTGCAAGCAACAAGTGGACACGACGGTTACGTTTGCCTTTGTTCTCGATCTTGCTGATCCGCACGACACCAACTTCGCTGCTATTGTTCACATGCGTGCCACCGCAGGGTTGGTAGTCAACATTCTGAATCCGCACGGTGCGAATATCGCCAACGCCTCTTGGCGGCTGCACCGACATCGTTCGAATCAGTTCAGGTCGCTCGTCCAGCTCTGCTTCGGTAATAGTTCCGAAAACGACGGGGTGTGCCTCTCTGACAAGCGCGTTAATTCGCGTTGTCAGATCCTCTTTGTCGAGCGTGTGCTCGCCAAGATCAAAATCCAGTCGGCTCTTGTCTCTGCCGACCGATCCGCCAGTCACAGGCACCGGAATTAGTGACCCCAGAAGGTGCATGCAGGTATGCATTCGCATGTGTTTGAAGCGCCGCTCCCAGTCGATCGCGATATCTACGGTGTCGCCGGGATTCAGTCCGTGCTCTTCGGTGTCCAGTTGATGCTTGATTTGCTCGAACGATTCACCTTTGCGCGTATCCAGCACTTTGTGTGTTCTGCCATCGGGGCCGGTCAATTCACCTGTATCCCCCGGCTGTCCGCCACCGAGGGGATAGAAAATTGTTGCGTCGAGTTCGACCCACTCACCGCTTACGAGTGTGACCTTTGCCCGCAGTTCTTTCTTGTAGCTGTCATCGTAGTAAGACCTTATTACGGGATGCACGCTGCTACTCAAACGACGCCGTAGGCGACCATCGCATTGGCGACTTTCAGGAAGCCGGCGATGTTCGCACCTCGCACGTAATCAATGTGTTTGCGACCGGTATTACTTCCATACTCAACGCACTGCTCATGAATATTGTGCATGATTTTCTGAAGTGACTCGTGGACCTCGTCCTTGGACCAGGTTCTGCGGATGCTGTTCTGCGTCATCTCGAGCCCGGAAATCGCAACACCGCCGGCATTGGCGGCCTTGCTCGGCGCAAATAGAATGTCTGCGTCGACAAACTTCTGTACGCCCTCCTGTTCCACCGGCATGTTAGCGCCTTCAGACACAGCCATACAGCCATTCTTAATCAAAATATCGGCATCCGCCTCGCTCAGTTCATTCTGAGTGGCACACGGAAAGACCAAATCACCGGGTACCTGCCATGGTCGTTCGCTATCGAAGAACGGAACACCGTATTCCTTTGCATATTCGGAGATTCGTCCGCGCTTGTTGATCTTGAGGTCGATAATGTATTCGAGCTTGTCGGTATCGATGCCATCTTTGTCATAGATGTAACCGGAAGAGTCCGACATGGTGACGACATTGCCACCGAGATCAATAATCTTTTCTGCTGTGTAGGTGGAAACGTTGCCGGATCCGGAAATGAGGCACGTCTTGCCCTCAATACTGTCGTCGCAGCGCGCCAGCATATCTTGCATCATGTAGACCACACCGTATCCGGTTGCCTCTTTACGAATTGGACTGCCGCCAAATTCAAGACCCTTACCCGTCAATACGCCTGAAAAACGATTGGTCAGGCGTTTGTATTGACCAAACAGGTAGCCGATTTCACGCGCGCCAACTCCGATATCGCCGGCCGGTACATCGATGTGATCGCCGATATGCCGATGCAGTTCCGTCATGAACGACTGACAGAAACGCATAATTTCGTTGTTTGTTTTACCCTTGGGATTGAAGTCTGAGCCGCCCTTGCCGCCACCGAGTGGTAAGCCGGTCAGGCTGTTCTTGAAAGTCTGCTCGAATGCCAGAAACTTCAGAATGCTCTGGTTGACGCTGGGGTCAAATCGCAGCCCACCCTTGTAGGGTCCGATCGCATTGCTGTTTTGCACGCGATAACCGCGATTGACTCTGATGTTGCCCGTGCGGTCGGTCCAGCATACACGGAATGAGACGATTCGATCGGGCTCGGCGATGCGGCGGAAGATCTGCATCTCATGGTAGATTTCTTTGTCTCGAATAAAGTCGAAGACATTTGACGCCACTTCGTAAACCGCTTGGTGAAACTCTGTTTCGCCAGGGTTTCGTCGCACGAGTCCTGCCATGAACTGATCGACATCTACATGATCGGAAATAGCCATATCTCACCACGTATCTGAGTTTCGATTGCGTGAAGATATAGAAAATTCGCGCGGATTACGAGTGGTGGAAAGCGCGTATAAGTCGACTTTGCGCGACGAAGTGTTAGGACGATCCGTTCACAGGTTCGATTATCCCTGTACCATTTGTGCCATGAAAAACTGCAATTCATGCGGGAAATGTTGTGAGACGGCAGGCAATGGAGGATTGTCGGCTGCGCCTGAAGAAATTGACTGGTGGGAAACGTATCGACCGGAGATAGCTCGTTACGTTCAAGATGGGAGAATCTGGATTGATCCGAAGACAGGTGAGTACTTCGCGGATTGTCCCTGGCTGCGATATTCACCTGATAACAATAAGACGACTTGCGATATCTATTACGATCGACCTGAAGACTGCCGACATTATCCCGTCGACATCGCACAGATGGTTCGCCACGGTTGTGAAATGCTTGAGCCGCGAGATTTCAGAGACGTGGAACTCGCGCAACTAAAACTGGATGCGATCATGATCGGTAGTCGACCGTCGGTCTTGAAGAACAAATAGCGATAGCTTGTTTTCAATTCATATCGTTTTCGTCCAGATAATTTTGCGACTCTCGACTCTCGGTGAGCTGTCCCCAATCACTGCCAGTTTGATAGAATAGCCGGGCCATGTGGTATCGAATGCGAGACCTACGCCTCAGAATGCCTGTTTCCGTGCCAGCGAAGCTAACTATCGTCATTGCGATGTTGGTCGTCGTTTGCGCTTTGGGGCTGGTTGGTGCGGTGCAAATAAATAAAGCTGCGACTTTGCACAAACTAAACTTCCTGCACATTAAGCACAATCAGGCATTCCGTCAGCATTTCATCGAATCCACCGATCACGCGAGTGATCTCAGTCAGTTCGAACGGGATATTGGTTTGGTTCGGGCTCAACCAATCGCCTGCATAGAGGCCGTGGGCTCGTTTGAAATGGTGTTGCTTAAAGCACTTGGAACATCACGGTCGGTAGAGTTGTGTATCAGTGATGTTGCATTGGCCGACAAGACTTTGTCAGCGATAGATAATTTTGAACAGGGAGGGCTCACCGCAATGGAGCTCTCCGAGGCGCTGCTTGCGGCAATTGACGGATTCCGAAGAAACTCGGCCGAGTTCGAGCCGCTGGTTAATGAAACGGTGACTTTCGTGTATCGTTTCGTGCTGCATTTATTGCTGGTTTGTTCCTCGGTGTCCTTTCTTTTCGCTATATTCTTGTTACGAAGTGTTGCCAACGATTACAGACAGATTGAACAGACGCAGGAGGAACTGCGCCGTTTCGGGGTTATCGTTTCGAGCGCCAGCGACCTGTTGGCGCTAGTGGACGAAAACTACAAATATCTTGCTGCGAACACGGCTTATCTGAATACCTTCGGCATAGTATCGGAGGACGTAATTGGTCACAGTATGTCCGACATGCTTGGTGCTGAATACTTTGCCACAACGATCAAGCCACTGGCTGACCGCTGTCTTGCCGGGGAGAATCTTCGTTTTCAGCACTGGATGAGATTCCCGGGGAGAGGACGTATATATCTTGACGTCGCGTATTCGAGTTACATCGGGCCGGATGGCCGTGTCTGCGGCTTTGTCGTGAACGTCCGTGACATCACGGACATCGAGCACGCCAAAGCCACATTGGTTGAGAGTGAAGAGCGATTTCGAGCAGTGCTCGATACAATTGGCACCGGTGTTATTGTCTCGGATGAGAAGGGGGTTATCGAAATTGTTAATCCCGCCACTGAGACCATGTTTGGTTACACGTCCGATGAAGTCATCGGCAAGAACGTTTCCCTGTTGATAGCCAGTCCGGATAGTACGCGGCACGATGGCAACCTTCGAAACTACGCCATGACTCAAAGGGAAGGATTCATTGGCAGAGGTCGCCACCTGGAGGGTGCTCGCAAGGATGGCAAAAAATTTCCACTGCATCTCGAATTAGAGGAAATGAAAATAGGCGATGCTACTCGTTTTGTAGGAGCGATCTCCGACTTGACGGAAATTCAGGCCCTGGAGGGGCAATTGCGGCAATCGCAAAAACTCGAAGCCGTGGGTCAACTAACCGGCGGAATCGCACATGATTTCAATAATCTGTTGGCGGTTGTACAGGGCAATCTCTCGCTGTTGGTGCTGGAAATAGAAAGCGCAAGTACGGGCGCCAGCAACTACATGGAACTCATTCAGCCGGCGATCACCGCCAGCAAACGTGGCGCTGAACTGACCCAACGGTTGCTGGCATTTTCTCGAAAACAGACGCTTGCCCCCACTAATGTGGATCTGGTGGAATTGGTCAATGGCATGGAAGACCTGTTCAGGCGAACGCTTGGTGAAACTATTGAGCTGGTTACGATTTTGAATTCCGGCGATTCGGCGGCGTTGATTGATCCATCGCAATTAGAAAACGTGCTCCTAAATCTAGTGTTGAACGCACGTGATGCAATGCCGAGAGGCGGTAGACTAACTATCGAGACCTCGATATTGGACGGCAAGAGTCCAGCTCGGCCCGTAGGGTTGCAGGATGGAGACTACGTCATTCTGCAAGTTATCGACAATGGCTGTGGGATGTCACAGACTGTGTTGGACATGGTCTTCGATCCTTTCTTCACGACCAAGGATGTCGGCAAGGGAAGCGGTCTTGGTTTATCGATGGCACATGGATTTGTGCAACAGTCCGGCGGCCTGATTGACATTTCCAGCGAACTGGACGAAGGCACCTCCGTGAAGCTTTATTTGCCGTGTTCGGATGATGTCGCGACCTACACGCAGTCTACTGCGCTTGATATAAGTGTCGGTGGCGATGAATTAGTCCTGATCGTTGAGGACGAAGCGAATGTTCGGGAAATGACGTCACGGATGCTGCGACAACTCGGATACAGTGTCCTGGAAGCGATAAATAGCGAGACCGCACTTTCGATACTCAAAAGCGATCACCCTATTGATCTACTACTGACCGACGTAATTCTGCCCGGTGGGATGAATGGTCCGAGTATTGCAAAGCTTGCACTTGTGGAAAGACCCGGCATCAAGGTCCTGTTCATGTCCGGATATACTGAGGACGCTATTTCGCGTCATAGCCGAATCGACGTGAATCCTAGAATTCTGCAAAAGCCATTCACGATCAGTGACATCGCAGCAAGGCTTCGCGAAACGCTAACGGCGTAGTCCAGAGAGTGTATTACGATCTCTTTTTCAATAGCGACCGTGCTGTTTGAAGATGTAGTTATTGAGTTCGATGAACTCATGATTCATCTGGTGCACAATTCTGTGCGCCGAACGTGCCACCGCGCGCATGACTTTGTAGACAAGCTGCGGGTTCTGGTCGATTAATTGTTCGAAACTCTCTCGCGTCAAACTGAGCACGTGTCCGTCGCTGAGTGCGCGCAGTCCAACCGTGTGAACTTCGCCATCAATAAAGCTGAGCTCACCTGCCAGATCGCCTTCTCTGATGATCGCAATATTCGCTACACCATCATTGCCGCTGCGCTTCACGACCTCAAGGTTGCCATCGATCACCAGATGCAACGAGTCATCTGCAACGCCTTCACTGATAAGGTATTCGGCACTGGCTAGCGCTTTCAGGCTCATGAGTTCGGCAAGCTGGCCGGCCTCGTCATCCGATAGCTCCGTACCCAGCCGCGAGTCGAGAATCTGTTGCGTTGTCTTGTTCATGTAAATTCTCCCGTGCAGCAAACCTAGTGCATACTGATGAGCACGTCTATTCGGAAAAACACCTAACGCTCAATCCGCGTTACGAGGCCTTAGGACTAGGGTTTACGGAACAGAAACGTAAATCGGTCGGTGTTGCCACTGACGGAGCGCCGACCCACTTCGTATTCCAACTCATCGTCACCGCGAAAGTGCAGGTCGGAGTAGTCCACAAATTCGAAACCCAGATCCAGCATTTCTTTGATGACCAGCACCGGATCAATACGACGGCGATTCTCGCCATCCAGCGCTTCCATATGGCGCCTGGTGTGGTCAACCACACCGTACAGCCCGCCGCTCTTGAGCGATTCAAAAACTTCTCTGTTCATCATGGCCCGAACCTCAGGACCAAAATTGTGCAGGTTGCGGAAGGTTAAAACCATATCGAGTCCATCGACTCCGAAGTCGAATTCCTCCATGACGTAAAAACGCGCGCCTTGTGGCCGGTGAAGATTATCTTCTGTTTGCACACGAACCACTTTCTCAAAGCCCGGCTGTGTGAGCAGGTTTTCGCTGACTCGCCGGGTACCCAGCGCGACGTACAGTTGTCCATGCTCGGCAAGGACCGGCGCCAATGCGCGCGTATACCAACCACCACCAGGCAGCAGCTCCATGACTCGCATGTTGTCTTTCAAGCCAAAGAAATTCAGGGTTTCAAGCGCCATTCGATTGTCATCGCGCTCCCGGTCCGCTTGTGGGCGGGATTCAGCGGCCAACGCTGCCTCGACCTTCATGTCGATTTCATTCGCGGCCTGGGCAGAGATGGTGAGGGCGAGCATCAGAGCAGTGATAAACAGTTTCATAAGTGTGTCCTTGCAAGGGCAATGAAGCCTACCAGTTTCTGCAGAACGTGTACTATTTCTGCTGCAGAAAGTTGTTGGGATATTGGAATGAAATTAGACCAGTTTATTACAGATTGCAAAGCAGCGATCAAGGACCGAGCGCCGACTCAGGCGGTTCGCGAGACGGTGGCAAGCGCCGTTGCGAACTCGGCGGCGCTGGAACGAATTCTAGGCACTCCGGAGCGGGGGGGGGAATACAGAGAATTCATTAGGTCCCGCCGATGTGCGTCCGTTGGGTGATGACATTATTCATTCAGTTACCAACCCAACATTGAAACTCACCGCGGCGATTCATGTTTACGGCGGCGATGTTTTTGCGACTGAACGTAGCGAGTGGGAAACAGAAGCGTTGGAAGAGCGGCCATACGATGTTGATAAGGCCGTCAAACGATTTGAGGAGGCGAACAGATGAGCATGAGAAACGTAATAGCAGCATTTCTGGGTACAGTCTTGTTGTGGTCACTTCAGGTGGTTGCAGAAGGACCAGCGTATGGCCCGGCGATAGAAGGCTATGGCCCGACCTACGCAATCGACGATCGCGATGTTTCGCTGCGTGACGGCTTCGTCTACAACGCGGTGTTTGATGCTGCAGCAAATCCCGATGCAACAAAGCTGAACACCGGTCTTGTCAGCGTTGCTCGTTTTCTCAATATGCACGCGAGGAATGGCGTATCCCTCGAGAATATGAATATTGCTGTAGTTGCGCATGGACCGGCGCTAAAAACATTGTTAACCGACGATTCCTATTCTTCACGTTACGGGATCGATAACCCCAACACCGAGCTGGTGCAGAGATTGCAAGCCGCGGGTGTCAGCTTTTATGTGTGTGGACAGTCGCTTGCATTTGGTGGATTCGGGAAGGAAGAATTGGTGGGACCAGCCAGGCTCGCTTTATCCGCTATGACCATGATGACGGAATTGCAAAGCGATGGTTACGCGCTATTGAGGTAGCAGAAGCCGTTATTCGTCCCCATCCAGGATACCGTCCAGATCGCGGTCGATGCCGATTCGGGTTCCGGATCCCCACGGAGTACAGGTATAAGTCAGGTGCTCCTGGGGTTGGTTGACCAGAGCTGCGAGGCTGGCGGCGCCGATGGTCGCTTCCGCAGATCGATCCGACCGGAACTCTGTCGTTCTCGCCATAACCCAGCCGCGCTCCGAGCCGTCGATGACACCCTTAACCACGAGATCACATTCTGGTATCGGGGTGGCGGCCTGGGCGCGGTTAATGAGTAGGTCGATTCTTGGCCCGGCGGCGCTGAGATTGGAATTGCTGAGTGTAATTTGCTGGCCGGTCACGGGGGGCGATTCGGTTGGAAAAGAGTACAGAAATGCGCGCAATGCCAAGAGATCGGCTTGCGGCATGCCGAGATCTGCGATGATAAAGTTTGAGCTGGTTGCGCCGTTATGGTTGAAGGCGAATCCGCGCACTTGTGGCCCGGTTGCGGGCGTCGTCTGGAATCCCCAGCCAAACGCACCCACCTTCTGATATTGATCGCGAAAATGCGGGATCTTGAAGTTTTTCTCGCCGGGTTGTGAGTTGTTGGAGCTGAGACCTTTGGTGCCGTAAAGTCCTGCGACCGGATCAAGTGTGTGACATTGGACGCAAACTTCGCGGATGCCAGTCTGGATACGTACGACACCATTCCTGAACAGTCGCTCGCCATCGACTTCAATTCCCACCAGTGAGTTATCAAGTTGCCGCATGGGATTCGGCGGGTAGTTGATACTCATGGAAAAATCAGTGAAGTCCTGCATATCGGTGGTATTCAGTTCACGACCAAGGCCGGCCAACGCGTCAAATGCCTCGTTGAATTCTTTGAATGCAGCCTCTTCCAGCGTTTCGCCATTTACACGGTTCGCTCCTGTGCGATCACCGCGCCAGTGCATGGGTCCATGGCCGCGTAGCCCGCGCATCGATTGTGTGGTCATCGGTCCTTTCATCGGGTGGAACTGAAAAGGCTGTGCTGCTCGCGAAATATTGATGAAAGTATTTGGGATAGCACTGGTGCTCGCAGCCGGGTCACCAAGGTCCCAGGCCAGCCCGTCGTTGTCGCCGAAAATATGACAGCTAGCACACGCGTCATTGCCATTGCCGGAAGTCAGGTTTGCGTCGTACAGGAATTTTCTGCCGCGTAAGACAGACGCAGGCTCGGGATTGAACATGGTCTGATGTGCTACTTCCTGCAGCGTGTCCAGGTTAAGGGTTGAGATGCCGTTGTCAAATCGTGTCAATACAAATGCACGACCATTGGCTTCGTCCAGAACGATGCCGCTGGGTCCGCCCGCGCTTAGGACAATCTGATTTTGCGCGTCAGGAACGAAGCTGTCATCTGCAAGTGCCGCAGTGTCGAAAACTCCGATTTTCCCGGAGCCAAAAGCACTGACATACAGCGTGTCACCATTCTGACTAATGGCCATATCCAGCAACGTCGCAAGACTTGTGTCTCGTTCAGACTGTGAGCCTGTCGGTACGGCGAAGTTAATATGTTTATTGATATTCCGCGGCTGCGCAATCTGGCCAGAGTCGATGATCGTTATGCGGTGATCGACAAGGTGGCCCCTCACCGAGGTTCCACCGCGTGAGCCATCGCCGGCAAAACGGATGTGATTATTGGAGTTCAGGTTCGTTACATACAGGTCGCCAGTGACCGGATTTGTGATCATGTTAAAGAGTATGGTGCCAACACCGGAGACGCGGCGTGTTTCCAGCAATGTGGTTGCGTCGATTTCGAATACATCAAAGTCCGGGAGCGTAAATGGAACGATGTTATTTCGCGAAACGCCGTCGGCGTCTCGCCAGTTGCCGCCTTCAAATCGCACGATTTGTCCGCTGTCCGGCTGCGATACGCCGTCCGCGCTGGTCGTTGGGCCGCTTTTCGGGAAACCACCAGGCCCAATAGCCGTTGTCTTGTTACCCGACAGGAATATGCCTGCAAATACTCGTAATCCATCGGCAGAGACGGCGAGCGGGCGTGGCCGGTCGCCAAATAGCGTGATGATCTCTTCTTCACTTCCGCCGGGAGTGTCGTTCAATGCTGTGCTATCGAAAACCCAGACGTCCGCGCGCCCTATGCTGGGTGTATTCAATGCCGGATCGACGGGACTATTTTGACCGCGATGAGCGGTCGTAATGAATGCGCGTTGCCGACTCGTTCCGGCAAAAACGATGTCGCGCGGTTCGTCGCCAACCCACAATGTTTGCACAACGTGAGGCACGGGAGCGTCCACTGCAACAACGCTGATGCTGTCTGACAGGTGATTGACCACCCATACATTGCCATCCGGAGCAATACCAAGTGCGACCGGTTCCAGACCGACCGGTACCGAGGCAGTTGGTGTAAGTCCCCCACTTGTCGTGAAAATTTCGAGCTTGTTGTCAGCCGTGTTAACGGCAAAAAGACGCTGGCCATCTGCAGATAGCGCCAGCGGTCTTACCTGGCCGGATTCGAAAGACACAAATGATTGTGGTTCTGAGACGGGCCGGGGACCGGGGAGGTTATTGCCGACCGGTGGCGCTGTGGGCGGAGCCACCATTGGTGGGGGTGCTGCCGCGCTGCCGCCGCCACCACACGCAGCGAAGAACAAGCAGGCGATGGCCAGCGTGCAGACTCTGATTACGTGGCCCGACTCGCCGGTCTCCCCGGCGTATGTCATTGATTTCATTGCCGCCCCCCAACAGTTCAGATAGTTGGACCGGAGATCAAGCCTAAAATTCCGCGGTCGTCTACTCCTGTACTGTGTCGATCGCTCGACAATGCGGTTTCTTTTATGCGAATAGGCGGGCGAAAGCACTCGGGTCCGTGATAGCTACAAATATCAAACCACTGATCGCACCACACAAATGGGCGTCATGGTTGATGCGGCCGGTTTCTTGCGCCGATGCCCAATAAGAATACCCGACATAACCTATCGCAAACAGGAAGGCAGGAATGGGAACCGGTATCGGAATGATCATCAATGTCGTCGTAGGGAAGTAAACGATGTAAGCGAACAATACCGCCGAGATCGCGCCGGATGCGCCAAGTGACGCATAGCCAGGATTGTTCTGGTGTTTGTACCAGGTGCAAGTGTGACTGACGACCAGACCGAAGATATACAATATGAGAAAGCGAACGGTGCCGAGGAATCGCTCCATCGGAAATGCAAAGAAGTAAAAAGTAAACATGTTGAACAGCAGGTGACCAACATCGGCATGCACGAAACCGCTCAGGATCATCGTATTGTACTGGCGCCGACGCAGAAAATGATATGGCCTGAACAGGCACATATCGATAATACGTGGCGACTGAAACAATCCCATCAGGCTGATGCCGACTGTCAAAATCATTATGAGGGGTGCTGCGATACTTCCGCTTTCAAACATAGCCTGCTTTCCCGTTATTGATAGCCGCGTGCCTGCAAGTGAAACAGGTGCGCGTATTGTCCATTCTCAGCCAGTAAGCTCTCATGCGTGCCGCGCTCGAGTATTTCGCCTTGATGAATCACGACGATTTGCGCTGCCGCGCGAACCGTCGAGAATCGATGCGAGATCAGAATCGTCATTTTGCTGCCACTCGCTGTTCTAAAGTGCTCAAACACCTCGGCCTCCGATGATGCGTCCATCGCCGCAGTCGGTTCGTCCAGCACCAGAATATCTGCATCACTGCGCATGAAGGCACGCGACAAAGCGATTTTTTGCCATTGGCCACCGGACAGCTCACGGCCGCCTTTAAACCAGCGACCTAATTGTGTCTCGTAACTGTCGGGCATTTCTTCAATAAACGATGCTGCCAGCCCGGTCGTTGCGGCTGCCTGCCAGCGATCCTTGTCATCGATATGCCGTACATCGCCGGCACCGATGTTTTCGCCTACCGAGAATTGATATCGTCCAAAGTCCTGAAAAATAACACCGACCCGTTGACGCAGTGCTTCGACACCCCACTCCTGCAAATCAAGTCCATCCAGCAGAATACGACCTTCGGTAGGATCGTAAAGCCGGGTAAGTAGCTTGATTAAGGTCGTCTTGCCCGATCCATTCTCGCCGACGAGCGCCAGACTTTCCCCAGGTTTGATCTGCAAGTTGATATTACTGAGTGCTTTATCTTTTGCGCCGGCGTAGGTGAAGGAGACGTTTTCGAACTCCAGCCCGCGTTCGGATTGCGGCCCCTTAACAGCAATACCATGCCGTGTTGGGACGGGCTGTTCGAGGTATTCGTAAAGATTGGATAGATACAGGTTGTCCTCGTACATCCCGCTGACCGAACTCAGTATGGCCGCGACAGCAGACTGTCCCTGCCGAAATAGCACCAGGTACATCGTCATCGCACCCAGCGTGATTGCTCCAGCGATTGTCGTAATGACGATCCAGCCATAGGCCGCATAAAGAGCGGCGGTGGAAATTAGTCCGAGCAGGAATCCCCAGCTATCACGCCGAATGGTCAGCTTGCGATCTTCTACAAACAGTTTGCGAAAAATATCTCTGTATCGCTGCAGTAGTCGTGGGCCGAGCTGAAACAGCTTCACTTCCTTCACGCCGTCTTCACGGGCGATAACCGTTTCGAGGTACATCTGCATTCGTGTATCGGGCGAGCGCCAGCGAAACAGGCGAAACGCGTCACCGGAGAATTTTGCCTCGGCGAAGAATGATGGCAGACCGGCAGCGACCAGGATAACGACGGCCCACGGTGAGAACGCGAATAACAGTACCGAAAAACTGGTTAGAGAGATCGCGTTCTGGACCAGACCAAACGTACGGTTAACGAGGCTCAAGGGTCGGCTTGAGGCCTCGCGCCTCGCTTGTGTGAGCTTGTCGTAAAACTCTGAGTCTTCGAAGTGAGCGAGTTCGAGTGTCATCGCCTTTTCGAGGATCATGACATTGACCCGTTGGCCGAGAAGGCCACGCAAAATCGACTGGCTGGCCGAAATGCCACGCTGGGTTGCTGCAACTCCGATGACGACCAGCGCTTCGAGGCCAACCAGTATTAGTACGCCACGGGCATCCGGACTGGCTGCTTGTGTTGCGGCAACCACACCATCGACAATGAGTTGCCCGATATAAGCGATCACCGCCGGCAAAATGCCGCCAACGAGTGTCAACAGCGCGAGCGTTACGGTTAGTCCCCGACTGGTAGTCCACACAAGTTCCAGTGCGCGGCGGCTGTAGCCGAACACGCCGAGGGCTCTTCGAATGAAACCGGCGTTAGAGTTGTTTGGGTCGGCCATAGGAGCCTAGAATACTTGAAATTAAGGGAACTGATATGAAGATCATGATTGGAAAGACAAGCCTTTTTTGCGTGGCCTTCCTGTTGCTCGCTTGCGAGTCACCAGTGGCAGGCTCAGATGTAGAAGAACTCACTATCGTGCTGCACGAGTTTCTCGGTGCTGCCGATGAAGAGGGGGCTCACAACCGGTTCTGGGCAGAAGACCTCATCTACACGTCTTCAGACGGATCCCGGTTCGGCAAGGCCGACATCCTGGCAGGGTTTGATGGGTCCGAGGCAGAGGATGAACCGTCCGAGGATGGCTCATCAATTGTGTACTCCGGCGAAGAGGTTGATATTCGCGTCTATGGTGACACGGCAATAGTGGCCTTCAAACTCGTAGGTACACCTACGGATAAGTCTGACAATCCGGATGTGCTGTACTATTTCAATACGGGCACCTTCCTGAAACGCGATGGTGTCTGGCAAGTTGTAGCCTGGCAAGCAACGAAAATTCCGCTGCGGTGAGATCAAATGTCCGGTAACAAGACCCCGCCAGAAATGACAGAGATAGGGGCCGACCGCATTTTCACCAAAGCGGAGCCGGTATCCCCACCTGTGGCAACGTTCACAGTGTCCGCGCGCAACAAGCCACGTGACCTGCCGGTTTATGCCTATCTGAGAAAGAACTACGGCAATCTCGCGCTGAATGAAATCGACAGCCTGTTTGGTTTTGTCGAAAAAAGTACTTTGTATGGTGGCCGCGGTTTCACAAATCGTGAGTTTTCAGACAGAGATGTTCGACAACTCAATAATGCAGGCATTGGGATTCGAATCCCGATGTCGAATCATTACGTCGAGCGTGAGGAATACGAGGAAAATCGGCCGTTGCTGAGCAAGTATCACGTGTCCGGAAATTCGGTCATCTGCACCAACGACGACCTGGCGCGCTGGATACGTGAAGAATTCCCGGACTATAGAATCGACGCCAGTGTTATTAAAAATATCAAAACGCATCGCAAGATTGAGGAGGCAATGAAAATCTATGACTCTGCGGTTTTGCCCATGCCGGTGAATGAAGACCTCGAATTTCTTGCCGCGATAGAAAATAAAGACAAGATTACTCTGTTCGCGAATGCCGGATGCGCGCTGACCTGTCCGTCACGAATCTGCTACGCGTCGATTTCAAAATTCAACAAATTCACGGGCGACGAATTCCAATGCTCACAGCCTCTAAAAGATCGCGAACTGCTGGGCATGGTCGACTTTCCGCTGCAGCCCTATATCGATCTCGGCTTTCACCGATTCAAGTTGTTGCGAGCCAGACCCGGAGCAATGACAGGGTTCTGATATTTTCAGAGCTGTTCAAACTCCGCCGTGAAATGCCGTAGGTATTTCGGCGCCTTCACGATCTTCATGCCACGTACTTCAGTGCGTCGATTCCAAACAAGGGCGATCGCCTCGAGTACGTAATCCATGTGGCTTTGCGTATAGACGCGACGGGGAATGGCCAGCCGCAGCAAATCGAGATTCGCTGGCTTTTCTTCGCCACTGTTCGGGTCGAAGCCAAACATTACGGTACCGATTTCCACGGCACGAATACCCGCCTCAAGGTAGAGTTCTACAGACAACGCCTGACCCGGATACTGGAGTGGCTCTATGTGTGGCAGGAATCGCCTTGCGTCCAGATAAACCGCATGGCCACCGGCAGGCGAAACAACAGGAATGCCAGACTCCCGCAGGTGCTCAACCACATAGCGGGTCGATAGCAAGCGGTAGTCAAGATAGTGCTCGTCGAGAACCTCACGCAGTCCAACGGCGATGGCTTCGAGATCACGACCAGCCAAACCGCCGTAGGTTGGAAAACCCTCGGTCAGTATTAGTATATTGCGCTCTTGCTGCGCCAGATCAGCATCGTTGCTGCACAGGAATCCGCCGATATTGGCGAATGCATCCTTTTTAGCAGACATCGTGCAGCCATCGGCATAGCTGAACATCTCACGCGCAATATCGACCGTTGGCGTATTCTCGTAGCCAGGTTCATATCGCTTGATAAAGAATGCGTTTTCCGCAAATCGACAGGCGTCTATATAAAAGGGTATGCCGGCACTCTTCGCAATGCGGCTGATCTCACGGATATTCGCCATGGCCACGGGTTGACCGCCCGCAGAGTTATTGGTCACCGTCACCATAATGACCGGAATTCGCTCCGCGCCTTTTTCTTTGACGAGCAGTTCCAGCGCTTCGATATCCATGTTGCCCTTGAACAGGTAGTCGGATTCGACTTCGTCCGACTCCCGGCAGGGAAGGTCTAGTGGCTCGCCGCCGCTAAATTCAATGTTCGCGCGGGTCGTATCAAAATGGGTGTTGTTCGGCACGATCGAATCGGGTTTAACCAGCATTTGGAACAGAATATGTTCGGCAGCTCGACCTTGATGGGTCGGAACAACCTGTTCAAAACCGAAAATATCCTGGACGGTATCGCGGAAGCGGTACCAACTCCTGGCACCGGCATAGGACTCATCGCCGCGCATCATTGCAGCCCACGCCTCAGATGACATAGCACTGGTGCCGGAGTCGGTTAGCAAGTCTATAATGACATCTTCTGCGCGCAGCAGAAACGGATTGAAATGGGCCGCGCGTATTAGCTCTTCGCGTTCGTTACGCGTCGTGAGCTTGATAGGCTCGACCATCTTGATTCGAAATGGCTCGATTATCGTCTTCATGCCAGACACCTTATCGACCATGGTTGCGGCAGGCGATAAGTAAAACTACTGCGGATTCGAGGGACATTAGTAATACCCCTGATACCGTGACGTTGCTCCAGCCCTATGATCGTAATGAGATTATGACTTCAAATGACCTGACAAAACGCGCTGACTTAACCCGCCACGCTCGCGGTACGGGTGCATTGCGCACACGACGCCCGGCCTATGTGGATTTTCTGCCACCGTGCAACGATGCCTGTCCTGCGGGTGAAAACATACAGGCCTGGTTAGCGCTGGCGCAGTCGGGTGACTATGAAGCGGCGTGGCGAGAGCTGGTGAGCAATAACCCGATGCCCTCGATTCATGGCCGAGTTTGCTATCACCCTTGTGAAGACGTCTGCAATCGCGCCTTCACCGATAGTCCTGTCAGTATTCACGCGGTCGAACGATTTCTTGGTGACCTTGCGCTGGAGCAAGACTGGCAGTTTGAAAAGCCCGGCAAGAGTTCCGGCAAGAAGATTCTGATCGTCGGCGCAGGTCCAAGTGGGCTGTCGGCCGCTTATCAGCTGGTTCGAATGGGGCACGAAGTCGAGATTCGAGAAGCAGGTCCTGTCGCCGGTGGAATGATTCATTTCGGAATTCCGGCGTACCGGATGCCGCGAGATGAACTGCAGGCCGAAGTCCAGCGCATTGAAAATATCGGCGTGAAAATAACGCTGAATCATCGCGTCGACGATATCCTGGCGGAAAAAGAAGCAGGCGATTTCGACGCGGCTTTTGTAGCCGTCGGTGCGCACATCAGCAAGAAAATCGATATCCCCAACCGGGACGCCGGCAAGATACTGGACGCTGTGAGTTTCCTGAGTCAGGCGAAAGAGGGTGATCCGCCCAAGCTTGGACGCCGTGTTGCGATCTACGGTGGTGGCAATACCGCAATGGATGCGGCGCGAACGGCCAAACGACTGGGTGCGACGGAAACGATGATTATTTATCGTCGTGACCGTAGCAGCATGCCCGCGCATGACTTCGAAGCAGCCGAGGCGCTGGAAGAGGGCATCAAGATCAACTGGCTGCGTACGATTAAGGAAATTGATCGATCGACATTCAAAGTAGAGGTTATGGCGCTCGATGAAACTGGGCGACCCCAAGCAACCGGCGAGTTTGAAGAACTGGAAGCGGATTCTCTGATTCTTGCCGTCGGTCAGGATACAGATACCGCGTTTCTCGAATCCGTGCCGGGTATCGAGTTCCAGAGTGATCACACTGTCATTGTTAGTAACAACATGATGACCGGGTATGAAGGGATATTTGCCGGCGGCGACATGGTGCCCAGCGACCGATCTGTAACTATTGCAGTGGGCCATGGCAAGCAGGCGGCGCGACATATCGATGCATGGCTCAATGACTCGACGTTCAAGCATGCTGCGCGGGGCGCGTTGATCTCTCACGAAAAGTTGCAACTGTGGTATCGCACGGCAGCACCGCAGGTGGAGCAGGATCGTCTCCCGGTTGATGATCGTGAGGGCGGATTCGACGAGATTCTGCAAAATCTGTCGGAGCCGGAGGCACAGTTTGAAGCCAGACGTTGCTTGTCCTGTGGCAATTGCTTCGAATGCGATGGCTGTTACGGGGCCTGCCCGGAGGACGCTGTTATCAAGCTTGGCCCGGGAAACCGTTATAAATTCGACTTCGACAAATGCACCGGATGCGCGGTCTGTTTTGAGCAATGTCCTTGCCACGCCATCGAGATGAACGATGAGCCAGGTATAGAGCAGAAACAGTCATGACCGAAAAACGCGCCCTTGAAGGTAACGAAGCGGTTGCCCGCGTTGCGTATGCCGTGAGTGAAGTCTGCTCAATTTATCCGATTACGCCGTCTTCACCGATGGCCGAATACGCCGACGTATGGGCGGCCGCCGGCAAGGAGAATATCTGGGGGCAGGTACCGGACATTATTGAGATGCAAAGCGAAGGTGGTGCCGCGGGTACTGCGCACGGTGCTTTGCAAACGGGCGCAATGACCACGACGTTTACGGCGTCGCAAGGTCTGATGTTGATGTTGCCGAATATGTATAAAATTGCGGGCGAACTAACGTCAGCGGTATTTCATGTCGCGTCACGTTCACTTGCGGCACAGGCGCTGTCGATCTTTGGTGATCACCAGGACGTGATGGCGGCACGCACGACGGGCTTTGGATTGCTCGCATCGTCATCAGTACAGGTGGCACAGGATCTTGCGTTGGTATCGCATGCGAGCACACTTGGGTCCCGTGTTCCGTTCGCACATTTCTTTGATGGATTTCGGACTTCGCACGAGGTGAGCAAGATCGACCTCGTTAGTGTCGATGATATTAACGCGATGATCGACTCCAAGCTTGTTTACGAGCATCGCCATCGGGCGTTAAATCCGGACAACCCTTTTATCCGCGGCACCGCGCAGAACCCGGACGTGTATTTCCAGGGTCGTGAGAGCGTCAATCGCTTTTACGATGAGACACCCGCAATTGTGCAAAGGTCGATGGACCAATTCGCGGCACTGACCGGTCGTCAGTACAAGTTGTTCGACTACTACGGTGATCCGAATGCAAAGCGTGTCATCGTGATCATGGGGTCGGGCGCGGATACGGTGCAGCAGACGATAGACGCGTTACCCGATTCCGGCTTCGGGATGATTAACGTTCGCTTGTACAGACCTTTTTCAAACGAACACTTACTGGCTGCGATACCCGAGGCGGCGAGCCACCTGGCGGTGCTGGACCGGACCAAGGAGATCGGCGCCAGTGGCGAACCTCTATATCAGGACGTCATAACAGTTCTCGCCGAAGCGGCCAGTGACGGCAGACGAAATAAGATGCCTAAAGTGATAGGAGGTCGTTACGGCCTTTCATCCAAGGAATTTACACCGGCCATGGTGAAGGCCGTTTTTGACGAGCTAGGCAAAGATCATCCGAAGAATCATTTCACGATCGGTATCAAAGACGACGTCACTCATACGAGTCTCGAATACGATACCGGTTTTCAGATTGAAGGTGATGATGCAACACGTGCATTGTTCTTCGGCCTGGGATCAGACGGCACCGTGGGTGCGAACAAAAACAGCATCAAGATTATCGGTGAGAGCACCGATCTCCATTGTCAGGGCTACTTTGTTTACGACTCCAAGAAATCAGGTTCGCGTACGGTGTCGCATCTCCGGTTTGGCCCGGAGCCGATTCATTCTCCTTACCTGATCCAGTCCGCAAATTTTATCGCTTGTCACAAGTTCGATCAGGTCAACAAGATCGAGATATTGCAGAATGCGGCGGAAGGCGCTGTCTTCCTGCTCGATAGTCCTTATGCAGCCGACAAGGTCTGGGATGAGCTTCCCGAGTCAGTACAGCGGATCATTATTGATCGCAATATCAGTTTTCATGTCATCAATGCCACGGAAGTGGCGCGCGATGCTGGCATGGGAAAACGTATCAATACGATCATGCAGGTGTGCTTTTTTGCGCTCTCGGGCGTGCTGCCACGCGATGAGGCTATTCAGCAAATCAGGAAGGCGATCGAGAAGAGCTATCGACCAAAAGGCCAGGCTGTTATCGACCAGAACTTCGCTGCGGTTGATGCCGCTCTGGATCACCTTCACGAAGTGACGGTACCGAAAACAGTCAGTAATGATCGACCCCTCGACGAAGTAGTACCGGCAGACGCACCGAAATTCGTGCAAGAGGTTACGGCGCAGATGATGCGCGGTCATGGTGACGACTTGCCCGTCAGCAAAATGCCGGTTGATGGTACCTACCCCAGCGCGACTGCGCGCTTTGAAAAAAGCAACGTATCGGATCGGGTGCCGCTTTGGGAGCCCGATCTTTGCATACAGTGTGGCAATTGCGCTTTCGTATGCCCACACGGTGTTATCCGTGCCAAGTTCTATCACGAGAGCATGCTGGACGACGCTCCTGAGGGCTTTTCGTCTGCACCCATTAGTGCGCGCGGATTTCCGGAGACACGTTACTCATTGCAGATCTACCAGGAAGATTGCACAGGCTGCAATCTCTGTGTTGATGCTTGTCCGGTTAAAAGTCCCGACGATGAGAATGTACGCGCGATCAATATGACGGACAAAGCTCCACTGGTGGAGCAGGGTAAGACTGACATTGGATTTTTCGAGTCTCTGGAATTTAATAATCGTGCAGCAATCGAGTTTTCGTCGATTCGTGGCGTGCAGTTCCTCGAGCCGCTGTTCGAGTTTTCCGGGGCTTGCGCAGGATGCGGAGAAACTCCCTACGTCAAGCTGCTGTCGCAGCTGTTCGGGCCAAGATTGCTGGTCGCTAACGCCACTGGTTGCTCCTCGATCTATGGCGGTAATCTCCCGACCACACCCTGGAGCAAGAACTCGGAGGGCAGCGGTCCGGCCTGGTCTAATTCCCTGTTCGAGGATAACGCCGAATTTGGCCTGGGCATGCGAGTTGCAGCCGATCACCACATGAGGATCGCAAAGCAACTGGTCAGTGACCTGGCACCCGAAATCGGTAACGACGTCGCAGATGCTTTGGTCAATGCCGGGCAGCGCGTGGGTAGCGAGCTTCGAGCACAACGACATCGCGTCGCCGAGCTGAAGCAAACCTTGCAGAACATTATTCAATCAAACAACAACGAAAAAGCCGTGGCGCTGTTGTCGGTTGTCGATCACCTGGTTCGCCGCAGCGTCTGGCTGGTCGGTGGCGATGGCTGGGCATATGACATCGGCTCGGGCGGTTTGGATCACGTACTGGCTAGCGGCCGAAACGTGAATGTGCTGGTTATGGATACCGAAGTGTATTCAAACACCGGTGGGCAGATGTCCAAAGCGACGCCCTTGGGCGCATCTGCGCGCTTCGCGTCGGCCGGCAAACGTATCGGTAAGAAGGACCTGGCATTGCAGGCGATTTCGAGCGGCAATGTTTATGTTGCGCAAGTCGCTATGGGTGCAAATCCTCAACAGACGCTACTGGCTATGCGAGAAGCTGAAGAATACAACGGTCCGTCGTTGATTCTGGCGTACAGTCATTGCATCGCACATGGGTATGATTTGAAGGATGGCCTGAGACAGCAAAAGCTGGCGGCCGCGAGCGGTTACTGGCCGTTAATCCGATACAATCCTGCATTACGCGAAGCTGGCAAGAAACCCTTTGTGCTCGACTCACCAAGGCCGACAATTGCTTTACGCGAATACGCCTATAACGAGATGCGTTACAAAATTCTGACTAAGACGCATCCGGAAGAGGCGGAGAAGCTCATGGAGATGGCCCAGGAAACGGTCAACCGCCGCTGGCAAACCTACGAGCATATGTCGATGCAGGAACCGACGGAGTTTGAGCACGCATAAAAAAAGGCGAGGTCCGAAGACTTCGCCTTTCTGTTTAGCTTCGTACGCTTTGACTAAAGCGGTACGATGTTCTCTGCCTGAGGACCTTTTTGGCCGTCAGTTACAGTGAACTCGACTTTCTGGCCTTCAGCCAGTGTCTTGAATCCGCTGCCAGTGATGTTGCTGAAATGAGCAAATACGTCAGGACCTGACTCTTGCTCGATGAAGCCAAAGCCTTTGGCTTCGTTAAACCATTTTACGGTTCCGGTTACTGTAGACATTTTCTATTCCTAATTATCAAAAGTTTTTGCCTCAAACTGAGGCGATTCCGCAAGAGATGCTGCTTGGTACTTATGAAAATCAGGACGAGGTACTAATAGGAACTTCGAAATGGTGTACATAAATATCAGCCGATCATTCTAGCTGCGGGCAGTATAGCCTCCGAATATTGCAAGTCAATGAAATCAGGGCCTAATTTATGCGACTTTTGTCGCATAAATTCGCCATATCAGGGTCAAGAAGGCCAGTCCCAGAGCAATCCCGAGCAGTCCGACCTCAGGACCGTAAATATGAGTATCCACAATGCCAAGTGCACCGACTTTTTCTCCGAACCCAAATAACGGGTAATCGATGCCGTTCCAGACCGAGTGACTCAATGCGGGAACCAGGATCGAGCCAGAAACCATCCGCATCGTGCCCCAGATTAGGCCAAGAATTACCACGTTTATCAAGTAGATAGGGATCTCTTCTGCGGGAAGGTCAAAACCAGTTTCCAGACTTACTGCTGAGAGGTGCCAGCTTACAAACGCAATAGTGGTCCAGACCAGCACCTGCACATCTGATTTGCCGCTTCGTTTCAGGCTCGCCCAGAGCCAGCCGCGAAAGAAACCCTCCTCGGTGATCATCACCATCAGGACGCCCGTGGAGCTCATCAGTCCAATATTCGTGAAGGTCTTGCGCCAGTCCGTGCTGCTCAAGTCTACAGCGCCCATAATCGTCGCAATTGCCGCAGCCAGACCGAGCACCAGCAGTGGATAGGCAAGGGCCCAGCCGTGCGCCTTCCAGTCGCCCCAGGTAAGGCCAATCTCTTTCCGGCTGAATTTCTGTAGAAACCAGTAAAGGCCGGTCAATACAATCAAAGGCAGGGCGCTAAATACCGAATACCCCGTGGCGTCCATTGTCGTTGTAATAATGACGGCCGCGAGGAAGCCTGCTATAGCAGGTCGAAGTGAGTGGTTCATAATTTTCCCTTATACAACTTTAGCTATAGATGCCTGTCGAACGATGTCGGATGTTAGAATCGCCGCTTTTCGGTGCTCAGGATACGAACGATGCGAATTAAGATAACCGGATTTCTGCTGTTTGTGGTAGCGGCCTGCTCACCGGCCGAGAAAGTTGAAGACCCCTATCTTTGGCTGGAAAACGTCGAAGGCGAAGATGCGTTGGCCTGGGTTGAGGAACAGAACAACGACTCACTTGGCTATTTGGAGGCGCTGCCAACCTTCCAGCCGCTCTATGAGCGCAATCTCGAGATTTACGACTCCGAGGAACGCATTGCATCGCCCGGGCTAATGGGTGACTACATCTATAATTACTGGAGAGATGCGCACAATAAACGCGGACTCTGGCGGCGCACGACGTTGGAAAAATACGTGGCGGATGAGGCGGAGTGGGAAATTGTGCTGGACCTCGATGCGCTCGCTGAGGAAGAGGGCGAGGACTGGGTCTGGAAGGGCAGCTCATGTCTGCGGCCCGATTATCGACAGTGCCTGCTGCGACTATCTCGCGGTGGTGCGGATGCGGTGGTCGTGCGGGAATTCGATAGTGAAACGAAATCTTTCGTCGATGATGGTTTTTACATTGCTGAGGCGAAGACCAACACTAGCTGGATCGATGCGGACACTGTGTTTATTGGTAGCGATTTCGGTGATGAGACGCTGACGGATTCCGGCTACCCGAGAACTTCACGCTTGTGGAAGCGCGGCGTACCCATCGCGGAAGCGAAAGAGGTATTTGCCGGTGAGCAGGTCGATGTCGCGGTAAGCGTTTATCGAGCCTGGGACGGCGACGAGTCTTATGACGTAGTGCACCGTACACCGACGTTCTTTACGGCTATGCGCTACCTGTACGCCGAAGACGGCGACCACCAGAAGATCGATATCCCGGACGACGCATCGTTTCACGGCCTCATGAACGGCCAGATGATCGTCGAACTCAAGAGTGACTGGCAGCCGGCTGATACCAATTTCGTTCAAGGCACACTCGTGTCGATCGATTTCGATTCCTTCATGAGCGGCAGTCGTGATTTCGAAATTATTTATGTACCGACAGAGCGCAGCGCGATTCCGCGTGGTGGTGTCGCGTGGACACGCGACTATTTAATCCTGAATCAGCTGGAAGATGTAACCAGCAAATTGTCGCGATATCAACGTGTTGATGGAGCGTGGCATCGATCGGAGATTCAAACTGAAACGCTCGGTAGTATCAGTCTTGTCAGTGCGGCCGAAGATAGCAACGTGTTTTTCTTTAGCTACGAGGGATTCTTGCGTCCCGATACGCTATATGTGGCAAATGACGGTGGCGACTCGGTCGAAGCTCTGTTCGCACTGCCTTCCTTTTTTGACACGGAAGGTATGTCCGTCGAGCAGCACTTCTCGACCAGTAAGGACGGCACACAGGTCCCATATTTCCTGGTGCTACCAAAAGGCTACGAGCCGAATCACGATACGCCAACGTTGATATACGGATACGGTGGCTTCCAGATTAGTCGCACACCAAGCTACAGCGCGACGGTTGGTCATGCGTGGCTTGCGCGCGGTGGGGCATATGTAGTTGCGAACATTCGTGGTGGCGGCGAGTACGGACCCCGCTGGCATCATGCAGCCCTAAAGGAAAATCGCCAGCGCGCGTATGATGACATGGCGTCAATTGCCGAAGATCTGATCGCACGGGATGTGACCAGTGCCGAACACCTGGGCGTACGAGGAGGGTCTAACGGTGGCTTGCTTACTGGCGTGATGTTGACGCAAAGACCGGAGCTTTGGGGTGCGGTTGTTGTGCAGGTACCGCTGCTCGATATGAAGCGTTTTAACCATTTACTGGCCGGGGCTTCCTGGATGGATGAGTACGGGGACCCGGACACTGATGATTGGCAGTACATCAAAGAGTACTCGCCATATCACAATATTGATGCGGACGCGGATTACCCGAAGGCGTTCTTTACAACTTCGACACGTGACGATCGGGTTCATCCGGCGCATGCGAGAAAAATGGTGGCGCGAATGAAAGCAATGGGCCACGACCTCTATTACTACGAAAATACCGTCGGCGGTCATGCCGGTGCGTCAGACAATACGCAGGCTGCGCGATTGCAGTCATTGATCTATAGCTATTTATGGGGCCAGTTACGATGATTGATCGCAGGGAATTTATGCAGCATACGGGGGCTGCCGCGTTGACAGCGCTCGCAACTCCCGCATGGGGCGCGGAGCGGTTGCCGACCCGCCTGATTCCCGGAACTGACGAGTCGTTGCCGATTATCGGGCTTGGTAATTCGCGCGCTTTTGCTGCGGCAGACTTGTCGGTCGCATCCAGTGTGCTGGATACCTTCCTGCAATACGGCGGTGGATACGTGGATATTTCGGGTTCCAGCCGATTCACCGTTGGCAAAATCGTTGCCGATCGCCGCGCTCAGCATAATACGTTTCTTGGCAATTATCTGAATGGTCAAAACCTCGACGAAATGCGCGCGGAAATTCGCAAGCTGCAGTTGGTGCAGGGCGACGGCGCACTGGATCTGTCCATGAAACGTGACGTTGCTGATCTGGGCGCGCGGGCTGCTGAGTTTCGTGTGCTCAAGGAAGAAGGACTGTTGCGCTATGTCGGTATTGGGCGGCCTCATCAGCGATTCTATCCGGCCATGATGAAGCTCATGGAGGATGGCGTGGTTGATTTCATACAAGTTAATTACTCCATGCTGGAGCCTGAGGCAGCGGAGCAGATCCTGCCCCTGGCGGTCGAGAAGAACATCGCTGTTGTGATTAACAGGCCCTTTCTGAACGGAGACTATTTCGGAATAGTCAAAGGTCAGGAGTTGCCGGATTGGGCAGCGGAATTCAATTGCGAGAGCTGGGCGCAATTCTCTCTCAAATATATTCTGTCGAATCCGGCGGTTAATTGCGTATTAACCGAAACCTCAAATCCGAAACACCTGATTGATAATCTTGGTGCTGGCTTCGGCGTGATGCCCGACGCGGCGACACGACAGAAAATGTACGCGCATATTCGAACGTTACTGCGATGATTACCGTACATCATCTCGAGAACTCGCGATCACAACGCATTTTGTGGCTGCTCGAGGAGCTTGGCGTCGACTACGACATCAAGAAATACGGGCGCGATCCGGTAACGAGCCTCGCGCCGCCGGAAATGCTGCAGCTGCATCCCCTTGGCAAAGCGCCCGTGCTGACTGACGGCGATAATACGGTGGCCGAGTCAGGCGCGATTATCGAATACCTGGTGCAAAAATATGATGACGGTCGCCTGCGGCCTGCGGCGGATACGGCAAGTCGTATGTCGTACACGTACTGGTTGCACTACGCTGAGGGTTCATTCATGCCTTTAATGATTGTTTCACTAATCATAAGTCGCATTGAATCTGCGCCAATGCCGTTCTTTGCCAAACCGATTGCCAAAGGCATCGTCGCCAAAGTACGAAACGGATATCTGGATGCAAACGTCAAACGCCACCTAGAGTTCATGAATTCTTCACTCAAGCATTCGCCATATTTTTGCGGCGATGAGCTCTCGGCTGCAGATGTCCAGATGAGTTTTGCTGTGGAGGCAGGTTCGGTCAGAACCAATCTGCAGGAAGACTACGAAAATCTCGCGGCGTATCTCGAGCGAATTAAGGCCCGACCCGCGTATATGCGCGCATTGGAGAAGGGCGGACCCTACGAGTTACTCGGGGTTAGCACGAAGAAGTAAACAGACACGAAATGGCAGGTACTACCGAGCAAAACGAAAATATGAAACGTGGCGTGGCCAAATGGCATTTTCGTGATGCTGTAAAACAAAGCGCCGACAGTGTAGGAAATGCCTCCCGCGAAGAGCCACGTCAGGCCGTCCGATGACATGTTCGCGATGAGCGGCTTGATCGCAAACACGATGCTCCAGCCCATGAGGACGTACATTGCAGTGGATACTTTGTCGTAACGGCCGGTGTGATACAGCTTAATGATGATTCCGGTGACCGCCATTGCCCAAGTGATGCCGAAAAATACCCAACCTGTTGTGCCCTTTAGTACCAGCAATGAAAACGGCGTATAAGTTCCGGCAATCAGTACATAGATCATTGCATGGTCAACAGTTCGCAACCAGGCCCGCCGTGCGACGTCATTGGTGCTGTGATAGATCGTGGATGAGCCGTATAAGGCAATGAGGCTGGCCGCAAACACCACCACACTGACGACTTGCAACATTCCCTGCGCTTTCTGGGTCAATACAAAAAGTGCAAAGATGCTGAGGACGAGACCGAGACCGTGCGAGAAGACGTTGATGCGCTCTTCCGCCACCGGGTAAGTACTGTGCTTGTGAATTTTGGTCATATGAGCGCTTTCTAAAGGAACTGGCATAATAGGCGAATATGAAAATCTCAGTAATACTTATTAGTTGCATGATGATGGCTAGCCTGCCGGGTACGAGTGCTATTGCCGCAGATGATGTATTTGCTGAACTAAATGTGGAATTTGCTTTGCTCGACGCCGATGGTGCAAAAGTGACGTTAGCTAACTTTCGTGGCAAGAACGTATTGCTGACTTTCGGCTTTACACATTGCCAGCACATTTGCCCAATGATCGCCGCAAATATGGCTCGTGCACTCAAAGGCAGCGACAAGGAGGCTATTGGTATTTTTGTCAGCGTGGACACCGAAAGAGATACGCCTGCAATCACGATGGCGTACGCGCGCGGCTTCGGCGATCATATGACGGGCCTTGGTGGCAGTCACGAGCAAGTCGCTCTTGCCGCCAGAAACTTCGGTGTCACCTTTGTGGTTACGAAGTCAGAAGATAACTACACGGTACAGCACACGCCCAGCATTTTTCTCATTGGCCCGGATGGCTTCATTGTGGACGTATTCGCAATGAACACACCGAGCTCCGACATCATTGCGGCGATGCACCAGGCGACCAATGACTACTGAGGTCCGAAACAATTATGCCCGCGTCGGTCTGGTGCTGTTCGTCAGCCTTCTCATTGCATCGGCCTGGCTGGTATTTCCGTACCTGATCCAGGGCAAGCAGCTACTGAGCACCGTTGGCGATAATGCTCGCATGACCAAGGCGGGTCATGTTTCCATGTATTTGACGCGCTATCTCGTTAATCACCCCGAGCTGGAATTAACGGCCACTTTCGCAACAGACGAGTTTTTTCAATACGTTGATCAGGCGTCGACAATTGGTAACTTGCGACCGGATCGAAACTTCATATTCTTTGTCAGTGAGAATATTCATGATGGCAAGCTCGCCTTCGAACTACCAAAAGTTCGACTGCATATCGGCGATGAAGTCTACGAGCCCGACCAGTCTATCGGGCCCAATATTGCTGAACATCATCGTATTACGGTTTACAGCATTCCCAAACGTGCTGCCGACGGTACGGCAATCGACCTTTCGCAGCATGACGGCATTCGCTTGTTCGTCTCGAATTTTTACCTGGAAAGCGAAGAGGAACTCACATTCATTGGCCGCTGGGATGCGCCGTTCGATTTGCCGGACGAGCTCAAATCGCGCGCTGATATAACACCGGTTGCCGTGCTGGCACTGGGTGCCGGCCTGTTGTCGGCCGTGCTGACTCCCTGTCTGTTACAGCTCGTTGTTATTTTCGGCTCGATTATCAGTTCATTCTCGACCGTACCAGGGGACGCGGGTTTGAATACGAATCAGGTCACGCCTCACGTGCGCCGCAAGATCATGCAAATAGCACTGGCGTTTGTCGCTGGATTTACGCTGCTCTATACCCTGGCCGGTGCGTTAATCGGGCGCGTCGGACACACGGCGCAACTGCTATTTGCCGAGCACAGCCGAAACGTCGCGATTGCGTCCGGGATTGTGGTCATATTGATGGGCATCTGGATCGGTGTTCGTGGTGGCCGCAACATCGCCTGCCGCATCCCCGATCGCAGTGCAATGAAGGCCAGTAACCGGCGTGATGTCGCTGGGTCGCTGCTGGTTTCTATGGGTTATGCGCTGGGCTGCACCGCATGTTTTGGTGGGGCAATTGTCGCCACTTTGATTATTTACGTTGGGGCGATCGGCAGTGCGATGGTCGGTGCTGGCATCATGTTGACGTTTTCAATCGGTGTTGCCATTCCGTTCCTGCTCGCCGCCTGGTATATGTCGCGTATGAACAGCATTCTGGTTTTCCTGGCCAGCAAGGCGCGCGCGATCAGCCTCGTTAGTATGGTGCTTGTCATCGTATTTGGTCTGATTTTGATCACCGATAATTTTCACGTTGTTAGCGACGCGATATACCCTTTTCTGGGCTTGAACTAGTGGCTGAGAAGTTAGCAGTACTCTTGCTTCTGTCACTAAGCGGCATCGCACAAGGTGTTGATTTAAGTGACCCGAAGCAGTTCATGTTTGTTGGTGATCGCAGTAACAATACGATTGATGTGATTTCGCTGGGCGACAATGAAGTTGTGCATCGTATTGAGACCAGCATTCACCCGGACCACATTGTTGCGACCCCCTTCGCACCGATCCTCATGTACACCGACAGCAGTACCCGGCAGGCGATCTTCTTTGATCTGAATAAGCGCATCGAATCCGAACCGGTCGACCTGCCCGTAACGCCGCGGCATGTGGTGCTGGATACAACCGGTTCGAAAGTTGCGATTACAGACGACATCGATGGCGGATTTGTGCTGTTGCATGCCTACAAAATGGACGTTGAATTCGTGCTGGAAGATTTTCCACCAACAGGCGATGTGTTGTTCGATCCAAATGATGTTGATATCTATTTCAGTGACCAAAGGTCGGGTTCACTGGGAATGCTGGACGTCAATACTCGGCGAATCTTCAGCATGCAGTTGACCGATGTCGAGGGGCAAGTATTGTCCGCGCCGAGTCGTAGCCTTGATGCGCGCTACGTCTATGTGTCGAACGTGACAACGGGCGAGGTCTACAGCCTGAATGCTTACTCACGCATTATTTTCAATACCTTCGACATCGGCGGCAAAGCAGCGCGCCCGTATACGACACCGCAAGGTGCGTTCCTGTACATGATGGACGAGGCGAGCGGGCGATTTGTGAGTGTGGAGCAACGTGGCTTCACCGAATATTCTGAAGTGTTGTTTGAACATGGCGTAGATCTGGTCGTGGTAGGGCGCTTCGATCGAATGAATTTGCTCGCGAGCACTTCGAGCAGGCAATGGTCGATCTTTGATAACGTGAGCCGGAAGCTTGTAGCAAGCGGTGAATTCAATGGCACACCGATTGAGGCACTCGGATCGGCGGATGGCAAGTACGCGTACGTCGCGTTTGCCGATGCTGCAGTAGTCGCGATTGTCGACCTGGAAGATCAGAGCCTTAGCTACTCTGCCGTGACAGACAATGGCAGTGGGGCGTTTACCGTCGGCTTAAGCAATAACGTCTGTCATTGAGTGCCGCGCGATGAAACCCCAAGAAAAAGGCGGCATGATTTTCATCACGCCGCCTGACTCTTGAACAATAGCTGTCTGTCGGGATTACTTAATGTCGACCGGTGCTACTGCAGGCGCTGTAAGGCCGCCGAAATCATCAAATGTCTCGACTCTGACATTGTTCGGGCAACTTCCAACATCTTCGCGGAATCGGTAAATACTGGTGCCAGTCACCAAATCTGCTATCAATGTTGCTTCGCCAAGTACTGCTAGATTGTCAGCATCGCTGACGGTTGCCGTTCCATTGGCGAGGGTACTCGAACCACGGATTTCAACCTTGCCGCGATCGCAGCTCGCCCGGCTAATCGTCGTAATGCCTGAAGCGGACATGATGATCGGGGCATCGTCAGATTCGAAAGCAAATATGTGTAGTTTGCCGTCGGATCCGTAGTAGCCCTCGACAGCTGCTGCGCCGCCCAGAGTAACCATGCACTCGTCTACTTCAAATCCAAAGCCGTTGATGGCTGGGCTGGCCGGCATGCGATAATCCGTTGAAAATACTGCATGTGTTCCTTCAACATAAATATCACATGGCGCGCCGTTCGTGCCGGGTCCGACAGCGGTAACACTACCGAGCACAACATTCTCTGCAGGTTCCACGAATACATCGGCAGCAACGAAGCCGGTACCCAAGGATGTGGCGCCGATCGAGCTGTTGAACACCGGTGCGCCTGGCGTACTGACGCCGGTGATGATCGCCGTGCCACCGAGGAAGCCAGCGACAGAACGGCCGGGCAGTGAAGCGCCGAGCAGATCGCTTGGGAGCAAGAGCTGCGCAGTTGGTGTATGCACCAATCCACCAGAAAATAGTTCGTTAGGGACGATTACATCTATCCCCATGACTGTAATTGTCGTTGTGAGGCTCTTGACAACGATGTTGTCGATGGGGCCTTCAACTTCTGCTAACACTTGCGCACTTGCGATACCTGGCGCTGTGCCGAGCATAAGTAAAATGCTGGCCATCCAGATTTTGCTAATTTTTGTATTTTGAATATTCATAATCGAATGCCTTTAGTAAGTATTTCTACGTATGAAACGGACGCTGGAATGATTCCACGTAGAGCATCGATGAACTACTGGCAGGAAAAACGGTTTTAGGTGCGTCGCAAGATCGGCGGGCGACTGGTCATAGGGTTAGTATTCGGGCTGGCCGATACGAGTGGAGTGCCGGCGATCGTTAGCCGGAGAGCGGCCCGTAGCTATCAATGCCGTCATTGTTGGTGCGGCGCTCATCGAGCGTGCTCAACGCCATTTCCATGAGCTTCGTGGGTTCCCAACCGTCCAGCGCTTTCGAGTAGCTGGGTCGTTGAGATGCCTTTTTGAACCAGAGCATCAGGTTGGGGTATCGCTCGAGTGGCCAACGCAACAGGTCGAAGCGGTGAAAGTTTGGCATCCAGGCGATGTCTGCAAGAGAAAACGTATCGCCAGCCATCCATTCGCGACCATCGCTCAGCACTTCTTCGCGGCAGAGGAAGTCATCATGCACACGGCCGACCATGTCGTGAATGCGTTCACGAGCAAATCCTGCCCTGTATTCGTGCCAGAAATTCTGCAGAAACTCGCTGTGTAGGCCGTTGACGATATTCTGGAACGTTTCCTCATCAGCGCGTGGGCCATGCTGAAAGAAAAACTCGAATGTGCAGTATTTCAGCGCCGTTTGCGATTGGTCGGCATGGCTCAGCGATTTGGCTATCGCTTCGTCCAGATGTGCCGGGCGCAAGTTGCCTTCGCCCAGTTTATTGTCGAGATAATCGATGATATCGACGGAATTAATGATAACAGTGCCATCGTGGACAAGGACGGGAACGACACCATTGGGGTTGATCTGCTGAAACTCTTCCGTCGCGTGCTCGCCGGCCTGCAGGTTCATAAGGTGGCCCTCGAACTCCAGACCGAGCTCGGCCAATGTGATTCGGCAACGCTGCGAACAGTTTGACATGCCTCCGTGCCAGAGATGAATACCTTTCAGCTCCTTAAGGTCCTCACGCCCCGGCTCGATGATCGGCAATTACTTGTCCTCGGGCCGGGTGATGTTCCAGACCGTCTCCAGCTTTGTGCCGGCGGCGACGATCATCTTGGAGATCGGACAGTACATCGCGAGTTCTTTTGCGAGCAGTTCCATTTCTTCATCGCTGGCATCCGTTGTGACATCGATGGTGAGAATCATGTCCTCAAACGGCAGGTCGACTTCTTCTTTGAGCATGACACCGTAGCGATGAAAACCGGCATCCAGCGTGATGTGATAGGACATCAGGTTGACGCCATTTTTCTTTGCGACCTTGTGCGAAATCACGTTGGTGCAAGCCACTAGTGATGCTTCAAAAAACTCGGTCGGCGACATTCCTTCGTTGGTGCCACCACGTTCTTCGGGTTCGTCGGATACATCGAGCAGGTCGCGCGTCTTCAGGAGCGTGAGGCTGTGCGATTCAGCAGTGCCGGTTACGACTTGCCGAACATAAGGTTTCATTTTGATAGACATTATTCCTCCAATCCGCTGGCGCGGGCTTGTTCCCGTGCCATAACAGCCCAGTCCAGATTTCCTTCGCCGCGCTCAATCGCTTTGGCCAGGTAGTTACGCCAGATATGCGTGCTTGGCAGCGGGATGTCGGCTGTTGCAGCCGCTTCAAGTGCCAGGTCAGCATCCTTCAGGCCGATGACAGCCGTCGCTCCGCTGGTCTCCCAGGATTTGCTGGTTATCATCTTGCCGTACACTTCATAGGCTGGCGCACCGAAGAGTCCCTTCAGCAGTACGTCAAGAAACTGCTCCGGTTCAACACCGAATTTTTCCACGAGACTGAATGCCTCGCCCATGGTCTCGATAGCACAGCCCAATACGAAATTGTTCGCAATCTTAACGGCGGTTGATGCTTGTGGGTGGTTGCCGATCTCAATATTGCGTCGGCCCATTACATCGAGCAGTGGTCGAACAGTATCGACAGCCTCCAACGGGCCGCCCGGTACAAGGTTCAGGAGACCCTCTGCGGCAAGGTCAGGGCGGCCGAGGACGGGGCACGCTATAAAGGTCTGTCCTGCTTTCTCGTGCGCATCATTCGCGCGATTAATCGCCGGTATTCCATGCGTCCCCATGGCCATGTGAATACAGTCCTTGGACATGCCGTGAATGAGCCCCTTATCGCCGCTCAGCACGGCGTTAAGAACAACGTCACTGGGTAGCATGGTGATGACAACATCACGGTCACTGGCCGCGGCCGCCGGAGAGTCTACGGCAACTGCACCATTTTCAACCAGCGTATCCGTCTGACCCGGTGTCGGGTCCGAAACCAGCAAATCATGCCCGGCCGAAATTAGTCTACCTGCCATCCCCTGGCCCATCCGGCCAAGTCCCACAAACCCAACTTTCATGATGTAGTCCTATTCGAAACGACCGCTGGCGATGAGAATATCGGAGGTCACTTTGTAGTGTTTCTGCAGTAATTCAACCGCCAGGTCAGCGTTGCGCTGCAATACGGCTTGCTGTAACTCGTTATGCTCTTCGAGTTCATGACGCCCACGATACTCGACGACCTCCGCGAGGTTTCGGTAACGAAACGAGCGCTGATGAAGCTCGGCGCAGAAATCCATGAGGATCCCGGAACCGCAGGCCGAAATCAGGGCAAGGTGGAACTCGCGATGATGATTCTCCCACTCCGGCGCGGTGTACTTGGCCTCCGCCTCCTCGCTGCGCGCGGCGCGTGTGAGCCAGTGATAAGCCAGAACGATGCGCTCCTCCCATTCAGTATCACCATTGGCAATCGACTCGCGAACGCCGATTTCTTCCAGCCAGCAGCGGGTATTCGTGAGCTCCATGAGCTCCTTGGCGGACGCTGGGGGCACGCGGAAACCGCGATTTTCCTCACGAACCACCATGCCGTTTGCGGATAAGCGGTTCAGCGCCTCTCGGAGCGGGCTATTGCCCGTATCGTATTTCTCAATGAGGTCTTTGAGCCGCAATTTGACGCCAGGCTTGAGTTGGCCCGTCAGAATGTCATCTTTGAGCCGGTCATAGACGGAGGATGCCTGAGTCGATATCGGGCTGTCGTTGTCGTTTGAAGCGGCTCCGGAGGCTGTTTTTGCCATAATTGCACCAATACAATGAAATTTCGATGAAGTTAGTGTTTATATTACTTTCATCGATATTATTTGTATATATGCGATTGAGTTTTTGTGTGAATAGTCAAAATGGCCCCGAAAACAAGAGGATTGTAGCCGGTCGCGAACATTCGTGACTTTCAAGCGGCTGTTATTTTCGTTAATATGCACGTTAATCCAATTTTATCGAATTTCCTTGTGAACCGATTCTTATTGTCTTTGCTGATTACCGTTGCATTGGTTGCTCCCGCCGGTGCCCAGGATGACTCGCCTGAGATTATTCCGCTGATCGCGGTTGATTCCTACGCGACGACGGCGCTGTGGACGCTGGTTTTTGTCGAATACTTCATCCCCGAGGTTGATCGGCGACTGGCGGAGACCGGTCACTATCAAATTCGCTGGAACAAGGCTTTCGGGGGCGCGATCGCGAAAACCCGTGGTGTGCTGGACTCACTCGAACACGATCTTGCCGATATTGGAATCGTTACAACGCCGTATCACCCGGACAAAGTACCGTTTCATAACCTGCCCTATGCCACACCGCTCGTGACCTCGGACATTGGGCTGGTGGCACGGACCATGTCGGAGCTGGTGAAGAAATATCCGGTGCTGTCTGAGCAATGGGCAAATCACAAGCTCGTCTTCCTGACGACCGCAGGGTCTATCGACACCTATCAGGTGTTGACGAACTATCCGGTCAAAACACTGGGTGATTTCAAAGGCCGCAAGATAGCCGGCGTCGGGTTGAATCTCAGATTTCTCACCGGCCTGGATGCAGCGCCTGTAAACAGCGGCATTAGTGACTGGTACAACAACCTGGCAACCGGCCTGGTTGACGGTGTCATTGGCTGGATCGAAGGCAGCATCGCGTATCGGCTGTACGAAGTAGCACCGTACATGGTTGACGTCCGCCTGGGCGCAGTGGCGACCAAGGCGATTACCGTCAATCAGAAAACCTGGGATCGACTGCCTGAAGAAGTGCGCCAGATCTTGATTGAGACGGCGGAAGACTATCGCGATGAGCTGGCGCGGGAGACTGACCGCCGCGCGATTATCAGCCGCAGTCGTTACGTGGAAGAGGGTGGCGAGATTTTGGTGCTGACTGACGAGCAACGCAGGGCCTGGGCAATGGGTTTGCCCAATATTGCGGAAGACTGGGCCGCGGACATGGAAGAACGTGGTTTGCCGGGCAAAGCGATCCTGAAAGACTACATGGACATCATGCGCGCAAATAACCAGCCGATAATGCGTCACTGGGACAGGGAGTAACAGTGGGCGAAAACAGCAACATTATCAGTCGCCTGTTTTCCCATTTTGTATCGGGACTCAATAGCGTTGGCGGTGTTCTTATCTTTGGTTTGGTCATTCTGATTAACCTCGATATTCTGTTTCGCTTTTTGTTCAATTCACCGATCGATGGCGTCACGGAATTAGTAGAGCTTTCAATCGTCGCTATTGTTTTTCTGCAACTTGGTGATGCAGTACGCAATGGCCGCCTGACTCGATCGGATGGTTTGTATAACAAGATAATGGAAAAGAAGCCACGTCTTGGTCATATGCTGGGCGCGTTCTTTGATCTCGCCGGAGTGGTGTTTTTCATGACCTTAATAGCCGGTTCTGTACCCAGGTTCATTGATGCCTGGGAGCGCGGCTACTACGCCGGCAACAAAGGTATCGTCGTTATTCCGATTTGGCCGGTTAGGCTGATTATCGTGATCGGGGCTCTCACGGTGGTTTTCGTTTTTCTCGGGCTGGCAAGAAAGCACCTGCTTGCGATTTCGGGCAAAGGTGACGAGTCATGACGGGAATTGAAGTAGGGCTGTTTTCAGTCGTCGCGATTCTCGTTCTCATCTATGCGGGCATGTATGTGCCGATAGCGCTCGGCCTCGTGTCGTTTTCGGCAGTCTGGTATCTCCGGGACGGTTTGGAAGCGCCGATTTATCTCGTAACGCTTGCCGCGTCAAACGGACTCGAAGACTACATCTTTGGGGTTATTCCGCTGTTCGTCCTGATGGGTCTTCTGGTTAGCCATGCAGAAATGGGGCGGGACATCTATCAGGTGGCGAATCAACTGTTGAACCGTATTCGCGGAGGGCTGGGCGTTGCGACGGTCGTGGCGAATGCAGTATTTGCGGCAATAACCGGTGTGAGTATTGCGTCCGCGTCTGTATTTACGCGTGTCGCTGTGCCGGAAATGATGCGCTTCGGTTACACACCGAGATTTGCAGTTGGGGTGGTCGCAGGCAGCTCCGTGTTGGGTATGCTGATACCGCCGAGCGTGATGTTGATTATCTACGCGATCATCACAGAGCAATCGGTCGCAGCATTGTTTAAAGCCGGAATCATTCCGGGGCTGTTATTAGCATTTGCTTACATCGTTGCCATTGTCGTTATGGCGACATTCTTCAAGAAATATGTCGGCGGCCAGGTAACTCGGAATAGCGACTCATCAATAATAGAGAAGCTGTCGAGCGAGCAGATGTTCGGCAAGACCGCGCCGCTCGTGGTGCTCATCTTGTTGGTGCTTGGTGGTATTTACGGTGGTGTTTTTACGCCGACGGAGGCCGGCGCTGTTGGCGCATTGGGTGCATTGATCATTGCCATCCTGAAAAAGAAACTGGATCGCACCGTGCTGTGGGATGTACTTGTTGAGACCGGGCACATCGTGGCATCCATCCTGATGTTGATTGTTGCGGCAACCATGTATAGCCGCATGCTGGGAATTTCAGGTCTGCCAAATGAGCTGGGCGAGTTGATTTCGTCGGCGAATATAGGTTTCTACGGGATTTTGGCAGTGTATGTTTTGCTGTTGATTATTCTCGGCACAATTCTCGATACAACGTCGATCATCCTGATTATGGTGCCGCTGTTCATACCAATCCTCGCACCTTACAAGATTGATCTGGTGTGGTTCGGAATTATTACAATCGTTGGTGCCGAAATCGGGTTGTTAACGCCGCCACTTGGCATATCGTGTTACGTCATCAAGTCGACGCTCGGTGATGATCGAATAACCCTTTACGATATCTTTGCTGGCGCATTTCCGTTCGCAGTCATCATGTTCCTGGTGTTGATCTTGCTGATCGCCTTCCCCCAGCTGAGTCTTGTACTGGTTTAGGGATGCGTTTGTCAGTTAAGGAATTGCCAGGTTGATCTCATCGAGTCAGCATCGGTACAGCCCGCGATTCAAGACAGTAAAATTTAGGCTCATCAAGCGGGTCGACCAATTGATTCGTGGACAGTGCTGACAACAAGATCGCTGCGCTCATTCTTCCACCTCGATAACGCCAAGTTCACGCCAGGAATTGATCCAGTTGATGACGACCTGGTTGAACACTTCCGGCCGCTCGCGGTATGAAAAGTGACCGGCCTTGTTGGTGATCATCAGCTGTACGTTCGGATTACTCGCCGCGAGGACGTCGTACAATGCCATCGCCCGTTCCAGCGGCTGCATCAGATCGTTCCTGCCCCAGTAAATCATCATGGGCATTTGCAGCATGCCTTCATCCATAATGCGCTTGTGCATCGTTCGTCGGTATTCGTAGAAACTCGCGTGCAGTTCTCCGCCAACTCCCGAGCGCAATTTCGCGCGCGCGAATTCAGCCTTCGCTCTTTCGTTCATAAAGCGAACGCTTTCGGCAAACTCCTCAGTAAAATGATCGGTGTTATAGGACAGTGCTTTGTAGCGACATTTCCATTCCGAATACCAGTCTTGGCCGTCCTCGTCGGTCGAGCATTTTTTAAGTACAGAAAAGCGGCGACTCGTGCCGACGCTGGGTGACGCGTGCGTGCTGGCAACGAGCACCATGGTTTTGACGAGTTCAGGTTCTTCGACGGCCATATACAATGACAGGCCACCCAGCGAGTGTGCGACGACATGCACCGGCTCGAGTTTCATCGTCTTGATGAAGTCTCGCATATGCTGGTGCATAGCGACCTCGTTGTAGTCGTCATCTGTCTTCGGGTTGTCGGTCAGTCCTGCGCCAATACGATCGGGTGCGTAGACATGAAAATATTTCGACAGCGTATCGAAGTTATCGACCCAGGTATTCGCACTGGCCACACCGCCCCATGGCGCGCCGTGCAGAAGGAGCATCGGTTCGCCCGAGCCTTCCTCGTAGTAGCGTGTGCGAATACCGTTTACGTCGACGAACTTGGCTTCGTATCCACCGATCGACGCGGTCGGTGAGACTTCGACTTCAGCGACTACGGCATGGGAGAAAACTGCCGTTGCAAGCAATGACAGAAAGAGAGCGTTCGTCTTCATTGTTTCATCTCCCCTAGTGTCGTCCATGCATTTATAAAACGGATTACTGCGTAGTTGAACTCAGCAGGCTTTTCGCGGAATGGAAAGTGCCCAACGTTGTTCATGATCAGGGACTGCACACTGGGATTGTGTGCACCAAGAATGTCGTAAAGCGCGATCGACCTTGCGAGCGGATAGGTTGGGTCGTGGCGGGCAAAGACGAGCAATACAGGAATCGTCAGTTCACCGTCGTCGCGGATACGCGCATGCTGCGATTCGCGCCAGGTCTTGAAGTTTGACCGGAACGGTTCGCCGGCACCGCCATCCCGGTAGAAGCGGGTCCATTGAACCTTGGATTGTAGATTGAGAACCCGTAATGCCGCGATGAATTCGTCGTCCAGTTGCGGATCACCGTAAGCGAAAGCGCGGTATCGGCAGAGGAGTTCATCCATCCAGGGACCGATCTCCTGACCATGTACCGACCACGGACAGTCGGCGAGCACTTCCTTGCGGCCGTCCGTTCCAACGTCGGGCGCGGCCGTACTGCTGGACACAAGAACCAGCGACTTCACGAGATCTGGCCGCTCGAGTGCGAGAAATAATGCACTGCCGCCGGTGCCGTGCGCGACGATATTGACCGGACCGATGTCCATCGTTTCGATGAATTCGGTCATATGAGCAATCTGGCCCGCGACCGTGAAATCGACCTCCCGGGCCCGGCCCGGATTCGCAGTCATTCCGTTGGCGAGACGATCCGGAGCGAGCACCCGGAACTTCTTCGCAAGTCCCGAGATGTTCAGGGACCAGTCGTTCGCGCTTGAGGTGGCTTCCCAGGGGCCCCCGTGAATCAGCAAGACTGTGTTGCCGGAACCCTCGTCGTAGTAGCGTGTATTGATGCCACTTACATCGGCGAACTTTGCTTCGAGCCCACCGACAGACGCGGCTTGTGGATCGAGTTCCGTTGCGATTACATGATTAGCAGCAACGACCAAGAGGAATCCCAGTATGGACATCAACGGACTGGCTCGAGTCATAAGGTTACCCGTAATTCAGATGGAAGCGGCGACCGCCTTGCCCAGACTCTGGGTGTCTGCGCTGCCACCCATATCCGGTGTCAGGCTTCTGCGTTCGCGTAATACATTTTCTATGGCGGTCATGATGTCGTCATGTGCATCGCGGTGGCCGAGATGATCGAGCATCATGGCTCCTGCCCAGATTGTACCGATCGGATTGGCAATTCCCTTGCCAGCAATGTCCGGTGCCGAGCCATGAACGGGTTCAAACATGGACGGAAACTCTCTCGCCGGATTCAGATTGGCGGACGGCGCAATCGCTATCGTGCCGGTACATGCGGGCCCGAGGTCCGACAGGATGTCACCGAACAGGTTACTGCCAACAACTGTGTCGTAATGATCCGGCATACGAACAAAATTGGCCGTCAGAATATCGATGTGATACTGATCGATTTTGACATCCGGGTAGTTCCTGGCCATCTCAGCAAACCGCGAATCCCAGTAAGGCATCGAGTGAATAATGCCATTGGATTTTGTCGCTGAACTCAGGTGTTTTTCAGGTCGGTTTTGTGCCAGATCAAATGCGTATTTCAAAACCCGGTCGACGCCGCGACGTGTGAATACGCTTTGCTGCGTAACGAATTCGTCCTCCGTACCCTCTTTTTCGATACCGCCGATAGCGGAATACTCACCTTCGACATTTTCACGTACGATCATCATGTCGATGTCACCGGGTTTGCGCCCTGCAAGCGGGCAGGGCACTCCGTCGAAAAGACGCACCGGACGCAGGTTGATGTGCTGATCGAACTCACGGCGAATAGGGATCAATAATCCCCACAGCGATTCGTGGTCCGGAACACCGGGAAATCCGACCGCCCCCAGGTAAACCGCATCGAACGGCCGCAATTGATCGATGCCGTCTTCGGGCATCATGCGACCGGTTGCAAGATAGGTTTCACAAGACCAGTCAAATTCGGTCCATGCAAAGTCAATACCGTGCTTCGCGCCAACGGCTTCCAGGGAGCGCATGCCTTCGGGCATGACTTCCTTGCCGATGCCGTCACCGGGGATGACTGCTACCTTTATAGTCAAGTTAGATTCCAGAAACAAAAAGGGGTCTGACCCCTTTTTGTTTAGTAGCTCATTCCACAACCGATAATTCTGTCGGTCGGGAACTTCGTGATAATCTCGATGCCATCGTCAGTGACGACGACTTCGTCTTCCAGGCGAACACCGTCGGATCCATCTTCGTTACCGGCATAGGTTTCCAAAGCGAATACCATGCCAGGTTCGATTTCAACAGGGTGTTCGATGCTGTAAGCGCGCGAAATAATCGGGAACTCCCATAGACCGACACCGATGCCGTGGCCGTACTGTAATCCAAAGATTTCATGTTCGTTAAGAGCACCCATTTGGCGATAATCCGGCCAGCGAGTAACGACATCTGCCGTTGTACACCCAGGTTTGACAGCGTCGATACCACCTAACTGAATTTCCAGGCAACGTGCGTGCGTATCGATTTGCTTCGGCGACGGTGGGCCAACCGTAAAGCAACGATAAACGCAGGTGTGGTAGCCGTTAAACAACGCCACGATGTCCATGAAGATGATGTCACCCGGTTGCAGCAGGCGATCAGAACTCAAGTGCGGGTGTGGGTTAGTACGGTTGCCCGACGTGACCTGCACATTGTGAATCCATTGTGCGCCGAGTCGGTGCATTTCAGCAGAGGCGACAGCCTGAAGATCATTTTCTTTGGCACCAGGGCGAATCTCGCACGCGATTGCGTGAAACGCAGCGTCTACAATTGCAGCGCCGTGTTTCAGAAGCATGATCTCGTCTTCGTTCTTGATGGAGCGGGCGTACTGCATAACGCCCTGACCATCGGCAATGGTGTAACCGTTGGCTTGCATTGCGAGAAGAATCTGCGATTCGATAACGTCGACGCCGATACGAATTTTGCTCTTATCAAGGCCGAAATTGCCGAGAACCATATCCAGGTCTTTGAGGAAACCGTCAGAACACCCCCATGCCTCAGGCAAGGCGCCGAACATCGTGCCGTGCGCAGGGAAGGTGTAATCAGCAATCCAGGGACAATTGAGTTTCTCGCTCGCCACTTCGGAGCCGAAACCAAAGATATGCGGCGGGCCATTTCGTGGAATAATTGCGTAGCGGCCCATATTGTCGATTTCAGGCGAGCAGACCGCGGTTGATGTTGAGTAACGCTTGTTACCCGTATCGAAAAGCAGCAGGCAGTCGATGTCGAACGTGTCCATGTACTTTTTGATGCGGGCAACGCGATACTCACGCATGCGGTTGAAATCCATGCGTTGCTCGTAGTCAACCTGCATCATGCCCTGCGTGCCTTTACGATACGCCACTATTATTCTCCTAATTCTGAACGCTTATGTTCTGGTCTTATGGGGTTACTAATTCTGGTTGCGGCGGTAATTATATCGCCAAATCACGTATTATTGTCGAAATTTCGATTATTTTAAACTATTTGCAGACTTATCGCATTTTTTTATAGGATTTTTTGTGGCGCGTCATTTTGCTATTGGTGATATTCACGGCTGTATAAGCGCCCTCCGGTCGCTCATGGACTACGTTGCGCCGCATTCAGACGACATCGTCGTCACATTGGGTGATTACGTTGATCGGGGGCCGGATTCTCGGGCAGTGCTCGATTTCGTCATCGAATTTGGTCATAAACAGAGTCTCGTTGCGCTACGCGGAAATCACGAAATCATGATGCTGGATGCCCGAGACAACAAAAGCTGGTTCGAGCCATGGCTTCGATACGGCGGTGACGCGACCTTATTTTCTTACGCTTCGTCCGCGACCAATGCGGGGACTTTCGAGGATATTCCCGAAGCACACATCGATTTCCTCGAAAACAGCTTGCTGGCATATTATGAGTGCGACTCACACTTTTTTGTTCACGCCAACGCAGTTGCGGATGTTCCACTGGATCAACAGGGGGATCCGGCGCTTTACTGGCGCAAATTCCGTGCGCAAGAGCCGCATTGTTCAAACAAAGTCATGGTTTGCGGCCACTCAGCACAGCGAACCGGTCTGCCGCACAATTTGGGCCACTCTGTTTGTATCGATACCTGGGCGTTCGGGGGCGGATGGCTGAGTTGTCTGGAGGTTGAGTCGGGGACGATATTTCAGGCCAACGAAGCGGGAGAGCGGCGTAGCTTCAACCTGGACGAAATCGACGCTCTTGCGGCGCCTAGAACTGATCCACAAAGCTAGTCGCCCGTTTGATCTCGCAGCCGTCGCGGCTTTCCTGCCAGAGCAAGGTTCCGGCCCCCTGGGCCGGCTTATCAATATCGATCGCCAGCAAGCTGCCGTTTGGTATCAGGATATCCTCACCGATCAGCCACAAGACCAGGATGCTGGTGCAGGACTGGTGGCTGCTTACGAGTACGTCGCCAGCATCGAAATCAAGCTGGCCCACGAAGTCGACTATTTCATTCAGTCTGGAGCCAGTCTTCAGGTCTTTTGATTCGATGATCGAATCTTCGAAACCAATAAGTTTTGCAGCAATTTCAAGCGTTTGCCTGACACGAAGAAGTGGACTTGAGTAGATTCGGGCCACACTTTGTAAATCGTCACGGCGAAGATTTACGACATCTTCGACTTCTTTGACACCTAATTCGCTCAATACGCGGCGTTCGTCAGCGTCCGATTCGGCGGTCATTCCGTGGCGCAGGATGAATATTTTCATGGCCGGAATTCGATTTTAGACTTTTTCGCGCTGCCCGCTGGCTGCCGATTTGACGATGGCTTCGGTAACCGCCGCGCCATGCACAATTTCGGAGCCTGGAATCAGGAAGGGATCACCGCCAGCGGCGGCTTTTGCGAATCCATCCAGTGCCGCGCGGCTGACATCGAATAGCTCCGCGTCCCACGTTTTTGCCGGGCCTTTGACGGGTTTGAAAGTGCAATTTCCAAAAAGCCGCATGCGCCGCTCTTCTGACGGCGCACCCGCGACGTGCGTCATACCCTCGAGTTTGACGTAGCCCTTGGTGCCGTAGACCTGGAAATTGAACCCGCCGCCGGTCGCGGTCATTGTCGCGAGGTAGCCGGACATGCCTTCTTTCATGCGAAACAGGATCGATGTCGTGTCATCGGCGTCGACTTCGACCGCACGCCGAAAGCTTTGCGCATAGACCTCGTCTATTTCACCGCACAGGTCGATAAAGCCGTCGATCGCATGCACGCCCATGGGTGTCAGGCCGCCGCAGGGCGTTTCATTCTTGTCCGCTCGCCACGCTCCCGGCTTCAGGTACAAGGCATTTGGAAATGTCATGGTCGCCTCGCAATGCAGGATAGTGCCGAGTTCACCGGAGTTGATGATGTCGCGAAGCTTGGTGATTTCGGGGTGGAAACGGCGGTTATAACCGATGCCAACGGTAATTCCCGCGGCCTCGGCGGCCCCGATGGCGGCGGTCGCGTCGGCTTTTGTCAGTGCAAAAGGCTTTTCGCAGAAAACGTGTTTGCCGTGCTCGGCTGCGGCAATGGTTTGCGGTGCGTGCAACGAATTCGGTGTCACCAGAACGACGGCATCGATAGCGGGGTCGGCGATAATATCCTCAAAGGAGGCGCGCAACTCGAGATCGTGTTGTTTGGCAAAGTCTTTGGCGTCATCGGAGAGGGTGCGGGTGGTTCCAGCGACAAACCGGATGTCATCGCTGACGCCGGAAACGGCTTCGACCAGTGTTTTCCCCCACCAACCAAGGCCTATGATGGCAGCATTAATCATTATTGTGGCTCACAGCTTAACGAGTGGAGCGCAGGCATCGCGCAAGGCGGCAGTATATCGTTAAAAAGCGACTTTTCCATATTTAATCGATTAAAATACGCGAGACCGATGGGAGAATGAAGCATGAGGATGATAGATGTTGCTGATTGATGATGTGCTGGCAGGGTGGTTGTTGTTTGCAGCCCGCGTTCTGATCGCGATGGTATTCCTGGTCAGTGGGGTACATAAGGGAATCTGGTTTCAAAAGGCTGCTCTGGAGTTTCATGAGGCTCGCATCCCGGCGGTCTGGCTGACCTTGCCGGCTACGATTGTCCTGCACCTCGGCGCTGCGATGTGCCTCATTGTTGGCTACCTGACACGTGAGGCCGCACTCGCGCTGGCACTGTTTACCCTGATCGCGACATGGAGAGTACACGCCTACTGGCGACTGCCCAGAGAGGAGCAGTTGGCTCGCAGCCGTATCACTACAGCGAACCTTGCGATTATCGGCGGGCTGCTATTGCTCGTGGCGGTCGGACCGGGGCCTCTGTCCATTGCGATATAAGGTTAGCAAATAATCGATAAATATCGTAAAATGCCGCATCTATCGATAAATAACGCTTAAAGGTTACTCGTTTGAATACCACGACAGGGCCGCTGATGGCCGCCGCAGCTAGTCCCGGAACGCCCGACACTGATAAACGACTTGAGCTATACCGCCTCATGCAGGCGTGCCGAGTCATGGAACAGCGGGCCTATGATTTGTTCATGCAAAACCTTATCAAGGGCACGTCTCATCTCGCGCTGGGCCAGGAAGCCGTAGCCGCTGGATTCGGTGCCGCGATGCGCGAGGACGATTACACGTTTTGCACTTATCGTGGCCACAACCACACTTTGGTGCGAGGCGTATCAATGACCGGCATTCTCGGCGAGCTCATGGGGCGCGAGTGCGGACTCCTGAGCGGCAAGGGCGGCTCGATGCACCTTATGGACATTGAAAAGGGCGCGATGGGTTCCTACGCGATCATCGGTGCACACATGCCGATTGCGGCAGGCGCGGCCTGGTCGGCGCAATACCGCAAGTCGGGCCAGGTATCAGTTTGTTTCTTTGGCGACGGCACGACCAACATCGGTGCATTTCATGAAGCACTGAATTTTGCTGCGATTTGGAACCTACCGGTCGTTTATGTCTGTGAAAACAACCTCTATATGGAATACACAGCCATTGGTGATGTCACGGCCGTTGAAAATCCTGCAGCCGATCGCGCTGCCTCCTACGGTCTGGAGCCAGTCGTTATCGACGGTAATGATGCCGACGTGGTCTACGCGGTCGCAGAAGCCGCGCTCGAGAAAGCGCGCAGCGGCAATGGGCCAAGTCTTATTGAAGTGCAGACCTATCGTCACGGCGGTCACTCGCGGGCCGACCCCGGCAAATATCGTCCCGACGAAGAAGTTGCGGCGTGGAAGGAACGAGATCCCATCAATACCTACCGGGCCCGATTGCTGGCCGATGGTGTTGATGAAGCTGCGATCAAAGCGGTGGAAGAAGAGCAGGCTGCACGTGTCGACAAAGCCGAAAAAACAGCGCGAGACAGCGGTCCACCACCGTTGGAAATTGCCGATACCGATGTCTGGGCTGACGGGAGTTCGACATGGCGCAACTAAGTTACAGAGAGGCTGTGTCAGCAGCGATCGCGCAGGAAATGCGCCGCGATGAATCCGTCGTCTTTTTGGGAGAAGATATTGCGGCCGCCGGTGGTGTTTTCAAAACTACCGAAGGATTGCTGGAAGAATTCGGACCGTTACGTGTTCGCGATACACCAATTTCTGAGCAAGCCATTCTAGGCGCAGCAGCAGGAGCTGCGATGACCGGATTACGGCCGATAGCAGAAATCATGTTCTCGGACTTTTTTGCGGTTTGCTGGGACATTGTCGTTAATCAGATCGCGAAGACGCGCTTCATGTCGGACGGGCAATGTTCGTTCCCGCTGGTTATTCGTAGCGCGAACGGTGGCGGTGCGCGCTTTGGCGCACAGCACTCGCAGTCGGTTGAAAACTGGGCAATGGCTGTTCCGGGTTTAAAGGTAGTCGCGCCTTCGAATGCGGCCGACGTCAAAGGTTTACTGGCCGCGTCGATTCGCGATCCGGATCCCGTATTGTTCTTTGAACAGAAGTCGATGTACGGAATTAAGTCCGATGTACCGGACGGCGAACACGTTGTTCCGTTGGGCCAGGCTGCTGTCGCGCGCGAAGGCAGCGACGTAACGATCGTCGCACTGGCCGCGATGGTACCGCGTGCGCTCAAGGCCGCGGAGACGCTGCAGAGCGAGCACAACATCTCAGCTGAAGTGATTGATGTTCGCTCACTGGTGCCCCTGGATACGACGACGATATTTTCGTCGGTCACCAAAACCGGACGACTCTTAACGGTTGAAGAGAACCCGCGACTTTGTGGTTGGGGCGCCGAGGTGTCGTCACTGGTCGCAGAAGAATTATTCTGGGACCTGGACAGCCCGATCGTCAGAGTAACAACGCCGCATATTCCATTGCCATCGGCGGACACACTGGAAGACGCCGTAATGCCGAGCCCAGCACGCATCATCGAAAACGTCTTGCAGATGGCGGACTGAGGAAACCGATATGGATGTGTTAATGCCCCAACTCGGTGAAACAGTTGCTGAAGGTACGATCGCGGCCTGGCACAGGCAAGCAGGTGACGCGGTAGAGAAAGGTGATGTCCTGCTCGACGTTGAAACTGACAAAGTCGCGACCGAAATTGAAGCGCCTGTCAGCGGTGTTCTGGCGAGTATCGATATCCCGGAAGGTGAAACGGTTGACGTCGGAACAATATTAGCGGTCATCGCGGTTGACGGCGAGATTGTCGAAGAAAAACCGGCTGCCAGTGAATCGGTCGCCGCCAAAACAGCAGCACCAGTAGCGTCGTCTACGGGCCTGCCTGCAAAAAACAGTAACAACAAACTCTCGCCGGCGGTGCGTCGCTTGGCAAAGCAACACAGCCTCAATATTTCGAACATCTCCGGCACTGGCCGCGATGGCCGTGTCACACGGCAAAACGTACTCGATCATATTGAGAGTGGCGGGGCGACGGCGGCATCCTCAGATGAACGGATACCGTTCGATCGGGTGCGTAGAGTGACCGCCGCACACATGGTTAAGTCCAAAGCGATTTCGCCGCATGTATTGCAGACCATCGACGCCGATTTTCTTGCGATTGACGCATCGAGACTCGCACGTAAGGAGCAGTGGAAGGCCGAGACAGGTTATTCCTTAAGTTATCTTCCCTACGTCGCCCGGGCAGTCTGCAAAGCAATCGCTGATTTTCCGCGCGTTAATGCCAGCGTTGCTGATGATGCGCTTATCGTCCATGGAGAAATCAATCTTGCGATCGCTATCGACCTGAATCACGAAGGGCTGGTTGCGGCCGTGACGCGGAACGCAGGTTCAATGTCCGTGTCCCAACTGGCAGAGAATTTTAACGACCTCATTACGAGGGCTAAGACGAACAAGTTGAAGCCGGATGACTTACAGGGAGGCACTTATACCCTGTCCAACCCCGGCCCGTACGGCACCTTGTTTACTGCGCCAATTATTAACCAGCCGCAGGTCGGCATTTTGTCGATGGACGCAGTCAAGAAACGACCGCATGTCATCGAGACAGCCGGTGGTGACTCGATCGCCATTCGGCCTGTCGGCATATTGGCTCATTCGTTCGACCATCGCGCCGTAGACGGTGCGTATTCTGCGGCCTACCTGGCGCGGTTGAAGTCGATTATTGAGGATACTGACTGGGACAGTGAGTTTTAAATGAAAAATACACGACGGACAATATTCTCCCTGCTCGCAACCACCGTGCTTGCATCGCAGAGTTTCGCTCAGGTTGATCTGGACAACTACCTGAAACGGGGCGAGGCGCTTTATAATGAACCCGCATCCTGCGCTGTTTGTCACAAGCAGGATGGCACGGGCCTTATCGGTCCGGATATCACCTACGGACCGACACCGGCCAAAATACTCGAGCAGATGCTGAACAATCCGCAGATGGCCGGCATTTCTGCGGAGCTGAAAGCGGACAATGAAGACCTGATTGCATTATCCGTATTCATTCGATCGATCACCGGCATAGAGACCACAGAAACGATGTTGGTCAATGAGCGTGCAGAGCTCATCAGCACTCGGGCAAAGACCGAAACCGACCTTATTTTTCCAAAAACTGCGCGCGACGAAGCGGTCGAAGCTGTGCAGAACTGGGATTCGGTGATCGCCGATTGGCAGCGTCGAGCGAATGAAGGTCCGTTGCTTGCACATTACGACTCGGAGATTGTTGCAAGGTTTGATCCTGGCAAACCCAGGTTCAGACCGAAAAAGGGCAAAACCTATTTCTATGAGAATGTCGGCAACTCCGCGAATCTGGCAATACTGGAGCGCGGTGCGAAGAACGCAAAGTCTACTCAGGTAGTAGTGGGCGATGCCAGGTCGCACAAGGTTATCGCAAGTTATGAGCTACCCGTCAGCCTGCGTGCCGCAGTACACACGACTATTGTTTCGCCAGATGGCAAATACGTGTATATCGTTGGGTCAAAACCGGCGTCTGAGCCGACCAACCAGCTCAAAGCGCTTGATGCTCCAGCGACGCTGATCAAAGTCGATGCCGTAACATTGCAGCCGGTTTTGCAGCAAACAATGGGCGGACGACTGCATCACGGCATGGTGTTCCGCGACAAGTACATCTTGCTTGATACATTTTCACGAGACCCGAATGGCCTCGATGTCATGCTGCTGGATCCGGATACCGACGAAATAATCGGTGGCGTCAGAGATGAAGATCTGGGCGGCTCTTCGTACACGGCATACACCGACGACGACTACATCTACATATTAATGGAACCCGTCGGGTACGCGTCGCATCGTTCGACCGGCATGCTCGGCGCGAAAAATCTCTACAGCGGCAAAATTACTACGATGAAACCCTTCTGGATCGCGAAACTCGATCCTGAAACCTGGGAAGTCGTTCAGGAATACCCGTATCCGGGCTTTCGCGGCGACTGGATAGTTTTTGATGCCAAGAAAGAGTTTATGTACGTCCCGGCTGGCGGCACATCGAACGTCAGCAAGATCAATATGGAAACCGGCGAGGTGGTTTGGGCCGCCGGTGCCGGAATCAGCCCGTATGGCGCCAGCCTGAATGCCGCGGAAACTGAACTATGGGTCGCGAATAAAGGCGAGCACACTGGACACTTCGGCCGAACGCTGTCCGTTCTGAAGGCAGATACCGGTCGGCAGGTCGCGACTGTATTTTCGGGTTACGAGGTCGACCACGTATTGCTGGCGCCCAATGGCAAGGAAATGTGGGCAACCAGCAACGGTGAAGGACGTATTTACGTTTACGACACCGAATCGCATGAAGAGATTGCAGTGATACAGATGCCACAGAACGGGGATCCTCACGGCCTGGTTTGGGTGCACTACGACAAAGACGGCAATTCCAGCGTCGTGGGTGATCAGGGCGGGTTCCAGGGTGGAGTCAATCCTGCGCTCGGAACGGGCCTGGACTACTGATTTGCGTCGTTTATTGGCTACGATTCTGTTTCTGCCGTTATTTGCCTGCGCAGAAGCAACGCCTGAGCACTGTGTCGAAGTCATACTGACCGGGACACAGGGAGGACCGCCGGCCGTTAATGGCTTGGCCGGTGCAGGAACGCTGATTCGCTATGGCACGGTCGAAAACCAATGTAATGATTTGCAGCTGCAGTTTGATGCTGGCCGTGGCACAACGATGCGTCTGTCGCAGCTCGGCCTGACACCGAACGATATTAATGCTGTCTTCCTGACGCATATGCACTCCGACCACACCGAAGGCCTGGCAGGCCTGATGCAATTGCGCTGGCATTACACGGGCGGACCGATTGCCCTCGTTTGTGCAGCAGATGCGGAGATCGATGGCCGCATTTTAAGTTGTCGTGCCTATAGTGAGCATCTTGGCGATGCTTTCATCCACGCCGGGGAAATCGGGCAGCGTGTGGCCGAAAACAGTAATCGTCACGCGGACGGTCCGTCTGGATTGATTGAAATTCATGAGGTTGCTGAGACCGCGGCCCCCGTGGTCGTTTGGCGGTCGGGTGACGTGACTGTAAGCGCGATCACGACGACACACATTCCCGGATCATTGGCTTATCGGATCGATACTCCCGCGGGCTCGGTGGTGATCGGTGGTGACGCAGGCAATGAAAAAACGGCGCCACCAAGAGCCACATCGACCAGCGGCGCCGTTGAGACGCTCGCAATGGGCGCAGATATCCTCGTGCATTCCGCGATTCACCCGATCTTTGCACCAGAATCGGGCAGTCGCTTTCCTGCTGTAGCCTACTTAAGACAAAGCAATGCAAAGGACCTTGGTGCGATGGCAAAACGTGCCGGGGTTGGACAATTAATACTGACGCATCTCATACCGTCGCTAAACACCGCGTCACACGGTCCTTTCAGCGTCCCAGGCGGTGAATTGAGTGCCACTGATTTCGAATCTGCCGCTCACGAAAGCGGCTTCGAGGGCGAAATTCACGTGGGTCGAGACCTCCTAAGTGTCCGTTTGCCCTAGGAATATGTACGACTTTGGGTAAAACTCAAAATAAACGATATTTTTTTGATTGCGATAATTCTAACGATTATCTATAGTGTAAGCCTGAAAATATCGTAATTCACAGATAATCATCGGAGCTCCCCGGGGGAAAGTATGTTCACACAATCCAAATCAGGCCTGTTACACGGTTGGCTGTCCGCCAAAACCGGGTTCTTAGGAACCAGTCTCGGCATCACATTGCTTGTCGCCGCACCACCGGTGCTGGCTCAGGACGGTGCCAGCGAATCAGCGCTAGAAGAGATTACGGTTACTTCTCGTCGTTACGAGGAATCCATTGAAGATGCGCCGGTCGCGGTCAATGTGATGACCGAGAGCTACCTGAAGAACAACAGGATCACTCGCGCGGATGACCTGATGGAGGTCAGTCCGGGTACGACCTGGGAGAGCTTCAGTAAAATGCAGCCAGTTGCCAGTATGCGAGGTGTTATCGCGCCCACACCGGGTAACGCGTCTAGTGAAGCGTCTATCCAGACCGTGTCAGACAACGTTGTGATCACGAAAGACTCCATGAAGTACCCAACGATCTACGACATGAATCGAATTGAGGTTATGCGCGGCCCACAGGGAACCGCATTCGGTCGTAACGCATCGGTTGGCCTCATTCATTTCGTATCGAATCGCCCGAGCCAGGAGCAGTCTGGTGGCTCCGTCACCGGTACCTTCGGTACGGACGAACTGGTCGAGATTGACGGCTTTTATACGGGTCAGTTTTCAGACACGGTATCGGCCCGGATTGCCTTTAACTATGACTCGCAAGACGGCCCTACCGAGTCGATCTCAACCGGTGACGGCCTCGACGGCGATCAAAACACCGCGTTCAGAGCATCTTTCCTGTTCGAACCCAGCGACACCTTCAGCGCGTACTTTAAGATTGAGCACAGCGCAGACAGAGATGATGCGCCTGTTCGAAGTGCGTTCTATCAGCCGGGCACTGGGCTCGACTACGCGACGGATCCTTTCGTCGGGGGCCGAGACACCGGTCAAGGTCCTTATGCCGAAACGTATTTCGCAAGCAGCGATTTTTTCAAGAACGAGATTTCGTCTGGCTTTGACTTTCACACGGATCGCGACATTACGACGCTGGCGGCGGAATTGGTCTGGAACCTTGATAATGGTTTAACGGTGACATCGATTACCGGATACCTCGATGGTGACACCGACTCGCTGATGGATCTTGTCGGCACACCGAACAATGTATCCTTCCAGCAAGTTCAGAATGACGCCCAGTCGTTCAGCACAGAGCTACGTATTGACAACGTCGGTAGCGACTCCGGCGTACGCTGGCTGGCCGGTGTCTATTACATGACGGACGAAGAAGATCGCTTTGAGCAGAATATCTTCCAGGCCGATGGCGCCCGCCTTGGACCGTTCGTGGAAACCCACATGGGAACCGTCGCCAACAACATCACAGACAGCTACTCGATATTCGGTGAGGTGACTTTCGATCTTTCTGACCGCGTGTCTTTGACCTACGGTGGCCGCTTCGTAAATGATGATAAAGATTATCTCTATGGCGTTCGTGCCTGGGGCACCAATAAGCAGATTGGTGGTGTGCCCGGTGTTGGTCCTGGTATCGACGGTGTGGCTCAAGTCTGCCCGTTTGTGGGTCCGCCAAACCCCACTTGTGGTTCTGCAGCGAGCCCACTTGGTTTTGAAAACCACCCGGTCAGCGATTCATGGGATGACTACATCAGCAAACTGTCTATCACCTATTCGATCAATGACAGCACGAACCTTTACGGTCTGTACTCGGAAGGCTTCAAGAGCGGCACCTTCCAGCCAGATGCGCGTAACAAGGCCAGTGCCGATATTGTCGTGCAACCCGAAACATCGACTAACTTTGAAGTGGGCTTGAAGGGTGCAGGCGAGCGCTACCGGTATGCAGTGACGGCGTATATCCTGGAAGTTGACGATGTGCAGACGATTAACCTGGTGCCGGTGGGTGCAGGGTTCACGGGTTTGATTAGCAACGTCGGTAAGGTGGAATCAACAGGTTTGGAGTTTGAGGGCACGTTCCTGCTTTCTGACGACTTCCTCGTCAGCGGTACTGTAGGTCTGATTGATGCAGAGATGAAAGACACTCTGGATCCGACGGGTGCGATTGACCCGGCGACGGGCCTGACCTACGATCTTGCGGGCCATCGTCCGGCAGGTGC